>NZ_QXQT01000004.1 GCF_003660395.1 Helicobacter vulpis
ATTAGATCCTCCATGTTCTTTTGAGTTGGTAGCGGGGGCTGAATTTGGGCTCTGTGGGTTTGGGGGGTGGGATCACATCACTATGAGCTAGCGCGCTGGTCTCTTGCATACTTCTATTACCAGTGAAGCTAAAATCAAGCTTTTTTAGTATACAATGGGCGTTTTCGAACTTATTAAAAAGGGAAGCAGTGCCAACCATCAACCAGTTGATTCGCAAGGAAAGGAAGAAAATCCTCAAGAAAACCAAGTCTCCGGCCTTGGTGGAATGCCCCCAAAGAAGGGGGGTTTGCACCCGGGTTTACACCACCACCCCCAAAAAACCCAACTCCGCTCTTAGAAAAGTCGCCAAAGTGCGTTTGACAAGCAAGTTTGAGGTCATCAGCTATATCCCCGGAGAGGGGCATAACTTGCAAGAACACTCCATCGTGCTTGTGCGCGGGGGAAGGGTTAAGGACTTGCCCGGGGTGAAATACCACATTGTGCGCGGGGCGTTGGACACCGCAGGGGTGAATAAGCGATCGGTTTCTCGCAGCAAATACGGGGCTAAAAAGGCCAAAGCTGGGGCTGAAAAGAAAAAATAAAGGGTAAAATATGAGAAGAAAACGCGCGCCAATTCGCGAGGTTTTGGGCGATCCGGTCTACAATAGCAAGGTGATCACCAAGTTCATCAACAAGATGATGTATGATGGGAAGCGTAGCGTGGCTGAAAAGATCATCTATGCCGCGCTTAACAAGATTGAGGAAAAAAGCGGAGAAAAGGGCATTGAAGTCTTTGAGAAAGCCCTAGAGAATGTCAAACCCTTGCTAGAGGTGCGCTCTAGACGGGTGGGCGGGGCGACCTACCAAGTGCCCGTAGAAGTGCGCCCAGCCCGCCAACAATCCCTGTCCATCCGCTGGATTTTAGAAGCCACCCGCAAACGCAATGAGCGCATGATGATTGACAAACTGGCCAACGAATTATTGGACGCGGCCAGCGACAAGGGGGCTGCTTTTAGAAAAAAAGAAGAAATCCACAAAATGGCAGAGGCCAATAAAGCCTTTGCCCACTACCGCTGGTAAGGGGGGGTTATGGCACGCAAAACTCCTTTAGAGAGAATTAGAAATATCGGGATTGCCGCCCACATTGACGCGGGCAAAACCACCACCTCTGAGCGCATTTTGTTCTACACAGGGGTTAGCCATAAGATTGGCGAGGTGCATGACGGCGCGGCCACAATGGATTGGATGGAGCAAGAAAAAGAAAGAGGGATCACCATCACCTCTGCTGCCACGACTTGTTTTTGGCAAGATCACCAAATCAACTTGATTGACACCCCCGGGCATGTGGATTTTACCATTGAAGTGGAGCGATCCATGCGCGTTCTAGATGGCGCGGTGGCGGTGTTTTGCTCGGTAGGGGGGGTGCAACCCCAGAGTGAAACCGTGTGGCGGCAGGCGAATAAATACGGCGTGCCCCGCATCGTCTTTGTGAACAAAATGGATCGCATTGGGGCGAATTTCTACAGCGTGGAGAATCAAATTAAAGAACGCTTGAAAGCCAACCCTGTACCCATCAATATCCCCATTGGCGCAGAAGACACTTTTCAAGGAGTGATCGATTTGGTCGCTATGAAGGCCATTGTGTGGAATAACGAGGCGATGGGTGCCAAATACGATGTGCAAGACATCCCTGGCGACCTGCAAGCCAAAGCCCAAGAGTACCGCGACAAACTCTTAGAGGCGGTGGCCGAACAAGATGAGGCCTTGATGGAAAAGTATTTGGGTGGAGAGGCCTTGAGTGTGGAAGAGATCAAGCATGGGATTAAAGCGGGGTGCTTGAATATGGCCTTGATTCCTATGCTCTGTGGTTCGTCCTTCAAGAATAAGGGGGTGCAAACCTTGTTGGACGCGGTCATTGACTACCTCCCCGCCCCTACAGAAGTGGCAGACATTAAAGGCGTGGATCCCAAAAGCGATGAAGAAATCAAGGTACAATCCAGTGATGAGGGGGATTTTGCCGGCTTGGCCTTTAAAATCATGACCGATCCCTTTGTGGGGCAGCTCACCTTTGTGCGGGTGTATCGAGGGAAACTCGAATCGGGGAGCTATATTTACAACTCCACGAAGGACAAGAAAGAACGCGTGGGGCGTTTGCTCAAAATGCACTCCAACAAGCGCGAGGACATCAAGGAGGTTTATGCCGGTGAAATTTGCGCCTTTGTGGGGCTCAAGGACACCCTGACAGGCGACACGCTTTGCCATGAAAAAAGCCCTGTGGTGTTGGAGCGCATGGAGTTCCCCGAACCTGTGATTCACATCGCTGTTGAGCCCAAAACTAAGGCCGATCAAGAAAAAATGGGCGTGGCCTTGGGCAAACTCGCCGAAGAAGATCCCAGCTTTAGAGTGATGACTCAAGAGGAGACCGGGCAGACTTTGATTGGGGGCATGGGTGAATTGCACTTGGAGATCATCGTCGATCGCCTCAAAAGGGAGTTTAAAGTGGAAGCAGAGGTGGGCCAACCCCAAGTTGCCTTTAGAGAAACCATTAGAAGCGAGGTGCAAAAAGAGCACAAATACGCCAAACAATCGGGAGGGCGCGGGCAGTACGGGCATGTCTTTATCAAGCTTGAGCCCAAAGAGCCCGGGAGTGGCTATGAATTTGTCAATCAAATCAGTGGGGGGGTGATCCCCAAAGAGTATATCCCGGCAGTGGATAAGGGCATCCAAGAGGCGATGCAAAGCGGGGTGTTGGCGGGCTATCCGGTGGTGGATTTTAAGGTTACTTTGTATGATGGGAGTTATCACGAGGTGGATTCTTCAGAGATGGCCTTTAAAATTGCCGGCTCCATGGCCTTTAAAGAGGCCTGTAGGGCGGCCAACCCCGTACTCTTAGAACCCATGATGAAGGTGGAGGTTGAAGTGCCCGAAGAATATATGGGCGATGTGATCGGGGATTTGAATCGCCGCAGGGGGCAAATTAACGCGATGGAGGATCGCTTAGGGCTTAAAATTGTGAACGCCTTTGTACCCTTAGTGGAAATGTTTGGTTACTCCACTGACTTGCGCTCTGCTACGCAGGGGCGCGGGACCTACTCTATGGAGTTTGACCATTATGGCGAAGTGCCCAGCAATATCGCTAAGGAAATCGTAGAAAAACGCAAGGGGTGAATCCATCCCTTTGGCGTGGTTTTGGGGTTTTGTGCGCCCGGTGCAATTTTCTTCAGACGGGCAACCCCAAGAGAACAAGCCCTAATGAGGCAAAAGCTAGCACGAGAGCTAGAGGTGCGTGGCGCAGAGCGACAAACCAAAAACCATACCACAGACACAAATAGAAAAACACCACCAGGACTTGGGGATTATGGATATTGCTAGGGTCTATGTAAAGTATAAAACTCACATACCACACTAGAAAGATTCCCAACATCCAATGCGTCCATCTCACACAAAAACACGCCCATAGTGTCGTGATCGCTAGGGGGGGTAAATAGACCTTGAAGTAATAAATATGCGTATAGCCATAGACTCTAAAAAGAAACAAGGAGAGGATCACAAGAGCCCAAGCCACCCCGATTGCAAGGGGCTTTTTAGGCCAACTCCCCAAGATCAGACTAGCCACATGCCCATAATACCAAATCCAAACAGGTGTGAAGATGTCCCCAAACATGATCTTGACCTTGGGGGGTTGTACAAAAGACAACCCAAGTGCTGAGAGAAGCACAAATAGCATGCTCGTGGCGATGGCGTGCAAGGGGTTTGCGCACACTTGTTCTTGTTTAAACTCTATTTTCATAGCTTAGGCTTTTAAGTGTTTTAAGGGCAATTCTAGAAGGGTGGTTAGGCAGAATTTTCTTAAATTTTTGCATAAGCGGGATTATAGCAGAAATTGGGGGTTGGACTAGAAAAGCGAGGCTTGCATGCCTTGTTGTCTGTGTAGGGGTTTGTCAGCTAAGAGGAAAGCTTGAGGGTTTTGCTCTCCTGTATCTGTTTTACACTCCATGATTGCCTGCCCGATGTATTTGGCTAAATTGATGGGGACGGCGTTGCCAATCATCTGTTCTAGGTCTGTTTTAGTGCCCTTAAAAATGAAGTTTTTAGGGAAGGTTTGTAGATAACTTCTCTCTAGGGTGCTTAAGGGGCGCAGGGCGCGCAAATCCACACCGCTAGGATCGTAGGTTTTAAGTTGGTAATGTTTAGGGATGGGTCTATTCACGCCCCGAATCGTGGGGCTAGGCTCATCAATGCTAAAGACCGCACGCCTTTGATAACTTCTAGGGTGTCTGTAATAATGCTGTATGCCTAGCGTCTCTCCCAAATAATCCCTAATAGACATGGGGTTCTTGGTGAGTCCTTGTTTTAATGTGTGTAGCAAGGCGTTATGCCCTCCATTCAAGCGACCGATGAGAAAAAAGCGCACCCGAGATTGCGGCACTTGGCAATAAGCCGCGTCTAAAATCACAGAAGTTAAACCATAGCCCGCTTGTTTGAATTTGTGGATACAAATATCCAAAATAGCGCTCTTTCTAATGGGCGCGACATTTTCCATCACAAACCATTGCGGTTTTGTGGCGCAAACAATGTCGGTATAGCTATGGGTTAAGTGCGCCCTACTGCCCATATCCCTTTTGCCCGCACTTGAAAAATCTTGACAAGGTGGGCCACCGATGATGATCTGGGGTTTTAACTCTAGCAATAGGGGGATCACAAGGCTTGGATTAGATAAATCCACATTTAGGGCTTCATGGGCGAAGTTCTGCCGATAGACTTTTAAAGCACATTCCCAATGATCAAAAGCTTTTAACATTTTAAACCCGGCAAGCTGAAAGCCAAGCGACATGCCCCCACAGCCACAAAACAAATCCACACAAGTCATGAAAAAAGCTCCGGGGAATGGAAAAGCACCGCATCAAATCTACGCTCAGGGCTTAAATAATTTTGCCCCCCACCTAAAATAATCTCTTTAATTGCCTCTTTGGTGATGGTGGGTCTTAGCAATCTTTGGCAACGCATATAAGGATTTGTAACATTGCCTGAAGAGGCAAAAGCTTTATCGTTTTTGGTGTTGTAGGACAAGCGATCGATGATGGATTTGGGATCAAATTTTTGAGACATGGACAGTGAGTATAGCATTTTGTAAAGCCATATGATTGTTCTTTGTTGTCGGTTGATTTTTAAAGGGTTTTCACCGCCTGCAATTTCTGTTAAAAAATGCAGAAAACCTGCATTGCTCCACACAAAAATATCTAGGCAGTGTTGTGCTAATTTTGCGTGCCGGGCTAGAGTTTTCCAAATGGGCTGGAGCAAAAAAGGCGTTTGCGTGTGTTCTACAGCGTTGTAAATATCCCTTAAAAAGGCAAGCATATTAGAGATGTGGGGCAAGACTTGCGCTTCTTGACTCCAATCTTTGATCCCAAAATCTATAAGATTGCATAAAAAGTTCGTATCCTGCAAGGCATGCGCAAGGCTACAGGCAAGATATACAATGGTGTCTGGACGCACCACAAGCTCGCACCCATAGTCTTCTTCTGTTAAACCACAAGTGCTGTTGTCGGGAAGTGCGGTGAGTTTGATTTCTAACCCACAACTTTGGCTATTATCGGTGAGATTTTGCACCACCATGTCTATTCTAGGCAATTTGCCCACGATGTATTTTTGATAAGGCAAAAAAGGGGTTTCAAATGCAAAATAGGTGTCGGTATCTTGGGTGCTTTTGCCTAGTAGCTGTGCGATTTCTATTTCTGCGTGGGCGAATGCGCCTTTTGCAATTTTTAAGTAAATGGCATTGATGTTGTGGTGTTCAAAATAGCAACACAGCGATACAGGAAAGGCGGTATTGAATTGATTCTTGCCCCATGCTTGTTTTTTAGAAAAATCCCGATTAGAATTTTGCAGTCCAAATAAGGCAGGCTTAACTTTGGTAACCATGAATACATATACCCATTAGTCTCATCCGCTTAATGTCTTTGATCTTTTGCTCTGACTTGCTTAGGGATTCTTGTATGTTGCACCTCGTGTTTCAAGTTCTATGCGAGCAATTCTATCAGAAGTTGGCGGCCTCAATCTCTTAGTGTCGCATAAATACCAGCAAAATATCAAGCGCGTTTGCTTTCTGAAGTTTGTAATAAACAAGAGTGGCTATAATTCTACGCAAAAAAGGCTTTTTAATGCTTCGTTTTGCGCCTTCGCCCACTGGGGATATGCATATTGGGAATTTGCGCGCTGCTTTGCTCAATTTCATCGTGGCCAAGCAACTCCAACGCCCCTTGATGGTGCGTATTGAGGACACAGACACGGCACGTAATATCCCCCATAAGGACCAAGAAATTTTAGAACTCTTGAGTACTATGGGCATTTCGTGGGATCAGCTAGTCTATCAAAGCGCGAATGTGGCCACACACATAGAGTACGCTCAAAAACTCTTAGATCAAGGCTTGGCCTTTTATTGCCACTGCACCCTAGAGTTCTTAGAGGAGCAAAAGCAACGCGCCCTGCAGGAAAAACGCCCCTTTCGCTACCATGACGCTTGGGCATTCTTACAACAACAAAGCAACCCCCATCCCGTAGTGCGTTTAAGAGGCAGCACACAGGCACTAGACTTCACCGATCAAATTAAGGGCGTGATCCATTTTGAGCCCCATGAATTAGATAGTTTTGTGATCTTGCGTGCGGATAAGACCCCCACCTATAATTTTGCCTGCGCATGCGATGATTTCACCTACAAGATTAGCTATATCATTCGGGGCGAAGATCATGTCAGCAACACCCCTAAACAAATCCTTATCCAAAAAGCCCTAGCACAAGTGCTAGGGGTTGCATATCATCAGATCACCTACGCGCATTTACCCCTCATTCTCAACCACGAAACGGGTAAAAAGATGAGCAAACGCGATGCGGCTTCTAGTGTTTCTTGGCTTTTGCAACAGGGCTTTTTGCCCCAGAGCGTGGCAAATTATCTCATCTCTCTTGGCTATAGCCCCCCTAAGGATGTCTTTGATCTTGAGGAGAGTTGTGCATGGTTTAACCTAGCCAAGTTAAGTGGCGCGAACGCACGCTTTGATCTAGCCTACCTGCGCCACCTCAACCACAAACACCTATCAAAGCTAACCCTTGAAGAACTCCAAACCCTTTTAAAGCTAGATCACCCAAGCAAGGCCAAGTTAGCCCAACTTTTTTTAGAAGACTCCAGCACCTTACAAGAATTACAAGGCAAGCTAAAGGCCATGTTCAGCCCTAAAGACATTAGGCAGGACTATGAAGGAGAGAATTTCTATGATCATTGCTACCACTTATACCGCGCTTTGCAAACTCTAAATTTGGGGCAATTAGAAGATTTCACCCACTTCAAGCAGGCCGCCATGCAGGCTAGTCAGCTCAAGGGCAAGGATTTTTTCAAACCCCTGCGTATCCTCTTTACTGGGCAAGCCCATGGCTTAGAGCTGAGTTTGCTCTACCCCTTTGTGCGCGCCTTTGCCTCTGAAATTTTGGTCCTAAAGGATGTGCATGGTTCTTAGTACCATTTTAGGCGCGCTGGCCACAATTTTACACAGCTTGATCACCCTTTATACTTGGGTGGTCGTCATCGCTATGATTCTAAGTTTCGTCAGGCCAGACCCTACAAATGCGCTAGTACAAATCCTCTACCGCCTCACCGAACCCCTCTTTGCTAAGGTGCGATCGTGGCTGCCCTTTTTGGTCTTCAATGGGATCGATCTCTCGCCCCTTGCCCTGCTCGTTTTCTTGCAATTTGTAGACATGACTTTGGTAAAACTCTTGTTTCTCTACGCGCAGGGGTAAGTGTGTTTAGACTTTTGTGTTTGTGTTGCGCGTGTTGTTTATTGGGAGGTAAACCCCTTAATTTGGATTTTCTCAAAAACAAACCCCCGGGCATCGCGCGCGACTTTTACATCTGGATGTTTCTCAAGCAAGAGAGTACCACCACTTCAGAGGCCAAGGCAGCTTATAATCTAGTAACTTATAAGAGTGTGGCGATCCAAGAAGCCATGCGCGCTAAAAAGGCCTTAGGGCTTGGCATAACTAATCTGTGCAGCACTCTCCCTCTTCAAGAGCTTGCTCTAAAAGACGCGCGCTGTATCGCGCTGGGCTTGAGTGTTTCTAAAATCTTTGCCAGTGCTCAAGATCGATTGCACCGCACGCTCCTAGAACTCATGCAAGGCAAGCTTGCCAAAGACTACCCTAAGCTCGACACTTCCATTGGGATTTTACTCCACCATGATATTTTAAAAGCCCTGTTTGAGAGCAGTGTCTCCACTTTGGTGTTCATCTACAATGCCCTGCCCTATAAACAACGCCTCCAACTCTTAGACCACCACATCAACCCTGAATGGCTCGAATCTTTCATAAACAAAAATGATCCCAAACTCAACCAAATTATCCAACGCATTGTGATGGACGCGCGTTTTTTGCATTTTAAAGAATCCCTAGCCAAAGCCCACATCACCAACACGGATGACAAGACCTTTTTTATACTCGGGATCAACGCTGTATTGCAAAATAAAGAAGACAGAGCACTGGATTACTTCAAGCGCGCTGCTTATCTGGCCAACACCCCTTTTCTCAAAGACAAAGCCCTTTTTTGGCAGTATCTAATCAGTCAAGACCCCGCCATTTTAGAGAGCTTGAGTCAGAGTGATAACCCCAATCTCTTTAGTCTCTATGCCAACTTCAGCCTACACAAAACTCCCACTTACCAACTCATCACGACCTTACACGCGCGCCACAAGAAACCCCCCTTTGACATTACCGATCCCTTTGCATGGCAAATTTTCAGAGACAAGACCCTAGCGATGCCCCAAGGGCCCGCGCGCGATCAAAGATTAGAGAGCTTGAAAACCCCCCAGACCCTCCCCCATTTGGCCTACTTTCTGGGCGCGATCACCCAGAAAAACATTATTTCTTAGCCCCCTATGAACACATCATCTCTTGGACTTCCTTGCAGGAGAGGGCCTTAGCCTACGCCATCGCCCGCCAAGAAAGCCTGCTTTTGCCCGCGTTGATCTCGCGATCGTATGCGCTGGGTTTAATGCAGATTATGCCCTTCAATGTGCCTAATTTTGCCCAAAAAATGGGAGCGGGCCCCACTCAACTTACTGACATGTTCAACCCCAAGATCGCTTTGCCCTTTGGCAATTACTACCTAAATTATCTTAAGGCTGAATTCAAGCACCCTCTTTTTGTAGCCTATTGCTACAATGCCGGGCCGGGGTTTTTTAGACGGCTCTTAACCCAAAGACACTTTTTTAGACCCGGCAAATTTGAGCCATGGCTAAGTATGGAGTTGATCCCTTATGAAGAGACCCGCCTCTACGGGCAGAAAGTCATGGCCAATTACATCATCTACCAGCGCATTTTTGCTCCCCATGCCAAACCTCTTGATCTCAATGCTTTTTTTCAAGACACACTTCAAGACAAGGACAACCATGATTAAAAAATGTCTGTTTCCTGCTGCAGGTTATGGCACGCGTTTTTTGCCCGCCACCAAGGCGATGCCCAAAGAGATGTTGCCCATTGTGAATAAGCCCTTGATTCAATATGGCGTGGAAGAGGCCCTAGAAGCAGGGTGCGACACCATGGCCATTGTTACTGGGAGGGGCAAGCGCGCCATTGAAGATCACTTTGATATTAGCTATGAATTAGAACACCAAATCAATGGTACAAACAAAGAAGAATATCTTAAAAGCATCCGTGCCATCATGCAAGCCTGTAAGTTTTCCTACACCCGCCAACATGAAATGAAAGGGCTAGGGCATGCCATCCACACCGCCCAAACTTTGATTGGGAATGAAGCCTTTTGCGTGGTCTTGGCAGACGATTTATGCATCAACCCCCAAGGGCTAGGCGTGTTGAGCCAGATGGTGGCACTCTATGCCAAGTACCAATGTTGCATTGTCGCCATCGAAGAAGTCCCCCTAGAAGAGGTGCATAAATATGGGGTGATCAAGGGGCAAGAGATCGCCAATGGGGTCTACCAAGTAATGGACATGGTGGAAAAACCTAAAGCGCAGGAAGCCCCTAGCAATTTGGCCATCATTGGGCGTTATATTCTGACTCCCGATATTTTTGACGTGCTCCAAAACACCCGGCCGGGTAAAAACCAAGAGATTCAAATTACAGATGCGCTCTTAAAACAATCCCAACGCAAACAGGTTTTGGCTTACAGGTTTCAAGGAAGACGCTATGATTGCGGGAGTATGGACGGCTTTGTGCAAGCCACCAATGATTTTTACCAATTAGTGAGGGGCTAATGGACGACCTGTGGTTTTATGCGATTTATTGGAGCGCGGGTTTTTTTCTAGCCTTCCCTGTTTTTATCATCGGCTTGGTTTATACCTACTTCCAACCCCCACCCCCCCGTGCTCAACCCCCTTCTTTGAGCGAACTCATCAGTAATTTTAAAATGTTGAAAACTAGGGGGGATTTTGAAGTGCTTGTAGAGACGTTCCTGCGCCATTACAACGCATTGCCTAAAAATGTCAAAGAGGGGGATTGGCTGGGCTTTGTTGAAGACATCGCTGGGAGTGAATACTTTGACATCGATCGCACGATCAAATTTGGACATGACTTAGAAAACGCCAATCCCAAACTGGCTAAGTCTATTTCTAACACGATAGGCCTTGCTCTCAAGCATAAGAAAAAAGACTAAGGAATTGTATGGACTATTTGGAAATTAAGGGGCAAGAGCCTCTGGGCGGCAGCGTGGCGATCTCGGGGGCCAAAAACGCCGCCCTGCCCATTTTAGCCTGTTCTTTGCTGGGTGGGGCGCACACCCGTATCGCAAACCTGCCTGCAGTGGCCGATGTGCGCGCAATGGCAGCCCTTTTAGACCACTTGGGCGTGCAGATGCTTTGGGAAGACCCCCATACCCTTACTTTGGACGCTAGCCACATCTCCCACCTAGAAGCCCCTTATGACATCGTGCGTAAAATGCGCGCTTCTATTTTAGTGCTAGGGCCACTGCTAGCGCGTTTTGGGAAGTGTAAAGTGAGTTTGCCCGGGGGATGTGCCATTGGAGCGCGTCCGGTAGACTTACATTTGAAAGCCTTAGAGAAAATGGGGGCACAGATTCGCATCGAGCATGGCTATATTATGGCTAAGGCTAAGGGCGGGCTGAAGGGTTGCGATGTGGTCTTTGATAAGATCAGCGTTACGGGTACAGAAAATATCGTGATGGCAGCTGCGCTGGCTAAGGGAGAGAGTAAAATTATCAATGCGGCCAAAGAGCCCGAAGTGGTGCAACTCTGCACATTTTTGCAGAGCGCAGGGGTGGAAATACGCGGGGTGGGGAGTGGCGAAATTTGTATTCAGGGTACACAACAAGAAAGTTTAAGTTTTAAACCCATAGAAATTATTCCCGATCGCATTGAGTGTGGGACGTATCTGTGCGCTGCTGCGATCACCAACTCCCCCATGCGTTTCATGCATGCCAACGCCCATCACCTAGAAGCGATCTTGGGCAAGCTTAGCGAGATTGGCTTCAAATTAGACATCCAAGAATTGGCCCCCAACCAACACACCATTGACATCTTCCCAGCTCCCACCCGTGCGCCTTTTGAGATCATCACTACCGAATACCCCGGTTTTCCCACAGATTTACAGGCCCAATTCATGGCACTGGCCACCCAGTGTAATGGAGGGAGTTTAATTGAAGAGCGCTTGTTTGAAAACCGTTTCATGCATGTGAGTGAATTGCAACGCATGGGCGCGCAAATTAGCTTAAAAGGAGCGTTAGCGCGCATTAAGGGAGGGGGCATGTTGATCGGGGCTGATGTGATGGCTACGGATTTAAGGGCCTCGTCTGCGTTGGTATTGGCCGGGCTGGTAGCTAGAGGCAAGACTAAAATCCATCGCATCTACCACTTGGATCGAGGCTATGAAGATTTAGAATCCAAGATGCGCGCTGTAGGGGCGAAGATCAAACGCTTGAAATCCTGAACGCGTCCGTGCGCGTGGTAAAAAGGGGTGATACTTCTCCTGTTAATATTTTAATCATAAATTAAACCATAAAAGTAATATAAAAATAAGATTATTAAGTAAAAAATAAGATTGTCAAGCTAAAATCGTAAAAGCTTAAGAGTGTTATTTTAATGAGATACACACAGCTAGCTTTTGGCCTTTTCATTTTTTTGGTGTAAAGGGTTTGCTATGGATAAGAAGTTACTCTTGGCTTTGGGAGCGAGTTTAGTGTGTGGAAACACTTTGCTCGCCAAAGAGAAGACCTACACCTTGGGCAAGGTTTCCACAGCGGGGCAAAAAGACAGGACAGATTATTCTGGTCAGGTTAATTTGGGTTATAGCGGGATCACCGCGCCTAAAAGTTGGCAGGATCAAGAAGTCAAAAAATACACCGGTAGCCGTACTGTGATCTCCAACAAACAGCTCACTCAAGGTGCTAACCAAAGCATTGAAGAAGCCTTGCAGAATGTGCCCGGCATGCAGGTTAGGAACGCCACAGGTGTGGGGGCCATGCCCACTATTCAGATTCGAGGTTTTGGGGCTGGGGGCTCAGGGCATAGCGATGCGACTCTCATGCTGGTCAATGGCGTTCCTGTATATATGGCTCCCTATTCGCACATTGAGTTAGATATCTTCCCGGTAACCTTTCAAGCGGTGGATCGCATCGATGTGATCAAGGGCGGGGGCAGTGTACAATATGGACCTAACACCTATGGGGGGATTGTCAATATCATCACCAAGCCCATCCCCAAGCACTGGGAAAACCAAGCCGCGGAACGGACTACCTTTTGGGCTAAAGCTAGGAATGCGGGTTTTGCTAGTACGCATACTGGGGATTCTTCTTTTCTCAAGTCCCTGGGCAATAACACGCTTTTTAACACCTATGTGAGAAGTGGGGGGATGATTAACAAGCACTTTGGGGTACAGGCACAGGCAAACTGGGTGAACGGGCAGGGCTTTAGGGACAATAGCCCTACCAATATCCAAAACTACTGGCTCGATGGAGTCTATGACATCAATGAAAACAATGGGATCAAGGCCTATTACCAGTACTACAAATTCAACATCGCTCAACCTGGATCGCTCAGCGAGCAGGATTATAAGCAAAACCGCTTTGCTAACCAACGCCCCTTAAATTCTAAGGGCGGGCGCTCCCAGCGTTTTGGCATCGTGTATGAAAACCGCTTTGGGGATTTAGACAAAGTGGGGGGGACTTTTAGCTTCACCTATTACGGGCAGTTCATGACTAGGGATTTTCAAGTGAGCTCTAGCTACAACAGCGCCAACATGGTTACTTGCTACAGCGCGGCAAGCTGTGCGGCCCAGGGGTTACCCAGTGGCTATAACTTAGCCGTACCCTACTACGCCACCAATTACAATGGCTGGGCAGAGGTAGAAAACCCCGTGCGCTCTATCAATAATGCCTTTGAACCCAAGGTTAATTTAGTCGTCAATACCGGCAAAGTTAAACAGACCTTCATCATGGGTTTGCGCTTCATGACCACTACCTTTCTCCAGCGTCAATACATGAACACCAATGAATGCGCGACTAAAACCAGCGGAGAGGGGGCGGGCTTTTTGTGTGCGGGGGCTAATGTGATGAGCGGTTGGAAACCTCATATCAAGCATGGGCTCTACAAGAACTGGAACAACTGGAAAAACAATTACACGGCGGTGTATCTGAGCGATCGCATTGAAACTTGGGGAGGGCGTTTCTTCGTGGTACCCGGGTTGCGCTACGCCCTAGTGCAGTACAACAATGAAAACGCCTCTAATTGGTATGCCATCCCTGAGCAAGACTTGAAAAAGATCAAGCACATGAACAATTGGATGCCCTCTACCAACATCGGCATTATCCCCGTGCAAAACAACGCGCACACCTTGCTCACCTACTTCAACTACCAACGCTCCTATGTCCCCCCACAATTGGATGTCTTGAGCTATGGTGGGGCGGAGTACTTCACCCAGCACTTTGATGAGGTGGAGGTGGGGATGCGCTACACCTACAAGAGCAAGTTCAGCTTCAACGCCGATTATTTTAGAATTTGGGCGCGCGATTTTGCAACAGGTCAGTATTCTGTCTATACCAGCGGCCCGATGAAGGGCAATGTGCGCCCGGTGAATGGCTATTCTCAAGGCGTGGAGCTAGAGATGTATTATCGCCCCATTCAGGGCTTGCAATTTCATGCCGCCTTTAACTACATTGACACGCGCGTAACCAGCCGTGGCCCTTTGACGGATCTCAATGGCGATGTCTTGCCCGGGACTAGCTATAACAAACACTTCCCCTTTGTGAGCCCCTATCAATTCATCTTAGACGCGCGCTACACTTATGCCAAAACCACTTTTGGGCTTTCTAGCTATTTTTATAGCCGCGCTTATAGCGGGATCAGCAATAGCGCAGCCGGGGGTTACTATGGCAAGCAGTACTATAGCGGGGGAAATAACTACCAAAGTGTGCTCAGTACCGGCTATCAGTGTGCGGCGTGGTGTATGACCCAACATGAAGGGCTCTTGCCCTGGTATTGGGTATGGAATATAGAAGTCTCTCAAATCTTTTGGCAAAATGGCAGACATAAGATCATGGGCAGTTTGCAGGTCAACAACATCTTTGACATGAAGTATTTCTTCACCGGGATTGGTTCTAGCCCTGCGGGCTTGCAATCTGGCCCCGGACGCTCGGTTACAGCCTATCTTAACTACGATTTTTAAGACTTTGAGGGGGGAATTTAGGCTAAAATAAGCCATTTCAACAAAAAGGCCAGCCATGTTGCGATCTCTTTACAGTGCGACGACCGGAATGCTCGGGCAACAAACCCATATTGACACCACTTCTAACAATATCGCCAATGTCAATACCGTGGGCTTTAAGAAGCAACGCGCCGATTTTAACGATCTCTTTTACCAAGCGTTGCAGTATGCGGGTACTTCTACCTCAGACACCACCAAATCCCCCAATGGCATTGAAGTGGGCTTAGGGGTGCGTACCTCTAGTGTTACTAAGATGTTTTCTCAGGGTAGCCCTAAGGAAACTGAAAATAACCTAGACATCGCCATCACCGGCAAGGGCTTTTTTCAAATCCAGCTCCCCGATGGCTCTACTGCCTACACCCGTGCGGGCAATTTCAAGATCGACGATCAGGGCAATATGGTGACCACTGAAGGCTACTTGCTCATCCCCCAGATCACCTTCCCTCAAGACACCACCCAAATTAGCATCGGGGTAGATGGCACGGTGAGCGTAACTCAGGGCAATGCAAGTACTTCTAATGTGATCGGACAGATCACTTTGGCTAATTTCATTAACCCGGCCGGCTGCATGCCTTAGGGGATAATCTACTAGCCGTTACATCAGCCAGTGGTCCGGCCATTGTGGGCAATCCTAATAGCGATGGCTATGGGCAATTACGCCAAGGTTTTCTAGAATTGAGCAATGTGCGCTTGGTAGAAGAGATGACCGACTTAATCACCGCCCAACGCGCCTATGAAGCCAATTCTAAAACGATTCAAACGGCAGATAACATGCTCCAGACGGTCAATAGCTTGAAACGCTAGGGGTCTTGGCACGCATTCATAGCTAAATTTCTGCACTCACAGTCGCTTGGGCATGCGCGATCAAGGGCTCGATCACGGGGTCTAGGTTGCCTGAGAGCATGATCTCCTCTAGGCTATAGAGAGTTAAATTAATGCGGTGATCGCTCAAGCGGTTTTGTGGGTAGTTGTAAGTGCGAATCCGCTCGCTGCGATCCCCGCTGCCCACCTGCATTTTGCGCTCCTCTGAGTGGGCTTGTTGTTGCTCCTCAATTTGTTTTTCATACAAGCGGGCTTTTAAAATCTTTAGGGCTTTGTCCTTGTTTTTGTGCTGGGATTTCTCATCTTGCATAGAAACGCTGATCCCACTGGGTACATGCGTGATCCGCACCGCCGAGTCGGTGGTGTTCACGCACTGCCCCCCATGCCCGCCCGCTCTAAAGACCTCAATGCGCAAATCACTCGGATTAATGTTGATCTCCACATCGTCTGCTTCGGGCATGATCGCCACAGTGATGGCTGAGGTGTGGATACGCCCCTGTGATTCGGTCTCGGGCACGCGTTGCACGCGGTGCGTACCCGCTTCAAATTTGAGCCGTGAATACACCCCCTGCCCCTTGATGAGCGCGATCATCTCCTTGTAGCCCCCTACGCTATTCTCACTAGAGCTGACAATCTCCACCTTCCAACGCTTCAAATCCGCATAACGGCAGTAGGCTTTAAAGAGATCGCCCACAAAGATCCCCGCCTCATCGCCCCCCGTGCCCGCGCGCAATTCTAAGTAGATGTTTTTATTGTCATTAGGGTCTTTAGGGATGAGCAAAATCTTAATGCGCTCTTCTAGGGCTTTGCTTTGCTCTTCTAAGAGTTTGAGCTCTTCTTTAGCCAATTCGCCCAACTCCTTATCCTCTAATAAGGCTTTGTTTTCTTGAATAGAGTCCAACACACCCAAATACTCTTTTGCCTGTGTGGCGAGCTCCTCTAAGCCGGCTTGCTCTTTACTCAACTCAGTGAGGCGTTTGACATCGTTTAAAATTTCGGGTTGGGTGAGGGAGTGAGCGAGCGCGTCATAGCGCGCCACGACTTCTTTTAGTTTAGCAGAGAGCACGATTTTAAGCGTTGGCTAGAGCGATCTTTTTCACACTCGCGTTCAAACGCGACACCTTCCTAGAGGCGGTGTTTTTCTTTAAAACGCCCTTACTCACGAATTTATGCAATTCTTTATTTGCCACTTTAAGGGATTCTTGGGCTTTGGGCAGATCGTTATGCGCCACCGCTTCGCGCACCGCTTTGACAATATTTTTCAAGCGGGTTTTATAAAAGCGGTTGCGCTCGGTGCGCTTAATGGTTTGACGGATGCGTTTTTGCGCCGACCTATGGTTTGCCATACACTTAATCCTTTTATCAAAAATAATGTGTTAGAATTGTAGCTTTATCTTAATTAAAGAGAACTAAATTTCTTTGGGGCGCGCATGATTTTTGGCACGGATGGAGTCAGGGGCAGGGCGGGCGTGGAGATCACACCCATGTTTGTGATGCAACTGGGCATCGCTGCCGGGCTCTATTTTCGCAAACACGCCATTAGCAATAAAATCTTAGTGGGCAAGGACACGCGCCGCAGCGGTTACATGATTGAAAACGCCCTAGTGAGCGCGCTCACCTCTGTAGGCTATGATGTGATTCAAATCGGTCCTATGCCCACGCCCGCCATCGCCTTTTTAACCGAGAACATGCGCTGTGATGCGGGGGTGATGATTAGTGCCAGTCATAACCCTTTTGAAGACAATGGGATCAAATTTTTTGATCGCTTTGGCTACAAGCTCCAAAGGGAGAGCGAGTTACAGATTGAAAAAATCTTTGCAGATAGCAAGCGCGTGGAGCAGAGTTGCCAATCTGGGTTAGATATTGGGAGCGCTAAACGCATTGATGATGTGATCGGGCGCTACATCGTGCATTTGAAAAACTCCTTCCCTAAACATCTCAATTTGCAGGGCATGCGCGTGGTGATAGATACTGCCAATGGGGCGGGTTACAAGGTCGCCCCTGTGGTCTTTAGCGAGCTGGGCGCAGATGTAATTGTGATCAATGATGAACCCAATGGGAGCAATATCAACGCCCAATGCGGCGCGCTCTATCCGCTTGAACTCAGCCAAGAGGTGAGGCGCTACCGCGCAGATTTGGGCATTGCCCTAGATGGGGATGCGGATCGGCTAGTGGTGGTGGATCATTTGGGCGTGGTGGTGCCCGGGGACAAGCTCATTGGCGCGCTAGCCCTCTACAACCACAAGCGCAACACCCTCAGTAACGCGAGCATTGTGGCGACCACCATGAGTAATCTCTCCTTAGAAGAGTATCTTAAACAAC
This sequence comes from Helicobacter vulpis, assembly GCF_003660395.1. GTDB lineage: Bacteria > Campylobacterota > Campylobacteria > Campylobacterales > Helicobacteraceae > Helicobacter > Helicobacter vulpis. The sequence continues at coordinate 17,842 of NZ_QXQT01000004.1, forward strand.
ACCATATCGGGGTGGTGTTTTGCGATGTGGGGGATAAATGCGTGAGCGCGGCGATGCAACAGCATGGTTTGAATTTTGGGGCAGAGCAGAGCGGGCATCTCATCTTTGGGGACTATGCTAAAACCGGAGATGGGATTATGGGCGCGTTGCAGGTGGCTGCGATGGTGGTAGAGAGCAAACAACCTAGTAGCAAGGTGCTCAACCCTTTTAATCTCTACCCCCAAGTGCTAGAAAATGTGCGCGTGAAAGAGAAAAAGCCCTTAGACAAATTGCCCGGGTTTGAGCAAAAACTCCAAGCCTTAGAAAAAGCCCATATCCGTCATCTCATTCGCTACTCGGGTACAGAAAATCTCTTGCGCATTCTGCTAGAAGGCAAGGAGCGCACCCTGTTAGAAAATAAAGCAAAGGAGCTCAAAGCTTTTTTACAAGAGCAGTTGCTTTGAGCGGTCCTTTTAAGCGCGCGCTATCTTGGTTTGTGGGGGTGGGGTTACTAGCAATACTCTGCGATCAAGCCATCAAGCAGTGGATTTTGCAGGGTTTTAGAGCGGAGGGACCCGTGATCTCTATTGTGCTTGCCTACAATAAGGGCGTGGCTTTTTCTATGCTAGAATTCTTAGGACCTTGGCTCAAGTATTTGCAAGCCCTCTTAATTATAGGGATGGCGATCATGCTCTTGTCCCAACGGGCGTTTTTTATGCAGACTTATCTCCCCTTTGGGTTGATTTTGGGAGCTGGGAGCTCTAATTTGCTCGATCGCTTTATGCATGGGCATGTGGTGGATTATGTCTATTGGCATTACAAATTTGACTTTGCCGTGTTCAATCTAGCCGATGTGCTCATTGATGTAGGCGTGGGTTTGCTCTTGCTAGACGCGCTCAAACAAAGTTTAAGCAAGCGCAAATTAAAATAGGGCTTTTGGTCGCGTAGCTCAGTGGTAGAGCACTACCTTGACATGGTAGGGGTCGCTGGTTCAAGTCCAGTCGGGACCACCATCTTGCATAATTTTACAAAAACCCATCCGTTTAAACCGTTGTTTTATTCTCCAGTGTTGGGACTTCACAAATGGCAATGTACATAAGGCCCCATTGGAAATTTTTTATAAAAAACGACCCATTTAAGCTAAAATATCTAAAACTTCTACTATAATGGCGATCGCGGGGCGGGGTAACCTCCCCCTCCTTCCCCGTCCCGCATTTTACATCTTTGTCTTGGCTTCAATCCCTAGAATGTCTAACCCGATTGTCAAACTCAAACTGACCATTTGGCAGAGCTTGAGGTATTTGAGTTCCTCGGGCGTGTCTAGGATTTTATGGGCGTTGTAAAAGCTATGGAAATCCCCAGCTAGATTTTTGAGATATTCGCAGATCTTTTGTAATTCTCGATCCACAAAAGCGCTCCAAAGTACTTTGGGCAAATTGAGCGCGTTAAACAAGAGGTGCAGGGCTTGGGGAGGGATGTTTTCAAGGGTACTTGAGAGAATAGCCTGCGCGTCGCCCTTTTGTAAAAATTTGTGCAATAAGGTGTGGATGCGCGCGTTGGCATAATGGATGTAGAAAATGGGGTTAGAGCTGTCCTGATTTTGCAAACTGGCCACATCAAACTCTAGATGCGTGTCTAGCTTTTTTGAGAGAAACACAAAGCGCAGAGCGTCCTTGCCGATGTCCTGTAACACATCTCTTAAGAGCACAAATTTTCCTGCCCGTTTGCTCATTTTATAGGGTTTGCCATGTTGTAAAAGCGCTACCATCTGTGCTAAAAGCACTTCTAGGCGCGCAGATTCATAGCCCAAAAACTCTAAAGCAGCGCGCACCCGCGCCACATAGCCGTGGTGATCGGCCCCAAAGATATTGATGTAGTGGTCGTAGTGCTGGGCGAATTTATAATCGTGATAAGTGATGTCCCCTGCGATGTAAGTGAAGCTCCCATCGCTCTTCTTCAGCACGCGATCCTTTTCATCGCCATGTACACTGGAAGCTAGCCACATCTTCCCCTCATTTTCATACACTCCGTGGGCTTTCTGCAAGCGTGCAAAGACGGCTTCTTGTGCGTGAAACATCGCCTTTTCGCTCACATACGCGTCCATATGCACCCCTAGTTCTGCTAGAGTTTGCTCAATCTCTGCTAACATCAATTCCTTAGCAAAATCCCCCAATTGCGTGATAAGCGTCTCTTCATCTGCTTGTAGAGTGCCAAAATGCTCTAGCGCGCTTTGGGCTAATTCTGTGATATAGGTGCCCTTATAGGCGTTTTCTGGGAAATGCACCGGTACCCCCTGCATGGCCTGGATACGCAATAAGACGGACAACCCGAGCATTCTAATTTGAGCCCCCATGTCGTTGACATAATACTCCGCATGGGTGTTTAGACCCAAAAAACGCCCCAAACGACATAGACTATCCCCAAAAATCGCTCCCCTAGCATGCCCGATATGCAGGGGACCGGTGGGATTAGCGCTCACAAATTCCACATATAGGCTCTTTTCTGAAACACCTTTTCCAAAATTGCGCCCCAATGCCAAGGCCTCGTTGCAAAGCGTGTTTAAAAAAGTATCCCTGAGCGTGAAATTGATATAACCATTGAGCGCATCAATGGAGGCAAAAAGCGTGTCGCACTCGCTTTGCTGTTTTAAAAATGCGACAAGTTCTAGCGCAAGCGCTTTGGGGGCTTTTTTGCGCGTCTTGGCTAGAGAAAACGCCACCACACTCGCATAGTGGCCTAAATTCTTATCTTTTGGGTGCTCTAAGACAATCTGCGTGCCAAGCAGGCGTTCTAACACCCCCTTAATGCGCGCATACACGCCCTAAGCCTTGTGTTCAGGAGAAGGGGTGTTTGGGGGCGGGGTTTGGGCTTGTACTATTTTGGGATCTTGAGGCTTGCTCTCCTCCTCGTCCTCCTTGATCGCCTTTTTAAAGTTCTTGATGCCACTGCCCAGCCCCTTGGCCAACTCAGGGATTTTCTTAGCCCCAAATAACAGCACGATGACAAAAAGCACGATCAACCAGTGCCACACGCTTGTAAAACCGCCCATGTTCATCCTTTAGGGTTTGATAGCGCGCATGTTACTACAGATGCGCTTAAAACTTGAACCCCTTCCCCCAAGCCATGCACAAGCGCTCTTTAGGGAACATTTGCTGTTTATAACTCAGGGTCTTAGCCACCCATAAAATGCCCTCTTGGGCCTGTGCTAAGTCATCATTGATGAGTACATAATCAAATTGATCCACCGCTTGCAATTCGGCATAAGCGTTTGCTAGCCTTTGGGCGATCACTTCTTGGCTGTCTGTAGCGCGTTGTTCTAGGCGCTCTTGCAAAACCCGCGCGTTTTTTGTGGTGATAAAAATAGAAGTGGCTTTAGGGTATATCTGCTTCACACTCTTATGGCCTTGCACATCAATATCAAACAGGACAAGCCGATCGGCCTTTAGGGCTTCTTGCACGGGCACTAGAGAAGTGCCATAGTAGTGATCGTGCACGCGTGCCCACTCCAAGAATTCTTGTCGAGCGATTCCCTCTAAAAATGTTTCTTGGTTTACAAAATGGTAGTGCTTTCCTGAGACCTCCCCGGCGCGCGGGGGGCGCGTGGTGGTAGAAATGGAAAAATAAAGATCCTCAAAATGCGCCATCAAGTGCCTAACTAGGGTGCTCTTACCCGCGCCACTAGGCCCGGTTAAGATCAAAATCCTATAAGCGTCCACACCTTAGACTTTGTCCACAATTTGAATACGCAATACTTTATTCTCCAACACCTTGGAATCAATGGGCAAATCTTTGAGCAGGGCTTGTAAATCCAAAGTTAAGACAGCCGGGGCACTCTCTGTAGATGGCGCGGGTTGTGCAGACTCTACTGACTCCATATCAGGTTTGCTTAACGCAACTGGAGTGGCCTGCTCTGCCTGTGTAATTTCTTGAGGGGATTCTTGGGTTTCCTCGTGGACCACTTCTTGGGCGCAATCATCCAAATCCGGAGCGATTTCCTGTGGAGTTTCTTGGGCTTCCTCTTGATTTTGTGTGGGGATTTCTGCAGATTGTTCTGTAAGGTTATCTTGCGTCTGCGCCACAGCCGGGAGTTCTTGAAGAGTGGCTTCTTCTTGCTCTGAAGTATCCTCTGTGGGGGTGTCCTTTGTACTATCTAGGGTTTCTAGAGCGTCCTCTGTGATCGCATCGCTAAGGGTGGGTTCTGCCTCTAAAGCAGGCATCTCCTCATGGGCTTGCAAGGGATCTGTTGCTTGCGAATCCTCTTGCGTGTCTGTAGCCTCCAATGTGGCTTCTGTGTCTTGAATCAGAGGGTCTTGAGCGTTTAGGGGTTCTTCCTCTTCCAAATGTGCTTGTGCTTGCTGGGGCTCTTGTGTGGGAGAAGCCTGCTCATCTTCTACAGGTTCCGCCCCATCCAGGGTGGCCACAGATTCGATCTCTGGTGCAGGCGCGTCCTCTAGCGCGCTTTCTGATGGAGTTTGTGGGCTGGGTGTGCTAGCTTGCTCCTGCGTCTCTAGGGGTTCCTCCATCACACTTGCCATGACTGGCTCGGGGATGTCCTCAATGTGCTCGATGTCTTGGGGCTCTACTTCTGGCACGTTGGGTTCTGTTTGCTCTAGAGCCGACACCTCCTTGGCCGGCGCGCTTTCTAAGGGTAACTCCTCTTGCAAAGTACTCTCTTGTGCGGGTGGAGCAGGGGGTTCTAGATCAGAGGTCTGCGCTTGGGGTTCTGTTGGGGGTTCTATTTCAGGGGAATCCTCTGTAGAAAGAGCTAAATCTTGAGGGGCTTGCCCCTCCTCTTCTTCCTCGTCATTACTGTGATCTACGGGCAATAAATCTTCTAAAGAGAAATCCGTAACCGTGGCCTGGTCGGTGGTGTCGGTCTGGGGAGTTTGCACTTGGGATTCTTCAGGGGCCTGTTCTTCTAGGGGGGGTTCTTCGTCTTGCACAGGCACTTCTTGTACGTCTTGGGGGGGGGTCTTGTGGAGTCTCTGCCGGGGGCGTGTCAAACAAGCCCTCTAATTCTTCTAATTGGTTCAAATTCGCATCTAGGCTAGTGTCCTCTAAACTCACGGGTTCTTGTGGGGGGGGAGCTTCTTGTGGAGGAGGAGCGGAGGGGATATGCAAGGACTCCATCGTCTTTTCTAAAATGTGCAACACATCGGTGGGTAAAAAGGGCTTTTGGATATAGTGCGTGAAAGAGCCAAAGGGGGCGACACTCTTGCGGTGCACAAATGCGCTCATCTTAGCCCCTTCCAATAGGGGCGCAAGAAGCTGGTAGCCTTCTTCGTCCACAACGGTGTCATCGGCAAAAAAGAAACACTCCGGATCTTCTTGGAGTTTAGAAAGGGTCTCTTCTACATGCTCTTGCACCACCAACTCCAAAGCCAACTTCTTAGCGATGTTTTCAAATAACTTTTCAACCATCTTATTCTGATTGACCAACAGGATTTTCAACGCCACTCCTTAAGCTAAACTACCTAAACTTCGCATTATAATACAAGTTCACCCTATTTTGCTTAACTAAAATACGAAGGAATATCATGAGGATCACTTGGAAAACTCTGTTTTTACCCTGCGCCCTAGCGGGCATATTGCATGCAAACTCCACACTTTACATGCTCCCCTATGAAAAAAATGAGGCGCTCAATAGTCTGATCTCAGGCATCAATGCCGCTAAAAGTACCATCAATATTGCCATCTACAGCTTCACCCACCAAAAGATCGCCAAAGCACTCAAAGATGCGGCTGCGCGTGGAGTCAAGGTCAATATCATTTATGATTATTCTAGCAACTCCCATGGCAAGCACTCCACCATCGCCTATTTATCTAAGTACCAGGGGATTGACACTTGTTTATTGCAAGGTACACCAGCTAAGATGGCTAGGCATTTTCAAACTGCCCATCATGGCATTATGCACCAGAAACTCGCCCTCATTGATGATAAATGGATCTTTCTAGGTTCAGCTAACTGGAGTAGAAACGCCTTTGAAAACAGCTACGAATTGTTGTTAAAAGAAGACGACTCTAGCCTGATCCAAAAGGCACAGAGCTACTACAAGAAGATGCTCAGAACCTGCAAACCCTATCGCTAGAAGTGGTAATTGTACCCGATGTAAAAGGCAAATGTACGGCGTAATTCGACGCTGAAATTGTTGCCAGAGTAGTAGCGGTTGTTGATAGTAGGGATTTTAAAGCCAAGGTCGATACCGTGTTCGCCCACCACCAGCGCCCTAATCCCTACATTGAATAGAAACTGGAACGCGCTCACACTCACGCTATTATCCCCCCATGGTGGGATACCCATCTTATTTTGTCCCTGATCGCCTAAATACCACGAACTGCCCGCAATGGCCATGCCCACATACGCCCCTAAGTCCAGCGAAATATCATCGCGATAAAACGCCCCCTGGAAGAAATTGTAAAAGACATCTGCGGCCGCGCCATAGGTGATCATATTGCTACCCCCATAATACCCCCCCCCTCCATAGGGGCTCCTCTTGTAATGCGCGCCAAAACCCTGCCAGTCCAAAAAGGCGTAATAGCGCGCCCCAAACATCTGATCGTCTCTAAAATACCCATTATAGCCTATTAAAAAGCCCAATCCATTAGCCCCCGCATTTCTATCATCGCGCACGCCATAAGAACGGGTGAGAATATTGATCGCCCCAGTTTGATAGCTCGTCCCCACAATCAGGCCCTTCATCCAATTGGGTTTCTCTTCAGCCTGCAAACCCCCCATCCCCATCATCGCCCCTAAGACACACGGCAACACAAGTCGTTTCTGCATTCTCTTTCCTCAAATGTTAATGACTGCAAGACCTCTATTATAGTATAATTAGGGGTAAAAAACTTCTAAGGAGTGTCATGCGCAAGCTTAAGTGGGTGTGGCTCATGGCATGGGTGAGTGTTCTTGGGGCCGTAGAGCCCGGGATCAAATTTGACCCTCCAGACTATGTAGAGGAGATGCCCTCCAAGGAGTTTATCCCTGAGATTGCCAAACCTGGTAGCCTCTTTGGGCAGGGAGAACGCCCCCTGTTTGCAGACAGGCGCGCGATGAAACCCAATGATTTGGTTACCGTGGAGATTTCTGAGGCTTCTAGCGCGAATTACAGCACCTCTAAGGACTATAAGAGTACTTCTAATGGTACTTCTAGCGCGCCCAGACTCACCTACAATGGTACCGACCTCAACAAGAGAAGCGAGGCGCAGTTTTTAGACGATCGCAATAATTACAGCCTCACCCAATCCACTACCAACAATAGCTTCAAGGGCGGGGGGGCGCAGAAAAAAAATGAAGACCTCAAGCTTACCCTCACTGCGCGCATTGTCAAAGTGCTAGAAAATGGGAATTACTTTATCCATGGGTATAAAGAGATTCTCGTAGATGGGGAAAAACAAGTTATTGAATTGAGCGGGGTGGTGCGCCCCTTTGACATCACGCGTGAAAATACCGTGCAATCCAAATACATCGCCAACGCCAAGATTTCTTATACCAACATCGGTGCGCTCAGTGCGAGCAATAAGAAAAAGTTTGCCAACGATGTTTTAGAGTCCCAGTTTCCTTACTAGAGCGCGCATGCTGGCTTTGATTTTAGCGCGCGCGGGCAGCAAGCGCATCCCTCAAAAAAATATCTATCCCTTTTTAGGCAAGCCCTTGATCGCCCATGTTATAGAGGGCGCTCTCAACTCTGCACTTTTTACACAAGTGCTTGTTTCCACAGACAGCCCCCAAATTGCCCAAATCGCCCAAGATCACGGGGCGCACATCCCCTTTTTGCGCCCAGCCTCTCTGGCTGATGATTTCACGCCCACTCTAGAAGTGGCCGCGCATGCCATTGAGGCGTTGCAAATCCCCCTTGAGACCCCCATTTGCGTTCTCTATGCCACTAGCATACTCCTGCAAGCGTGTTACTTGCAGGACGCGCGCCACGCTCTCCAACAATACCCCCATTACAAATACGCCCTAGCCCTAGCCCCCTACGCCTCCTCGCCCTATCGATCCTTTAGCCTCACCCCCCATATCACCCCCCTTTTTCCCCAGCACCTACAAGAGCGCTCTCAAGACCTCCCCTCTCTCTACCATGACACTGGGCTATTTTACATGGGAGAGGCCCGGCATTTTGCCAAGCTTGAACCCCTTCTAGCTCCCCATTCCTACCCCGTGGTTGTGCCCCATTTACACGCCCAAGACATAGACACCTTGGACGATTTAGAACTTGCCAAACTCAAGTACCAACTCTTGCATGGTTGTCAAAATCCTAGCTGATGCCACGCCCACAAGCGGATTAGGACATTTAAGACGCGCCCTAAAACTCCAAAACCATTTGGCGAATTTGCACATAGAGGCGCAAGTGCTAGCCCCCCACCCTCTAGCTAACCAAGCCCTAGATTGGTTGCAGGCATTAAAGATAACAACTCATGATTTTCTCATTGTAGATAGCTATTTGGCCCCTTTAGATTTTTATCACCATGCCCACGCACACGCCCGGGGCTTAATAGTGCTAGAAGACAGCCCGCATGCCCGCATGCCCCCTGAGAGTGTCATTATCAACCCCGCTTACAAGGCACAACAACTCTACCCCCAACCCCATGCGCGCATGTTTTTAGGTTGTGCCTTTATGCCCTTTGAAAAGGCGTTTAAAGTGGATCACAAACCCCTCAAACCCAAACCCACCACTTTATTGATGTCTTTTGGGGGGAGCGCTCAAAGCCTTAGATTCTACCAACACGCCTTAGAAATTCTCCAGCAAAGCTCCTTGAGCGTGCATGTGATCGCGCCCCCAGAGTTAGCGCTAGCCTTTCCTAAAACGCGCGCGCGCGTGCACACCCATTTGGATTTACAAGAGATCGCCGCTTTGATCCATGCTAGCGACATCGCACTCTTGGGGGCGGGGGGTATGCTTTATGAAGCCATGTTGGCATTAACGCCCACACTAACTCTGCCCATCGCCCCTAATCAAACACACCAATTCACAGCCTTGAGCAACGCGCAGGCTTGTTTGCCCACCAGTCTAGACACGCTTTTAGCAGATTTAGCCCAACTCAATTTGGCCACGCGCGCGCGCATGCAAGCAGTACAACGCGATCTCAACATCGGTTCTGCTCTCCAATCCACCTTGCAGGCGATCTTACTTGGATACTAATAACCCTCTATGGTGTAGCTTTGACATCCCTCCCATCACCCTTAAAGCCGATGCCAAACCCTTGCACGCCTGCCATTTTACCCACACCACACAGGCAGAACGCCTAGAAATTCTATCTTTTCGCAACCATCCAGATACCAGCGCGTGGATGCTCAATGAACAAATCAGTTTAGAAGCGCATTTACAATTTATTGAGCAACTCAAAACCCATCCTAGCAGCGCTTATTATTTGTTTAAGCAAGAAGACGCGCTCTTGGGGGTGGGGTCTTTGACGCGGGTACATCCCATCCACCGCCACGCGTTTCTGGGGATTTACAAGAACCCGTATTTAGAACATGTGGGGGCGCAGATTCTAGACGCTTTAGAATTCATCGCGTTCTATAAACTGCGCCTACACGCCCTGCATCTAGAAGTACTCAGCAGCAATACTCGGGCCCTGCACTTTTATCAACGCCACGCCTATCGCAAGGAGGGTTTTTTGCGCGATTTTATCTATCGCGATGGGCGTTATCACGATGTATGGCTATTTGTCAAGTTTTCTCCCTTTAGCTATAATGCCTAGAAAGAGTTATGATGAGTCTCCCTTTCATTGTCGCCGAGCTGAGTGCTAACCATGCCAAATCCCTAGAGATCGCGCTTAAATCCCTCGCATGCATTAAGGCTATCGGGGCTGATGCGGCCAAGCTCCAAACCTACACCCCCGATTGCCTCACTCTGAATGTCCACAAACCCCCCTTCATCATTGAAGGCACTCTATGGGATCAACAGAGTTTGTACCAGCTCTACGAACGCGCGTGCATGCCCTTAGAATGGCATGGCGAACTCTTTGCTTGCGCTAAGAGTTTGGGTTTGGAGCTGTTTAGCTCGGTCTTTAGCCTCAAGGGCTTAGAACTCCTAGAAAAGTTAAATTGCCCTAGGTATAAAATCGCTAGCTTTGAGATCACGCATTTAGAACTCATCGCCCAAGTGGCCAGTACGCAAAAACCCGTGATCCTCTCTACAGGGATCGCCACGCATACAGAAATCCTAGACGCTCTGCAAGCTTGTTACCAAGCCAATAACTCCCAAATCACTCTGTTACACTGCACCAGCGCCTATCCAGCTCCCCTACAAGAGGCCAACTTAGCCGCCATGCCCAATTTGGGCAGACGCTATGGAGTCGCCTATGGCTTGAGCGATCACACCTTGGGTGCTTTAAGCGCGATCATCGCCACAACGCTCAAAGCGAGCATGATTGAAAAACATTTTATTTTGGATAAAAGCATTCAGAGTGTGGACAACGCCTTTAGCATGGACGCTAAGGAATTTGCCCAAATGATCGCCCAAGTGCGCGACACCCATTTGGCTTTGGGTCCAAAAGAGGGGGCGCGCACCTCCACCCAGGGGCGCCAATTTGCCAGAAGCTTGTTTATCACCAAAGCCCTTAAAAAGGGCGAAGTGCTCACCAAAGCACACCTCCAAGCTTTGCGCCCCAACGCAGGATTGCCCCCAAAACTCCTCCCCCAAGTCTTGGGCAAGAAAGCCACCAGAGATTTAGAATACGCCCATCCCCTCGCCCTCCAAGATGTAAAACCCTAATCGCGCCCTTGTGCCAAGCACTTGGCGCACACCACAAACATTTTCATGTCATGGCTTACTAACTTGGCTTGAAACTGTTTAGCCACCTCCATTTGACGCTCCTCAATTTGAGGGTCTACAAACTCAATAATCTCACCGCATTGCAGGCAGATAATATGATCGTGATGTTCTTTGGCAGCAATTTCGTAGCGGCGGCCATTTTTATTAGTCTCTAGGGTATAAATAAAGCGTTCTTTTTCCAAAAAATTTAGAATACGGTAGACAGAGGAAATACTCGTATTCTTGTCGCTCAAACGGATACTTTGGGTGATTTCTTCAGGACTTAAATGTGTCCCGCTCTTGTAAAGAACGCTCACAACTTCTTCACGTTGTTTGGAATTTTTCAGACCATTTTTTCTAATTGAGACTCGCAAACGCTCTAAAATAGACTCTAGGGTTTCTAAGCGGCGCATGAACACTCCTTAACTTGCTAATCCAAATGTATTAAATTACGAATCACTCTCTATGGTAACATCATTTCTTAAACATGAATAAACAAGCCCATGTATTTGAGATTTGCTTATTTTTACAAAATTTGGCTACAATCCCGAAAAACTTTGTGGAGAGTTAGCATGAAAAAGGGAATCCACCCGGATTATATCCCCTGTAAGGTTACTTGTGTTACCAGTGGTAAACAAATTGAAGTGTTGAGCACAAAGAGCGAATTGCGCATTGACATTTCTAGCTTTTGCCACCCTTTTTATACCGGGAGCGACAAGATCGCCGACACCACAGGGCGCGTGGAGAGATTCCGACAAAAATACAAAATGCAGTAATTTGCTAAGTCTGCTCCCCACTCCCATAGGCAATCTTAGGGACATTACTTTGCGCACCCTCGATACTTTGGCAAGTTGCGATACATTGCTATGTGAGGATGTGCGCGTTACGAAGCGTTTATTCTTCTTGCTTTCCCAAGGGGGTATTCTTAAAATGCCTTCCAAGCCCCTGCATTCTTTGCATTCCCATAACCAAGAGGGTTTTTTGGCCCAAGTGGGGCATGGGTTTTTTACAAACCAGCATGTGGGTTATTTGAGCGATGCAGGGATGCCCTGTGTGAGCGACCCGGGGGCTAGACTGGTGCGCTTTGCTCAAGAGCATGGCATTGATTACGAGGTCCTGCCCGGTGCTAGTGCCTGTGTGAGTGCTTACAGCGCGAGTGGTTTTGACATTAAAGCTTTCCATTTTGTGGGGTTTTTGCCTCCTAAGAGTGCAGATCGGCGCGCCAAGATCGCCAAACTCATTGCCAGTGTTGCGGCCTTGCAAACAGAAATAGCATGCGTGATTTATGAGAGCCCTAAGCGTCTGTTAGACACTTTGGGCGACTTGGCCTTGATGGTCCCTGATGATCTGATCTTTGCGATCAAAGAGATGACAAAGCTCCATGAACAACACCACTGCGGTAAGATTCTGGAGGTGTATGAAAAGTTCAAGGCCCTGCCCCCTACAGTCTTGCGGGGTGAGTGGGTGCTGGTGTGTGCTTTGCGCCCTCGCTCTCAGTCTGTTTTGTCTTATCAAGAGATCGCAGACATGGACTTGCCCCCCAAGATCAAGGCTAAGTTGCTGGCCAAACTCAAGGGAGTATCCTCCAAGCTTCTTTATGCCTCGGGCATGCGGGCATGATTGTTTTTGGAAAACAGGTGCTCTTGCACCTCTTGGCGTACCATCCCAGTATGATACTGGAATGGTACTTGGCTAAACAAGTGGACAAAGTGCTCTTTGCGCGCTTGTGTGCCCATGCTAGTAAATACGATCGCCCCATCATGCGTGTGGACACCCAAAAAGCCCAAGCGATGGCAAGGGGAGGTAACCATCAGGGGTTTTTAGCCAAAGTGTGCCCCCCTAAGAGCACTTCTTTAGCCACACTCAAGTGCTCTAATAAACTCTTGGTGCTGTGTGGCTTAAGTGATGTGGGGAATGTAGGGGCGTTGTTTCGCAGTGTGGCGTGTTTAGGCTTTGAGGGGGTGGTGATGGACACACCCCTGCCTTATGAAGGTTTGGCGCGCACAAGCATGGGTGCGCTCTATGAAGTGCCCTTTTGCGTGTACGCGCGTGTATTGGACGCAATACAGGAACTCAAAAGCGCAGGAATGCGTTGTTATGGGGCGCACACACAGGGGCATGATGTGCGTCAAGTGGCTTTTGAGCCTCCTTTGGCCATTTTTTTAGGGAGCGAGGGAGCGGGGCTAGCCCCCAAAATCTTGCGCAAAATGGATCAGGTTGTGTGCATTGGCATGCATGGCAATATCGGATCACTCAATGTGAGTGTGGCCGGAGCAATTATGATGGATAGGACACAATAATGGACGAACAGGCAAAGCTGGCAGAATTAGACAAGAATTTGGCGATCTTAAAAGAAAAAGGGGTTACTGAAATTGCCCAAACCACTAAGATCGCCAACCCTAAGATCAACGCGATTTTAGAAAAACGTTTTGAGGACCTACAACGCGTGCACGCGGTGGGCTTTATTCAGATTTTAGAAAAGGAATATGGTCTTAACCTAGGCCAATGGCTTATGGAGTACGACAAGAGTCTTTTTGTCAAGCCCTCCCTAGAGGACAAGGGCAGTACTCCCGAAGAATCGCCCTTTGTCAACACCCCGCGCTCAGATCCTGAAGCACTCGCCTCCTTCCAGCCTAAGAAAACTTCTAAATGGGCATGGGTTTTGCCCCTGATCTTGTTGATAGGGGCTGGGGGATATGTCTATTACAGCAGATACGCTTCTCCACAAAAAGCAGCCCAGCAGATCACTCCCCCGCCTCCAAGCACTCCTTTAGAAAGCAACGCGCCCAAACCAAACACCCCTGCGCAAGCACAGCCCACCCCCCCTCCAACACAATCTAGCACACAAGTTGCTTCCCCGGCTGACCAACAAATCCCTTCTTTAGAAAGCCCTCCAACCCAAGAGAACAAGCTACAGGCAAACCCTCAAGCCCAAGAGTCCTCTACTTCAGAGGATTCTAAGCAGGAGATTCCTCTTGATAAGTCTAAAGTGATTGTGATCACCCCCAAAGAGGAAATTTGGATGGAAACCATCGATCTGAGCAATAAGAAAAAGAGTCAAGTTACTATTAAGGATCCTTTGATCTTAGAAACTAAGGGGCATAAGTGGCTTTTAGCCTTTGGGCATGGGAAAGTGTCTCTAGAGGCCAATGGACAGGTTTCTGATTTCCATCAAGAAAAGCCTTTAAGACTTTTATACACTCCTAAAAATGGCTTGCGCCGTATCAGTTATGCTCATTATCAAGAACGGAGCAAGTAGATTTTGAAAGCACTGGCATGCCTAGTGTTGTGGTTGAGCTGGCAAGGGTTTTTAGCAGGCGATGCTCTAGAAGACAAGATTAAAAACCTAACTGGGGAAAGATTTTATCAGACGAATAAAAATTTCATCACACGGGTATTTGCCAAGCGCGATAGCTTTTACACGCAGGGGGAGTTGCGCGCTAGAAAGGTGGTGGACACCCTAAAAGAAAATGGGCTCTTGCCCTTGAAATTTGGCAAACCCAGTGTGTTGCAGGTGAGTTTTCAAGCAAAGACCACCCCCCTACTTCTGCTCAAAACTGCTCAAAGCGTGCTTGCGTCCATGGGCTATGCGTATTTCATGGTCTTAGAAGTGGATTACAAGGACACATGGAGCAAAGCGATCTTCGCACTCAAAACCGAATACGCCCTAGACCCCACTCTCATTGCTTCGCTATTTGCCAAAAAGGGTTTTGTGTTTACAGATTTAGAACGCCATAGTTTGCAAGATTGGGTGTATTATTTTGGAGTGCGCACCCCTAAAATTGCCAATAGTGCGACCATCATCCCCTCGGGCAATTACCTAGCGCTTAAGGAAATCAGCGGGGAGTATTGGTTAGACATGGGCTATAGCGGACGCTTGCACATTGTGGCCAATACAAACACATGGCATCCCCAAATTAGCTTTTTTGATGAATCCTTACGCATGCTGGACTTCACCCATAGTACCACTCCTACCTCCCAAATCAGCGTAGATATTCCCAATCGAGTGCGCTTCATTAAAGTTAGCGACATGAAAAACCCCCTGATTCTCAAGGCGGGTATCAAGGTGCTGTTAGAACCTCTAAAGCGTTAACAAGGGGCTTTATGTTATCATAGTACCCTAAAATCACATCAAGGGAGTTTTTATGAAAAAAGTTGTTCTAGGCGCGTTCTTGGTTTCTTGTCTTGCGCATGCCACGACCATCGACACGGGCAAGCTAAGCATGAGTTTTACGGCGTTTAAAACTCCCAAGAAGGCGGGGGTTGAGGGCACTTTTGCTGGGGTCAACTACCGCTTTAATAAGGACACCTCCAGCGTGGCGCACATGCTGGACAAGGCCAGCGCTACCATCGATGTGTCGCATGTCGATTTGCACGATGAACTCAAAAGTAAAAATGTCAAGGAAGCCTTTTTTGACCTCTTTAAAGACAAGAACCTAAAGGTAACTTTTAGGAATGTTGTGGCGGGCGAAAATCAGGGTACAATTCTGGCCAGTGTACGCATGAATGGCAGGAGTGTGAAAGTACCCATGAGTTACACCATAGAAAATAATGAGTTGGTGGCTACGGGGGTTTTGGATGTGCTAGAATTTGGGCTCAAAGACGCGCTACAAAAGCTCGCCAAGGCATGTGAAGCCCAACATGAAAAATTAACTTGGTCGCAGGTCAAAATCACTTTCAAAGCAGGTCTTAAAGACTGATGGCAAAAAAACAGCTGGGGCACGCCCTGCTACACAGCATTAACGATTTTAATGAAGCTAAGCAGGTGATTGTAGGGGGGGTGAATTCTCCCGTTAGGGCGTTTCAAAGTGTGGGGGGTACACCTCCCTTTATCTTTAAGGGGGAGGGCTATTCTCTTTATGATGTCGATGGCAATTCCTATGTAGATTTTGTCCAAAGCTGGGGACCCTTGCTTTTCGGGCATGCTGATGGGCAAATTCAAGAGCGCGTGATTGAAGTTTTGCAAAGGGGGTTGAGTTTTGGCGCGCCCACAGAATTAGAAACCACTCTGGCTAAAAAAATCGTGCTCAGTTACGAGGGGGTAGAAAAGGTGCGCTTGGTGAATAGCGGCACAGAGGCGACCATGAGCGCGATCCGCCTAGCTAGGGCCTTTAGCCAAAAAGAGGACATTATCAAGTTTGAGGGGTGCTACCATGGACATAGCGATTCTTTGTTGGTGGGGGCCGGGAGTGGGTGTGCCACTTTTGGCGTGCCTAGCTCTTTGGGTGTGCCTAAAAATATCAGCCAACACACTTTAGTGGCGCGTTACAATGACATCGACTCGCTAAAGGCGTGTTTTCAAGCCAGCAATAATGTCGCCTGTGTCATCATCGAACCTATCGCGGGGAATATGGGCTTAGTACCCGCCCAATTGGAGTTTTTACAAGAACTCCATGTCCTATGCCAGCAACACCAAGCCGTGCTCATTTTTGATGAAGTGATGAGCGGTTTTAGGGCTTCAGCGAGCGGTTCACAGAGCTACCACCATTTGGTGCCAGATTTGGTTACCTTTGGGAAGGTGATTGGGGGGGGCTTGCCTTTAGCGTGTTTTGGGGGCAAAGCTGAGATCATGGAATTATTAGCCCCTATGGGTGGAGTTTATCAGGCGGGTACTCTAAGTGGCAATCCAGTGGCTGTGGCTGCGGGCATTGTGGCGTTGGAAAAAATTGCCCAAGACCCTAAACTTTACTCTAGACTAGAAGCGCTCGCTTTGCGTTTCACAGAGGGGCTTGCGCGTGCGGCTACATCGCACCACATTGCCCTGCAAACTTGCGTGCGCGGAAGCATGTTTGGCTTTTTCTTTAGCGAACAAGAGGTGTGCGATTTTGAGGATGCTAAATCTTCTAAGAGCGATCTCTATGCCACTTTTCATCAAAAAATGCTCCAAAAAGGGGTGTATCTTGCGCCCTCTGCTTTTGAGAGCGGCTTTATTTGCACGCCCATGCATGAAAATATCATCGATGCGTGCGTGCAAAAAGCCCAAGAGAGTTTTTCTGAAATGGCGCATGGCATCTGAACCTAAATTCAAGCGGATTGTAGAGGGGGCAAGCGTTTTAAGCTTAGGGATCTCTATTGTGGTCGCGGTGTTCATCGGAATTGGGATTGGCTATGGACTCAAGCATCTAACTGGCATCGCATGGTTGTTTTGGCTGGGGGTTTTTTGGGGAGTGGGGGGGGCGATCCTCAATGTCTATAAAGCGTATAAGCGGGCTAAAAAAGACCTAGACGCGTTGGCCAATGACCCCAAGTACAAAGATCGCGATGTGTAGTTTGAAATGCGCGCTGTTCGTGCTCTTGTGCAATGTGGGGGGGGCGAGTGGAGTGGCTTATGGCTGGGGTGTTTTGGGCTTGCTGAATTTTGAAGTCGCTTTCATAGGTTTTTTACTCATCTTGATGATGGGGTATCAAAAACTCAAAAATGTCCTGCAAAACCCCAGCCAAAAAACCCCATCTAAATTTGTCTTGGGCGTGGAGTTGGGTTTAAGCTGGAAGAAGATGGGAGCTTATGCGCTATTTTTGGGCGCGCTTTTGGCACTCATGCACTTTAGACTATTTGTCCCTCTCCCCTATCTCTTGGGGCTGGGGGTGTGCTTGGGGAGCGCGCTAGGCATCTCTTTTTTCAAAAAACTCTAGACGTTTTGGTGGAGTTTGTAGACGATCTTGGAAGTCTGGTTGGCGATCGCCCACTCTTCATTGGTGGGCACGCGTAAGATTTGTACCGCTGTATTGGGCTGACTTAGATTCACCACACCCTTGGGCAAGTTCTCATTGAGCTGCACATTGAGTACCATGCCAAAGTTTTCTAGATTAACACAAACCGCTTTGCGCAGGCGCGCGCAATTCTCTCCCACACCGCCTGTAAAGATCAGCGCGTCAATTCTACCTAGGGTAAGTAGGTAAGACCCAATGTATTTACGGATACGATAGGCATACATGTCAAAGGCGAGTTTAGCTTTTTCATCGCCCTGCTCGATCAGCGCTTCCACACTGCGCATATCGCTTTTTCCACATAAGCCCTTTAACCCACTTTCTTTATTCAGGACATCGTTGACTTCTTGCAAGCTCTTGTCCTGAATTTGCATGATATAACCTAACAAGGCTGGGTCTAAATCACCCGAGCGAGTCCCCATGATCAGGCCCTCCAAAGGGGTCAATCCCATAGATGTGTCTATGCTCCTGCCTTTTTCAATGGCGCACACGCTAGCCCCATTCCCTAAATGTAAAGAGATCGCGTTGAACTGGTCATAGGGGATGTCTAAAAACTTGGCTGCCTCCATCGCTACAAAATGGTGTGAAGTACCATGGAAGCCATAACGGCGCAATTTATAAGTTTCATAGAGCTCATGGGGCAGGGCATAGGTAAAGGCATGAGGGGGGATTGTCTGGTGGAACGCGGTATCAAAGACGGCCACTTGAGGAATGTGAGGAGCGCGTTTCTTAAGGGCTTTGATTCCCCTTAAATGTGCAGGATTGTGTAGGGGGGCTAGGAAAGCGAGTTTTTCAATATGCCCAATAACACCATCATCAATCAAGGTGGGTTCAATGAATAAATCTCCTCCATGCACCACGCGATGTCCCACCCCATCTACATGCCCCAAACTCTTTAACACTTCCAAATGGGCCAAGGTGTCTTCTATGTATTGCAAGCCTGCATCATAGGTAGGGATTTGCATACACTCTTTGGTGATCTGCGCATGCCCTAAATGGGTGTAGATCTGGGCTTGCGAACATTCCCCACCGATCTGTTCGACAATGCCTTTAGCCAATACGCTTTTTTTCTCCATATGGAACAGTTGGAATTTAATAGACGAACTCCCTAAATTTAACACGAGAATGTGCATGTTCTACTCCTGCGCTTGAATAGCGGTGATGATAATCGTGTTGATCACATCTTCTACCAAACAACCCCGACTTAAATCATTGACCGGTTTTTTAAGCCCCTGAAGCACAGGGCCGATGGCGAGAGTTTTAGCGGTACGTTGCACGGCTTTATAGGCGATATTGCCTGCGTCCAAATCTGGAAAAATAAAGACATTAGCTTGTCCAGCCACTGGACTTCCGGGCATTTTCTTAGCCCCTGTCTTGGCATCGATAGCCGCATCAAATTGCAAGGGTCCATCAATACATATGTTTTCATCCAAATGCCGCGCAATCTCTAAAGCTTCACGTACCTTATCCACATCTACCCCCTTGCCAGAAGTACCTGTAGAGTAGGAGAGCATGGCAATTTTGGGATCGATACCAAAACTCTTGGCCGTGCGCGCAGAACTCAGAGCAATATGGGCGAGCTCTTCAGCACTAGGATTAGGGTTGATCGCACAATCAGCAAAGACCAACACGCGCGTATCCAAACACATGAAAAACACGCTGGAGACTAAACTTACGCCCGTATGGAGTTTGATGGTTTGCAAAGCGGGGCGCACGGTGTCTGCGGTGGTGTGGGTTGCCCCAGAGACCATACCATCAGCATGCCCACTATACACCAGCATGGTCCCAAAGTAAGTAGGGGTCCTTACTAATTCTTGGGCTTCTTGCAAACTAAGTCCTTTGCTCTGGCGCAAGGCATAAAGGGTATTGGCAAAGCTATCTGTATATGGGGACGCGCTAGGGTCTAAGATTGTACATCCCTGTAAGTCAAGTCCTAAATCTTTAGCGTCTTGGGCAATCTTAGCGGGCTGACCCAGCAAGATAATCTTAGCTGCTTGGGTTTGGAGGATCGCGTGGGCAGCTTGCAAGATTCTAGCATCCTGACTCTCTGGCAAAACGATAGTTTTAAGCGCGCTTTTAGCGCGCCTGAGTAAACCCGCTTGAAAACGTACCGGGCTTAAGAGCGTGCTTTTGGCTTGCTGGATCGCTTGCAACGCCGGGCTGACATCTTGGGGCAATGCGTCCAAGTCCAAGACAACATGCCCGGTTTCACTCTTGGCATACCCATATGCAAAACTTACAGGATTGACAAGTCCAGCCTGCATAAGGCTAGAGCGCGCCAACGCACACGCGTGTGCGCCCCCCTGCACGGCGTTGATCACCACTATATTCAAATGTTGCGCGAGTCTGAGCGCGATGTTAGGGTCTAAGGCCTGCAAGCTCTCCAGTGCGCTAGCGCGCAATAATAAATAATCCTGCTGGGTTAAGCAACGCTCGTAAGTCTCTAGCCAAAGCCTAAAATCCCCCTTTTCTAACAAGGCGATGAGCTTAGGCACTTCCAGCCCCAAAGTGGCTTGTGCAATTTTAACACTTTTCTCTTGCGCTTCAAACATCGTCTGCAGACAGGCCAAGCTCTTTTCCTCCAGCGCACCACTTGGCGCGATGAGCAACATCCCACGACCCATGATCATCCTTTGTAGTAAAGTGGTGTTATTATAACTTATCTTGGTCCAAGACCTTTAAAATTTGCGCAACCACTTGGGGGGGGGGTTGGTTGGCGTTGATGGTGTATTGGGCTAGGTGCGCGTATAAAGGGGCGCGTTCTACGTAGAGTCTATAAAGGGCCTCCTTGCTTTTAAAAAGGGGGCGGCTTAGATCATCTTGTAATAGACGTGCGTGCAAGACTTCAAAATCTGCCTGCAAATAGCACACCACGCCTGCCCCCAGCGCGTTGTAAATAGGCATACCCCCCCCTGTGGCCACTACACAATGAGAGCGTGTGTCTAAGCCCGCGATGCATTGGGCTTCCAAATTTCTAAAATGCGCGCTACCATAGAGTGAGAAAATAGCGTCCACACTCAAGCCCACTTCTTGGCTAATGCGCACATCACTATCCACAAAATCATAGCCCAAACGCGTAGCCAACAACTCCCCTATGCAACTCTTCCCGCTCCCCATAAATCCGATGAGCCACACTGTCATCCAAAGACTTTATTGCCCAAATACTCTCCTTGTATTTCTTGAGCGATCTCTAACAAGCGGTTGTATTTCACAGTGCGTTCCCCTCTAGCCGGTGCGCCCGTCTTAATTTGGGCTGTGTTAAGCCCCACGGCGAAATCGGCGATAAAACTATCTTCACTCTCGCCACTGCGATGACTCATCACACAAGCATAACCGGCACGTTGCGCAAGTTGGATCGCCTCTAATGTCTGGGAAAGGGTGCCAATTTGGTTGGGCTTGATAAGAATCGCATTGGCCAACTTGCGCGCAATACCCTGTTCTAAAAGGGTTTTATTAGTAACAAAGAGATCATCGCCCACCAACTGAATTTTATGCCCTAAAGTGCTAGTGAGCTGCGCCCACCCCTCATAATCTTCCTCGCCTAACGCGTCTTCAATGGAGACAATGGGGTATTGGCGGCACAGCACGCTGTAATGTTCTATGAGCTCTTCACTTTCCAATTCTTTGTCTTCGCTATTGAGCGTGTAACGCCCCTGTGGGTTTAAAAGTTCGCTACTGGCGATGTCTAGAGCCAGCGCGATCTGCTCACCCGCCTTGTAACCAGCTTTTTCAATGGCTTTAAGCAGCCACTCTAAGGGTTCTGTATTGTTCTTAAAATGGGGCGCAAACCCTCCCTCATCGCCCACACCCACGCTATAGTCCGCCTCAGATAGCATCGCCTTGAGATAGTGATAGACTTCCACCCCCGCGCGCAGGGCTTCAGAGAAATTCTCAAACCCTAGAGGCATAATCATGTACTCTTGGAAATCCAGGCCATTATTAGCATGCGCACCCCCATTGATCACATTGAGCATGGGCACGGGCAGAATACGCGCGTTCAAACCCCCTAAGTAACGATAAAGGGGCAGGCGCAAGGATTGCGCGCTAGCGCGCGCCAAAGCCATAGACACGCCTAAAACCGCATTCGCACCCAAATGCGCGTAATTGGGCGTGTTGTCTAGAGCTAGCATGTGCGCGTCCGCCCCGGCTTGATCGTAGGGGTCTTTGTTCTGCAAGGCCGCATGGATATGTTGGTTGACAAAATTGCACGCCTGCAACACCCCCTTGCCCAAAAACCTAGAAGAGTCCCCATCTCTCAATTCTAGCGCCTCTCTCTTACCCGTACTAGCCCCACTAGGGACAATGGCTACGCCCACACTCCCATCACTGAGCACTACCTTAGCCTTTAGGGTGGGTTGAGCCCGGCTATCTAGGACTTGGCTGGCAGAAATTTGTGCGATATGCATCTCATTTTCCTTAAGTAATGTGGATGGGATTTTAGCAAAGTATTGTTATAATTTGGGGGATCAAAGGGTTAGAATCCCAAAATGCGTGTTTTATGCGCTAGTGTTACTAAATGTAAGTTGCGCCACACTTATTTGAGGCATTTAGAGATTTATTTACTAAAACCTTGTTATGGTGCAAGAGAATAACCCAAATCGTTCAAGAGGATAAAATGGCAACAGAAACAGAAGTTTACATTTACGGGGCTAAACGCAGTCCTATTGGCTCATTTAATGGGAGTTTGTCTAGCGTGCCGGCCACAACTTTGGGGAGTGTGGTGGGCGCACAAGCCCTGAAGGCTAGCGGATTTGATCCTAGCTTGGTAGATACCTGCATTGTGGGCAATGTGATCAGTGCCGGGCTCAAGCAAGCCCCTGCTAGACAGGTCGCCCTGAACGCCAATTTGCCCAAATCTGTGGGTTGCTTTTTGATCAACGAAGCCTGCGGGTCGGGTCTAAGAGCGGTGATGTTGGGCGCAGATAGCATCGCCCTAGGGCGGGCTCAAGTGGCTTTAGTGGGGGGGATTGAAAACATGAGTTTGGCTCCCCATTTGCTCATGAGCAGCAGGGGGGGCTTTAAAATGGGGGATGCTAAGTTAGAAGATAGCTTGTTTAAAGATGGTTTGTTAGATGCCTACCAACACGCCTTAATGGGGGATTTTGCCGAAGGGTGCGCTAAAAACCACCGCTTGAGTCGTGAAGAGCAAGACGCTTTTGCCAAGCATAGCTATGAAAAAGCCCTTAAGGCGCTTGAAACTAAGGCTTTTGATTCTGAAATCGTGCCCATTAGCGTTAAGGGCAAAAAGGGGGAGGTGCTGGTGAGCCTAGATGAGGAGCCAGGCAAGGTGGATTTTGCCAAGGGGTTAAAACTCAAACCAGCCTTTGATAAGGAGGGCACCATCACCGCCTTTAATGCGAGCAAGATTAGCGATGGGGCGAGCATGCTAGTCATTGCTAGCCAAGAGCTAGCCAAAGACACTTCTGCCAAACCCTTAGCCAAGATTGTAGATTACAATTCATTTAGCCATGATCCCCATCTCTTCCCCATCGCCCCCGCCCCAGCCATTCAAAAGCTTTTAGAGAAAAACCACAAACAAGCTAGCGACATTGATCTCTATGAGATCAGCGAGGCCTTTGCAGTGGTGGGGATTTTAACCCAAAGAGAGCTAGGGCTCAAGGACGCACAGGTCAATGTGCATGGCGGGGCAATCGCTTTGGGCCATCCTATTGGGGCTAGTGGGGCGCGTATTCTGACTACTTTAGTGCATGCCCTCCATACCCATGACAAACACTTGGGCGTGGCGTGTCTGTGCGTGGGCGGGGGCGAGGCGGTGGCCATGCTCATTGAGCGACTTTAAAAGAAGGGAAATGCATGAATAAGGTAGTGGGCAGTATTGAGGAGGCCATTGCGGGCGTGCAAGATGGCATGACCATCATGTTTGGGGGCTTTGGGCTGTGTGGCATTCCAGAAAACGCCATTTTAGCCCTCAGCAAAAGCGGGGTGAAAGACATCACCTGCATTTCTAATAACCCCGGGGTGGATGATTTTGGGCTGGGTCTGTTGGTCAAAAACAAGCAGATCAAAAAGATGATCGCTAGTTATGTGGGCGAAAACGCCACCTTTGAGCAACAATTCTTGGCCGGCGAAGTAGAAGTAGAATTTAATCCCCAAGGCACTTTGGCCGAGCGCATTAGAGCGGGGGGGGCGGGCATCCCGGGCTTTTATACCCCCACCGGGGTGGGCACCATCATCGCTGAGGGTAAGGAGCATAAAGAGTTTAACGGGCGCACTTATATTTTAGAAACCGCGCTCAAAGCGGATTTCGCCTTCATCAAAGCCCAAAAGGCGGATTCGTATGGCAATCTCATCTTCAATAAAACCGCCATGAATTTTAACCCTATGATGGCCAAAGCGGCCAAAGTGAGCGTGGTAGAGGTAGAAGAGATTGTAGAAATGGGCGCGCTAGATCCCAATTTCATCCATGTCCCCGGGGTGTATGTGGATCGCATTTTCAAGGGGAACTTTGAAAAGCGTATCGAACAACTCACCCTCAAAAAAGCATAGGAGCGAACATGGAAGCAGGCTGGAGTCGCGAGCAGATGGCGCAAAAAGCGGTAGAGGACATTAAGGACGGGTATTCTATCAATCTGGGCATTGGGATCCCTACTTTGGTGGCTGATTTCATCCCTAAGAATATCCGCGTGATGTTGCAAAGTGAAAATGGGATGCTTGGCATGGGGCCTTTTCCTACGCAAGAACAAGTTGATGCGGATTTGATCAACGCGGGCAAACAGACGATCACACAGGGCGTGGGGGCGAGCTATTTTAGCTCGGCCGAGAGCTTTGCGATGATTAGGGGTCAGCACATTGACTTGACCATTCTAGGGGCGATGGAGGTTTCTGCACAAGGGGACTTGGCTAGCTGGATGGTGCCGGGCAAACTGGTTAAAGGCATGGGCGGGGCGATGGATCTGGTGGCGAGCGCGAAAAAAGTGATTGTGCTGATGCAACACACCGATAAAAAAGGCAATTGTAAGTTAGTTAAAGAGTGCTCATTGCCCCTAACAGGGCCTAAATGCGTCTCTAAGGTGATCACCAATTTAGGGGTGTTTGCCATTAAGGAAGGGAAGTTTATCCCCATAGAGTTGGCTCCGGGTGTGCAGAGCGCACCCCTGCCTTAAAGGAGGTGGCGCACAGGTGAAGCCTTATGGATTTGATCAAACCCCAACAAAAGGAGCTATCTTGAAATACTTGGTCAATTTGGACAATGGTGGCACGCTGACAGATATTTGCGTGGTGAGCGGCTCAGAGGTGAGCTATACCAAAACTCTCACCACCCCTGTGGACTTGTCAGAATGCTTTTTTAAGGGTATCACCAAGGCAAGCGAGGAGATTTATGGCAAGGACGGGTTTACCAAATTGCTACACACCACCGAGCTTATCCGCTATTCTTCTACACAGGGTACAAACGCTTTAGTAGAAAGAAAGGGGCCCAAACTAGGACTCATCACCGATGATGAGCATTTGCAGGTCAAACTCACCAAAACCCCCCACCAGCAAGATTTATTTGAAAGCCTTGTGGGTACCCGTTTGGCGCTCTTGCACAATATCCACGACCCCCATAAAATGGAGAGTGAATTGGTGAGCGCGGTCAATACTTTGACCAATAAGGGTGCAGAACGGCTTGTTGTGGCCATCAAGGATAAGAATTTAGAAAAAGAATTTAAACATGTCTTTTTATTGCAATTCCCTAGGCATTTGCTAGGCTCTGTGCCCGTGCTCTTTTCTTGGGAATTTACCAACGACACCAGTCGGGTACGCCGCATTTGGTCGGCCTTGCTCAATAGCTTTTTACACCCGACTATGGAGCGTTTTTTATACTCTGCAGAACACCGCCTCAAAGCCCATAAAGTGAAAAACCCCTTACTCATTTACCGCAATGATGGGGCTTCTTCGCGAGTGGCCAAATCTGTCGCGCTCAAAACCTACTCTTCGGGCCCTAGGGGGGGGATTGAGGGCACAAAAGCCCTAGCTAAGGCCTATGGCTTTAAGCATGTCTTGATGGTGGATGTGGGGGGTACCACCTCAGATGTGGGCGAGGTGGAGGCCTATAGGATTAAAACCGAGCGGCGCGGGTCTGTGGAGGGGATTCAGATCTCCTTTGAACTCAGCGATGTGAAATCTTTTGGCGTGGGCGGGGGTTCGATCTTGCGCATAGATGACAAGGGGGCTATCACTGTGGGTCCAGATAGCGTGGGGGCCGCACCCGGGCCAGCCTGCTTTGGCTTTGGGGGGAGCGAGGCGACTATGACGGATGTGAATGTGGCTTTGGGTGTCATCGATCCGGATACCTATTTGAATGGGCAACAAAAACTAGATAAACAACGCGCCATTCAAGCCATCACCGAGAAGATCGCCAAACCTTTGGGCCTGAGCTTGGAAAAAGCCTTGTTTGCTCTAGAAGAGGCCTATGGGGAGCATTTGGCCGCATGTCTAAAAGAACATGTGCAAAAAGACACGGTGCTAGCTGCCTTTGGAGGCGGGGGACCTATGAGCGCGTGTTTGGCCGCGCGCAAAGCGGGGATCAAGCGCGTGATCGTACCCAAACTCGCCGCAGTGTTCTCTGCTTATGGAATCAGCTTTTCAGATGTGGCGCAAACTTTTGAGCGCGACATCACCGGTTTGAACAAGTCTGAAATTGAGACGATTCAAGCCCAAATGCATGAGCAAGCAAGACGGCACATGTATCAAGAGGGCTATAATTGGAGCGAGTGCAAGCATGAGTGGAAGGTGATTGTGGAGAACGCCGATGGTTCTGAAAACCATGTAACCCACTTGGAGGACACCGCTCAGATCAACAAGGATCAAAAGCGCATTTTAGCCTACCATGTGCGTTACGAACTCTCACATCCCAGTTTGCGCGCCAGCCTACCCAGACACACCACCCCGGCTAGAGTGAGCAGCAGTCGCGAGGTGATCGAGGAGAATGGACCACACCACAATCCAGTGGTGATGTTGCTAGAGCAAAAAACCGGCGCGCACATGGAGGGCCCGGCCATTGTGGAGGGCCCTTTTTTCACCGCTAGGGTACCAGAGGGCTGGAGTCTGTTCGTCACAGACAATGGCGATTTGATTTTAGAAGACAACGCTTAAGGAGTAAAGCATGCGCGTTCCCATGACAGAATACCTAATGATCGATCTCAATAGCGAGAGATGGCTATGCCGCATTTGTGGGCATGATTTTGGCAGCGCTAGGGACACCTACAAAAAAGGCACTCTCATTTACGATCGCAACCCGGAGGAGATTCACCCCCCCATCTTAGACCCCAAACGCTACCAATACACCTTTTCTCCCGATCCCAAATTCTGCCGGATCTATGAATACTACTGCCCCACCTGCGGGACCCAAATTGAAACCGAGTATGTCCCCCCCCACTACCCCCCCACCATTGACATGCTTTGGGACATTGACGACCTCAAAAGGCGTTGGAAAGAAATTGGAGAAAACCCAGAAACCTCTGTGCATTATGGGCCCGGCGAGAACGCCCAAGCCGATTTGCGCGCCAAGTTTGATAAAAAGTAAGGAGCTGGCATGAAACGCATTTCTGTAGACATTGGCGGGACTTTCACGGATTGTTTCTTTGCATGGGATGGAAAATACATTGAATCCAAATCCTTGACCACCCACCATAACCTCTCTTTGGGCTTTAACTCTGCCTTGGATAATGCCTGCAAAATGGCCGGGCTCACCCGCGAACAGGTGCTCAAAGAAGTGGATAGCGTGCGTTATGCGACCACTTTGGGTACGAACGCCTTGATTGAGGGCAAGGGTCCGCGCGTGGGTGCGATTGTAACGCACGGCTTTGAGGACACCATCCACCTATCAAGAGGTAAGGGCTATGGGGAGGGCTTAGATGTTACCGAACAGGGCAATATGCCCAATGCGCAACGCCCCGATCCGATTGTGCCACGGCGCATGGTGCGCTCTGTCAAAGAGAGGGTGGATAGCGTGGGCGAAATTTTAGTGCCTTTGCAAAAAGAAGATGTCAGAAAGCAGGTGCGCGATTTGGTGGATAATGGCGCGCAAGCCATTGTGGTTGCGCTCACCAACGCCACAGAGAACCCCAGCCATGAGCAACTCGTGCTAGAAACCATTTTAGAGGAGTACCCTGCTCACGAACTGGGCGCAATCCCGGTGATTTTGAGCTCGCAGGTCTCTGGGCGCAAGGGTGAGTATGTGCGCGCCAACACCACTATCATTGATGCCTTTCTCTATGAAATCATGTTCCATGCCCTAAGCCAGCTGAGCTCCAACCTGCGCGATAGCGGGTATGGCAAGCCCATGCTGGTGATTCACAATAGCGGGGGGATGGCACAGAGCAACTCCACCGATAGCTTGCAAACCATCCACTCCGGACCAGTGAGTGGGGTGAGCGCCTCCCAGCACCTCTCAGAGACCACAGATATTGGTAATGTGGTGTGTATGGACATGGGCGGGACTTCCTTTGACATTGGGATTTTGCCCAAAGGGGGAGTGAAGCACTACGACTTCCAGCCCGTGATTTGCCGTTGGCTAGTAACTCTGCCCATGATTCACCTCAACACTCTAGGGGCAGGGGGAGGATCGATTGCCACCTACGATCGCATCCATAAGGCGGTTAAAATTGGCCCAGAGAGTGCCGGCTCTGACCCCGGCCCTGCTTGCTACGATCGTGGGGGGCTTAACCCCACAGTAACCGATGCGGACTTGTTGCTAGGCTACCTTGACCCTGACAACTACGCCAACGGGGTGATCAAACTCAATCCCAAGCGATCTAAATTTGTCATTGAGGACAAGCTTTGCGACCCGCTGGATTTGGATGTCATTGAGGTGGCTAAGGTCATCAAGCGCACCGTGGATGAGCAAATGGCCATTGGCATTGAAATGGAGCTTAGAAAGAATGGAGGCAATGTAGACGAGTTTACCATGGTGGCTTATGGGGGCAATGGCCCCTTGCATGCCTGTGGGATCGCCTACCATGCGGGGATTTCTAAAATCTTGTTCCCTCCCTTTGCCTCTGTGTTTTCCGCTTTGGGAGCGGGCAATATGAAACCCTTGCACATCCATGAGAGGAGCGGTTATATCGTGCTTTACGAGCCCATTGAGCGCAAACTCTTTGATGAATACGAGCGCATGAACGAATACATTGAGGAGTTAGAAAGACGGGGCAAGGAGGACTTGCGCCGTCAGGGTTATGACATCTCTGGCGTGCAACACCGCTTAGAGATGGATATGCGCTATGGCAACCAACGCGTTACGACCTCTGTGGTGCTAGACATCAACCGCTTTAACCATGTGGGCGATGTCTTGCGCGCGATTCGCACCTTCTCAGATGTCTATGCCAAACGCTATGGCAAGGGGGTAGAAGCCCCCGAGGCGGGCGTGCGCGTACAAACCGTGCGCGTGGCGACCTTCATTGAAACCGATGTGGTGCATTTTAAAGAACTCTACACCGATCGCAAGCGCACCGTGCCTAGCGCTAAGAGCCACCGCAAGGTGCACTATGTAGACGAAAAAGAGCCCATTGAAACCCCCATCTATGATGAAAGCGTGCTGACAGCCGACTATGTGATCCACGGGCCTGCCATCATCACTACTAAGAGCACCACCTATTTGGTGGAGAAAAACTGGCGCATCGAACCCACCCCACAAGGGGCGGTTTGGTTGCTCAAAGACAATGTGAACGCAAAATAAGGAGACACCATGCCAACTAATAAAGGAACCCATGTAGAGGCCCACAAACACCCCCATGCCCACAGCCACCACAGCCACTCCCATACAAAAAAAGAATTGAGCGCGGAGGAACAAGCATGGGTGGATGATTTTATGAACGAAACCACCCTCTTTTTAGGCCCTGATCCAAAAATCATGCGCCACCACTCCATTGCCAAGCGCACGCCCCTAGAAGAAGAAGTGCTTAAAAAAGGAGGCAATCCCTTGCTTTACGATCGGATTCGCCGCCGACTGAGCGGGTCGCTCGATGAAGCCTTTGAGATGTGTGAGAGCATGGGGGCAGCCCCGGGGGCCAAATGGGCGGATTTGTCCGTAGCGGTCTATACAGCAAGCGGGGATGTGTGCTACATGTCCAACCGTGGGGTGATCGCCTTTGCGGCTGTCTTGCACCATCCTATTCGCTATATCATGAAATATTGGAAGGACGAACCCACCGTGGGGATTCATCCCGGGGATGGTTTCTTCCACAATGACGCGCGCTTTGGGTGCGTGCACAACACGGATCAATCCATGCTCACCCCGGTGATTAGAAATGGTGAGATCATCGCTTGGGTGGGCGCGACCATTCACGAGGGCGAAAATGGGGCGTGTGAGCCCGGGGGGATGCCTTCAGGCTCAGAAACCCCCTTTGATGATGGTCTGCGCGGGAGTCCGATGAAGATCGTCGAGCGGGGCAAATTGCGCCGCGACTTGTTAACTTTCTTACAGCACTCCACGCGCGATCCAAAGCTGATGCTGGCTGACATTAAGGTCAAAATGGGGGCGGTGCGCCGAGTCATGGACATTGTGGATCGCATGATCGATGAGTACGGGATTGACGCCTTTGTGGGGGCGATTCGCATGACCGTGGAGGATGTAGAAAATGAAGTGCGCCGCCGCATTGCCGCTATGCCCGATGGCATGGTGACCGTGGAGCAATTTGTCGACTCCACGCTCAAAGAAAATATCTTGATCAAGTTCGCTTGTAAAATCACAGTCAAGGGCGATCACATGACCGTGGATTTGAGGGGCTCGGGCAAAGAGATCATCAACCGCGCCATCAATTCGCCCCTAGCTTCTACCAAGGCCTTTTTCGCCCAAGCGATCTTAAACCACTGGTGGCCCGACTTGCCCCGCTCCACGGGCGCGCTCTCTCCCATTGAGATCATCTCAGATGAAGGCACTTGGGGGGATTGCTCTTATGACGCGCCCAATGGGCAGAACTTGCAAGCTTCTTTTAGGGCGTTTAGCGCGTTGCAAATCGCTTATGCTAAATTGCAATTCTCCATGCACACCAAGTACGCCAATGTCCTAGCCCCTTGGTTTAACCAGATCAACGACTTTTTATGGGGCGGGGAAACCCAACATGGCGAACAGGTGGGCAATCTGTGCGCGGACTTGAATGGCATGGGCGGGGGGGCAAAAGCCTTTAGAGATGGCGAGGACGCGGTCGCCCCGCTTTTCTGTGCGATGGCAGACATTGGCGAACAAGAGGTGATGGAAGAGGAAGTGCCCTTTTTGCAATTAGTCAGCAAGCGCGTGGTGCGCGACAACCAAGGCTTTGGCAAGTACCGAGGGGGCATGGGCTATGAAATGATTGTCGCCGCACGCAACACGCCGGAATGGGGCTTTATGACCGTTACCTCTGGGGCGAAGTTTTCTAGTGTCCCCGGACTCTTTGGGGGCTATGGGTGTGCGACTTACCCCTTAGCGATGGTCAAGGGGATCAATATCTTTGAGATCATCAAGAAAAATCCCGAAGAGTTTGACCTGTCTATGGAGCGGGTGATGAATGAACGCCCCTTTAAGGGCGGGGTTTATACCACCTACCACATGGGCTTGCAATTTGACCGCTCCCAAGAGGGCGAATTGTATATGATCGCCCAAGGCTGTGGGGGCGGCTATGGAGATGTGTTGGAGCGCGACCCTGAGATGGTCATGGAGGATTTGCAAATTGGGCGCATTTCTGAGCATGTCGCCTCCAACATCTATAAGGTGGTTTGGAATAAAGAAACCTTTGTGGTGGATGTGGAGGCCACGAACAAATTGCGCGCCGATGAGCGCAAAGCGCGCCTCAAAAGGGGCTTGCCCTATGACGAGTTTGTCAAAAAGCATGTCAAGGACGAGCCACCCAAAGACCTTTACTATTATGGCTCTTGGGGTGAGGAGAACCCAGAAGAGTTGATCGCCACCGTGTGGGATCACCACGGGCCCAAACGCATTAAAGGCAAGCTTAAAGACATCCCCCTAGTGGTGATGCCTAATCGCCATGTGGTCAAGATCGCGCAA
Organism: Helicobacter vulpis; assembly: GCF_003660395.1. Taxonomy (GTDB): domain Bacteria; phylum Campylobacterota; class Campylobacteria; order Campylobacterales; family Helicobacteraceae; genus Helicobacter; species Helicobacter vulpis. The sequence goes on from NZ_QXQT01000004.1 coordinate 49,270, forward strand.
TTAGAAAAGCGCGTAGAGGAATTAGAGATCAAGTACGAGGGGGGGGTAAAACCCAAGTTGGTTTAGCCCAGTTTAACCCCGCTTCAAGCGGGGCTAAACCCCTAAGTTTTTTAACACCCGATCAAAAGAACTAAATACATTGCTTAGATCGATAGGATAACTCTCCTTACCAATGTGAATCGTTTTATTTTGGCTATCTGCACAAACGCGTTTGTTATGGATTTTAAAGTGGGTGCTTTTGGGGTAGTTTTTCTCTTTATTGTCATTAATGTATGGACTGAGCCCAGCAATATTTTTTTCTTGGCAATAGAGATAAAAGCCAAAGCCTAGTAAATCAAGAGCCGTGCTGTAAAAAAGCTTTGTCCCATTGCAAAGAAATACCCTTATCATCACGCTATCACGCCATTCAAAAGCGATTCTACGGCTTCTTGGGGCAATGTCTTTTTTGGCATTCACAAATTCAAATAACCCTTTTTGTTTGATCAAAAGCTGATCCCACCACCCCCTCTGTAAAAATGCGTTGCTGTTGGTGTAGTCCTTCCAAAAATTACGCATTTTCTTTTCTAAGTCCCCCGCTCCGCTCAATTTATCCAAGAATGTTTTAAAGTAGGGGAGTCCCGTATTGAAACTTCCCTCTAAAAGATCATGGATTGCCTCGCGATCTAAAAAGTGCTGGGTGGGGTTGTTGCCATAAAAGTAGTTGGTGTAATAAAAGCTATAATTCCCCACACATAAAAACGCCCTTTGGAATAGGGCGAAGTGTTGGTCTAAAAAATCCTCATTATAAATTTGCATGGTGAGCGTGGCGTATTGTTGGAACTTCTCTAGGTTGGGAGAGTTGTAGTTAGAGTTTTTGTTAAATGTGGCTTTTTCATCAAAATGCGCATCGCTAAAGTTAAGCAAAAAATCCACCCAACCACGCAAAAATTCATGATCGCTGGTTGCATTGAGGATTGCCTCCCACCCTTGCTTAGTTTGGCGATCTTGTAAGATCAGGCGGGCTTTGCGCACTTCAAGGGCGTAAATGCCAGAGTGGAAGTTATGGGTGGGGTTTTGGTCTAAAAAGTGGTAAATATCCTGCGCCCCGGGGGCGATAAAACTGAACAATTGCCCAAAACTCTTAAGGTTTGTAGGGTCGCCCAAGCGGTGGTTTTCAATGAAATGCTTACACACCCGCCAATAATCTTGGAAGGCTTTTTGACTAGGCTTTGGGCAGTGCTTGGCTAAAGCCAACAAAGCAAAGAAGTAAGCGATCTTTTTATATTCTAAAATCCCATACTCCACCCTGCCTTCTTCTGTCCTTAAATGGAAAAACGCGGCGTTGATATTGAAAAAATCCTGGGCATGATGGATTACTAGCAAATCCATCGCGTGATCTAAGGTTTGGATGTGTTGCAACTCTTGCAAGGGCGCGTAAAACGCATTGATGGGCTTATTGGGGTTGATAGCTTCGCTGATGTCTTCTCTAGTGCTCTTGCTCTCCAAACTGAAAAAGACATTGGCGTAATGCAAAAAACACAAGCCCCGATTGTCTAAATTATTAGGCTTCCCCTCAAAAAAATAATCGCTCCATTTATTATCTATACTTTCTAGTAGGCTAGCTGGTATATTTTGCTTGGCTTCCATAAAGGCTTTTAGGTTTTCGTAGGCACTAAGTTGTCTGCCTCGGGCGTTCATCTTAATGTACAGTTCCTCGCCCAATTTAAAGTCTTCCATGTCAAAGACAGTAAAGGTGATGCACTCCAAGTGTTCTAGGGTGATGTTGGGGCATTCTTTATATTGCGCATGGATTAAATCTAGCATGCGCAACATGGCCTTAACGGTGGGGTCGTTGTCTGAATCGTCTTTCCCTACAATAATTCCTCCCATATTTTTAATGGTTTGGCTGGGAGTTTGGTCATCAAGCTTGAAATCTTTCTTGATAAGGTTTTGGCAAAAATCCTTAGAGCCAAGACGGGTAGCGTAAGTGAATTTGGCAAGCAAGGCGCGCACCCCATTTAGTTGATTGGCTCTCTTGCAGCAATAAAAATACAAGAGCCAAAGCGTGGTTAAGCGTTGTTGCCCATCAATGGGGATAAAACAAGTCTGTTCTTTATAGCCATAAATAAAATCTAGGTGCAAGTCTTGCCCTGTTTGCAAGGTGTTAAAGAGAACTTCTAAAAAGGCGTTGGCGGTGCTCTCTTGACTCTTGCGCCCTTGTGCGTAGTCTCTTTGCAACATGGGAACTTTGACTGCCTTGTAAGTTTGTAAAAATGTTTTAAGAGAAAAGACTTGCATTAGACCTCCAAATACTTGTGAAGATATTTTTTAATTTCTTCCAAGTAGTCTTTTTGATCGGCTCTAGTGAAGACATTGGGGTTGTCTTTTTCCTTAGAAAACTCTTTGTTAAAGACCCTTTGGGTAGTGATGGGGATTAATCTATCTTGTTTCTGCAGTTCTTGGATTTCTGCGCGCTTGTGGCTGAAAATTAAATTGCCTATTTGGCTATTGGCGCGTCTGTCTAGCAGAGTGAGGTTAGAAATGCGGTGTAAATTCTCATCATCTTCAAAATTTTGATCAATGCGCTTAAACAAGACCTCTAAATCTAAATTTTTTAAAGAAGTGTTTTTAAGTTGCTCTAAAGTCCCTTGGATTTCTTTTTTGAGCTCTGAATCATCCTCTATATGTTTTTTCACCTCTTCAAGCCATGCAACCACCTCATCTTTTTGCTCTTGAGCAATGTTCTTAGCAATGCTTTGGGAGTTTTGTGCGTAAATGTGTTCTAAACTCCATCTCTCCAAAACAAAGCGGTTAAATCTAAAACACTCCGCCATTTGCTGATCAATGAGGTATGCTAAATTAAAGAGTACAAGCAGAGTTTGCAATTTCCTCTTATCGCTAGAATATTGCAGATCTTCTATCTCCCTCATCTCGCCTTTCTTTTTTTGCAAACATGCACGGGCTCTCCTTTTCGCTTCTGCAAATAAAAATGCAGCAAACCTATCGTTATAGCTATCTTCTAGCCATGTTTTATAGATTGCGTAAATATCTGCTCCCTCCAATATCAAAAACCCTAGATGATGGAAAATCTCCCGGTCTGGTTTGTTTTTAGACGCAAAGCCAGAAAGGGTGGCTATAGCATCTTTGAGCCGATCCCACTCCTCTTCTATGCCCTCTTGACCTTTTTCTTGGTAAATATGGTAAAAATGTTCCAACAAATAGCGATCCTTGCCCGTTGGTTTAACAATGGCTTTTAAATAAATTTCTATTCTCTGGATGTCATCACGCAAAAATCCATCTTTTAAGATGTCTTTTTCATGGACAGGGCTCAAAACACAGTAGATGAAATCCTGCTCGGCGCGGGTTGTCTTTTCGCAATGATACCAAGCTTGTGATCTCTCTATAAGCGTATTTACATCCTCACCTAAATCCTTACTTAAAAATAAGGCTTTGATGATTTCTGTTTCCATTAAAGGGATTTTACCACTATTGAGTCGTCTAAAAACCTCATTTTCATCATCCTGTGTTTCATACCAAAGCACCACACACTCATCGAGCAAAGTTTTTAGGAAGGCTTGCTTATCTTGTTCTTTTTCCTTAAAGAACTTTTGGATGGTTTGGTAAGCCTTGACAAAATGGTAAAAATCAATATTATCTTTTTGATCGGGATTTTCATGAGCAATATTTTCTAAAAACTCCGCGCTCTGCGGGCGGGTTTGGTAGGCGATTTTAAAGTGGCTTCTGCCTTCTAAAAACTCAATGATCAAAAAGATCGTGGTTAGGCGTTGTTGCCCATCGATCACGCGAAACCTATCTCCCTCTTTTTGCACCACTACAGGTTGCAAGCAATAAAACTTTGCACCCTTGGGGTTATCCTTAAAATCCTTAATGTCTTGCAATAAATCCCCCACCTCCTGATCTGTCCAGCGATACCCTCTTTGGTAACTGGGGACGAAAAAATTAAGATTAGCCAGCTGTTCAATGGAGCGCAAATTCTCAGTATTGCCTGTTGGCATAGTTATCCTTTACAGCTTAATTTGCCAGCACGAGACGGGCGAATTCTTGGAAAATATAATTCCCATCGCTAGGCCCTGGCCCGGCCTCAGGGTGGTGTTGCACGGAGAGAATGGGGTGATTGTGGTAGGCCAAGCCCTCAATCGTGCCATCAAAGAGATTAGTATGCGTGATTGTGGCAATACGCGTGATGCTCTCTGGCACGCAATAATTATGGTTTTGTGCGCTGATCTCAATGCGCCCTGTGGCATGGTTTAGCACGGGGTGGTTGCTCCCATGATGGCCAAATTTGAGTTTATAAGTGGAGTAACCATGCGCTAAACTTAAAAGCTGGTGGCCTAGACAAATTCCACATAAAGGAACGCGCGCCTCAACGAGACGGGCGATCTGGACAGTCGCTTCCTTGAGTTTGAGCGGATCGCCCGGCCCATTAGAGAGCAAGACCCCCTTGATCTCCCCGCGCTTGTAATCCTCCAACAACGCACCAGCCTTACTCTCATGTCCATAGAGGCGCACGCCTAGACCCACTGCGCTTAAGTGGCGTAAGATACTGCGCTTGACTCCAAAATCTAGCACCCCGATAATGGCTTGGGCGCGTTCTGAAGGCTGGTAATCTAGGATGTCAAAATTATAGCGTCCTTGAGTGGGAGGAGTAGCCTTGTTAGAAACCATGGGAATGACATTTATATCGCGCAAAGGGGGCGCGTTGTGTAAAATTTTTGCCAGTACACTTTTCTCCACAGGAGTACTGGAGATGGCTGCCTGCATCGCCCCCTCATCGCGCAACATCCCCACCAGTGCGCGCGTATCCACCCCGCAAATCCCAAGTACTCCCCTAGCTTGTAACCACGCCCCTAGACTCTCTTGGGCTCTAAAATTAGAATAACGCGTGGGGGTGTGGCGCACCAAAACCCCTAAGCAACAGCTAGAAGACTCGTAATCCTGTCTATTCACACCCACGATGCCCACCTCTGGGGCACTAAAAACCACAAATTGTCCGTAGTAACTTGGATCGCTGATGATCTCCTCATACCCGCTCATCGCTGTGTTAAAAACCGCTTCCCCAACAACAACCCCCTCAGCCCCAAAACTTTGTGCCTCTAGGAATACTCCATTTTCAAATAGGATAGATGCCATCACAAAAAGCCCTTGCGGCGCAATTCTTCTTCATACATGCGTTCGAATACCAACTCATAAGCATCGCTACCTACGGGTAATTTACGTTTGTAATGTTTGATCTTCTCGGCCACCTCTAGCTCAATGCTCTCATAGAGTTTGGCATACGTGTCCATAGACCTGAAAATCACATTGCGAATGCGGTTTTCAGAGACAGAGAACATGATGAGATCGGCCTCCAAGATGTCCTCTAAGATCGCGTGCGAAAGGGCGTTACAACGATCCTCCCAACCCAGCACAAATTCCGCCTTTATAGCTAATTTTTTTTTGATTTGCCAAAATAAATGCCTCTCATCAATACGCATAAATTCAATTTCATCTAGATGATCCTCTAAAAGTTCGCGGGCGCGTTCATCTAGGCGCGCCTCTTGGGCAATATTCTCTTGCAATGTGCGCTCGATGATCTGAGTGAGTTCCTCAAGCGTCCCTTTTAACTCCAGCAAGGGTGAGCGCACTAAATCTTGGGCTATTTTAGAAATCATGTAGCCGACATGGTTAGGTTTTAATCTCATCTGCGCCATCCTCAAAATTAGGTGTTGATTCTAATGGATTTTTACTCAAAAATCACTAAAGTAACGTATCTTCCGCTATATTGATGCATGCAAGTCTTTCTTATTTTAAGAACGAGGGGGGCTTTTTTTAGCGTACTGAGATTTTTTGCGCCTCCAAAATACTCACATTCCCCTTAAGTCGCCCCCCCTAAGCTTTCTTACTCTATAATGCAGCTTTGCCAAAGTTAAAGCACTCAAAAGAGCTTAAACTCCAAGCGCAACGATCTTTGACATCCAAGCAAGAGAGTCTTGTAGCCAAGTTTGTTTTTGTTTTGTTTTGGCTTTAAGGACTCTAGTTTTGACACAACTTGTCTAATAGAGTAACTTAATTTTGTGGCGTGGAGAAATCCACAACACAAGAGCCAGTTTGGGATTTAAACTTAACTTTATGGAGAGTTTGATCCTGGCTCAGAGTGAACGCTGGCGGCGTGCCTGATACATGCAAGTTAAACGATGAAGCCTAGCTTGCTAGATTGTTGAGTTGACCTCCAACTCTTTCAATGTTTAATATGAAATATAAGATTAATATAATTACGATGATGGGTTCCTTGCAACATATCTAGTGTCGCAAGCGTTCTTTGACTTTCCAAACATCTAACAAGAGGATAAGATGGAATATAAAGCTCGTTATAAGAGATACCATCGAGAAGGGTATCGCTACACCAAGCGTAGATCGCCTTGATCAAAGCTAACTAAAATGTTACGCAAGCGTGGTGTTATTAAGCGACAGAAGTCATCTAGACTCGACAATGTCTTAGATGTTATTGACAAAGGTTATACCATCTATAAGGTCATAAAGCCCTTTTATCAATATACAGAGATCTAAGAAACAACTCGCCGTCGAGTCTTGTCTTGACTTTGTTTGTGGCTTAAGAAATCGGCATTAATGATGCCCGGCTACCAATGAGTTTATCTTGGTGGCTTGCAAAGTTATAAACTTACCACAAAGGTTAGAAATGAAAAACCCCCTCAACAAAGTCTGTATAATCCCCCACGATCTCTGTAGCCCGAATCCAGCTAAGAAGTTCAGGCAGATCAAAGCGATCTTTAAGTTCATTTTTCTCCTTTGTGTCCATAGGGTATTTGAAGGCCTTGTGTATAATGGTGATGGCGTTGTGTAAATCTTCCGCAGAACAATTCTTCACCGTTAAGGTGAATAATCAAGCGGTGTTTCTCCACAGGATATGGGGCAAGGCGTGGAAATGAGCTTGCTTCTAAATAGAAGCTTGTAATTCATTGCAAGGCGTGCAGGGGCGGTGTGACAGCGGTTTGTGCGTATCACTTGCGTCCCATCGTGCTCACTCATCACCACCAAACAGTTGCACTGCTCTAAGTCTAATGCCTGTTGCTTAAAAGACTCAGCCGTAATTTTGTTGAGATGTTTTTCCTTGATTGCCTTGTATAGTTCGCTGTTCTCATCGCTCAAGGCTTGGTAAATTTGCCTGAGTTTTTGAGCCGCAGTGCTGTATTTCCGTCGTCTGTGCTTAGAAACCCGTGCTTGCAAAGCATCTTAGATGAGGAGCGCGCTTTCCTGTTCCCTAGTTTGGGAGGCTTTCTCTTTTTTGGAAGGTTATTATCACGCATCAAATATACTCGTCTTTTTCCTAACCCGAGAGTACTCAACCTCTTCTTTAGAAAAAGTTAAAATCCTCCAAGAAATCCAAAAAATTTGAAAAATAAACTCCTAGATCTCTCTGTTTCTTTGGGCTCTAGCACGGCGGACTTGAACAAGACGCTAAAGAGCGCGGGGCAAATGGGTATTGGGGGCTCTAAGAACATCGCAGATTTCACAGAATTGGTAACAAAAGTGTCCGTAGCCTTTGACATGAGCGCGGAGGACACGGGCAAGAGCATGGCCGACATTCAAAGCATTTAAGTACCATTTGGGCCTTTTGAAGGTACGCCCTCCAACGCCTTAAAACTTTTTATCCCTAAGAAATTATCCTTAGAGTCGTAGATGTCTAAAGTGATGGGCCTGTATTATAGACTCACCACCTCTTGCCCTCTTCAAAACAATCCATTAAACAAGATTGTATAATCGCATCTAAAAGGCGCAACAAATGGACACCATGCGTATCAACATGGAGTCGGGCCAGCCCACCCATTTAGAGTGCTCCGCTCAAATCAATTTAGGGAGTTTTTACACTCCATTGTGGTTGGTACAAATTGCCTTTAGAATGCTTATCTGGCATGTGAATCCTAAAGATTATCTCTTGCTAGATAGCGCGTGTGGGTATGGGAGTTTTTTAACCCTGCCGGGCTTTCAAGCTTATATTGGGATGGATCAAGATTTACAAGCCCTGCAAAGGGCAGCAGAGTTATGCCAACAGCCAAACCTAAGTCTTTTGCACAAAAACGCCCTACACTCTGTCTCAAGGGTGCATTTTAATATCCCCAACTCTAGCAAGTTAATCATTATGGGCAACCCTCCTTATAATGATAGGACTTCTAGGGTGCGCGCTCACCTTAAAGACAAGTCTCCCCTAGAGGTGGACACCTCCCTTAAAGCGCGCGATATTGGCATTAGTTTTTTGCGCTCTTTTGCCCTGCTTGAACCAGACTATATCTGTGTCTTACACCCCCTCTCCTATCTCATCAAAAGGGCGAATTTACAAGCCCTTAAAAATTTTGCGCTCCATTACCGCCTCTTAGACGCTTTGGTGGTGAGCTCACAAATCTTCTGCCCCAAATCGCTAAGTTACTTTCCCATTATTGTAGCCCTATACAAAAGAGACGCTCAGGGCATGGATTATTCTTACATCGCGCGTTTCTGCTTTAAGACTTTAGAAAACAAATGCTTTACCCTTGAGCAGTGGGACTTCATTAGCACCTATGTGGACAAATACCCCAATCAACAGCGTGTTGATTCTAAGGTGGCGCTATTTTATACGCTTAGAGACATCAACGCCCTAGCGCGATCCAAGACTTTTTTAGACAGGCAGAGCCCGCATGCGATCTATGTCCCTGCAGAAAAATACAGCCTGTATTGTTATATTGATGTGTTTAAAACCCAAATCCCCCACATCCCCTATTATCTGCGCAACTGCGATATATTTCTAGATTTTGCCCAGTTTCAAAATTTAGAAGAGCAATTTATCCACGCCTCCCAAAGCAAGCAGATTAGCCCCCAAATTGCGCGCTATTTTAGAGATTTATTAGGGGTGCACTATCTCTAAGCGCACTTTTAGGTATTTTATGCTAGAAGGACCGCCCGCTGTATCTAGCAGCGGTCATTTCACAATAAGGAGTGAAAATGACTTATACCATAGAAATTAGCCCGCAGTTATGGATGCAACTCTCCAACGTGCAGGGGCAGGGTGGTTTTCAAAGCCTAAGCCTGCAACTCTCTAGACAGTGTTGCCCTGTAGGCGATAAGCTCTATTTGGTCTACACAGAGCAAGATCGCGCCAGGATCGCGCGCTACGCGCGCTATACTTGTGGCGGAGGGTTTGAGCGTATATTAGCCACCCTCGATCTAGCCTTTAAACAATAGGTAGAGTTCTATGCCGGGTTTTAATAATCCATGTGCGCTAGGGGGAAGACCTGGGCGCATTCTTTGGGGAAGTACTGCAAACAGAGATCTAAAAAGACTTTTTCTAAAAAGACATCGCCGCACAGATAGACTTGATTCAAGCCAAATTTATCATGCGCTTCGTAAATCACATTGCCCAAAAACTCCGCCAAGGATTCTAAAATCCCAAAGCACATGGTGGGCGCGTCCGTGCCCCCTAGTGTATAACTGAGCGCGCTTCTGAGTGTGGGCGCGGGGTTGAGGTTGGGGGGGTCTTTGGTGAGTTTAAAATCAATATGGGGACCTTTAGGGCGCAAGAAAGTTTTTGCATGGGTAAAAATAGCGTGTGTGTCATGCGTGTCGCTCAAGCCTAGCACCCGGGCTAACCCGGCTAAAAAATCCATCAAGTTCGCACTAGGTAGCTGGGGCGTGGGGGGTTCTTGCTCCAAGCGCGCGCACAACTCCGGGTAGGCTTTTTTGTAGTTGGCATAGAGTTTACGCCCCTTGGCATTGCCTTGGAGTTGTTGGATCAAAACACTAGGGTGCGTGGCCAACTCCATTGTCATGAGCTGTTTATAGGTATCTTCATAAAGCCAGAGACAACTGGGGCGATCAAAACTCAAATACACCAGCAAGTGGGGTTCTTTGGGGGCTTCTTGGGCGACAAATTCTAGGGTGTGGTTTGCATGCGCGCGCGCATGGGGGAGCAAAAGCCCATTTTTAGCCACGCTAAAAACCTGTTCTGGGATACTGGGGGTGGTGCAGGTATAATTTAGATCGCTGTGATCTGTGAGGCTGTCCTTATAAAAGAGATAGGAAATATCTTTTTCTAGCAAGCGATGCCCTAGTAGGGCGAGCCCAAAATCATAGGGCAGGCAGGCGCAAATCTCTAAACTCTTAAACTCTGAGACAAACACTTCTTTAAGGGTGGCAATAATACTAGGCTTTTCAAAAGCGCACAACACCTGCGCGCTCTTAGAATCGCTGCGAGTCAAAGAAAGCACACTAGCCAAATCCAAAAACAAGACCCTAGCCCCTTCTAGATAGGTACAAGAGAGGGTTTTAACCCCCCTAGAAGTACCCACTTGCAAACTCTCCCCTTTTTTTAAGAGATCTGCCATCTGCTCAAGCACGGCTTGCACTTGCTTGGGGGTAGCGCATTCTTGATCTTGATAGACAAAGGCGCGCAAATAGGGCTCTAACCTGCCCTCTTCTAGGGCTTGGCGCATCTCTAGCACATCAATGGGCGCGCACCCGCGCGCGTGATCTTGCCATTCTGGGCTTATCTGTGTCGCCTCCACCCCCACAAAGCGAAAACTCAAAGAGAGGGGGAGGCGTTGGCTAAGCATTTGGGCAAAATCCTCTGCTCGCTCTGGGGTCGCTTCTAAATAGAAGTGTTTTAAAGAAGTGGCACAGCGCAAGTGTTGGGCGTGGGCATGGTGGGCTAGAAAATCCATAAACAACGCGCCCACCTGCGCGCCAAACTCCCCAATTGATTCAAATGTAAATACAAAAACCATGTTCACGCCATTTTATAAGAGTGGCGGGCGATCTCTTGTAAATCCTGCGCTTGGGCTTTGAGGGTGGCGCGCGCTCCCCATTGCGCCAAAATCTGCAACGCGCGCTCTTGAGCAACGCGCGCTCCCTCCAACATGGCAGGGCTGAGATCAAAGGTGGTTTGTGCGGGCGCAATGGAGGGCACTAGCCCAATAATGGTGGTGGGGGGCAAATCGCCCATCAAGGCGGTGAGCCTCAAAGTTTGCAACATCTCCACCTCATGCGCGCTCCCCGCCCAAGTGATCTCAGGGGGGATATTTTCAAATTCAAAGCAAAACACCTCGCCCACCCGCGCGCCCGCCACGCTCACACAATCCAAGATCAAAAGGCGATCGTATTCTACAATCCAAGGGATCAAGGTTTGGGCGAGTGTGCCCCCGTCCATGAACTCCAATTTATGAGGGTAGGTGAAATCATAATTGCGCGCGATCTGGTGGCACAAATGCACCCCCACGCCCTCATCGCCTAGCAAGATATTGCCCACCCCCAGCACCAAAATATCCACGCTAACCCTTTAAATAACGCCGTCCGCTGATCATCACATCCGCGCCCCCATCGGGGAATTTGAGCGAATGGAAGACCACCATGTAAATGTGCACCGGGATAAATAAGCAGATCCCCCAAGTGGCCAAGTGGTGGATATAGCGCACATTAGAGAGCCCCCCACAAAGCACTTCAAACCACTTAAAATAGGGTTCTAAAAACCCCCCTAATCCGCGATGATAGACATTGTAGTAAAGCACAATCCCGCTCAAGGCGATGACAATGAGCAACATGCACAAAGAGAAGTAAGCCACAAATTGCAAGGGGTTGTAAACGCCCTTGATTTCGGGGCGATTGCCCACAAGAAAATAGACCTTGAGTTGTTTGATCCATGTATGGGTGCTAAAAACTCCCTGCACAGATGCCCGTTCAGCGCGACTCTTGCGATCAAAAAAGAAGAGATAAGCCCGAAACAACGAAATGGCGATCAAAATAAAGCCCAGCATGACATGGGCACTACGGATATAGGCTTGTAGAAAATACATGCCATGGTAGACGCTAGAGTGGGGTTCTAAGAAAGGATAGGCGATGTAAAAGCCCGTTAACATCAAGGCAAAGATCGCCAAGGCGCGCACCCAGTGAAACGCGCGCACCCAACCTGAATACTCCTTATGGGGGTGGTAGTACGCGCTCTTAGGATTTAACATGGCTTTCCTCCTCTTTTTTAGGGGCCAAGCGCGCAAAGCTAGGATCGACTCTAAACTCTCCAAAATCGCGCCCCTTGATGTCCATCACATGCACCGAGCAGGCAATACAGGGGTCAAAAGAGTGAATGGTGCGGATAATTTCTAAGGGCTGAGTCACATCGGCGATCTTTGTGCCTATCAAGCTCATTTCATAGGGTCCCCCCTGCCCCTTTTCATCACGCGCGCCCGCGTTCCAAGTGGAGGGCACCACCGCTTGGTAATTCTCCACCACCCCATTTTTAATGCGCACCCAGTGGCTTAACATCCCTCTTGGCACTTGCCCGATGTAGCGCCCCTTGTACTCCTTATTTTTGTCAATTTCATAGGGCGCGCAGGTGCTCTGATCGGATTTGAGATTTTCAATCAGAGATTGCAAGGTGGTCAAGCCATTTTCTACCAAAATCTTAGCCTCTAAGCAACGCGCTGCTGTGCGCCCTAGCGTGCTAAAAATTGCCTCTATGGGCAAGCCAGTATCTTTTAAAAACTGGGTGGCGACTTTGGTGGTGTGGGGGTTTTTAGCCGCCAAACCCACCGTCAAAGAAGCCAAAGGTCCTACCTCCATAGGCATGCCATTGTAGCGCGGGGCTTTGATCCAAGAGTATTTGCCCTGTGTGTCTAGCACCTTGCTAGATTCTAATTTGCCGCTCAAACCGATACTTTGCCCCTCTTTAAAACCCGTGTAATGGGGTGTGGTCTGCCCGTCATAGGGGTGTAATTGCGCCTCTTTGGTGCTGTATTGATACCAAGAGTGCGTAACATCCTCTTTGATCCAATCCTCATTAATGGGGTGTAGGGTGCTTAAATCGCCATTGAGCACCACCCCTGAACTCAAGAGATATTTGCCCCTAGAGAGCAAAATCTCTTCATGAGCGATGAAATTCTTCACCCCGCAACCATGCAAAACGCTTTGCTCGTTTTTAAACATTTTAGCAGCCATCACCAGATCCGGATAATACGCCCGCTCTACAAAGTTTTTCACGGTTTCAAACTTGCTCTTCCACTCGCCTAAACGGGTGGGGTCAAGCACATCGCGCACAGAAGTGATCCCCCCCACGGTCAAACTTTGGGGGTGGGGTTGTTTGGCTCCAAAAATGGCTGTCATCTTGGCTGCTTCTCTTTGGATGGCTAAGAGATTGAGATAATGCGAGAGTACGATCAAATTTTGCTCCGGGCTCAAGTGGTAGGTTTTATGCCCATAATAGCCATTGGCAAAGGGACCTAGCGCGCCTTGTTTGGCAAAGTCGCCCACGCGTTTTTGCACCGCTTTGAGTTCATCAGCCCCCGTATGCAAGGGCTCATCGCTGTATTCAAAGGCAATTTGGCTCGCCTTTTTAGGGTCGGCTTTGAGCGCGCTTAAAAGATCGCACCAATCCAGCCCATGCAAGGTGTAGAAATGTACCACATGGTCATGCAAAATCAGGGCGATATTCATCAAAGAGCGCACCAGTTGGGCGTTTAGGGGCGGGGTGATGCCCAGGGCATTCTCCACCGCGCTAACGCCCGCCTTGTAATGCGAATAGGTACACACCCCACAAATGCGCTGGGCGATAAAGCCCGCATCGCGTGGGTCGCGGTGTTTGATAATGGTCTCTAGCCCCCTAAAGAGGGTAGAAGAAGAATGCGCATCGGTGATGACATTGTGATCATCCACCACCACCTCAATGCGCAAATGCCCTTCAATGCGCGTAATGGGATCAACGATGATCTTTTTAGACATGGGCATCTCCTTGATCGTCTTTTTTCAATCCGGCTAAGAGGGCGTGCATGGCAATGCCAATCCCGGCCGCGCTTAGGGCAATAATGCCCACGCTATCGGCCACTCTGTCCGCCCCCGCCCCCCCAAAGGCGCTTGTAATGGGCACAATGAGGCGGTTAGAAATGGGCTCTTCAAAGGGGCTCATGGTGTCCCAAAAATTAGGCTCAGAGCAGCCAATACAGCCATGCCCGGCCTGAATGGGCCAAGAGGTGTGGGAGTTAAAGCGCAGGGTGGAGCAGTTGTTAAAGGTGTAAGGCCCTTTACAGCCCACTTTGTACAGACAAAAGCCCTCTTTGGCGTTCTCATCCCCAAAGTGTTGTACAAATTCGCCCGCATCAAAATGCCCGCGTCTCTCACACAGATCGTGGATACGCCGGCCATACGCCCAAGTAGGGCGGTTGAAGGCATCTAGGCGGGGCAGCGCGTCAAACATCAAAAAGTACAAAATATTGCCCACAATGTTTTTTTCACTGGGCGGGCAACCGGGCACATTGATAATGGGCTGGGAGATGATTTTACTCAATGCCTGCGCGTTAGAGGGGTTGGGGTAAGCGGCTTGTACGCCCCCAAAGCTCGAACAAGTCCCAATGGCAAAAATGGCTTTGGCGTGTTTGGCGGCATGGATACATTCTTGTGCGCCTGTGCGCCCTTGTGCGCCCATGGTTAAAAAGTATTCTGTGCCCTGAGGGATCCCCCCCTCTACCATTAAAATATAATTGCCTTTGTGCTTTTCAATGGCCTGTTCTAGGCTCAAATCGGCTTGGTGTCCGCTAGCCACCATGATGGTTTCATGGTATTCCAAATTGATGTAATCAAAGATGATGCTATCAATGCTGGGGTCTTCGCTTCTGAGCAAACTCTCGCTACAGCCCGTGCACTCAGCCATGTGTAACCAAATGACGGGCAGGCGGTTAGCCATCTCCACAGCTTGGGCAACAAGGGGGGTAAAGCTAGCCGGCAGGGCTAAAGCCGCACTCATCGCCCCAATCCACTTCATAAAATCCCGGCGATCCACGCCCTTTTTTTCTAATTCTGCGTGGATGTCCTTGTTAGCGTTGTGCGCATGCGCGCTCTTGAGGGCCTCTAGCCGTTTTGAAATTTGATCAAATAGGGCAAGATCGCGAGACTTATCCATACCATCTCCTTATCCTTAAAGATGTACCCATTATACTCCAATCATGACACATAAGCCTAAACAATTTCCAAGACACAACAACGGAAATACTCGTAGGTCTTTACTGGGACTCCATCTGCCCTTATAGCGTTGTTTCTAGAAACTTCCCTCTAATAAAAAGTTAAAGAGCGTGTCAAATCTCTTTTTAGTTTCTGCACTGAGCCTATTTTCTAGATCAGGGGTGTTTTTAAACGCGCTAGAGATCACGCCAGCTATCCTAAGATGCTTGCAATCCTGTAAACCAAATTGTTTGCGATCCTCTTGGCTAAAAAGAGATTCTAGTTTGATATCTTCGTTACAAAACTCCTCAAAGCCTGCCTTAGGGTTTTCCCCATCCATAAAGGCTTCTTTGAGTGTGATGGCGCGCACTTTTGTATTTTTCTGTGCTGCTTCTTTCATCGCCTCGCCGGCTTTATCAGCATCTACAAGCAAGATCGGGTGATCTATGCTGATGTCTTTTATAAAATCTAAAAGAGCTTTGAGCTTGCTTGCCATCTCTGCGCCGTCTTTACCGACCCCGCTAATGGGGAGAAATGTCAATTTAGAAGCTTCTTTCTTTGGATAAATTTTCTGGTAAGCGCCAAAGATATTGTAATCCATGATGCCTTCTACGAAGACCCATTTTCTGTTTTTGAGATCGGTACTAGAAGTGGCGAGATTGAGATTAGAAGTGGCCCCAAGGGCCATACACATTTTTCTTAGAGCGTTCACCTCTCCGGATTCTTTTAGAGAAAAATCATTATCAATCCACGACCCTCTAGTGTCTGGTTTTGTATTTTTCACAACCATCCGCACCTCATCTAAATGATCGATGTGCAACATGAAGGGTGAATGGGTGCTAATAATAAAAGTGATACCCTGTTCTCTCCCAAAATTTTTAAGAAAATCCCTAAATTCTATTTGGGCGGGGATGCTCAGGCTATTTTCTGGTTCGTCTATGAGCACAATATCACCCCGACTAATCGCGTCCCTGTGGAGAAAATTGAAAAAGAAATGGAAGAATTTTTGAAATCCAGTGCTTTGGCGATCTAGAGAGACCTTGCTGGTGGTATCATCGGAGTGGTGGTCCTTTTTAGAGATGGAAAAAACCACTTCGCTATCGCCCAACACGATGTTGAACGCGTATACATCTGTCTTTTCATAGAGTCTATACAGCGCGTTGAAGCGTTCACTAACCTTCTTTAAGTGTGCGCAAATATCCTTTTCTGTTTTCTTGAAGCGGTTTTCATTGCCCTTGTTTTTGATTTCATAGGCTCTTGTAACTTTATCCAGCGGTATGTCCAGAATTTTAAACAGAGTTTGGAAAAATGCAGACTGCCCTATCTGCTGGTAAGCAACGCGTAAATGCTGATCTGTTAATTTTGCCTCCTGATGCGCATAAGAGAAAATATTAGGAAAGCCAACGCCGATTTCTTGAGGAAGTTCATCGATTTGTGCCCATCCATCCAAACCTAACTCTTTTCTGTATGCCCTAGGCGTGTTGCCCTGTTCTTTAAGCGATTCATTGTCTTCTAAGGAAAGTCTCTCAAGCCCTCGTCGCAAATCCGCAAGAACACCATACCCCTGTTCCTTGTAGCCACTCAGACTAGAGTTGACTACTTTGAACTTGATGCCAGATTGGCTTCCATATACTTCTTTAATATCGTGATGCATATCATCACAAACGTTCTTGATGTACATGGTGTCCCATGCCAGTGTGAACACAAGCCCACAGCACACCTCTGATTTCTCCAATTTAAGAAATATTGCCTTTCCTTTGTGATCCTCGCCATAAATGGCCTCGACGGGTTTGGCAAAAATTTTCTGAAGACTCTCGTATCCGTATTCACAGCCCGTTATGTCCTTAAAATTTTCCTTAGCTGTCTTCTTGATAGCTGCAGAGAGAGAAGAAATCACAAATTCCTTTTTTTGTAGGGCCTCTTCAGGCTTGAGCTTACTCATAGCATTCACAGAGATGGAATACTCCACCCATACCCTCGGCTTTCCTGTCCCAATGTCAAAAGTGGGTTCATCCTTGTCGCTCAATTGGCCATCTCCCCACTCTGCAATCCCAGCCAACACATTACTTTTCCCTTCATTATTGGCTCCAATCAGGCAAATCAACCCCCCTGTTCCGACCACGCCTAGATCTAATCTTGTTTCCGGTTTCTCAGAGTTACAGACCCCCAAATTCCTAAAGTTTTCAAACACAATTTTACGCGTACAAAGAATGCCCATGCTTTAAAAAACTCCCTACTGAGGTTTATCATAAGAATGAAGAAGTGCATGGCGCATTATACCATGAAGTCTTTGGGCGCGTTGGTTGAAAAGCCAGAGGTTTTTAGATAGCATGCGCCAACCCACGTGTATGGATTTATCTTGGATTTGATCTCACTTGTCTTGATTCACTTTGGCGCTTTGCTCACCCCGGGTCCGGATTTGTTGCTCATCAGCGCTTATGCCTTGAAGACAGATTTTAAGCATGCTTTTAAGGCGGTGTGGGGCATTGTGGTGGGGGTGTTGCTTTGGACCATCCTCTCCCTCTTTGGGCTCAAGCTCTTTTTTGAGCTTTTCCCCTCCATGCGTACAATCATCGCACTTTTGGGGGGTTCTTATCTGCTGTATTTGGCCTTCATGTGTTTGAAGTCCCTCTCTAGGCCCCTGCAATGGCAAAGCACAACCCCTAAGCAGGCGTTTTTAAGCGGTTTTTTCACCAATTTGTTAAACCCTAAGGCCGCGCTCTACTTTGGGAGTATTTTTTCTGGTTTGGATTTTGCGCACACATTGGGGGCTTGGGTGATCGGGGTGCTCGCCCTAGAAACCCTGCTCTTCTTTAGCGCCATCGCCTATCTCTTTTCTAAAGATTCGATGAGAAGGGCCTATACGCGTTATTATAAGGGGGTGGATCTGTGTTGCGCGTTGCTCTTTGGCGCGTTTGGGAGTTTTCTTTGGATCAAAACCCTTTGGGGGTAAAGATTTGGATTGTGATAGCCAATGCATACCATTAAGACATCTTATGATAAAGTATTACTAAATTTAAAAATGCGAGGTTGTTTCGTGCGCCAGTGGTTGCCTTATGCGCTTTTCATTGTCTTTTTGCATGTTTTAGGAGTAGTGCTCTTGTGGATTGCTGGGCAATCTTGGAGTTTCTACGCATACGCCAGTGGGGCGTATGTACTGGGGGCGCGGCACGCCTTTGATGCCGATCACATCGCCTGCATTGACAACACCGTGCGCAAGCTCACACAACAAAAGCAAAATGCCATGGGGGTGGGGTTTTACTTTTCTCTAGGGCATTCGAGCGTGGTGGTTTTAATGACAATCGCAACCGCTTTTGCGGCGCATTGGGCGAATGAACACACCCAACTATTCAAAGAAGTCGGCGGGATTATTGGCACTTTGGTTTCGGGCTTATTCTTGTTGATTGTGGGAATTTTAAATGCGGTGATCTTGGTGGATTTGGTGCGAATCTTCAAGCAAACCCGCAGGAATGAGCATTATAACCAAGAACTCTTAGAAGCCAAATTGCAAGAAAGGGGTTTGATTGGGCGCTTTTTTAAACCTCTTTTTGCCTTTGTGTCCAAAAGCTGGCATCTCTACCCCATCGGATTTCTCTTTGGGTTGGGTTTTGACACCGCCAGTGAGATCGCCCTTTTGGCCATCTCTGGGGCCGCCATTAAAATGAGTGTGGTGGGTATGCTCTCTTTGCCTATTTTCTTTGCAGCCGGGATGAGCTTGTTTGACACCTGCGATGGGATTTTCATGGTCAAGGCCTATGACTGGGCGTTTAAAACCCCTCTGCGCAAGATCTATTACAATATCACCATCACCAGCTTAGGCGTGCTTGTGGCACTAGGGATTGGATTGGTGGAGCTTTTTCAGGTCTTGAGCGAAAAAATGCATTGGGAATTTAGCGGAGTGTTGGGTTCTATTCAAAACCTAGAATTTGGGGACTTGGGCTACTATCTTGTGGGGCTGTTTATACTCGTGTGGGCGATCTCGTATGGGATTTGGAAATTGGGGCGCATTGAGGAGAAATGGAGCAAGGAGCATATAAACGTGTGAAAAATACACACTCACCCCGTTCTTAATCCTAAATAAGAAAATAATAATTGTTATTATGTTACAAATCATAAAATAAAAAAATATTGGAGATTCCATGCGTTCCTGGTTACCTTATGCGTTAGGCATTGTATTTTTACATTTATTAGTGGCTGTGCTCTTGATTCTAGCTGATAACCCGAGCTTTTATGGCATGGCGCTCACGGCTTATATCTGGGGGAGTCGGCACGCCTTTGATGCCGATCACATCGCCTGCATTGACAACACCGTGCGCAAGCTCACCCAACAAAAGCAAGATGCCATGGGGGTGGGCTTTTACTTTTCTTTAGGGCATTCCACTGTGGTGATCTTAGTTACCGCAGTGAGCGCCTTTGCGATGCACTGGGCTAAAAAACACTTCCCCATACTAGAAGAGGTGGGCGGGGTGTTGGGGCTGGGGATTTCCGGGCTGTTTTTGATCCTAGTGGGTGTCTTAAACGCGTCGATCCTAATCGATCTCTTCAAAGTCCTAAAGGCCAGCCGTCAAAACAAACACACGCCAGAAGCCCTAGAAACTATGCTCGATGAAAACGGTTTAATGAAGCGTTTCTTTAGCTCTCTCTTTGGCTTTATCACCAAAAGTTGGCATGTTTTTCCGGTGGGCTTTCTCTTTGGGCTGGGTTTTGGCACGGCAAGCCAGATCGCCCTGTTAGCTGTGGCCGGTGTGGCCGTCCAAACCAGTATCTTAGGGATGTTGGCCCTGCCTGTCGCCTTTGCAGCCGGGATGACTTTGTTTGACACCTGCGATGGGATTTTCATGGTCAAGGCCTATGACTGGGCGTTTAAAACCCCGGTACGCAAGATCTATTACAATATCACCATCACCAGCTTAGGCGTGCTTGTGGCACTAGGGATTGGTGTTATCCAACTCTTCCAGGTGCTCAGTGGGCAGATGGGCTGGGAATTTGAAGGTCTGTTAGGCTATTTGCAAGGCTTGGATTTCGAACACTTGGGCTATTACATCGTGGGGCTATTCGTACTCGTGTGGGCGACCTCGTATGGGGTTTGGAAATTGGGGCGCATTGAAGAGAGATGGGGGCTTCCTAGGGCTTAAAGCCCCCTTAGGGGGGTCCTAAAAGGACAAGATTTTAATATTGACCTTCTCACCCGGGAAACTGCGGATAAAGACAATGTTGTTAGCGTTGCTACAGACTTGGTTGGGTTGTTTGAGCATCTTGGCATCGCAGGTGGTGAGGGTGAAGTGTTGGTTTAACGCGTCAATGCTGACGCTAAAACTGCTTGCACGGGCTTGGTGGTTTTCCAAACCGGCCACATAAACCGTGTTGGGGAAGATGGTAGAGCTACGGGTGTCGGCTGCGGTGGTGGCCTTGTTGGTCGCGTGCATGATAGAGCCGGCAATACCTGCAGCCAACCCCCCATAGCCCGGGGCCACTTCTCCGGCTGTGTTTAAGGCCGCTTCAGTGCCCGTTTTCAAGATAGCCGAAGTGATGGCGCGGGTCTTAATGGCGGGCAAGGTCTTTTTGTACTCAGCCTGCACCACCCCATTAAAATGCGATAGAATTTCAAATTTTTGATTCTTACCTCCGGTGGAGAGTTCAAAATTCGTGTGGAAATTGCGCCCTGGTTTTAGAAGGGGGAGGGCATAGTTCCAGGTGGAATTCTTATATTCCTCTAAGGTGGGTTGCGCACCATCTTCGATGATCACCCATGTCATTTTTTCCTTAGAATGTCTCTCAAAGTGTTTGATGTCCTGGGCGATCGCTGGGGCCTTGCTAATCGCATAGGCCTCTTTGAGACTATCTAGGCTCTTGCTATAATCCCCATTAACCCCATAGAACAAGCCCGCCACATAGCTGATCATGGGATTGATAAAGCCATCATAGGCCTGTAATTGCTTGAGATTAGAATAACGCGCGCTCAATTGCTGATCAAAGCCTGAAAGACTCGCTGTCATGTTTTTGAATTTAGCCGCGTCCTTCTTTTGGGCATTGGCATTCATCTTGTCTAGATTCTTTTGAATCTCTTTGGTGTAGACTTCCTTAACGCGGCGTTGGCGATCTAGAGTGCGGTTAAATTCCACTCTAGAATCTTGGAGGTTGCCCATAAACGCATAGTCTAGGGCCATGTAATAATTGGTCAATTCCCACTCATACATATGTCCCTCATAGGGAATATTTGTGGCACTTCCATAGGTGGCCGCGCCCAATTTGGCGATCCCTTTTTCTAGGCTTCTGTAGTGGGTGTCAAAAACTTTATTGGCTTTATCCAAGACTTCTAAAGAGCCCTTATAATTCCCCATCATAAACGCATTCACCCCATCTTGCAACTGCCATAAGGGCGCGTCTATTTGCTTTTGATCCTTGGCGATGATGTCCTTAGCAAATTGATCGGCCTGTTGGTTTTGCTTGGCGTAATAAGCGCTGTGAAAGCTGGCCAATTGGTTACGGCTTTGTGTGTTGGCACAGCCGAGCAAAATTGCCCCCAAAGCCATGCACCCATAAATCCCCATACGTGTTCTCATAAAAACTCCTCAGATTAATTTGGACGGCAAATATAACAAAAATGCAAAGCTCTTAGACTAACAATTGCGAAACAGCTTGGCGCAATTCCAGCAAGGGTTCAGAACCACAGGCTAGGGCCTTGAGACAAAAGCTACCATATTCTTCGGGCAGGCGCGAAGCCAAAGCACTTAACCCGCCATTGAGTTTGGATTCTTCTAAGAGTGCTTGGATCGCCTCTTGTTTTAGGCGTTTTGTGAAAAACACCATATTGAGATAGTGGGTGTAAGAATCGAACATGCAGGGGTTAGTCAGATTCATACGTGCTGGTTCTAAGATAGTGTTGTCTAAGAAGATGGGCATGGAGTCTTGGGGGCTGTGGTAGAGAATCTCAAGTGTAGAGTGAATCTTGTGAAAGGCAAAGGCTTCCCCATAAGCGATCCGCCCCGCGGCTATGATCTCGCTATAAAGCAATTCAGAGTCAGGGTGTAAAATGATCTGCGTGTGGTTTTTGAAATGCGCGTTAGCAAAGGGCAAAATGGGCAGGGGGGAAAAATCCAATAACGCATGCTCTTTAACCACAATGCGCTGTTGGCGGCTGGCATACCCTTCTTCGGTGTCAAAAATCTTTTCAAAGCTCTGGCTAGAGAGCTTGAGTTGGCAATGCGCCCCCACTTCTATTTCGATTTCTTGCGAATCACCCTTGAGCATACCCGCGCCCACAACCAAGAGCATGATTTCGCTCAAAGAATCCTTTTCATGGAAAGCGGGCATGAGCTTGAAGGGGGGGGTGAAGTAATTATCAGCGATCACACAACGTCCATTAGCCCCAATGGCCGTTCTCAAATACAATTTAGACGCTTGGGCGTAGGTAGTTTGGTGTTCCATCAGTCTTCTAAGAGGGCGTATTTTTTGATCCAAGCGATCACGCGATCCAAGCCCTCTTTGGAGCGGATATTGGTGAACAAAAAGGGCTTTTCATGGCGCATTTTCTTAGAATCGCGCTCCATCACGCCCAAATCCGCCCCCACATAGGGGGCTAGATCGATCTTGTTGATGATGAGCAAATCCGAGCGCGTGATCCCTGGCCCTCCTTTGCGCGGGATTTTATCTCCCTCAGCGACATCGATCACAAAGATCGTAAAATCGGCTAATTCGGGGTTAAAGGTGGTGGAGAGATTGTCCCCCCCACTTTCAATAAACATCAATTCAATATCGGGGAATTTATTATGCAATTCCTCTACCGCCTCTAAATTCATAGAGGCATCTTCCCTAATAGCGGTATGGGGACACCCGCCCGTTTCTACCCCGATGATCCTCTCCCTGGGCATCACCGAATTTCTGCATAAAAACTCGGCATCTTCTTTGGTGTAAATGTCATTGGTGATCACCCCAATGCTGTATTCTTGGCTCATCGCGCGCGTGAGCGCTTCAATCAGCGCGGTTTTACCACTGCCCACAGGCCCACAAACCCCTATTTTAACCATGTTCGTCCTTTTTAATGGTGTTAAGACATATACAATCTGGAGTATAAAGACTCGTGTTGCATCGCCTTGATGTCATTATGGATGCTCGCCGCACACAGATAGGACTCGTCCAATTCCTCTAAACGCTCCAAAATTGTTACAAAACTCTCTTGCAAGGCTAATAAAATGCGTTGCCCATCATTTTGGGCTAGGGGGATGGTCTTCACACAGTTGATCACCGCATTGGAACTTTGGGCGTAGAGATAATGCTTTAAACTTGCTTGCAAATCCAAGCCCATGCAGGCACAAAATACCCCATAACTGGTAGCATGTGTGGGGGTGATACTCGCTTGGGCGTAATTTGTGAAAAAAGCATGGGGGGGCAAATCCAACCCCATCAATGTTTTTAAAAAGCGACTTCCTAATTTTTGATTCGCGCCGCGCAACTCTAGCGGGGGCGTGGCCAACGCGATACGCTCTTCCATCGTTAAAATGGGTTCGAGCGCGTTGCGTTGGGCGTACGCATAGGCCAATTTCAAGCTCAGTAAATCCGTGTAGAGAAACTGTGTGTTTAGGAAAGCTTGCATATAAGCTAGCGCGCTTGGTTTGTCATGTACTTCTTTGTGCTGGATGTAGGTCTCTAGCCCAAAAGAATGGGTGTAGCTCCCAATGGGAAACATGGCATCGTTGATCTGCAGGAGGATAAAATCTGTTTGCATGTTCATCTTTTGATCACGACAAGCTGATCGCTGTCTTGGAATTTCAAGGGCGCGCCCAAACCCAGCGGGTCCGCATGGGGCGCGCTCACGCTAATGCGCTGCGCATTGTCTAATTTGCTTTGTAAAACCTCATGGGTGACTCCCAATTTCTCAAAGAGAATTTTCAGGGGCTTTTCAAATGGGGTTTTAAAACTCAAATGCTGATCGCCATAGTAAAGGGAGGCATGGCGGTTGCCCACCTCATAGCACACTCTAGCCACCTGTGCGTAGTCGTGCGCGTAAACACAAATCACCTCAGTGGGGAGAATATTAATCGCCACCACGCGCGCGGAGTCTTCAAAGAGGATATCTCCATCGCGCAAACCTACCGGTTTGGGTAGTTTCAGCGCGATCTCCACGCCAGCGCGCGACACCCACCGCCCCATTTTTCTCTGGGTGTCAAACCACTCTAGGTCAATATAGTCTAACTCTTTGGAGCTAGGCTGTTGGTGCAAATTGCCTAAGATGGCTTGGGCTAAGATCATATCACACCCAGTGTTGGATGAAGAGAAGCCATGCAGGAATCCACGCGGTTACAATCCCTTCCACAATGGCCAACCATGGTACAAAATTGCCTAGTTTGATTCCTAGGACTTCTTCGATCCAGCCAGTGAGCCACAACACGCCCCAAGCTAACCAGATGAACGCCCACCAATCGCCCTCTGTGATGCCTAGCATCTTGTGATCGTCCATCATGTCAGAGTAGTGAGAGAGAATAGCCGCAGGGATGGTGTTGATGGTAACAAAGAGGCAGTACCAACCATAGGGCCGCCAATCTAGTTTATAAACATTATTGATCGCAGCGTACAAGTAGGTAAAACCAAACAACAACCCAGTTGCAGGTCCATAGAAGTTAATCAAATGGTGGGACACTTGGGAGATATCTTCAGGACCTGTTACTGAAGGCGCAGGGTTGAATGTCGAATAGACAATCGCCACGATATTACAGACGATGGACAACCCGCCTACAAAAAAATTCATCACAGCCTTGCTCTTGGGGTCTACCCCAGCCAGACCGGAAACGCCGTTGCTGATCAGTACGACCGCAACATACAACAGCACGAGACCTAACATTACCATCCTTTTGGCAAGATTTGAGGGTTCCTAGTGCGGGGGAAGCCCGAAAAAAAACCTCTCTTGGGTTCATTATAAACCAGCAAAGTAAATCAATGACCCCTCCAAATTAACCCCTCCCCTTTAAAACTCCCCTCCTTAAAGTGCCCTAGAACAAATTGTAGAGCTGCGCTAGACTCAATTCATCGGCCGCTTTGGAAGTAACTTCCTTGCCGTCCACTTTTACCTTATAGGTTTCAGGGTTGACATCGATGTGCGCGGTTACATCGTTGAATTTGAGATCCTTTTTGGTGATATTGCGGCAGTTTTTCACAGGCAACACCACGCGATCAAGACCGAGTTTTTCCTTAATCCCTTCGTCATAAGCCACTTGGGAGACAAAGGTGATGTTGGTGTCAAATTTGTTTTTCCCGTGGTGGCCAAACATTTCGCGATAATAGACGGGTTGGGGAGTGGGGATAGAAGCGTTAGCATCGCCCATTTGAGAGAGCGCGATGAATCCGCCCTTGATGATCATATTGGGTTTAATCCCAAAGAAGGCTGGACTCCAAAGCACGAGATCGGCGTATTTGCCCACTTCTACAGAGCCTACATAGTCAGAAATTCCATGCGCGATGGCGGGGTTGATGGTGTATTTAGAGATGTAGCGTTTGATGCGGAAATTGTCGTTATCGCCCTTTTCCTCTTTCAAGCGGCCGAATTCTTTTTTGTTCTTGTCCGCAGTCTGCCAAGTACGGGTGATCACTTCGCCCACGCGCCCCATCGCTTGGGAGTCAGAGCTAGTGATGGAGAAAATCCCCATGTCATGGAGCTGGTCTTCAGCCGCGATGGTTTGGGGGCGGATACGAGAGTCTGCAAATTGCACATCCTCTTTAATGCTTTTGTCCAAGTGGTGGCAAACCATCAACATGTCCATGTGTTCGGCTTCGGTGTTTTTGGTGAAAGGGATAGTGGGGTTAGTGGAGGCCGGAAGAATATTGTATTCCCCGGCCATTTTAATCACATCCGGTGCGTGTCCGCCCCCAGCCCCTTCAGTGTGGAAAGTGTGAATTGTGCGCCCAGCAATAGCTTCTAGGGTGTCTTCCACACAACCGGCTTCATTCAAAGTATCGGTGTGGATAGCCACTTGTACATCGTATTCATCAGCGATGTTGAGGCAGTGATGGATGGCCGCGGGTGTGCTACCCCAGTCTTCATGGATTTTAAAGCCAATCGCGCCGGCATGGATTTGATCGCGCAAAGAGGGTTCATAAGAAACATTCCCCTTAGCCAAGAAGCCTAGGTTCATGGCGTATTCTTCAGCCGCACGCAACATGCTTTTGAGGTTGTTGCGCCCGGGAGTGATGGTGGTCGCATTCGTGCCATCAGCAGGCCCTGTTCCCCCCCCGATCATAGTGGTGATCCCGCTAGCAAAGGCGGTAGGGATTTGTTGGGGGGAGATAAAGTGAATATGGGTGTCAATCCCGCCTGCTGTTACAATCAGCCCTTCAGCGGCCAACGCTTCAGTAGCAGGGCCCACGCAGAGATTATTGTCCACGCCATCTTGCATGTCCTTATTGCCTGCCTTGCCAATGCCCGCAATTTTGCCATCTTTAATGCCAATGTCGGCTTTGTAAATGCCGGTGTAGTCCACAATCAGGGCATTAGTGAGCACCAAGTCTAGTTCATAGGAGCTAGGGCTATTGGTTTGGCTCATCCCATCGCGAATGGTTTTTCCGCCCCCAAATTTGATCTCTTCGCCATAGGTGGTGCAGTCATGCTCGACTTCTAAGATCAGGTTGGTGTCGCCTAGCCTAACGCGATCCCCTGTGGTGGGACCATACATAGAGACATATTCTTTTCTGGAAATCTTTTTCATTGGGTTTCTCCTTGATTTGAGTTATTTTTTAGACGCTTCGCAGCAAGCAGGGACAGCACCAAAACCTTTTTCTTTGGCGCGTTTCAAGCCGAGTTTTTTACCATCGGCATCGGCTTGGCGATCCACAAGAGAATTGAAACCATAGACGCGTTTGTTACCCCCGATGTCAATCAGCTCCACGCTTTTTTCTTCCCCAGGTTCAAAGCGCACAGCTGTGCCAGAAGCGATGTCTAGGCGTTTGCCAAAAGCTTTTTCGCGATCAAATTCTAGGAGTTTATTGACTTCAAAGAAGTGGAAGTGAGAGCCCACTTGTACGGGACGATCGCCTTTGTTTTTTACTTTCACGCTAATGGCTTCTTTGCCAGCGTTCAAAGTGATGTCGCCTTCTTTTAAGAACACCTCACCGGGGGCTAATTTTCCGTTGTCTTCTACGGGAGTGTGGATGGTTACCAGTTTAGTCCCATCCGGGAAGTTGGCTTCAATCCCCACTTCGTGGATCATGTGCGCCACGCCGTCCATCACATCTTCTTTTTTAAGCAGGGTCCTGCCTTCTTGCATCAAATCTGCCACACTTTTTTTACCTGCGCGCGCCTCTTCCATCACATGCGCGCTAATCAGTGCCACCGCTTCAGTGTAGTTTAGCTTAATGCCTCTTGCTTTGCGTTGCTTTGCCAATTCACCCGCATAATGGAGCATCAATTTGTCTAGCTCTTTGGGGGTTAACTTCATCCTAAACTCCTTGTCAAGATTTTGTATTGGTAGCCAAGCTATCAACAAGGCGGATCATAGTCTAAAATTTTCCAAATTCTGTTAACATTTTTAAACAGCTGGATAATATTATTTATTCTTTGTTTATCTTACGAAGTGGCGGAGAGAAAGGGATTCGAACCCTTGAAGGCTTGCACCTTACACGCGTTCCAGGCGTGCTCCTTCAACCACTCGGACATCTCTCCAAAGCGCGCATGTTAACACGAACTAGCTTAAGTACGTGTAAGCCATTCTGTGAAAATCACCCCATCAAGGCGCATTTCTAAAGCCTGCAATATTTCTTCTTGCTGGTGAATGAGCATGAGGATTTTAGCGTCCAAGAGGTAATCATTGGCAATACTTTGGAAGGCGGGGGCGTGTGCGGGGGCGATGATATAGGCGGGCGTGAAATTGATCATCAGAGCTAAATCATAGGTGTTAGAGACGACCACCGCGTACTTTACCCGTTCTGTGGAACAATGTTGGGCAAGATGGCAAGCGTTTTCTAAATGGGCGTAAAAATAGACAATAGCATCGCCGGAGCTTTGGGCAATTTGGGCGATCTCGCTCACAGATTTAAATGCCGGAGAGGGGATTTTAGGGTGGCCTATGATGAGCATGATTGTCCCTTTTCTAAACAATGTTGGCTACAAAACACGCGCCCTTGAGAGAGAATTGCTTCCTTGCTAGAGATATAGGTCTTGCAATGCACGCACTCTAGCAAGTTTTCTACAGAAGAATTGGGAGGGGATTTGGGTTTGGCGCGTTTAAACAGCACCCACACCACCCAGCCAATGACAATTAAAACAATTAAAGCACGCATGCGCTCTCCTTTTGGCGGTAAAAATACACCCGTTTCCCATAGTAGAAACATTCATGGGGCAAACAAGCGATCTCTTGTTCTAGCAAACTTCCCTTGTACAACAAGAAATACCCCCCTAATTCTAAAAAAGGCGCGCCCAAAGCCATGAGTTCTTGCGCGCCCATTAAGGCCCTAGAGGTGATGAGTTGTACGCGCATGGGAGGCAGGTCTTGCACACGCATGCGCTTGATCGTGGTGTTTGGCAAATCTAGGGTGGTTTTGACATGGTGCAAAAAGGCCATTTTTTTGGCATTGGGTTCTAGGAGGATAAAATGCGCATGGGGGCAACAAATGGCTAGAGGTATGCCTGGAAAACCCGCCCCAGAGCCTATATCTAAACAAGATTGGAAAGGGCGCACGAAGTCTAAGACCCGCACGCTATCTACAATCTGGGTTTGGATTTGGGCTAGGTTTTTAGCGCCGCTCAGGGCGTGGGTTTGATTCCACTGCAACAAAAGCGTACTAAAATGATTTAATTGGGCTTGTGGATTCATAAGATCAACATGCCATCCCCATAGGAATAAAAGCGATAATCTTGGGCGATGGCTAGCTGGTAGAGTTCCAAGCACTTTTGTAGCCCCAACATGGAAGCCACCAGCATGATTAAAGTGGATTTAGGCAAGTGAAAATTGGTGAGCAACGCTTGGGCATGGGTAACCGGATTGCCCGGGTGCAAAAAGAGATCGCAGGGTTTAAAGACATGGCCGCGCTTATAATGTTCCACCCCCCTAAGCGCGCTTGTGCCCACACAGAGGATATAGGGGGCGCGATCTAAGGCTTGTTGTGTTTCTTTGGGGATCACTAGCGCTTCAGAGTGCATGGCATGGTCTCTAATGTCTGCGCACTCCACGCCTAAGAAAGTCCCAGCCCCCACATGTAAGGTTAAAAATGCATGTGGGAAATGGGTTAAAAGGTGTTTCTTGGCGCGCTTGGAAAAGTGTAAGGAAGCAGTGGGTGCGGCGATTGCCCCGGCATGCTTGGCAAAAACGCTTTGGTAGGTCTGTATGTCTGTAGGTGTGTCCGCGCGCTTGAGATAGGGCGGAATGGGCATGTGCCCTAGGAGTTCTAGCATGTCTAAAACCCCTTCCCAGTTGAGGGATTTTTGGTGGTGATAAAAGCGTACTTGACGCATGTTAGAAGGGGGATTTAGCGTTTCACAGACATACCCTTCTGCTAGTTCAATCACTTCGCCTTGTGCAATGCGCCCCTTGATTTGGGCGTTAAAATGATGGGGCCCGTTGGGGTTATGAATCAAGATTTCCACCTTGCCCCCGCTTGGTTTATGCCCATATAAACGCGCTTTAATGACCTTAGTGTCGTTAAGCACCACTAACGCGTTTTGCGGGAAGAAGTCAAAGATATGCGCAAAATGGCTATGGGTGATGCGCCCGCTGGCGCGCTCATAGACCAATAATCTAGCCTGTTCTGGGGGGTCAAGGGGGGTAGAAGCGATGAGGTGGGGGGGTAAGTCATAGTGGTAGCTGGAGAGTAAAAACTCTTTGGGAATCTCAGACATCGGAGTCTTTAGGGGCTGGGTTGACCCATTTAGCAATGAGGATTGAGAGACCATATAAACCAATGAGGGGCAAGGCCATGCAGATTTGACTCATCACATCTGGGGGGGTGATGATGGCTGCAACAATGAAGATGATCACAATGGCGTACTTGAAATAGGCCTTGAGAGTCGCGTCTGTGATCAAGCCCACTTTGGCCAAAAAGAAGGCCAAGACCGGTAATTCAAAAGCTACCCCAAAACCTAAAATGAGACGGGTAAAAAAACTCACATAGCTAGAAGCCGAGATATTGGCTTCAAAAAGCGTGTTTCCAAAGTTAGCCAAGTAGTGGATCACAAAGGGAAAAACCACGTAATACGCAAAACATGCTCCTCCCACAAACATGGTTGTCCCAAAAAACACAAAGGGCAGGACCATCCTTTTTTCATGCTTGTACAAACCCGGGGCGACAAATAGCCAGAGTTGCCAAAAGATCACAGGCATGGCCACCACCAAAGAGGCTAAAAAACTCACCTTGATAGCCACCATGATTCCTTCTATGGGAGAGATTTGGATCAGCTTGCCCGCATAAGAGGCTCTAATCCATGCAAAAATGCGATCCCACAGGCTAAAACAGAGAGCAAATGCGCCCACTAGTACGGCAATACAGACGATGAGACGCTTGCGCAATTCCTCAAGATGGGGTTTTAAGTCTTCAAACATCGTGTTTATCTAAAGAGGGAGGTTTATCTAAGTTCACCTTGGGGCGAGGGGGTTCATCGGCACGCACTTCTGTAGACAACGCGTCTAAAGGATTGGCGTGCGCGATACTTGTTTTGAGGTCCTCTTGGACTTGCTGGAGATCTCTTACTTCTTTGTTGAAAGCGCTTTCTAATTTGTTTTGCTCTGTATCAAAGAGTTTTTTGTACTCCAAACTCTCTTGTTTCAGGCTCTCTATGTGCAATTCCTGATCTAAAGTCTCCTTAGCCTCATTGAGGGCTTTTTTTACGGCCTTGAAAAAGCGCGCCAAATCCACTAAGGCTTGGGGGAATTTTTCCGGTCCTAAAAAGATGATGGCGACAATAAGAACCACCACAATTTCAAAAAAGCCTATTCCAAACATGTGAGTATTATAACCTATAAAGTCTTAATGTTTTCATAAGTTAATTTTTACTATAATGGGGCGTGTTTTCTCTTTTTTGTGGTTTACCACAATCCAAGCCAGATAGGATCGTCATGGAAAAATCCGATAAAACCCCCAAAAATTCCCCTAAAGTGAGCTTTCAAGAAGAGTTGGAACATATTTTTAAGACGGACGGACAGAACATTTCCTACGAACGCCTCTTAGATGTGTTTCAGAAAATCCCCACTTCTGCCCAGATCAAAAAGATCAAAGAATTGGCAACTAAGTACAACAAATGTTTCGTGCACTCTTCAGAATGTGCCCTAAGTTCGCTTTCTATCGATCGTAAAACCCCCCGCAAGAAATCTAAGGCCCTTGAGGAGGATACGGACGAAAACCTAGACTTCATCAAGGAAAAGGATTTCACCGAATGGTCTAGAAGCGATAGCCCGGTGCGCATGTATTTGCGCGAGATGGGAGAGATTCCTCTACTCAGCAAGGAAGAAGAGGTAGAGTTGAGCAAGCAGATCAAATTGGGTGAAAACATCATTTTGGATGCGATCTGTTCTGTACCCTACCTGATTGACTTTATCCACAACTACAAGGACGCGCTCATCAATCGCGAAAGACGTGTCAAAGAGTTGTTTAGGAATTTTGATGACGACGAAACGAGCACCAAAAAGGAAGAAGAGAGCGAATTAGACGAGGAAGATGAAAGCACCATTGAAGTCAAAAAGAATCTTTCTGAAAAGGATCACAAGCGCGTAGAGAAAGTGATTGAGAGTTTCAAGGCCTTGAACAAAGCCAAAAAAGAATGGCTTAAAACTCTCAACATCCCCGCCCAAGAGGACGAACTCCTGCATGCCTTGACGTTAGCCTACAAACGCCGGGTGCTTAAAGAGAAGCTTTACGATCTGGGCCCCACGAGCAAGCTCATCGGGGAATTGGTCAAAGCGATGGAAACCTCGCTTAAAAGTGGCGATGGGTTTGAAAAGGAGTTAAAACGCTTGGAGTATAAACTCTCTTTGTTCAACGATGCCTTGATTGAGAACCACAAGAACATCTTAAAAAACATCACCAATATGAGCAAGGAGGAGATCGCTAGCATGGTGCCTGAAGCGACTATGATCGCCAGCTACATGGAAATTAAAAAGCTCTTCCAAACCAAAGAGGCAAGTGAGGATGGCTTTGATCTAGAACCGGGCAAACTCAAAGAGATTTTAGAGCAAATCAAGCGCGGCAAACTCATCTCGGATAAAGCCAAAAATAAAATGGCGCGCTCTAATTTGCGCTTGGTGGTGAGCATTGCCAAGCGTTATACTTCGCGCGGGTTACCCTTTTTGGATTTGATCCAAGAGGGCAATATTGGCTTGATGAAGGCAGTAGACAAATTTGAACACGAAAAAAATTACCGCTTTTCCACCTACGCCACTTGGTGGATCAAACAGGCCATTAGCCGCGCGATCGCCGATCAGGCCCGTACAATCCGCATTCCCATCCATATGATCGACACCATTAACCGCATTAACAAGGTGATGCGCAAATACATGCAAGAAAATGGCAAAGAACCGGATTTAGACTTGGTGGCTAAGGAAGTGGGTTTGCCCTTAGAAAAGGTCAAAAATGTCATCAAAATCACTAAAGAACCCATCAGTTTAGAATCCCCCGTGGGCAATGATGATGATGGCAAATTTGGGGACTTTGTAGAAAACGATAAGGTCATAGGTTCGATGGATCACATCATGCGCGAAGATCTGAAAGCCCAAATTGATGGGGTGTTAGATCAGCTCAACGAGCGCGAAAAATCCGTGATTCGCATGCGCTTTGGTCTGCTTGAAGATGAGAGCGATCGCACCCTGGAGGAAATTGGCAAAGAGCTCAATGTAACTAGGGAGAGGGTGCGCCAAATTGAGAGCAGCGCGATCAAGAAGTTGCGTTCTCCCCAGTATGGCCGTTTGCTCCGAAGCTACTTGCGCATATGAGCCCTCAAAATCTCTTATTCTTGTGTTTGGGCAATATCTGCCGCTCCATGTTGGCTAGGGGGATTGCCCAACACCTCATTGAGATGCAGAATCTAAAGGTGCGTGTCGATGGGGCGGGTATCTCCTCCTTTCATCAGGGCGAACCCCCTCACCCGCCTATCATTAGGCTCGCCCAAGAACATGGCCTTGACATCTCCCACTTTAAAAGCAAGCCCATCACCCAGGAGTTGGCAATCGCTTTGATTGGATCGTGGCCATGGATCACAGCAATGTACAAGCCCTGCGCGACCTAAACATCACCCACCCCCATGTCTACAAATTAGGGGATTTTGGCTTGAGCGGGGCAGACATCCCCGACCCCTATACTTTCACGCGCGCGCAGGATTTAGAAAAGGTGTATACAATGATTGAGCGGGGCGTGGGGGAGTTGTTAGCGCGCTGCCATGCTTAAAGCCCTCTTGTTGAGCGTGATGGTATTGACATTGGGTGCAGAAGAGACGCTTTTAGACCTCAGGCTCCCCCAAGAGGCGCGCTATTACCTCCCCAAGCACGCTTTTCCCATCCCAGATAAAGCCAAGCTCAAAAGCGCGTATTTAGAACAATGGTATGCCCCTTGGACGGGTATGGAAGTGATGCGCGATTTTGAAGAAGTCTTTTGGATGCAGGATCTCTTCAAAGCGGGGGGGTATGATGCCCAGTTGCGCCCCAACAACCCTAAAGCCTTAGATGCGCTGTGGGCGAGCATGGACACCGCACACTACCCCAGTGTAGCCCTCAAGGCCGTGGTCGTGAAAGACGCTGATGTACGCGCCACCCCCACGGACAAGCCCTATTACAATAAGATAGGCTCTCCCTTCGATCGCTGGCAAAATTCGATGATCTTTGCGGGCACGCCCGTGCTCATCACCCATTACAACACGGATAGAACTTACGCGCATATCCAAAGCAGTTTTGTTTATGGCTGGGTTAAGGTGGAGCAACTCGCCCTAGTCAAACCCGCCACGATCCAAAAGCTCATGGCAATCACCCACTACATCACCCCTCTTGAAGACAAGATCCCCCTTTACGATCGCGCGCATAGAGTGGTCGCTAACACCCACATGGGTGAAATTTTAGCCCTAGCAGGGCCCCAACAAGTCTACACCTATGCCAAAGACTCCCAGGGTTTTGCTAAACTCATCTCCACCCCCTTTACCCCCCGCCACTTCACCCCTTTCCCACGCCCCTTAAGCCCGCGCGTGATGGCCGCCGTGATCGACACCATGTTAGGCCAGCCCTATGGCTGGGGTGGCTCAGATCAAAAGCGCGATTGTTCGGCCTTCACTAGGGATAGCTTTGCGAGCTTTGGGATTTTATTGCCCAGAAACTCTCTAGCCCAAGTGCGCTATGCTAATAACATGGTCGATCTTAGCCAAATGTCCGCTCCAGAAAAAGAACGCTACATTATCAAGCACGCCACACCCTTTGCCACCATTCTTTGGCTCAAGGGGCATATCATGCTCTACTTGGGCACGCATGCACACAAGGCCATTGTGGCGCACAATATTTGGGCAATTTCTGTGGGCAAGTCCAGGAGCGTGCACACCTACACCATTGGTAAGACCGTGATCACCACTCTAGAGCTGGGTAAGGAAAACAGGGGCCTCTCTTCTAAAACGCGATTGCTCATCGATCGCGTGGAAGCGATGTCCGATCTCTACGACTACAGCTTAAAGTTGGCGGCGCATTGATTATGCTACAATCCGCCTTTTTAACCCAAATAAAGGAAATGCATGAAGCGGGATTTTGATGTGATCATCGTTGGGG
This sequence comes from Helicobacter vulpis, assembly GCF_003660395.1. Classification (GTDB taxonomy): domain Bacteria; phylum Campylobacterota; class Campylobacteria; order Campylobacterales; family Helicobacteraceae; genus Helicobacter; species Helicobacter vulpis. The sequence continues at coordinate 83,925 of NZ_QXQT01000004.1, forward strand.
GTGGGGTCTCTGGCTGTGCTCTGCTTTGGACCCTAAGCCAATACACAGATTTGAAGAAAATCGCCCTTGTGGAGCGCGAGCGCGATGTGGCGCGCGTGAGTTCTAACGCTAAGGCCAATTCCCAAACCATTCATGACGGCGCGATTGAAACTAATTACACGGCACAGAAGGCCAAGAAGGTCAAGTTAGCGGCCGAGAAAATCCGCCGCTACGCTTTTAATAAAAATCTACAGAATAAAGCCATCTTTGAAATGCAAAAAATGGCCATCGGAGTGGGGGATAAAGAATGCGCTTTTATCGCCAAAAGACATGAAGAATTTAAAGAAATCTACCCCGGACTAACCTTCTTTGATAAAGCTAAGATCAAGGAAATCGAGCCGATGGTGATCGCCGAGCAACATGGTCTAGATCGCCCCGAAAATGTGGTGGGAAGTGGGTTTGAAAAATATTGGTGTGGCATGAATTTTGAGCTGTTGAGCAAGAACTTCGTGCAGGAGGCAGTATCCCTCAATCCAGAGAACGAAGTCTTTTTCCGTTTCAAAGTTGGAAAGATCGAGCGTTGTATGGACGAGTGGGCGGTGATCTCCACAGAGGGCGATGAGATTTATGGAAAATTCGTGTTGGTGGACGCGGGATCTTACTCTCTGCCCTTAGCCCAATCCATGGGCTATGGCTTGGATTTGGGTTGTTTGCCTGTGGCCGGGAGTTTTTACTTTGTGCCCAGTGAATTACTGCGCGGTAAGGTATACACCGTACAAAACCCCAAATTGCCCTTTGCAGCCTTGCATGGCGATCCGGATGTGTGGATTAAGGGTAAAACCCGCCTAGGCCCTACCGCTTTGGCGATGCCCAAACTAGAACGCCATAAAACTTCCTGCTTGAAGGGAATTAGTTGGGAATTGTTCAAAATGGACTTTAACATGGATGTGATGGGGATCGTCTTTGATCTCTTCACAGAGAGAGATATTAGAAACTATGTTTTTAAAAATATGGTTTTTGAGCTCCCCTACGTGGGCAAGCGTAAGTTTTTGCATGATGCGCGCAAAATCATCCCTTCTTTGGCATTAAGCGACTTGCAATACGCCTCTGGATTTGGGGAAGTGCGCCCCCAAGTCCTGGATCGTGCTAAGAAAAAACTCATTTTAGGGGAACGCAAGATCACCACGCATCAAGGGATCACTTTCAACATGACCCCCTCTCCGGGCGCGACTAGCTGTTTAGAAAACGCCCTCAAGGACGCTAAGGAAATCACGCAATACCTAGGCGCGCATTTGGATGTGGAACACTTCTATGAGGATTTATCCCCCGAAGAATTGACATCGTAGATAGGGTATGGGAGGCAGTAGCGCGTACTCGCGCGCGCAAGGGCATTTATCTGCTTGGCAAGCTTTGTGCGCCCTAGAGTGGGGGGAGGTGAGAGTGGGGGAGATTTTTGAGGTGCGCTCTAGCGCAAGGATACTCCATGCCAACACCCTACACATTGAGGAGTTGCCCAAAGAAGGCTTTTACCCCTATGTGGTGCGGAGCGCGCGTAATAATGGCATTAGGGGCTTTATTAAAGAAGACCCCGCCTTTTTAAACCCCGGTAAAACGCTCAGTTTTGCGATGGATACTTTTAGCGTGTTTTACCAAGAACGCCCTTATTTCACTGGCAATAATGTAAAAATATTAGCCCCTAAATTTACAATCACTAGAAATATTGGGCTTTTCATCGCCACCGCTTTACAAAAGCGTGTCGCCCACCTAAGTTGGGGGACTAATTGCACCCTTAGCGACATTGAAAAATTGCGTTTTTCTCTACCCCACACCCCAAATAACCAAATTGCTTTTGAAGCAATAGAAGTCTTTATAAGGGAACTTCAAGCGGAGCGCTTGAGGGAACTTCAAGCGTATCTAAAAGTAACAGGATTGGAGGACACCACTTTAACCCCCCAAGAAGAACATGCTCTAAAGATTTTTACAGAGCATTTTGAAAATCGGGGGGGGGGGGGGGCAAGCCGGGGGTAAGCAGAATGCTTACACCCGTTGCGCTCTAAGTGTAAGCCTTGTCTCTTCAAGTGTTGCACCAATAAAATGGCAAGAGTTTAAGGTAGGGGATTTGTTTACAAAAATAGAATTAAAGAAGCTAAACCCATTGGATAGCCGCCGTTTTAGATCTAGAACAAGAAAGCAAGAATATATAATTCCTGCTGTTGTTGCTAAAAGGGGTAATAACGGCGTGATGTATTATGTCGGCTTGAATGATTATGAAACGGCTACAAATAAGCTTGTAGTGATTGCTAATGGTGCTGTAGCTAGCGGTCTAGTCTATTATCATGAAGACACTTTTACTATTCTGCATGATGCCTATGCACTTGATTTAAGACAACACCCACTTAATAAAGAGAGGGGATTATTTCTTGCAACAACACTTCAAAATAAGATTTTTAAACTCTATGACTACAACAATAAACCCACTTGGAACAAAATAATGCATGAAACAATCCCCCTACCCGTCCATAAAGATGGCACCATCGCCTATGATCTTATGGAGAGCTTTATTAAAGCCCTAGAGAAACAACACATTGATAAAGTTAAGCAAAAATGGGGCACGACATTAAATGCCTATGAAAGGGTGTTAGACACCCCTTTAAAGCCCGTTTAACACGCTTTAACACAGGGAGCAAAACCGCGCCCAAACTGGGATTAGAAAAGCACGGCAAGGGGGACCGTATAAGCACCCACACCCATATTAGCCACAACATGGACAACTCTAAAGCGTCTTCCTCTTAAGGCCTCTTCTCATAAAATCTATTCCCACAATACACCCTTTTTCTATGGGTATCAAACCTAGAACTCAATAAATCCTTACTTTCTAAATTATCCTTTGTGTGAATCCCCACTAGGGGCAAGAGAGTGTGGATAAGATCATCACTCATAAAGGGTTTATGCACAGCTTGGGCGAGTTGTTTGAGCTTTTCAGGATGTTTTTGTTTGAAGAGATCGCTAACATAGATCACAAAGGGAATCTCTACTCCAAAGCTAGAACAACGATGTCCATAAGTCTGATTGCTCTCAAAGATGTCTTGAGCATGATCGGAGAGGTAAATGATGACCGCGTCTTTATTCTCAAAGAGTTTAAAAATCTCGCTCAAAATATAATCGGTGTAATACAAAGAATTGACATAATCTGCCACAATCTGCTTGTCTTTCTCATCTTGGACATGCAAACCTTGATAGGGGATGTCTGCAGGGGTGAACTTGGCAAAGGCTTTGGGGAAGCGGCGCTTGTAGATGGCATGGCTTCCAAATAAATGCAATAAAATAAAGTTTTTAGAAGCAAGTTGGGGTTGCCCATGCTGTGTTAGGACATCTAAGATCCAGCCATCTTGGGTACTATTTTGAATGTCCAAAGGGCCATTGGCCCAATATTTATAGGTGAATGGGTGGGCTAGAAAGGCAAAGACATTATTTCTGCTCAAATCATCTTGGGCATCTAGCCAAAAAGTCTTATAACCCGCTAAATTGAAAATCACCCCCAAGTTTTTTTGTTGGTACCAGGGGATGGCGCTATTTTCTACATCACCATAGTTTAGCAGAGTTTGAAAAACACTATAGGTGTTGGCAAAGGCTGAGATCACATTATCAAAGACAAACAGATTTTGCTCTCTCTCTGCTAAGCTACTCAGAAAAGGCGTATTGGGTACAGGGTAACCATAGACCCCCATAAAATTCTTAGACGCGCCCTCCCCGATGATTAAGATCACATTGGGCACGTCCATGTCTACATGTACATAACCCTTAGGATAAGGTTGTTTGAAACTCTGATAGATGGCCCTAGTTTGATCCTCTTTCAGATTTTCCATGATGGCAGAGATTTCCTTTACCACAGGAATGACGCGCGTTGTATTGGGGTCGATAAAAACACCGTGCAAACCTTGTAAATAGTAATTGCCAAAATTATGCGCCCAAAAAAGCACAAACAGAACCGCTAGGGTTTTAAGGCGTTGGCGCAATCTTAAGTACCACCTAAAACGCACAAGGTATAAAAAACCCACACAGGTAGCCACATAGCCTAGAATAAAGCCCATGCGTGGCCAAATCATACTGCTTAAGAATTCTTGACTCTCCCTAGTGTTGGTGGCTAGCAGGGTACCCACCAGAGAGGGGGTAAAACCCATATGAAAGTAATAAGAGGCAAAGAAATCGATCAGATTGAGACTCAAGCTTACAAGGAGTAAAGTATTTTTCAAAAACCTCACTAGGACGGGAAACTCAAGCAAACTCAAGAGAAAGTAGAAAACATAGAAAATCAAGAAACTATAAAAAGCGACTTTGAGGACATACCAGAGTGTCTCCCCCCACACTTGCACATCCACAGCAAAAAAACTCGCCACCACAGGGGCTAGCCACATCAGAAAAAAGCGTTGATCTAAAAGCATTCACACTTCAAAGCGTTTGTCATTTTCATAGGCGTGATCCATCATATGGCTCAGTTGCAAGATTTGGCAAGACCCTTCCAAAAGATCAAAGATTCTAAGCAGACCATGCCATTCGCGATGGTAGGCCACAATCCCGCATCCCTTGATGAAAATGTAGGATTGGGTTCTCTCTTGCAAGTAACGCAGGATGTCCGCGGCAGCGCGCCCTTGCCAATCCTTATAGTTCTTTGGATCATAGATGTCTATCCTTTGGCCTAAAAACGCGCAACTCAAATAATCTAGGGGGATTAAATGGGTGTGGGTGAGAGAATAGGCGATCGCATAGGGAGGGCGCGCGTAGGCGATGAAACGGGCTTCATCAAAATGCTGGTAAATGCGCGCATGGATGGGCGTGTCGTTGCTGGCTTCTTGCCAGCGGTAATCTGGGGTGTCTTGGCAAACCACAAGAGAATCTACATTCAAGTCGTCTAGAATCGCATCGCGCTTGTTGATCACAAAACGCCGCGCGCTCACCCGCGCTGAGATAGACCCCTTGAAGATGCCAAATAGCCCCTGTCTAGACATAGAAAGGGAGATTCTAGGCAACTGCTTTAAGAGCAACCCATCCACTTCGCGCGCCAACACGTTCAAGACAAGCCTCTAAAATGTAACCAAGCTAGATCGCCCGGGTTGAGCGCGCAGGGGGAGTTCAGAGCTAGGGTTAATGTCTGTGTGTCTTTAGCCAATACCTTAGCCAAGAGACCTTGCGCATTGGATTGGATTAATGTTTCAAAAGTACCCAATTCACAGCGATGCACCCCCTGATGCGCGCGCATGAGTACAATGTGATCAGCTAGAGCGTAGGTTTCATGCAGGTCATGGGTTACTAATAGGGTGGTGAGCTTGAAGTGGGCGTTCAAACGCTTGAGCTCATGTTGGAGATGGGTGCGCGTGGGAATGTCTAGCGCGCTTAGGGGCTCATCTAAGAGCAATAGCGCATCGGGAGTTTTCAAGGCGCGCACTAAAGCGCGCGCCAGAGCGACACGCTGGGCCTGCCCCCCTGAAAGGGTACGTATAGGGCGTTTTAACAGGCCTTCAAGCCCCATTAAACCCACCACTTCTTGAAAAATATGCGGATCACTATTGCCAAAAGCGATGTTCTCAGAGACATTTAGATGGGGGAATAACGCGCCATCTTGAAAGACAAACCCCAAGGGGCGTTGCTGGACGGGCAGGCAAAACCGGTTTTGCGTATCTAGCCATACCTTGCCTTTAAAGCGCAAGATTCCCATACCAGGCTGTTCTAGTCCGGCAATGAGGCGTAAAAGCGTGCTTTTGCCCACCCCAGAAGCCCCAAAGATCACGCTAATTTGCCCACAGGGTAAACTGGTGCGCACATCTAGACAGAAAGGCCCCCGGGCACCCATACGCTGTGTTTGCAAGTGGATTTCTAGCACTGTTTAGGCTTAATAAGACTTGCTACGATCCCCGCTCCCAGTACGCCCAACACCACGTAAAGGCTAGCACTAGGCCCAATCTCTAGGCCCACCCCAAAGAGATGTTTGCTTGCGCCCAAAATAAGCTTGAGACTAATGAAGCCCAACACCACGATCACACTCTTTTCCAAGTAAACTAGATAACCCTTTAACACTTCTAAGACAAAGTACAAAGAGCGCAGACCCAAAATGGCAAACATCATCGCGCTATAGATGATCAAGGGTTCTTTACTCACCGCGATCACAGCGGGCACACTATCAAAGGCAAACATCACATCGCTAAGTTCGATCACTGCCAAGCACAGAAATAAGGGCGTGGCGATGTATTTGGCCTTAGCAAAGGCACTTTGGTGGTGCAAGTCGCTAGCGTCCTGCCCTTCCAAACTGCGCTCTAATTCGCTTAAACGCGTTTTATTGATGAAGAAGTCATGCCCTACGAGTTTAGGATAAACCGGGAAGAATTTGTATACAAGCTTATAAGCCAAGTGCTGGGAATAATCTTCTATTTTTTCCTCTTCCTCCTTGGCTTGATTTTTAAGCATGACTACACAGCTATAACCCACCAAGACCCCAAAGAGAATCTCTACATAGGCAGAGAGATGCAAGAGACCACTCCCAATCAATACAAAGACCAGCCTAAAGATAATCGCGCCCAAAATGCCATAGTAGAGCACGCGGTGGCGGTACATTTCTGGCACATCAAACCACGCAAAAATGGCCATCATCACGAAGAGATTATCTACAGACAGGGCTTTTTCAAGCACATAACCGGTCAAAAAAAGCGACATGCTCGCTTTGCCATCGTGCCAGAGCAAGTACAGCGCAAAGAGCAAGGCCGTACCCACCCAAAAGAGCGACCACAGTCCCGCGCTTTTCAAGGTGATCTCTTGATCGTTTTGGTGCGCCTTGAAGTCAATGACTAGGGCAATGATCATGAAGGCCAAAAACACCAGCACATCTAAGCCCATTTAGGCCCCCTGTGCGTCCAAAAACGCCCCATCGCTAAAGCTATTGGCGTGTACATTGCAAAAGGCATTCTTAAGAGAGGTAAAAAGCGTGGGGTTGTTGCGCTCCATCTCTTGTAAAAAATGCTTGGTGGCCGACCTCGCAATGGGAGGTTTGTCTGAATCGGGCTGTTTGGCCGGGCAATTGCAATCTGGGGCGGTGGGGATATTTTGGGAACGCACAAAGTCGATACTCTGTCTTTCTCGAATGTGGATCAAGGGTCGAATCACAAATAACCCATTCTCAGCCCTGTAAATGGGGGGCATGCTGCGCAAGCTCCCATTGTAGGTAAAATTCATAAAGAAACTCTCTACCGCATCGTCCAAATGGTGGGCGATGGCCAATTTATTATACCCCTGCTCTAAAGCGTAATGATAAAGCACCCCACGGCGCATGCGCGAACAAAAACTGCAATAGGAGCTGTGTTCGCGGCGTTTCTCGCGGATTGTTTGGGCGATATTGGTGTGTAAAATCTCATGGGGAATGTTTTGTTCTGCACAGAGTTTAGTAAGCCATGCCAAGTCTTCATTGAGTCCATAATGCACCGTGGCGGCCTTGAATTCAAATTTAAAGGGGGCATGGGCGCGCATGCGGGCTAGCAAACAAGAGAGTAGAATGGAATCCTTGCCTCCGCTCAAGCCCACAAGCACGCGATCGCCCTCACTGATTAGATTGTAGGTGGCGTTGGTACGGCCTACAATGTTGAGAATCTTTTTACTAATGCTATAAACCATACTGGTCCTTTAAAGAGAGATAAAACCCCTCCCCTGCTGGCAAGATTATAGCAAAACTCCAGCAAAACGCACCAAGCCCCCAAATCCTTACACTTATGCTAAAATCCCCCCATGCAATCTCTACCTGCCATGCACACTTTATTAAACGCCCCTTGCTTTGCACAAGGGTATGATCGCGCTGTTTTAAAGGTTTTGGCCAATGCAATGCTGGCAGAATGCCGTCAAAACCAGCGCGCTTATGCAGACCTAGCCCAGTGGTGTACCCAGTTGCAGGCGCGTTACCACGCTCTTTTAGCCCCCCCTTTTAAAAAAGTCTATAACGCAACTGGGGTATTGCTCTCCACGAATTTAGGGCGCGCACCCCTAGAGACCAACGCGCTTAGAGAATTAGAAATTTTGAGCGGTTATGTGGATTTAGAGGTGGATTTAGAGCGCGCTACGCGTTTTGAGCGCGCTTTTCAGGCGCAAAATCTTTTAAAGGTGCTTTTCAATTCTCCAGATGCGCTCATTCTAAACAACAACGCGAGCGCGTTAGTTTTGGTGGCTAGCGTGTTCGCGCCCAAGGCCAAGCGCAAGCAAACCCTACTCTCCTATGGGCAGTTGGTAGAAATTGGCGGGGGGTTTAGAGCGCATGAACTCTTAGAGAGTGTTACAAATCTCAAGCTTGTGGGTAGCACGAATAAAACCTATGTGCGCGATTATAAAAACGCCTGCAGCGATTGTAGCGCGCTGATTGCTAGCGTGCATTGGAGCAATTTTTCTATGGAGGGGTTTGTGGCCAGCGTGCCCCCTAAATCTCTCTTTAGTCTCGCCCAAGAGAGGGGCTTGATCTTTTATGAAGACTTGGGCAGTGTGCAGAGTTTGGAGCATGCACAAAAGGCCTTAAAACATGCCCATCTGTTGAGTTTCAGCGCAGATAAACTGTTAGGGAGCGTGCAGGCGGGGATCGTGCTAGGCGATAGGGCGCATATAGAAGCCTTGCGCGCCCACCCGCTCTATCGCGCCTTTAGGGTGGATAAGATCACGCTTTTTTTGCTCACCAAGACTTTACAAGATTATGTGCAAGGGCGCAAGACTCCTATAGAAATCTTTTTAGCCCAAGATAGGGACGCTCTGCTCAATAAAGCCCTCAAATTGCACCGCGCTTTGAGCGCTCTAGAGGGGCTAAAATGCTTTGTGATCCCCACTCAGGCGCGTATAGGCGGGGGGGTGGAGGGGGGCGTGTTGGAGAGCTTTGGGGTACAGATCCAAGCCAAAATAGAGGCTAAAACTCTTTACCACGCCCTCTATGCAAGAGGGGTGGCCGGGGTGGTGCGCGCTAAGGGGGTGGTGCTAGATGTCTATGCCTTGTTTGAAAGAGACATGGATGCTGTGGCTAGGATTGTACAAGACACACTAGAAATGCCTGTTTAAGACACATTGAATCCCTCTTAAAGGTTACTTGCATGTTCCAGCCTCTCTTAGATGCTTTTGTGGATTCGGCACGCCTGCCCCTTGTTTCAGAAAGAAAACCCCTAACATTGGGGCTCTCATGGTGGTGGGGGGGTGTGGTGATCACAAGCTTTAAAACCCTGTGTTTTGATCATATTTTAAATTCCCAATACGCGATCACATATGCAACCTGCCAACCTTGCGACATTGCTTTTGGCGCGTTGTACAAGCCACTATCGAGCGAACCCATTTTGAAATTCCCCCAAAAGCGCATCGGTTACACGGGAGAAAACGAACACATTAATTTTGATATTTATGACTTTGGCATGGGCTTTGATCATCTGAGTTTTCATGAACGCTATTTGCGCGTGCCTCTCTACTATGTGAGCTTGTGGGGGTATCTTTGCAAACTCTGCGCGCATGTAGAACCCCCCTTTCAAGTGGACATGGCTAAAAGCCTTGGAATCACCCCCACAACCCCCTTTCAAGCTGCTTATCCAAACCTATCCCAACTTTTCAAAGATCAAAGAGACCCCCTCAAAAGAGAATTTGCCAGCTTTGTTGCCTCCAATCCTAACGCCCCCATGCGCAACGCCTTTTACCAACACCTAAAGGGCTATCGCCCCGTTGGGGGGGGGGGGGGTGTTCAACACAACCGGCACGCGTGTAGAGAATAAGAGCGAATTTTTAAGCCAGTATAAATTCAATCTCTGCTTTGAAAACTCTAGAGGGCATGGCTACACCACAGAGAAGATCATAGACGCGTATTTTGCCCACACCATCCCCATTTACTGGGGCAACCCAGCCGTGGCACTGGACTTTAACCCTAAGAGTTTTGTCAATGTACACGATTTCAAGGATTTTAAAGAAGCCCTAGATTATATCCGTTATTTAGACACCCATGATAACGCCTATTTGGACATGCTACACGCCCACCCGCTCAACAGCACAGAAGGGCGGCCTAGATTTTATCAAGACCTCAGCTTTGCTAAGATTTTAGCCTTTTTGCAAAATGCGATCGCTTCAAGTGAGACTTACCATGACGATGTGGCGCACCACCAACACGAACTCCATTCTATTTCCAGTCTCTCAAAATTGCTAGCCCAAAGACTGGTTAGAAAAATATGGAGAAAATGATCTCCAAATGCAAAAAATCACTGCTTCATGCTCAAAAGGGTTTCAATCATGCGATCGATAGCCGTGATCACTTTGGCATTGGCCGCATACCCCCCTTGATACTTGATGAGATTGACCATCTCTTCATCATTGCTCACCCCAGAGATCGCCTCATGTTCCTTTTTAACCACCCCTAAAATGGCCTCTTTGCTCTCTAAAGTGCGCTGGGACTTCTGCGCCCCCGTGTGGATTTTGGCGGCCACAAACTGGTAGTATTGCTCGATGGTCATGGGCGTGTTGCTGAATTTATTTTGATAGAAATCCACCTTGTCGTATTGGAGCTGTTGCATCATATTGGCCACATCAAAATTCCCATTGATGGGGGTTAACCAAGGGCGCAAGGCGGTGGGTTCTTTTTTGTAGGTGTTGTTGATGGCGATGTTGCGCGCGCTATTGCCCTCAAAAAAGGTATTGAGCCCTAGTGCCCCGGTAAAATTGCTCCCGTGATCCTTGATGGAGACAAAAAGCCCCTGAGAGGGGTTTTTTGCATGGATGCTAAATTGTTTGGCCTTGTTGTCAAAATGCGCGCTGAAATAATCGTCAAAATCATTCATCGTGTTGTTGTCGTGGTTGTCGTCCGCATTGCTATTGATTTGGGCGATCACATCTTGCATAGTGGTGATGGGGGTGATGTGAATCGTTCTTTTGGCCAACACCTTCCCATCTGTGTTGTAGGCCACCACATCAAAGCTCCCCTCTTTGATATTGTAATTGGTGTCCTTAAGCGCGGTGCGATCTTCAAATTCTACAATCTTGCCCTCAATGCTATGGGCGGCACTTTGGGCGTAGATCGCATTCGTGGATTCGATCAAGCCCCTAGCAAAGGTGTCTAGCGCGTCCAAATAGTTTTGCAATTTGCCCTTAGTGGTGCCATGCGATCCATCATTATAGACCCCCATGAGCGCGCCCACCTTGCCTTGATCGATCTTATCGGTGATATTGATTGTCTTAAAGTCATCGCCCTGAAAGTAGATTTGGGCGAGATGATCTTGATTGTCGCTATTGTCTACCACAAGGGGGTGAAAGATCGCCCCATCCACGATATTAAAACCATAGCCCACATTGAAGACATAGCCATCGTCAAAATCGGCCACTTTAATATCATTGGCCGCATTGGTTTGCACATGCATTTTAGACACATTTCCCCCGATGAGTTCTTTGAGATGAAACTCTAGAGCATCGCGTTTATCGCGCAATTCATTGGCCTGTTTGAGGGTTTTAGGATCTTCCATTTCTTTAAGATGTCTATTGATATTGGCGATCTCTGCGCCGATGCGATTGACCTCTTTCACAGAACTGATAAGCTCTTGGCTTGCCTTGTGCTGCAAGGCCACCAAGCGCGCGCGTGTGTCTTGGATATTGCGTGTGAGGGTCTGGGTTTTTTGTACTAGGGCTTGTTTGGTGGCGGGGTCTTTGGCGTTCTTGGCTAAATCCTTCCACGCGTTGAAATAATTTTGCAAATCATTTTGAATCCCCACCTCTTCCATATCTGGAAAATACGAAGAGGCTTCGCGCAAATTGTCAAACTGGGTGCTATAAAAGGCGTGTTCTTGATTGGCTCTAGCATAGCGCGCAAAGACAAATTCGTCATGCACGCGCTGGATCGTCTCTACATTCACCCCCATATTCACATTGCGATCGGTATAGGCAAGGCTAGTTTGAGGGCGGGCGATCACGCGCTGGCGGCTGTAAAATTCGTCATTGGCGTTAGAAATATTATTGCCTGTAACATCCACCATCACCTGATGGGCTTGCAAGCCCGTATAGGAAGTGTTAAGAGAAGAGAGGATACCGCCCATGTGAATCCTTTAGGCCTGCACCTGTAAAAAGCTACTGCTCACGGTGCGCTGGTTGTAATACCCCACACTCTCATGGGGGACGAGTTGTTGCATTAGCGTGGAGTAAAAATCTGAGACCGCGAACACCACCCGCGCGTAATCCGCATTGAGTTCTTTAAGACGCTCCAAGTGGGCGCGCATGTCCTTCAAGCATGCATTGCCTTCAGGGTCTAAAAGCTCATTGAGGGGCTTACCCGGGTTGCTCTCAATGAGTTCGAGCATGCCCTGATCAAAGAGAGCTTTACAATTTTCAAAAGATTTCACCCGTTCTTGTTTTTGGATGTTGCGCGCAAAGATCGCTTCATGCTTGGCGTGCTTGATGTCTTCAAGGTCTTGCAAAGTCAAGTCAATTAAGGTTTGCAAATCCTCTAGGGATTGTTGGAGGTAAGAAGAAAGCATGCGATCTCCTAATGCGATCTCATACCGACCGCCTAGAAATCGCTAGAGTGTCAGTATCGCCCTAACCAAGCAAACTTTGTGCCATCTTATGCGAGGTCTTTTCTAGGTCTACCTTGTAATCGCCCGCTTCTAGCGACTTCTTGATTTGGGCCACCCTGTCTGTGGCGGCTGTTTGCTGGGCATGGGCGTGTTTGGTGCTCTCAGAGGCGCGCACACCGCTATGGTTGACATGAGAAAAGGAGTTGAAAGAATGGTGGCTACCAACAGATTTAACCATGGGGTTTCCTTTCAGTAGATTTTTTCCACCATATCGGCCAATCGCATAAATTTTGTAATCACTGCATGCGTTTTTCTAGTTCCTTGCGCAATTCGGTTGCGGTGGCGGGACGTTTCTTCTCTCCGGTGTCTTGAAAATTATTGCCAGAGACCTTAAAAGCAAAGAGCAGTAAAAAAAACAGAGCACTGCAGAAAGTCAAAAAAACAAGGGTGGGCACTAGCCATAGTTCCAAAGTAGAATTTTTCATAGAATCCTCCTTAAGGAATAGATTTTGTATAAGCTATTATAGACTATAATCGCATGTTTTACGTGCTTGAAGGAGAGTTATGATTCGTTTGATTGGACTTTGGGTGGCTTGCTTGGCCTGTGGCTATGGGGCAGTGGGGGAGCGTTTGGTATGGGACAAGGGCGCAACGTTGTTAGGCTTCTTGGATAAGAATAAGATCGATCCTAAGGTCTATTACGATTTAGCTATTCAGGACAAGGAGCTAGGCGCGGAGATTCGCGCCGGGGTGTCCTATTACACTTTAAGAGATGATCAAGGGGTGTTGTTGCAGGCCTTGATCCCCGTGAGTGAAGCCGTGCAGTTGCGCATCTTTAAGCAAGCAGATCGCTACCATATTGACTTCATTCCCATCGTCTTTAGCAGTGTGCAAAAGACCTTGAGCTTGCGGGTACAAAAATCCCCCTATAAAGACATTCTTAGAACAACCGGAGACGCTAGACTCGCTCAAGAATTTGTAGACATCTACAAGAAAACAGTCAATTTCAGGCGCGCGGTGATCAAGGGCGATCAACTCATTGTGATCTACACAAGGAAGCACCGCCTAGATCGCCCTTTTGGCTTTCCTAGTATTCAGGCAAGCATGTTAGAAACGGCGCGAAGACCCCATTATGTCTTTGCCTATGAGGGCAAATATTACGATGCACAGGGCAAAGAGATGATGGAGTTTTTCTTGGAAACGCCCGTACGTTATTCTAGGGTTTCTTCCAAGTTTTCCCATGGACGCATGCATCCCATTTTGAAAGAAATGCGCCCCCACTATGGCGTGGATTTGGCTGCCAAATTTGGCGCTGCCGTGCATGCTGCCACAGAGGGGAATGTGGTTTTCATGGGTTATAAGGGGGGTTATGGGCGCACGGTGGAGATCAAATACGGCAAGGAGTTGCGCCTGCTCTATGCCCATTTGAGCGCGTTTGCTCCCGGACTTAAAGTACATAGCTATGTCAGAAGAGGGCAATTGATTGGCAGAGTGGGGAGTACGGGTTTGAGCACGGGGCCACATTTACACTTTGGGGTGTATAAAAACGACCGTCCCATCGATCCACTCGGGCGCATCCGCACGGCTAAGAACCAACTCAATGGGAGGGAAAAAGAACACTTTGAGCGTTATATTCGCCCCTACCAGCATGCCATTAAGGACATGCAATCCTTTGAATACGCGCAACAAGAAACGCTCAAGATCACTTACTGATGGTGCGCTATTCCAGCATTCAAGTTGTGGAATGCACACACTCGCCCTATATTCGGCCTCAGACTATTCTTTATGAAGAAGATGGGATAGCCAAGCGTTGGGATATGATCAAGGTGCACGACAGCGTGGCAGTCTTGCTCTACCATGTAGAGATGCAACATTATGTGGTGGTGAAACAATTTAGACCCGCTGTCTATGTGAACGCGCATCTGTACAGAGGGGAAGAGATGGACGGCTATATGTACGAATTGTGCGCCGGGCTTGTGGACAAGCCGGGCAAGAGTGTGGAGCAAATCGCCTGTGAGGAGGTGCTAGAGGAATGCGGATATGCCATCACACCCAGCATGCTAGAACCCATAGGGGTGTTTCATTCAGCCACTGGGATCAGTGGGAGTAAGCAGAATATGTTTTTTGCGCGCATTACCCAAGCCCACCAACGCCATGCGGGTGGGGGGGTGGAGGGTGAATGCATTGAAGTGGTGCATCTCCCTCTCCAACAGGCCCGCAGTTTTATTACAGATGGGCGCATTCCTAAAACCATAGGCTTAGGTTATGCGCTCCACTGGAGTGTTGAGAAGATAAAGGATGGTTGTGATTAGATATTTAGGCATCGCGTTTTGGCTCCTGTTGGGTACGCTAGGGGCACGTGATTGGAGCGCGGCCCTTAAGATCAATATTGACGCGGTGGACAGCGCAAAAAATCTAGTACGCTTCCAAGCTTACGATTTAAAAGTCGGAGAAAGTGGCTATATTCTAGCTAAACTCACCGATTATAATGTCATTGTCGCACAGGTGGAGGTGGTGCGCGTGCATGACGGGGTGGCAGTGGGCAAGTATGGCCCCTATAGCGTGATGAAGCAACCTCACCTCCCCACCCCCCGCATGACTCCTCAAAAGGGCTATTTAGCCATCTTTAGAGAGTTTAATCATCAAGCCTTTCTCATCGCCCCGAACGCGCAATTATACGAACAGATCAAGGACGATCACAAGGACATTGAATTCATTAATTCGGATTTACTGGTAACCTTTTTAAATGGCTTTGATCCAAGCGCACATAATTTGAGAAGAGCTTGTGATATGTACAGCGCGGGCTTGCTCTATATTGTTAGCACAGAGCACCTGAATATTTTAGATTGCCAAAGTTTTGCTGTGCTGGAAAGCACGCACATAGATACATCTGAAGCCACGCGCAGCACTACCCCGTTTTATTCGCGTGTAGAGGGCATTGACAAGGGCACGTTGGGGAAAGTGTTTGGCGGGGGGAAGGCCAAGCATTATTTTTCCTTTTATGACAATTTATTAAAACAAGAAGCCCAAATAAGACTTGAGAAGGCGCGCAAAAAAGAGGACAAGTTTGAGTTTAAAGAAGACATGAAAAAGGCTAAAACGGCTGGAGAAAAAAAGGCCTTGAAACAGGAGTTGAAACAAGAACTCCAAGAAGACAGTCTTGAAACCTCTAAAGAATCCAAACAAGAACTCCAAGAAGAAAAGGCACTAGACGCTTCGAGTCAGAAAAAGAAGAAACAAGAGGCCATTGAAGAGAAAAGAGCCCTTAAAGCCCAGCTCAAGGCACAAAAAGCAGAGGAGCGCGCTAGAAAAAAGGCGGCTAAAGAAGCTAAAAAACGCGCCAGAGAGGCCGAAAAACGCCTAGAAAAAGAACAACGCCAACACAAGGAGTGAGCATGCTAGAAGCCCGCCATGCCCAGCATTTAAGCCAGCTTGTGGGGGTTGAAAATTTCTATACAGACCCCGCCCACTTGCAAGCCTACGCCTATGATGCCACTAGAGAACGCCACCTGCCCGATGGGGTGATCTTCCCTAGAGATGAAGAAGAAGTGCGCCAAATTCTAGCCTATTGCAACGCGCACCAAATTATTATCGTGCCTCGCGGGGCGGGTACGGGTTTTACAGGGGGGGCTTTGAGCGCGCATGGGGGGTTGGTCTTAAGTCTAGAAAAGCATTTTGATCGCATTTTAGAGATCGACACAAAAAATCTCATCGCGCGCGTCCAGCCCGGGGTGATCAACAAACATTTTCAAAACGCCGTGGAGGCGTTGGGCTTGTTCTACCCCCCCGATCCAGCTAGTCAAGATCAAAGCACTTTGGGGGGGAATGTGAGCGAAAACGCCGGGGGCATGCGCGCGGCTAAATATGGCATCACTAAAGATTATGTGATGGCACTGCGCGCGGTCTTGCCCAATGGAGATGTGATTAGAGCAGGCAAAAAGACGATCAAAGATGTCGCCGGCTTCAATGTGGCCGGGATTTTGATCGCCTCTGAGGGCTGTTTGGCAGTTATTACAGAACTCACTTTAAAACTTCTAGCCAAGCCTAAATTGAAACAATCGGCGATGGGAGTGTTTGGCAGCATTGGCGAAGCGATGGAGGCGGTGTATAAGAGCATGGCTAGTGGGGTTACCCCTGTGGCGATGGAGTTTTTAGATAATCTGAGCATTAGGGCGGTTGAGCAACGCTTTGCTAAGGGCTTGCCCATGGAAGCGGGCGCGATTCTCATCACCCAAGTAGATGGGAGCGTGCCTGAGCAAATCAGCTGGCAGCTAGATCAAATTGAAAAGCATTTTAAAGAAAATGGGTGTATAGACTTTCGCATTGCCCAAAATAGCCAACAAGAAGAAGATCTGTGGTTTGCGCGCCGCAACGCCTCCCAAAGTATTAGTGTCTATGGCAAGAAAAAGCTCAATGAAGATGTGACCGTGCCTAGAGCCAGCCTGCCCGCCTTGCTAGAAGAAGTGGCCAAGATCAGTCAAGAATACGGGCTTACCATCCCTTGTTTTGGGCATACTGGCGATGGGAATGTGCATGTGAATGTGATGGTACAAGATCCTAACAACCCCTCTGAAATGCAAAGAGGGCAGGAGGCAATGGAGGCGATCTTTAAGAGCGCGATCGCCCTAGAGGGCACACTTAGCGGAGAGCATGGCATTGGTTTGTCCAAAGCGCGCTTCATGCCCCTAGCTTTTAGCCCTGAAGAGATGGCGTTGTTCAAACGCATTAAAGCCGCCTTTGATCCTAATAACATTCTCAACCCCTTTAAAATGGGCTTGTGATGTGCGTGGGTTTTTTAAAAACCCCCAAAACTTTCCCCATCCCTTATCTGCGCTTGCAAACCAGCCAAAAAGGGCTGTGCGCTGTGGATTTTGTAACCCATAAAGGGCGATCCAATACACCCGATCTTTGGATGCAACAGAGTTTAGAGGCGCTAGAAAATTATTTTAAGGGCGATTTGGTGCGCTTTGAAATTCCCTTGGATATAGGCGGTTCGCCCTTTCAAAAACAGGTTTGGCATGCCCTGCAGGCTATCCCTTACGCACAAGTGCGCAGTTACAAAGACATCGCCCAAGCTATTGGCAATCCTAAAGCCTACCGCGCGCTGGGCAATGCCAACCATGCCAACCCCTGTCCCCTTGTCATCCCCTGTCATCGCGTGGTGCGCGCTAATGGCGATCTTGGGGGCTATGGGGGTGGGAAGGGGATCAAGACATGGCTTTTAAACCATGAGCGTTGCTGGGCTACATCTTGCGATCCCATAACGCCCTAATTCTTTCTATTAGCTAGTTGTTTTTCTTAGCTAAAACACTGCGCAAAAGCGCACCCTAGTTTGCCCTAGATCCACCCCCACCTTTTTAAGGCTAGGATTATGGGGGAAAGATTGCCCCCTATTTTTGGCTTTGGGGGGCGGTTTTAGGGGGCGATCAACGCTAGGGCAAAGACGAGCCCTATTTGTGGAGGCGTTAGGGGTTGTCATAGGCTGGGGTGTTGTCCTATCTTGTAGGTCGTCTAATCGCACTAATGCGTTCAACTTCTCCTTTCGCATTAACTTTTTTATAACCATCGTCATAGGGTTTTGCAAACGCTCTAAGATTGTCATAGCGATTCAATGCATCAAAACACCACCGGCTTGCCCCCATATTTTCTACAAACCTTGTATTTTGGCGGTCTAGGGCATCGGCGATTTTATAGATTTTGCTCTCGGCTAACTCTAGCAAGGGTTGATAACGCTCAATGTTGTGTAAACCGATACGCCCATTAATTGCCCTTACCAAACTTAGGTTTTCCAATAATCTTAAAAGCACTTGGTGGTGTCGGCAATGCAAGGCGACAAATTTTTGGATTTGGATACACTCCATGAGTCTATCCATAAACTCTATGGCTTGTTTAGCGGCTAACTCAAAATTCTCTAAATCATCTCTGCCTTCATAAGGCAGATTGTCCGTTGAAAAGCGTAAAAATCTAGCACATTTGCCACTGCCTAATCTAGCCCCTTGTTTGCGGTAATCATCTGCTCGCTCATAGTCCAAATCTGCCAAATGGTCGTAAGCATCCGCATAGCCCAAATCAATGGCTTTTTGGTGGAGTTGCATGGCTTCTTGCTTGCCACGATAACCGCTAACCTCTTTTAAAGCCACACCCCACAGAGCGTAAGCCTCCCCATCGCCTTTTTGGGCTTGGGTTTTTAAAGACTGCATGGCTTGGGTGTAATAGGTTTTTGCCATTTCATCATCATCCTTATAATACTCAAACATCTTAGCTAACCCCACATACCCCCGCCCCTCGCCTAAGCCCACCGCTTTTTCAAAAAGCTCCTTAGCTTTTTCTTGGCAATTTGTGAGCGTTTTGTCTTTAAAGACTTGGCAATGTTTGAAAATCGTTAAATAATCCTCGCTCTCTAGGTCGTCTTTTAGGGGGTTTAAAGCATGAATGACTTCCTGCCCACTAATGACCTCCCCACTCCCATACTCTAACACTTGGGTGTCCCTATTCTCCATATACACCTTACCCAGCTCCACCAAAGCTTGCACGGAGCCTAATTCTATGGCTTTTTCAAAACAACGCATGGCGACATTATTGTCGGGGTATAACACAATCCCCTCCACCGCCATTTTGCCTAGCTCTAGCCACGCGCTGGCACTCCCCAAATCTTTGGCTTGCATGTAGTCTTTAAAGGCTTGTAAAGTGTTCGCGCCGTATTTCCATAGGGGTTTGACTTCTGGGGCTGTTGTGCTTTGGGTGGTTTGGGTTGTTTGTGTGGCTTGTGGGGGGTTTTGGCTCGTGTTTGCGCTAGTGCCTTGTAATAAGGGAGCGTGGCTCTCTTGCAA
>NZ_QXQT01000050.1 GCF_003660395.1 Helicobacter vulpis
AAGAGTGGATGACTTGTTAAGGGGGGCATTTATTGCCCCTAAAGAAAGCATAGATAAGCAATTTAAGCACATCTTAGAGAGTCTACAAGCCAACCCCAGCATTGAGGACATCAATCCTAGATTCATTAAAACCCAAGACAATTATCAAGGCGCGCATATTAATTTTACTTATGAGGGCATCTCTAGTGAGATACAGGTGCACACGCCCAAGAGTTGGGAGACTAAGAAGAAACAAGACCCCTATTATAAAGAGTTGCGCCGAGAAAAACTACACCCCAGATTAACTAAGGGCGAACTTAAGAAACTCAGACGCAGGATAAGAGAACTAGGTCAAGAATCAGACTTAGACATTAGCTTTTTTACATCGTCTAAGCTCACTTCGCCACAGTATTCCCCCGTCCAATCTGAATTAGTTACAAAGTCAGCCGTAGATTTAAACGCGACCCAAGAACCCCCCTTAAACTCAAAGGCGGGGTCTTCTTCAGCATCAGGCACAGCGTACAACCGCCTAGATTCAAAATTAAACCAAAAATCCACATCTTTAACCGGGGGCAAGGGGATAGAGACTGACATACAAACTCCTTTGTCCCAATCTAGCACACCCGGTTTAAAAGGCAACTTAGAACAAGAATGGCTCAAGGCTTTCGGGCTTAAAAGTGTGGATGAGGATTTTACCCCCCAATTTAGTAAGCAGGTGCAAGAGGCTTTAGCCCCCGTGTTGCAAGGAGAGCAAATTAAGCTCACTAAGGGGAGCTTGGTGAAGTTGAGCAAACGCCAAAGAGAAGAGTTTTTGCCCTTGATTAAGCCCGCTTTAGAAAAAAGCGATGCCATTTTAAAGGATAAAGAGAACGCTTTAATCTTTGTTAAGGATATTGGCAAAAAGTACTATTTTACCAGCGTAGCAAAATCTAATAATGAAAATTGGACAATCCGTACCAACTCTTATAAGACTTTAAACAGATTAAAAAATGTTATGAACGATGGCGGAGAAGTGTTATATATGGGTGAGAAAGCCCCAAATATACTCGCTGAGACTTTTAAGGTTAAAACATTTTCTAACCAACTCGCAGGCGATTCTAACATAACAGGGCTTAAGGGGCAAGAAACAGGGTTTAAGGGTGGGGAAGTTGCCGGCGCGTCTGATATATTAGAATCGGGCGGAACTGCCATTAAGCCCTCTGACTTGCAGATTAATACCCCACCAAAGCATGGCAGTGCGTTAAACCCTGCACAAGACTCTACCAAACCCCCCCTTAACAATCAAATCCCCTTACTTCCCTATAAGCCCAACACACATATCCCAGCCACGTCTAAAGAAATCCTAGCCGCAGGCAGAAGCGCGTCTTTAGACAAGCAAGATATTTTAGACGCCATTAGATTTAAAAACAAGCTTTTAGAAGACATTTTAAAACCTAACCCCGCCTTTGGAGAGAATTTTAAAGAATTTGCCCTTAAGGGCAAAGAGGCGGTTAGCAAGCTTTTAAAAGAAAAACGCGGGCAAGTGAGCGGAGCGTTTTATAAAGAGGGGTTGGGCTATATTGATTTGGTGTGGGGAGAAGTTAGAAACAAAGAGGGCAAGATACAAGGACATGGCTTAAGTAAGATTGTAGAAAAACACCTTGATGACTTTAGTGGGTTTGAGGGGGGTACGCCTTTGGAGAAGTTGGGGAATGGCATTGAGGAGATTGTAAGCGGGGGGGTGCTTAAAGAAGTGCAGGGCGTTAAAACTATCCACTTTACTAACAAGAACGGCGCATTTAAGATAGGGCTATCACAAGGGTGGGACCATCAAGGGGATAATCACTGGGTGATCACAGCTTACAAAGTTAGAACCCCTTCTGCGCAGTTGTCCGACCAAGCGCAGCTTAACAAGGGCATGGGATACTCTAGCCCAAAAGGGGAGCATGATCCTAGCGTAGAAGCGAGCAAGAGTCAAGGTAGCAACTCTGACTCTTTGACTAAGGGCGAGACTCTGCCCCTAAACTCTAAAGCCCATTCTACCAAACCCCCCCTTAAAAAGCGCGCAAAACCCAAAGAAAAGAAACCCGAGATGACCCCAGAAGAAGAAGAGCAAATAAATAAACGCCTTGAAGAA
>NZ_QXQT01000051.1 GCF_003660395.1 Helicobacter vulpis
TTCTTCAAGGCGTTTATTTATTTGCTCTTCTTCTTCTGGGGTCATCTCGGGTTTCTTTTCTTTGGGTTTTGCGCGCTTTTTAAGGGGGGGTTTGGTAGAGTTGTCTTGCAGCCCACTCAACGCATTAGCGTTCTTGCTGTACGGCGGAATGAAAGAGTGGATAATGTCCGCATGTTGTATCTCTTTTCTGATGAATCTCTTGCTAACATCTGGTATCCCCGTGATCAAATACTGGTCGCCTTCTTGCGTTACCAAGAAATAAACTAAATCCTTATCCTCCCTTCTAAACGCCTTAATGTATTTACTCTTGCCATCTTCACTAAAAACAAGCTTAATATCCGGACTCTTTAATGTCGGCTCTACTAAGTGCAAGTACTCTAAACGCCTTTGCCCATCGGTACGGCTTGCCAAATGCTCTATAAACCTTTCTTTATTCTTCACCCCCTTCAAACTCTTTAAAAACCCTTCTATGTCTATTTCTTTAGGGATAGGGGTCGCGTGCGCGCTTAAATCAAGGCTTTTAATAAAAGCTTCTTTCTCCTCTGGGCTTTGAATCACCGCGCTAGGTTTAACCTCCCCACTCTCCTGCTCAACCTTAGATAACTTCTTGGGGTCTAGCAAATCCACGCGCCCTCTGCCATCTAAAAGGACTTGCGCGCCCGCCTTGATCTGGTTATCCACCCCTTTAAATGTCTTTGGTGTCCCAAGACGCGCGCGCCATAAACCTTTTTCATCCTTGATCAAAGTAACAAACGCCTTGTGATGGTCTATTTCTTTGGCAAATAAATAGCCTTGTTGGGTTTTCAAGACAATATAAGGGGACTCTAATGCCTCCTTCACTCCATTAAAGGTGGACTGCTTGTAGAGGTCATAAAGGGTTTTTTGGCTTAATAAAAATTTTTCTCCCCCTAACACCTCTTGTAATTGGGGGGGTAAATTAGGAGTGTAATACGCTTGGTGGCTCTCTAGGTTATAAACATCTTTGAGATGCGTATAAAACGCCCGCTTGTGTGCGTCTAAGGCCTCTTGGTTTGCCATGGCTTCTGCGCGCCGCATGTCTTGCCATTCATGGGGCAATGTAGAACTTCTTAACATCGGTATTTTAAAGTCAGGGGAAGCCTTAGGGTCTTCTATGGGAATTTTAGGAGTCTCTTTAGGAGTCTCTTTATAGGGCAATGGGCGCGCATGGGGGGCTTTATAAAAAGGGTGTTCAAATTCTCTTAGCCCGTAATCTTGGAAGAATTGGGGGGTAAGGATTTGGTAATCCCAATTATAAAAATGCCCACTTTTCTGCGCATGCATGAACACCCCCGGTTCAATCTCTTTAAGAAAGTGGAAAGTATCACGCACAAGAGCGACATAATCAGGCTCTTCTAAAGCGCTCTTAAGATAGGGCAAATATTCTAAGTCTTGGGCGGTGTAACTTCTGTAGCGCACACTTTCTGTAAAGTTCTTAGGGTTTGTATAGTGGATGTTCATGTGATCTAATTGCGCGTCTGCATACGCGAATCTCTTAAAATGTTCCCTAATCTCTGGCTTGTAATGGGGAATAAGGGGGGTATAATCTGGCCATTTTCCCTTTAATCCAAAACTGGTGCGAAACAATTCCCAATCTAATTTTGGGCTATCTTGTGCGGCAATAAGGGACTTGATCTGGGTTAAGGTCTCTTTTAATTCTGTTGTCTCTTGGGCTTTAAGGGGGGATGTGGTATCCTTTTTGTCAGAGTTTAAAGGGAGATTGTCCGCCCCTTTAGTCAAATCCTTAGCGCGTGCTGTCTTAGGGGTTTTCTCTCCAAGAGGTGTTGCCTTATCAAAAGCCGTAACAATCCAATAGTTATCGCCTTTTTTGTCATAGCTTTTATTAACCCCAACAATAAAGCCGTTATGCTCTATGTTGTAGGCTTCTGTCCTACCCTGCCTTTTAACAATTTTTCCATTTTTTACAATCTCCTCAATGCCATTCCCCAACTTCTCCAAAGGCGTACCCCCCTCAAACCCACTAAAGTCATCAAGGTGTTTTTCTACAATCTTACTTAAGC
>NZ_QXQT01000052.1 GCF_003660395.1 Helicobacter vulpis
ACGCGCCTTCGCTGGTAGCTAGGATACTCACGGGGGTACCCCAAATGGGGGTCAGGCCCTGCTGGTCTTCTTAGGAAGTAATCCCCCGGGGTGGTACATTAAAACAATCCTCCGGATTTAAAATTGCGATTTTGGGCTTAAGGAGCATATAAGTTTAAGTAAGTAGTATAGCTTTCCTGTTTGGATGGATAGCTATACGCCGTGATAAGGGCGCGGGTGCACACCGTGAGGAGAAGAGCGGTGCTCCTCTAACTCCATACGGACAGGTGAATTTTTACTCTAGCGTGAAGTCTTTGCTTTTGTAGATTAGTTGTTTTGCCCCCATTAATTTTTTAATCAGTCTGACTTTTGAGCCATGCACTAAACTTCTAAACCGGTTTTCTCCTTGTTCAACTCCAATAGATAGCCGGTACCACCGCCCGAACTTAACACCGATTAGATAATTATTAAGAGCCCCCGGCGCACTACTCCCCTCCTTATCTTTAAAAATCGCCATAGGTTCTTGTAAAATGTCTTGCGCTAAATAGTAGTCAAATAAATCCGTTTCAGGGTGTTTTTCTAGGTGTGTGGTGAGTGTGCGTGCGCTAAGACGCACTAAGGGACTATGCGCCCCCACCACCTGCATAATCTCAGGCTTGAGGGTGGCAAAGTCTATAATCTGTTCGGGGCTCTTAGAGAGTTCTATCAACTTTTTAAGGCGCATTTTCTTAGCCTCACACACCCGTACCACATTGGCCAAACGCGCGATCGCCTCTTTATTTTGGGCGTACTTTTGCAATTTGGCGTTAAAGAAGTTATGTAAAAACTTATAGACATCCCCCTCAAAAGCGTTTTTCTTATCTTTTGAGCGCACGGAGGGCGGGGGCGTGTGTGAAATTTGATAATGCGTACCATTCAGGGCGTTATAACGCTTTAACCCCTCCTTAGAGTGCATAGAAAGGCGGCATCTACAGCCCCAATCAAGCGGGGGGGTGTGGGTTTGCCAGAACTCATGTTTGCGGGGCAAGCACACGCCATGATAGGCCTTGTGGCGTGCCGCACTATCTAGCTCACTCTCAAAAAGATAGTACCACCCATCGCCATCCTCACTCTCTGCCATGGGGGGTGTGTTCTCATAGCCCAACATCTTCGCGCGTGTGTGGCTATAGACTTTGTTATAACTAAAAATGCGTTCTAGGCGTTTTTTACTGAAACTTTGGGCGATACGCGGGTTAGCCTTGATGAAGTCATAAAGAGTTTGTTTATTAGCAATGGCCTTTTCTAAGGCGTTTTGAAAATCAATAATCGTGTCTATGCTCCCCACTCCGGCCAAAGCAAACGCCCTTAGATGGTCCTCAAACTTGAATTTAGCAGGATCTTTGATCAAAGTAGGTTTGCGCGCCATCAATGCGCTTATAGATTCTAAATAGGGCATGGGGGGAGTTTAGTACAAATTTGCTTGCAGAAACAATAAACTTAACCCCCCCTTAAACATTTGACAACCCCCGCATAATCCCCTATAATGCGCGCTGGCAACTCTTTAGAGCGTGCCAGACCCCTTTTTCACCGCCATCTCCTCTCTGCTCCATTTTGCTTTGATCCCTAGAACTCCTAAAAAGGGGATGGCGCGCAAAGCCCTTCATTGAAGCGCGCTATACTCTAACATGCACGATTTTAACGACTTGAAGGACTATTTAAAGTCCCTTAAACACAGCTTGAACGCCGACCCCAAGCGCAAGCCAAGAGCTTTGGCCCATTTTGGTGTCTTTGTGAAAACCTACTTTGCCCACCACCTGCAAGAGGGCGATACCAGCGTTTTTAGAAACGCCATGTTTGAGGGGGTTAAGGACTATCTCAACGCCTCTAAGATTTGCATCATCAAAGCCTACCGCGGGGCGTATAAAACCACTTTGCTAAGCCGTATGCTCACGCTCTGGCTCTTTGCTAGAGGGGAGCGCCACTACATGA
>NZ_QXQT01000053.1 GCF_003660395.1 Helicobacter vulpis
CTTTAAGCCCCTCCTAAGCTTTCTTACTCTATAATGCAGCTTTGCCAAAGTTAAAGCCCTTAAAAAAGCTTAAACTTCAAGCGCAACGATCTTTGACATCCAAGCAAGAGAGTCTTGTAGCCAAATTTGTTTTTATATTTTGTTTTGGCTTTAAGGACTCTAGTTTTGACACAACTTGTCTAATAGAGTAATCTTGAGTGCTTGTAGAGGAATCTATGAGCACAGAGCCAGTTTAGGATAAACTTAACTTTATGGAGAGTTTGATCCTGGCTCAGAGTGAACGCTGGCGGCGTGCCTAATACATGCAAGTCGAACGATGAAGCCTAGCTTGCTAGGCGGATTAGTGGCGCACGGGTGAGTAACGCATAGATGACATGCCCTTTAGTTTGGGATAGCCACTAGAAATGGTGATTAATACCAAATACTACCCTATGGGGGAAAGATTTATCGCTAAAGGATTGGTCTATGTCCTATCAGCTTGTTGGTGAGGTAAAGGCTCACCAAGGCGATGACGGGTATCCGGCCTGAGAGGGTGAACGGACACACTGGAACTGAGACACGGTCCAGACTCCTACGGGAGGCAGCAGTAGGGAATATTGCTCAATGGGCGCAAGCCTGAAGCAGCAACGCCGCGTGGAGGATGAAGGTTTTAGGATTGTAAACTCCTTTTGTCAGAGAAGATAATGACGGTATCTGACGAATAAGCACCGGCTAACTCCGTGCCAGCAGCCGCGGTAATACGGAGGGTGCAAGCGTTACTCGGAATCACTGGGCGTAAAGAGTGCGTAGGCGGGGTTGTAAGTCAGGTGTGAAATCCTATGGCTTAACCATAGAACTGCATTTGAAACTACAACCCTAGAGTGTGGGAGAGGTAGGTGGAATTCTTGGTGTAGGGGTAAAATCCGTAGAGATCAAGAGGAATACTCATTGCGAAGGCGACCTGCTAGAACAATACTGACGCTGATTGCACGAAAGCGTGGGGAGCAAACAGGATTAGATACCCTGGTAGTCCACGCCCTAAACGATGGATGCTAGTTGTTGGGGGGCTTTGTCCTCCCAGTAATGCAGCTAACGCCTTAAGCATCCCGCCTGGGGAGTACGGTCGCAAGATTAAAACTCAAAGGAATAGACGGGGACCCGCACAAGCGGTGGAGCATGTGGTTTAATTCGAAGATACACGAAGAACCTTACCTAGGCTTGACATTGAAGGAATCTGCTAGAAATAGCGGAGTGTCTAGCTTGCTAGACCCTGAAAACAGGTGCTGCACGGCTGTCGTCAGCTCGTGTCGTGAGATGTTGGGTTAAGTCCCGCAACGAGCGCAACCCTCTTTCTTAGTTGCTAACAGGTTACGCTGAGCTCTCTAAGAAGACTGCCTGCGTAAGCAGGAGGAAGGTGAGGACGACGTCAAGTCATCATGGCCCTTACGCCTAGGGCTACACACGTGCTACAATGGGGCGCACAAAGAGATGCAATGCCGCGAGGTTGAGCTAATCTTAAAAACGCCTCTCAGTTCGGATTGCAGGCTGCAACTCGCCTGCATGAAGCTGGAATCGCTAGTAATCGCAAATCAGCCATGTTGCGGTGAATACGTTCCCGGGTCTTGTACTCACCGCCCGTCACACCATGGGAGTTGTGTTTGCCTTAAGTCAGGATGCTAAAGTAGCTACTGCCCACGGCACACACAGCGACTGGGGTGAAGTCGTAACAAGGTAACCGTAGGTGAACCTGCGGTTGGATCACCTCCTTTCTTAGAGAATTGCCCTTGGCATTTGTTTGTCTGGGGAAAAGGCACAGGACTCTCTTGCTGGGGTGTTA
>NZ_QXQT01000054.1 GCF_003660395.1 Helicobacter vulpis
GTGCGCACCATGCCCCATATTCCCTTTTTCAAGGGCTTTAACCAGAAGATAGGCGCAGCAGCCTTGCGCCACCACCTCAAAGCCGCTTTAAACAAGAGCCACAGCGTTGAGGCCTTTAAAAACCAACTCAACCAGCTAGTCCAGCGCACCGACTTTGACAACGCCACCAAAGCCCTCATCAGAGAGATTGAGGGGGGCTTACCTCCAGATGATGGAGGAGGAGGAGGATTACCCTTACCCAAGATAGAACCCAGCCCAGAGACCCCTAAGCTAGAACCCACTCCAGCAGGAGGAGGCAAGGGGGGAGAACCGCCTAAGGGCGAGTTAACCCCCCTTAAGCCCCAAGAGGCCTTAGACCTTTTAGAAAATCTCAACCCCCAAGCAGTGCCCCCAGACTTAGAGCTAGACGCGTTTTTAAAAAGCCTTGAGAGCGTGCAAAATAAAGAGAATTTTATTAAACACTTGCAAAAGAAAGAAGACGCGCAAAGCCGTCTAGCCTATCTTAATTTAGTTGAGCCCACTTTGCATAATTGGGACTTAAAAATTATTAGTGGCGATCGAAGCGAATACATTAAAGCTTTTAGAAATGGCGATCAATTCTTTAGCCTACTCATCACGCAAGAGAACGACCAGCGACTCATCACTTTTATCCCCAAAGTGCGTGAAAAATTTCTACAAGATAAAATTAAAAACGCTAGCCTTATTCAAGCCTTTACTAGCCGAGCAGGCGATTCAAGCCTGAACCTGCACCCCAACCCTACCACCCCAGAACTTAAGAGTCAAGATGGCACAGATTTACCCACTAAATCCACCTTAAAAGAGGACTTAAGTCCCCAAGAGATCAAAGGCCACATAGAAGGGTGGGATTTAGCCAACCCTAAAGCCACAGATAGGCTTTTAATTGCCAAGATAGAGGGGGAAGAGTTAGAACAACTCAAATCAGAATTTAGCTTTAAGGGCAATTACGCGCTAGCTAGGGAGATAGATGCTCAGCATGTAGCGCAT
Source organism: Helicobacter vulpis (assembly GCF_003660395.1). Classification (GTDB taxonomy): domain Bacteria; phylum Campylobacterota; class Campylobacteria; order Campylobacterales; family Helicobacteraceae; genus Helicobacter; species Helicobacter vulpis. The sequence goes on from NZ_QXQT01000054.1 coordinate 1,006, forward strand.
GCCTTGAATCGGCATGGGGATTTAAAGGTAGAAACTTCTCGCAACCAAATCCCTATCACAATGGAGGACATCAGCAACTACCCCAATATCATTAAAGAGGCAGATATTAGAGAAATTGAGGGGAACAACATTGTCTACAAGAAACAAATTAACGGGCATTATGTGGTCGTTGAAGAAGCCTTAACCAAGAAAAACAAAATTAGCTTTGTAACAATGTGGAAAAGCAAAGGGGACCTTACGACCCTCCCTACGCCTTCCTCAAAGGGATACGACTTAGACCGAACTCTAAGCGAGAGTTATAAGGAGCCCAACCCTACCACCCCAGAACTTAAGAGTCAAGCCCAAACCCTCTACACCCAAGCCCAAGAGCAAGAACATGGGTTTAAGCAACTCTTAGAGGGATTAAGCCAGCCTAGCAGCACTCTAGAGAGTGGCAATGTGCTTAAGAGTGTGGGGAGCATAGAAGAAAAGCTAGCGTATTACAAGGGGGATAGCCAAAGAGTGGATGACTTGTTAAGGGGGGCATTTATTGCCCCTAAAGAAAGCATAGATAAGCAATTTAAGCACATCTTAGAGAGTCTACAAGCCAACCCCAGCATTGAGGACATCAATCCTAGATTCATTAAAACCCAAGACAATTATCAAGGCGCGCATATTAA
>NZ_QXQT01000055.1 GCF_003660395.1 Helicobacter vulpis
CTTGGTGGAGAAAACACCGCCAAAACCCAGTACGGGGGTGAAGTCTTTAGATGAGAAGATCGCCAAGCGCCAATTAACGCTTTTTGATGTGTATTTGGCTAAACAATACTTAGGGATGGATGTTACCCAGATGGGCGCAGGGGTAGAGGTGAGCCAAAAGATTGCTAACCGCACCAAGGCCACGGCCAATATTTATGACACGCTTAAGGGGCTTGAAGGAGGGGATAATATCATCCAAAAGGCCCAAGAGAATGCGGGCAGAATTAGCGGAGTGAAGAGGTGGTTGAACGCCAAGAGTGGGGGAGTTTTTGGCTTAAGCCCAGAGCTAGCCCAGATGGACAACGCGGTTAATCAGTATAGCTATGCTTTAGCGCGTGCGATGACCAGCGGCAAGACCACTAACCAGACCATAGAAGACGCTAAGGGGTTAGGCGACCCCAAGTTTAGAAGTGTGGGGGAGTACACTTCTAGGATGGGGGAGAATCAGAAGATTCTTTTAAACTATTTAAGACAGCAGATGGCCGAATTGCAGGCCTTGGGGGGCAGAGTGCCTGAGGATGTGCTAAGGGGCTATGCCAAGCACGCCGCGCGGGCTAAGTTCATAGACGCGCACAAGGGGAAAATCAAGGTTGGTGAATTTGACAAAATTAAGGAGTGAGCATGGGGATGTTTTTTAACAATACAACCAATGGATGGAGTTGGCGTAACAACACGGGTAAGGCGATGGACTTGTTTATCACCATTACTGGGGTGAGTGGGGAAAACACCCAAGAACACTATGGGGTAGAGGGGCAAAACCGCCCCTTTTACTACAAGGTGGGCAAACAGGGCGCGAGTGTGCGCGTGTATACGAATAGCTTGAGCCTAGATTTTATCTTAGTGGGGGGGAAGGGGAGTTATCAAGAGCTTTTTACTACGGGGGGGAGGTATTTAGGTTGGAGTGAGGGGACGGATTATTGGAGAAGTGGGGGGAATTGGAGTTATAGAAGTTACATATACATCTATAGCAAAGATGGCAAGAGTACGTATAGACGGGAGGGTACGTGGGCCTATTATGGCGGGTGGATGTGGCAGAATATCCAAAACACCCACAAGCAAACCCAAGCTGGACAGAGCTGTAGCTTTGTGTGTTCTGTGCCCCCTAATGAGGTGATTAACTTTGTTAAAATGCCTGATAATGACAAGTATCAAGGGGTTTTTACCTTGAGCGTGTGGAGCTTTGATGGGCAGTACGGGGGGGGGTTTTAGGGGCGACTTAGGTAAATTTGTTTAGAATCAACGCGCAATAGTAGGGCTTCTTTGGGGTGATTTGGAGAAGCTTTAAAGCGGGTTGAGGAGCGCAGTGGGAGCAAAGCGTCGCTTTGCCTTCTCCTAGAAAGGAGACCCTGCTATGAGATTACTCGTGGTGCTTGTGGTTTTAGCACGGACAAGCACAAGACTTGCCCATTTCACCCAACCGCTATATTAAAACCAACCCCGCCTTAAGGGCGGGGGTAGACCACTAGCGCCATTGTAGCTAAAAATTTTTAATTAACCCTTGAAAAATTCTTAAGGCCTTTGCTAGACTTTTGCATGCCAGTTAGACCTGAAAAAGAGCATGCGCGCGCGCATTATGAAACCCATGAAAT
>NZ_QXQT01000056.1 GCF_003660395.1 Helicobacter vulpis
GCCAAATACACATCAAAAAGCGTTAATTGGCGCTTGGCGATCTTCTCATCTAAAGACTTCACCCCCGTACTGGGTTTTGGCGGTGTTTTCTCCACCAAGAATGCGCTCAAGTCTGGGGGGTTAGAGCTCTGCGGGCTCTGCTGCGTGTCCTGCTGCGTGTCCTGCTGCGTGTCCTGCATTACATCCATATTGCTACCTACCCCCTTGACTCCCAAAAGGGTTAATCCTTCAGCTAAGGTACTCATTTGGTTTTATAGGTCTTGGTGTGGTGTAGCGCTCTGGGGTCTAACAACCCTTCTTTAACCATCGCATCTTTGAGTTCCTGCATGCGTACCTCCTGATAAAATTCTAGTTCTTTCTTGCGCCAACTCATTAAGTTCGCGCCCTCCTGTTGCAACACCTCTATGGCGTGGCTTTGGATGAGCGCGCTCAAGTGTAGTTGCGCCTCTAATTGCATCTCTTTTAAAGCGCGCATGGGTCTTTGGCGCTCTAAAAAGCCTCTAACACTCTGCTCTACCAAATGGATAAACTCCTTATCCAATTCCCTTTTAAAAAGCTTGTCTAGTTTCTGCTTGCTCTCTTGGTAAAAAGTATCGTGCTGATCTTGCAAGAAAGAGATGTCCATTTTAGAGATGGTTTGTTCCATCACCCCCTTAAAATCTGCTTGCAACAAGTCGCTAAAATGCCGCCCTAATTCCTGCACAAAGGCCTCTACTTTCTGCTCGATCTCTTGGGTTTGGGCCTTGAGCGCGCCCTCTAATTGGGCTTGCCCTTGCGTAGCCATTTGTTTAATTTCTTGATTCATCGTGGCTAGCAATTCCAAACGGGTGCGCGCATAAAACTCGCTCCTAAGTTGCCCACTCAAAAAAGTTAAAAAATTCCCTATCTCGCGCTCCTGTGTGCGCTGGGCTTTCTCTAGGGCTTCTTTTAGCCCGATCTCAAAATCCCCCAAAGCTTGGCGAATCTCTTGGGCGATCTGGTTTTGCGCACTCTTGATGAGCGTCTGTACCCCGCCTTGAATCTCAGCCCCGCTTAAAGCTAATGCGCGCGCCTGTGTGGCCTCTAGGCCCTTTTTAAACTCTAAAGCGGCCTGCTCTAGCTTTTGCTCTATGCTGTGCGTCTGTGTGGCTTCTAGGCCCTCTAATTGGCTTTGCAACACTTCTGCCAAACTCTGGGCCACTTGGCTTTTGACACTCTCTAAAGGAATCTTAGCCAAAGCCCTAGCCTCAATCTGGGCTTTTAAAGGCTCTTGGATTTCTTGGATGAGTTGTTGCGCCTTAGCTTCCAGCGCGCTTTTTAAAGTCTCTTGAATCTCTTGGGCTTGGGCTTTGGCCTCTAGGCTAGATTCTAAAGTCTCTTGTAATTGCCGCCCCTTAGATTGTATTTGTGCGTCTATGTGTGCGGTGAGCGTAGTGCGTGCAAATTCCACCAGCGCGGCGTTCTCTGCTTTGGCTTTCTTGGTGGCTTCTAAAAGTTCTTGTATCTTGTCGTGTAACAACATCATCGCCCCTTATAGCCCTATTCAACCAAAAAACCCCCGCGTGAATCAAGGGTTAAA
>NZ_QXQT01000057.1 GCF_003660395.1 Helicobacter vulpis
AACATACAAACTCCTTTGCCTAACCCTAGCACAACCCCCCCTAAAAGTCAACCATCCCTTTTGCAGCAGGCCACAGAGTGGAGGGAACAGAGTGCGCACGCCAAAGAAGAGGCCAAGCAGGCCCAAAAAGAGGCGTTAGAAAAAAGCAAGGTGGAGCTAGAAGCCCAAAGAGAAGAATACTTCAAGCAACAGCAAGCAAAGGCCGGGCTAAAAGAGAATGAAAAGGGCCTAGAACTAGGCCCAGACATTGCCATGCAAAGATTAGAGGGGCCTAGGAGCTCTGTCAGTCTTGATGACTCTAGCATTTACCCCCTAGACTTGGCCATTGTGAAGACACAGGATGTCAAACCCAATTTCACCAACACGCTCACACAGACGCGCACTAAGATGAACCCGCAGGCCATAGAAGCCATTGCTAAGGATTTTAACCCTACGATGATCCTAGGACGGGGAGGTTTTGAGGACTTGCCCATCGTCCTTAAAGATGGCCAAGTCTTAGCCGGTAATCATAGGGCTAAGGGGATGCAGGAGTTTAGCCCTCAATCTAGAAAGGCCTACGAACAAGCTATCTTAGAACATTATGGGGTAAGCTTAAAGCCCCAGGAATTGCTAGTACGCACCCCCCAAGCGGACTTAAGCCCCAAAGAGCTTTTAAATTTGGCCGCCTTTAGCAATAAGGATCGCGCCAGCACGCCAGCAGACAAGCTTTTAAGCGCGCTAGGCAAGTATGACAAACACATCACCCCTGCCAATTTAGCGCCCTTGAGAGTGGAGCACCAGAGTGTGGAAGAATTAGAGCGGCGTGTGGCCAAACTCTTAGACAAACAGGCCAGCGAACCAGACATAGAGGGGGCTAATTTGGCCCTTTTGGCCCATGTCGCCCCTAGTAACGCCAATGGGTCTTTAGCCAAAGCCCTAGACTTTGCCCAACAACAACTAGACCCACACACCTACTCTCAGCTAAAACGCATGTTTGTGGCCAATGCGGGGAATTTCTATAATTTGATGCTAGATAAGACATTCCCCAATTTGAACCTAGGGCGTTACTTGACCCAAAGTCTCACCCAAAGCGCTCTAGCCCTCAAAGCTAGCCGCGCGGACAATTTTGAGGGAATGGCCAAAGCTTTAAAGCATATTACCCAATTGAGCGATCAGAATTTAGAAAAAGCGCTCCAATTAAACCCCCATCTTTTAGAAGATTCCTTAAGCGGGGTGTTAGGGGCTAGTTTTGCGCGTTTTGCGCGTCTGGAAAACCCCGCTAGGGCGTTAGATGAGTTCTTACAAGCCACTCCAACAGCCCTACAAGAATCCATGACCATTGATTTATTTGAGCGCATGGCAGGCAAGACTCAAAGGCCTTTAAGCGAGGCAAACATCTATGATTTTCTTAAGATAGTGGCCACAAGCGGGGAACCTTCCCAGATTGTCAGCCATGTCGTTCATGATCTCTTGCCCGCTTTTGAGAAGCGTGTTAAAGACTTTCAAGCCTCAAACCAAAGCCCCCTAGTAAAGCCCCCATCTGCAGTGGAAAAAGAGCCCATAGCAGAGCCTAGCGCA
>NZ_QXQT01000058.1 GCF_003660395.1 Helicobacter vulpis
GCTCTTCTTAAAGGCTTGTTAGGGTCTAGGAGGTCTTGGCTAACCCCCTTTGGGGGTTTCCCTCCCCCCCCTTGCGCTAGGCTCTGCTATGGGCTCTTTAGCCACTGCTTTCTTTGGTGTGGCCTTATAGAGCATCTTGCCTTGTTGTATTTGGGCTTGTAATTGGGGCAATTCTTCTAAAGCATGGCGACTGAACTCCCAGCCGATCGGGGTCTTATGCGCCACACTAATGAAGGCTTCTTTAGGGCCTTTAAACTCTTTGAGAAAGTAAAGTCCCCCATCTACATGGCTTAAGATATCGGGCTGATTCAAAGTAGAGGGGACATCAAGCAAGTGCGCTTTAGGGTTAGGGGCTTGAATCTTAAAGAGAGTATGCGGGCCAAGCTCCATGTACACTACTTGATTGTCTTCTAATTTACCCCCTAGTAAAGCCTCTTGCATCTCTTGACTAAACTGGGTTCTAAAAGTCTGTTGATCGTTCTTAAGCCCAAGAGCCTTGCCCCACTCTTGGGGGTAATCTGTGGGGCTATGATAGCCCTTTAGTGCCGCTGGGGGTCTTTTTGTCTTTTGGTGATCCACCACCACCCATGCCTGTTTGCCATTTCTATTGGGGCTTCTAAGCCACAAAGTTAAGCCATGGTAATCTGCCCCATTTTTGAGCCATAGCGTGCTAATATCCTGTGTTTCTTGGATGCGCACACCCTTATGGATAATACCCGTCAAAGCCTCGTAAACCCTGCTTCTCTCGCTTAAAGAAGGATGCGCGATAAAATCCCCATAAGCCTTTTTATTTCTTAGAATTTTAGAGAGTCCGATATCTATCGCCTTGCCCTCTTTGAGCCCCTCTCCCTTGCCCCATATGAGATCGATCTCGCCCAAGTCTCCCCGTTTGAACGCCGCGCGCACTTGCCCATCTTTCTCCTTATCCAATAGGGCGATCGCCTGCAAACCCGTGCCTCTGAAATCGGTGTATTCATAGCTTCTATCTAGATCGCCTACTTGGTACTTAAGGGGGGGTATGCTATGCTTGTCTAAGTCCTTCTGGGCAAGATGCCCATGCTCAGACCCTTTAGAAACATCTTTAGGGCTTGTAGATTGGCCGAAAGTCTCTACAGGGGGGCGTTTGTACTCATAAGCCGTGATCACCCATGTATTGTCTCCCTTGCCAAACCACCCTTCAGACAAGCCTACTCTAAACTCCCCTTCTTTTGTGGGCACAACAATGGTTTTAATGCCTGTGGGGCTTGTTTTAAGCTCCCCATCACGCACTAAATACTCCAACCCCCCCGCCAACTTCTCCAAAGACGTACCCCCCTCAAACCCACTAAAGTCATCAAGGTGTTTTTCTACAATCTTAGACAATCCATAGGGCTTGAGTGGCTTGCCATTGGCTCCTTTTAAGCCTTGCAAACGCTGTGCGTTTGCTCCCCACACCAAATCAATATAGCCCAA
>NZ_QXQT01000059.1 GCF_003660395.1 Helicobacter vulpis
TTTGCATCATCAAAGCCTACCGCGGGGCGTATAAAACCACTTTGCTAAGCCGTATGCTCACGCTCTGGCTCTTTGCTAGAGGGGAGCGCCACTACATGATCTACATTGGCAACAAGAAAGAGGACACGCAAGAGACCATAGAGTGGCTTAAAATTGAGCTCCAAGAAAACGCCCTGCTTAGTCAAGATTTTAAGATTGAAAAGGGCTATTCTTGGCGCAAGGAGGAGCTCTCTGTCAAATTTGAGGGCGTGGCCAAGAAAATCAAAAGCTATAGCATTGAGGAGAATATCCGCGGGCTGAACTTCCTAGGCAAACGCCCCGATCTCATTATTTGTGATGATGTAGAAAAAGCCCAGCGCATCCACTCCAAGAAATACCGCCAAGATGTGTATAAGCAGTTTGAAAGCGCGATCCTCAAACTCCCCGCGCGCAAGGGGGATTATAATATCTTGGTGGTGGGTACCACTTTGCACCAAGAGTGTTTACTGCTCAGTTTAGAAAGTAGATGGAACGCTAAGAGTTATAGCTTCCCCCTCGTGCTAGATTTTGGCAAAAACATAGATGGGTTGAGCCCGAGCAATTTAGATCGCTACGATTTAAACAGCGTGATCTTAGATGACCCCAGCTTGGATAAAAAAGAGATCCTCATGGAATTCATCAGCCATAAGAACGCCTTTTTAGCGGAGTTTCAAAACACCCCCACCAACGCCAAAGACGCGATCTTAGGGGACTTTGAGAGTTTTAAAGAGCTGCCTAGCTGTATTGAGTGCGTGTACATGGGCATTGACCCGGCTTTAGGCAAAGCCCATGGGGATTTCTTTGCCCTCGCGCTGGTGTATGCCTGTGCGGGGCGTTATTACGCGCGCGTGCACGCCTATAAGCAAAAGCCTGATGTGATGATCCCCATCATCTTAGAGGCCTATGCGCATGCCTTGAGCGTGTGCCCCTATGTGAAAGTGGGCATTGAGGTGGTGGCTTTCCAAGCCTTCTTTAAAGACCAATTGGCCAAACACGCGCGCCAATTAGGCCTACACTTCTTCAAGCCCATAGAGTTGAAAAACAGCGCGCATAAGGAAATCCGCCTAGATTCTCTAGCCCCCCTTCTCTCTGAACGCACCTTGCTCATTGACGCCTATAGCCATGAGCTCATCGCTGAGCTAGAGAGCTACCCCAAGTGCGCCCATGACGACTGCTTGGACGCTTTGGAA
>NZ_QXQT01000005.1 GCF_003660395.1 Helicobacter vulpis
CCGCCCCCCAAACCCCTCCCCCCTGCTAGACCTCTGCGCAGGCATTAAGAGAAATGCAAACAAGCCATGTTAGACTAAGAACACACCCCAAAGGATAGAAATGATCACACAGGATCGAGTGTTAGACGCGCTCAAAACCATTATTTACCCCAATTTTGAACGCGATATTGTGAGTTTTGGTTTTGTCAAGAATGTAACCTTGCATGAGAATCGCCTAGGACTGCTTTTAGAAATCCCCTCTAGCTCTTCTGAGGTCAAAGCCACCTTGGAGCAAGCGGTGCGTGCCAAAATGCAAGAAATAGGCATTAGTGCCCTGCAGCTAGACATCAAAACCCCCCCAAAAAGAGAACCCCAACAAGCCACCAGCAATAAAAACCTAGCCCCCAATATCAAACATGTGGTGATGGTCAGCTCAGGCAAGGGCGGGGTGGGCAAGAGTACCACAAGCGTTAATCTAGCCATCGCCCTAGCCCAACGCCAACAAAAAGTTGGGCTTTTAGATGCCGATGTTTATGGTCCTAATATCCCTAGAATGTTAGGCTTGGTGGGCGTGGATCCGATGAGCGATCCTAGTGGTAAAAAGCTCATCCCCCTAGAGGCTTTTAATGTGAAAACCATGAGCATGGGTTTGCTCTATGAAGAGGGGCAGAGTCTCATTTGGCGCGGTCCTATGCTGATGCGCGCCATTGAACAAATGCTTACCGACATTTTATGGGGACAGCTAGACATTCTCATCGTGGACATGCCCCCGGGCACCGGGGATGCCCAGCTCACTTTAGCCCAAGGTGTGCCCATTAGTGCGGGCATTAGTGTAACCACGCCCCAACTGGTGAGCTTAGATGACGCGGCGCGCTCTTTGGACATGTTTGCTAAATTGCATGTCCCCATTGCGGGCGTGATTGAGAATATGAGCGGGTTTGTTTGCCCCCATTGCGCGCACACTAGCGATATTTTTGGCAAAGACAACTTGAGCACGCTCTTAGAGGCGTATCAAACCCATCTGCTTGCGCGTATCCCGCTAGAAATGCAAGTTAGAGAGGGGGGGGATAAGGGCACACCCATTAGTGTGCTCAATCCTAAATCCCCGGTCAGCCTTGCCTACCAACAAGCCAGCGACAAGCTTTTAGAGTTTTTGGCCAAAGTGGCGCGCGAAGAGCTGGCCACCAATAAAGAGATTCAACCCACAACCCGCTAATTCTGTGCTCAACACGCTCAAACGCGCCATCCATCTTCACGATCCGGGCTATTTTAGCCTGATCTACGCGCTCAAGGCGACTTTTACCACCTTTCTATGCGCCGCGTTGGGGGCGTTTTTCTTTAGCCCCTTTGTAACCATCTGGGCAGGGTTTCAGGCTATTTTCATTTATTTTTTAAGTGTGCTCATTAGCGATAAAGATCACGAAATCTACTATCTATTGGGTTTTATCGCCCTGAGTTGTGCGAATATTTTGCTCTTCTACCCCATCGCGCATTTTGGGGTGTGGCTGTGCGCACCCATGTTTGTAGTTACCTTCTTGGTGGGCATGTCCATAGCCTATAGCCCCGATCTGCACAAGGTCTGCAACACTGCTTTGTCTAATGGCCTTGTAACCTGCCTATTTGTGGACGCGCACGCGCCCATTGATTTGCAACAGAGTTTGGGCATGGTGAGCCTGCTAGGCATTCTTAGCATTCTCTTGCAATACTTCATCTTTGTCTCCAAGTACAGCGCCTTCACTAAAAAGCGTTTTGGCATTCTGCTCTCCAACATGGAGCTGATGTTACAATACGCCAACCGCCCGCGCGATTACGCCATGATTCAAACCCAAGTGCTCCAACAAATCCAAAACACCAAGATGATCTTGAGCTCCAAATCCAGCAAGATCAAAGACCCCCACACCATCCAAAACCTCCAACGCAGCCTCTTTCAACTCCACGCCCTAGAAGAGATGTACCACTCCATCCATTCTATCTATGGGCATTTCAACGCCCAAGCTCTAGAGTTGGTGCGTCAAGAACTCTTGTTAAATTTTAAGATTTTAGCGGGCGTGTTTGCCCAGAAAAATCTCCCCCTGCGCACCGATGCCCTAGAACACCTAGACCCCCATGTGGATAAGCTGGTGCGCCGCTCCTTAGAGATCATCTACAATAAAATGCACACCTTTCTCATTGGGGGAGAAATGCCCCTCAACCCCCAAAACGCGCCCCTCCCCTCGCCCAAGAGTATTTGGCATGCCCTGCGCTTGAAAAACCCCATTTTTCAATACGCCTTCAAATACGCCACGGCCATGGGGATCGCCGTTTTCATCGCGCGCTACTTTGGCTTTAACCATGGCATGTGGATTGCCATGGCGACCTTGATGGTGTCGCGCTCCTCTTTGGGGAGTATTAAAGAAACACAAGTAGAATTTATCAAGGGTACCAGTATTGGTCTTGTACCCGGACTCTTGGTGGTGTGGCTCTTTGGAGGGTCGTGGTTCTTTGATGTCTGCCTTGTGATCGCCATTTTTTTGTTTATTTATCTGAAGGTGTATTCTTACACCACTTGGGCGGCGGCGTTGATGTTTGCCTTTGTGCTCTGTTTTTCACTCTTTAAGCAACAATTTGTAGATTTGGTTACCGCCCGCCTGCTGGACATTGGGATTGGGATTGGCATTGTTTATGCCGTTTTTCTCTTTCTATGGCCTAAGTATGATAAAGATGCCTTTCTCCAGCACACCCAAAGCGTTTTGAGCACTCTTAAAAATCTCTTAAGTCTCACCCTCCAACCCAATAACCCCCATATGTTGGCCACCCAAAAGGTGTTCTTAGAACAGCTCAACGACTTTAGACTCTGCTTGAAGAACGCCCGCAGCGAAACAGCTGATCTTAAAGTGATTGAAGCGCTCTTTAGAGCCCTCAAATGCCTAGATGTGCTAGACACCTCTAGTTATCGTCTCTATGAGTTTTGCCACTCCACCCCCCTATCTGAAGAAACCCAACTCTTTGTACACAATAACACCCGCCTTATTCTCAACCGCTACACCCAAATGCTCAATTACATCCACAACAAACCCCATTTCTTCAAACCCCAAGAAGCCGGGCGTTTGCTCAGTGTCAACAAGGATCTAGATTCGCTATTTGACACGCTCTTCAACACGCAAAACGCATTGTTTAGAGAGATTATAGCTGTGTTCAAATACTAGGCAAGGCATAGCTCCCTAGCGCGCCCAGCCACAACGCCGCCCCTTCGCTGGTCAAAATCAAGGGGTTGGGCAAACTGTAAATCTCTCTCTGGCTAAAGAGTTGGCGTTCTTGGGCGCAAAACCCCCCCTCAGGGCCTATGAATACACCTTGTTCTAAATTGCGCAATGGGGCGGTGCTTGCTTGCGCGTTGCAATCTAGCACTTTGGCATGTGGGTAGGCCTGCAGGGCTTCTTGAGTGCTCTGGAGTACCTCTAAGGCCATCAAATCGCTCCGCCCACTTTGTTGGTTGGAGGCGATCAAAATTCTCTCCAGGCGTTGCATTTGGCGCACTCCAAAATCCCCCCTTTGGCTGTATTGCGCGTAAAAAAAGCTAATTTTGCACACCCCCATTTGATTCAAATAGGGCAACACCTTCTCAATTTCCCTATGCGCGATCAACGCCCAGATCAAATGGGTTTGGTGTGTGGGGCGTTTGGGGGTGTAGCGACTCTCTAATAAGCGCAAGCACGCGTGTTTCTTGTACACGCCAACTTGGGCATAAAAGTACAGCGTGTCGTCTAAAAGATTTCTAAACGCCAAAACTTCTTGAGCTTGGGTGCGTCGACTTAAATACAGATGTCTGTAAAGCTCTCCCTCTAGGGTGATTTCATGCTGGCCTGCTTGGGGGTGGTAACTAAATTGCATCTTCTCTCTTTTGCTTTTTGGGTGGGTTTATGATAACATTACGCTTAAAACAATGGATGATTTTTGAACCCTACACCTTCTCAAGAAGCGGTGGTCTTGTTGAATATGGGCGGACCCAACCACTTACAAGAAGTGGAAGTTTTCTTGCATAACATGTTCAATGACCCCTGTATTCTCTCTATTAAAAACGCCCGCTTACGCCAATTAGTGGCTAAATTCATCGTCAAAAGCCGCGCCTCTAAGTCGCGCGCTATTTACGAACGCATTGGGGGCAAATCCCCCATCGCCTCTTTGAGCGCGCAATTGGCCCAACGATTATGCGCTCTGGATCCTAGCCGGTATTACACCTATGCGATGCGCTACACCCCCCCGTATGCCCTAGGAGTGTTGGAACAACTCCAGCAATGTGGAATCAAACATATCACGCTCTTTTCCATGTACGCCCAGTACTCCACCACCACCACCCTCTCCTCGCTCACAGACGTACATAACGCCCTGAAAACTTTGAACTATGCCCCGTTTTTAAACACCATCGATCGCTTTTATACCAATGCGCTCTATAACCAAGCCATTGTGCAAAGCATCATGAGCACCTTAAAGGGGCGCGATCCTAAAGAGTTTGTGCTCATTTTTAGCGTACATGGCTTACCCGAGCGCGTGATATTACAAGGCGATCCCTACCAAGCCGAATGCATCCACCACGTGAGTTTACTCAAGCAAGCTTTAACGCGTGCGTCTTTATTTTTCAAGCGTGTAGAGTTATCCTACCAATCCAAAGTGGGCCCTATGAAGTGGCTAGAACCCAGCACGGAAGCGCTGATCGAACACTACCGTAAAAGCAAATTAATCATTTACCCCCTCTCCTTTAGCATCGACAATTCTGAAACCCTCTATGAATTGCAAATCCAGTACCGCTTGGACGCGAAGCGTTTGGGGGTCTTGGAATATTTGGTCTGCCCTTGCTTGAACGATCACCCCGATTTTGCCAAAGCTATTTTAGAAGTTTTAAACAATCAACACGCTAAGCCAAGCTAGATTTACTCTATAAGACTACAATGGAAGCCCTATTTAATTGAAAGGATTGCTATGTGTAGATTTTTTTTGTGCTTGCTTGCTTTATTCACCCTAGCCCACGCAGATGACGATGCGATCAATGAAGACATGATCAGCGCAGGGACCAATAGTCCTAAACAAGCCCTAGAAGAGGCCAATAATTTAGACAAACAGAGTTATGCGGGACTAGAAGATGTGTTCTTAGACACCAAGACCATCGCCCCAAATGGGAAATACATGCTCCTCATCTTTGGCAAAAATGGCTGCTCTTATTGCGAATTGCTCAAACAGGACATCAAGCAACACAACACGCTCAAGAACTTCATCAAAACCCATTACAGCGCCTATTACATCAATATTAGCTATTCCAAAATGCATAGCTTTAGGGTGGGAGGGGTGCACAAAAACAAAGAATTCAAGCTCCCCACCTCTGAGCTAGCCTCTATCTACGATGTGAATTCCACCCCCACCATTGTCTTTGCCAACCCGGATGGCAAAACCATCTACGAGCTCCCCGGCTACATGCCCTATAAGCAATTTCTAGCCGTCCTAGAATTTGTGGGCAAGGGCTTGCACAAGGGCATCAAGGACGACAAAGAGTTTATCCAAAAACTGCGCGCCTATATCTTGAAGCGCACTAGGGAGCTCAATGCGGCTTAGGGCACTCTTAAATTTCTTTCTGGGTTCATTTTGGGTGGCGATCCCAGTGATGATCACCTATGCCACCGCCTGCGCGCTAGCAACCTTTGTAGAAAACGACTATGGCACGCCCGCAGCCCAAGCGGTGGTTTATCGCACAGCTTGGTTTAACGCCTTGCACGCTTACTTGCTTGTACTCATTGTGGGATCGCTCATTAGTTCTAGGGCTTTCCAGCGTAGGCGCTGGGTGAGTATCTTTTTCCATCTCTCCTTGGTGTTGATCATTGTGGGGGCTGGGGTAACGCGTTTCTTTGGTTTTGAGGCGACCATGCACATTCGTCAAAACACCACCAGCAATAGCATCACCACCAGCGACACCTATCTCAATATTCAGGTGCGCAAGCCCAACACTCCCCCCCTGCATTTCGCGCTCAAAAGCGCGCTCTCTCCCTTCTCTGGACATTTGCCCATAGAAAAACTCGAGGTCTATGGCAAGCCCTTGATCTTAGAACCCTTGAGCGTGCGCAAACAAAGTGCTGATAAAAGGGATAACCACGCTCTTTTAACTCTCAAAGTTACCTATGAAGGACAGAGCCACACCTATGCCATCACAGGCGGGCCCGGGATTGAAAGCCAAGATGTGGAGGCAGATTTTCAAAATGTACAAATTGCCATTAATTGGGGAGTTACCACTAAAAAACTTCCCTTCATGCTCAAGCTCAAGCGCTTTGAGCTAGAACGCTATCCGGGGTCTATGAGCCCCTCTTCTTATGCCTCTGAGGTGGAGATTTTAGACACTAAAGGACAACTCATCAAACCCTATCGCATTTTTATGAATCATGTCTTGGATTATGGGGGATATCGCTTTTTTCAAACCTCTTACGATCGCGATGAAAAGGGCACTATTCTCTCTGTCAACAAGGACCCGGGCAAATCCATCACCTATATTGGTTATGCCGGCCTGATCTTGGGGGCGATCGCGCTCTTGTTTAGCAGAAGTGGGCGCTTCCAAAGATTGTCTCTCTTTCTTAAATCCCAAAAGATCGCTGGGTTATTGCTCGCCTGCGCGCTGGGGTTTGGGGGGGCGCATTTGCGCGCTGAAACAGCCAAGATTGACATGCACGGGGGCAAAAGCGCCTCCACTCCCTTAAATGACATGGGCAAGGTTACCCTAGAGAAAGAAAAGATCGCCTCGCGCAATGCCCTGATTATCCAACGCATGAAAAATCTCAAGGCGCATTCTAGGGGCAAATTGGGCAAGTTCCAACGCTTGCAAGTGCAAGGCTTTGATGGGCGAATCAAGCCCTTAGACACTTTGAGCATGGATCTCATCCACAAAATCACCCACCATGATGGCTTTAAGGGCATGGACAATATCCAAGTGATGCTAGGCATGATGCTCTATCCGGATGATTACAAGAGCATCAAGATGATCTACACTTCCACGCATAAATTGCGCCAAATCTTGGGTGTGCCCCCCAATCAAACGCGCGTGGCCTTTGTGGATATTTTTGGCCCCCATGGCTATAAACTCCAAAACTATGTCGAAGAGATCAACCAAAAAGCCCCTAAAGACCGCGATGAATTTGATAAAGATGTGCTCAGAGTTGATGAGCGCGTCAACTGGGTGTACACCATTTTTAGCGGGGCAATTTTGAAAATCTTTCCTGAAAAGACCTCTAGCTCTTGGCTCTCCCCGGCCGATGCGATCAAGAGCAGCGATGCCTCTTTGGCCAAAGAAGCTAGGGAGTTTTTGCGCGCGCTGTTCGTGGGCTTTGATGCAGGGGTGGATTCTAACCAGTGGGCACAAGTCAACCAAACCTTAGACGCGCTGGGTGCTTACCAGCGCGCCCATAGTACTTTGGTTTTAAGCCCCTCCAAAGTCAACGCGGAGATCTTTTTAAACCATAGCAATTTCTTTAACATGCTCACTTTGCCCTATATCCTGCTAGGCTTGCTCTTGCTAGGGGTGGTGTTAGTGGCCACTTTTCAAAACAAGCCCCCTAGGGCTTGGGTGCATTGGGGGTTTTATAGTATGCTAGCCCTTTTGGCTTTAGCCCACACAACCGGACTCTTGTTGCGCTGGTATGTGAGCGCGCACTCACCATGGAGTAACGCCTATGAATCCATGCTCTATATCGCATGGGCAGCCATTATCGCCGGGCTCATTTTGCGCTCCAATCTAGCCCTTTGCGCCTCTAGTTTTTTGGGGGGGATCGCGCTCTTTGTGGCGCATTTGGGCTTTATGGACCCCCAAATTGGCAATCTAGTGCCCGTACTCAAATCCTATTGGCTCAATATCCATGTTTCTATTATCACGGCCAGTTATGGCTTTTTGGGCTTGTGCTTTATCTTGGGGATTCTCACTCTCTTGCTCTTTGTGCTCAGAAGTCCCAAACGCCCCAATATTGATAGCACTATCTGCTCTTTGAGCGCGATCAACGAAATGGGCATGATCTTAGGGCTCTTGATGTTGAGTGTGGGCAATTTCTTAGGGGGTGTGTGGGCCAATGAATCTTGGGGGCGTTACTGGGGTTGGGACGCTAAAGAAACATGGGCGTTGATTTCTATTGCCGTCTATGCGGTGATCTTACACCTGCGCTTTTTGCGCTTTGAGTTCATGCCCTTTGTCTTTGCTAGCGCGAGTGTACTAGGGTTTTACTCCATCTTGATGACCTATTTTGGGGTCAATTACTACCTCTCAGGCATGCACAGTTACGCCGCGGGCGACCCCCTGCCCATCCCTACCTTTCTTTACTTTTTTGTGGCAGGTACGATCCTGCTTATCGTGGTAGCGGGCTGGAAACGCCAGCTTGTGATGCCTAAACTCTAGGCTCATTAATCTTAAATGGCTACAATAGCGCGTTTCAATTTTACTCTAAGGGAGATTTAATGGCGACTCGAAAAGAACACGATTTTATTGGCGAGATGGAGATCGATGATAGCGTCTACTATGGCATCCAGACCATGCGCGCGGTGGAAAATTTCAACATCACCCACGATCGCCTGTTCAATTACCCCATTTTTATCCGCTCTTTTGCGCAGGTAAAAAAGGCCGCGGCTCTGACCAATGCAGAATTAGGGCTCATTGATATTAAGATCAAGGACGCGATTTGTCATGCCTGCGATAAAATCATTGATGGGGAGTATCAAGATCAATTCGTGGTAGACATGATTCAAGGGGGTGCGGGCACAAGCACGAACATGAACATGAACGAAGTGATCGCCAATGTTGCGCTAGAATATCTAGGGCATAAAAAGGGCGAATACCAATATTGCCACCCCAATGACCATGTCAACCGCTCTCAATCCACAAACGATGTGTACCCCAGTGCGCTCAAGATCGCCATCTACGAACGCCTAGATCACATGACCCAAGTACTCAAAATTTTAAAAGACGCGTTTGCCAAAAAAGCCAAGGAATTTTCTCATGTACTCAAAATGGGGCGCACCCAACTTCAAGACGCTGTGCCCATGACTTTAGGGCAGGAATTTGAAACCTTTGTCTCTATGGTAGAAAAGGACATCCAACACATCTTGGACGCGCGCAGTTGGACGCGCGTGATCAACTTGGGCGGGACAGCCATTGGTACGGGCATTAATTCCCATCCCGATTACAAAGGCCTTGTAGAAAAGAAAATTCAAGAAGTTACCGGCAGGCCCTTCACCATCGCCCATGATCTCATTGAAGCCAGCCAAAGTACGGGTTCTTATGTGCAAGTGAGCGGCGCGCTCAAACGCGTGGCGATCAAACTCTCTAAAATCTGCAACGATCTACGCTTGTTGAGTTCAGGACCTAGGGCGGGCTTGAATGAAATCAATCTGCCTAAAATGCAACCGGGAAGCTCGATTATGCCCGGCAAGGTCAACCCGGTGATCCCAGAAGTGGTCAACCAAGTGTGCTTTTCTGTGATTGGCAATGACTTGGCTGTGGCGATGGCGGCTGAAGGGGGGCAGTTGCAACTCAATGTCTTTGAACCTGTGATCGCTTACAAACTCTTCCACTCTTTTGTGATGTTGAATCGCGCGATCCGCACTTTGGTAGAAAAATGCATCAATGGGATCACGGCAAATGAGAAAATCTGCCATGACTATGTCTTCAATAGTATTGGCATTGTAACCGCGCTCAACCCCCATATCGGGTATGAAAAATCCGCCTCCATCGCTAAGGAAGCCTTGGACACCGGTAAATCTGTGCATGAAATCGTACTAGAGCGCAAGTTGCTCACCAAAGAGCAACTGGCTGAAATCTTCCAACCTGAGAACATGTTAAGCCCCCATGCCTTCAAAAAGCATAAAGATTAGCCTTGAGATGGGCGTTGCTCTTTTTACTGGGTAGCATCCTAGGCGCGCATACCCCTGCGCGCCCGCGGATGCTATCCCCCATCCCCCCTGCCCAGCAAATTGTCGTGCCCCTAGAGCCCTGTAATGATGATTGTTTAAAAAAGCTCTATGCAGATGGGCAGATTTTTTCTTTCATGGCACGCTATACTCCTAGTCAAGACGCGCAATTGCAAGATGACTATACCATCATCAGCGATCTACTCAACCCCACTCTAGCCATAGCCGCCAAGCCAGATAATGAGGCGCAGCCCACACAAAGCACCACACAAAAGGTAGCGCTCTTAGTGCCCAAAGAGGTGGTAGGGAAGTATAGCAATACCGCTATTAATGCTATTTTGGCGTATTTAGCGCTCAAAGAGCAAAATTTCATCTTTAGGGTCTTTGATAGCAAAAAAGAAGATCCGCAGAGTTTAAAACAGACCTATCAGGAGATTGTCAAAGAACATTTCCCCTTTGTGATTGCCTTGCTCACGCAAAATGGGGTGCAGAATTTGATCAGCCAAACTCCCTTAAGTCTGCCCACCATTGTGCCCAGCGCGCACAAGGATCAACTAGAAAAATTGGTAAATTTGCCCTCTACTTTGATCTTTGGGGGGATTGATTTTGCCCAGCAGGTGGCCATGTTAGTGGATTTGAGTCAGCATAAACCCTTGGTGCTTTACAATGACGATAGCTTTAGAGGGGCGATGTTGGGCAAGAGTGTTCAAGATTTGGGCGCGCCCATTCTCTACCAAGACACCATCACCTTTAAAAAAGCGAGCGCTTTTTCACACGAGCTCAGAAGTCAGATTAAGTATTTTAAAGAGGGCGTTGTCGTACTCAACACCCCCATTGTTAAGACAGGCTTGCTTCTCTCCCAAATCGGCCTGCTTGCGCGCGCCAAACGCCCCCAAATGTTACTTTCCTCGCAAATCAATTTCAATTTGGCTTTGTTCATGCTCACTCAAGAGCGCGATCGCCAGCATTTCTATCTCACCAGCGCGATTGGCAAAATCAACCCTTATTTAGAACAATACGCTTCTATTTTGGGGGTGAATCTGGCCTATGATTGGGTGGGTTATACCAGTGTCAATTCCCTAGAACACATGTTAGTAAGCACCTACCACATTGCAGAACGCTATTTTAGCGAACCCTTGCAAGACAAGCAGATCATTTACACCAACACCATTTATACCCCCGAAGGTTTGGGTTTTGTGCCCCTCTCCTTGCCCACGCGCCCGCCTAATTCCCCCGTTTTGCTTGAAGAACAGGGGAATAATGAATAAAGGACACCAGTGCAAGTACATTTAAAACACGCCACCCCATTGAGTTGTTGCTATGAAGCGATTCGCACTTGTTACCAGAGTTTTGCTTACAGCGATGGGGGCGGACGCAAGGATTTAGAGCTCATCGATCGCGTGGCAAACAAATACCGCCACAATTCTACCCTAGAGCATTTGTTTTACAATTTTGAAATTCTAGGCATCAGTCGGGCGTGCTTGCAAGAACTTGCGCGCCATAGAATGGCGAGCTTTTCAGTCAAATCCAGCCGCTACACTTTGAGCGAACTCAAAAGCGAGGCGAGCTTTTTACCTCTAGATGCCAACAATCTAGCGCGCGCCCAAAAGTTTTTGGTTTTCACCGGAGTAGAAGCGGTCGATCACGCCAGCGTGCAGGCTTTAGAAAATTTGCGCTTGTTAGTGAGTAGCCATGTGAAAAACGATTACGCCAAATTTGCCATGCCTGAGAGCTACAAAACTTCTCTAGCCTTCAGCGTGAACGCGCGCAGTCTGCAAAATTTTCTCTCTTTGCGCACGGATTCTAAAGCCCTTTGGGAGATTCGCCAACTTGCCTTTTCTCTCTATGACGCTCTGCCCCAAGATCACCAATATCTCTTCAACGCGTGCTTGAAGGATTCGCGCTGAAACTATACCTCGTTGACACCTTTAGTCTGCTCTTTAAGTTTTACTACCACCTGCAGGATTTACGCACTGCAGCGGGCACAAACACGGCATGGTTAAGCGCTTTTGTACGGGTTGTACAACAAGTCTATAAGCTCAAAGGGGATCATGTAGTTTTTGCCCTAGAGAGCAAGGAGAACAAGCGCAAAAGCCTCTGTTCTACCTATAAGGCAAAGCGCATCGCCCCCCCCGGATTAGAGGATCAGCTGCCCATTATTTTGGAGTGGATGGAGAAAATGGGGCTAGATGTCTTTAGTGTGGCAGGGTATGAAAGCGATGATGTGATTGCAAGCTTGTGCAGTGTTTTTGCCCATGCACAGGTGCGGATTTTGAGCGCGGATAAGGATTTTTATCAATTAGTCAGCCCGCGCGTTTTTCTATGCGATCCAAGCACCCATGCCCTTAAAGGTGTAGAAGAATGTCTAGAAAAATACGGCATTTATCCCCACCAATTTGTAGACTATCAGGGCTTGATTGGGGATAGCAGCGATGGCTATAAGGGGGTGGAGGGCATTGGACCCACCTATGGGGCTAAACTCATCCAAGCCTTTGGGACTTTAGAAAATCTCTACCACACCCTAGAGACCAAAGGGATCACACAGCCCAAACTTCCTGCTAAATTGCAACACGCGCTTTTAAGGGATAAAGAGCAGGCGTTTTTGAGCCGCCAGCTTGCCACTTTGCACACCACACTTTTTAGCCAGCCCCCCACCTTACAACCCTTCCCCCAAGAAAACCCCCTATTGCGCATCACAGACGCTCTGCAACATTACGAAATGTTCGCCCTGCTCAAGCAAATCAATCCCACCCCCAAAAACCCCCCCCAAATTTCCCCAAGCTCCCCCCAAGCTCCCCAACAAATCCTAGCGCGCCTCTTGGCGTTGCGTGTCTGTGCGATCGCTTTAGAACCCCAGGGCTTGTTGGGCATTTTAGGGCTAGAGCCTCCTAGCGATTTTATCCTCTTAAACCTGCATGAAGCGCAGGCTCAAGCTTGCTTGCAAGCCCTCTACCGATGTAAGCTCATCGGCTATCAGATCAAAGAAGTTTTTCTAGCCCTCAATCAACACTGCTCTTTAGATTTGCCACCAGATTACGAAGATGTCGCGCTATTGGCATGGTTACACAATTCAAATTTAGAGCCTAAGATCAGCGCGCTAGCTAAAGTCTTGGAGCTAGAAGCCTTTGAGAGCAAACCTAACGCCCCTTTAGACGCGCTAGCCCTAGAGCGCAACACGCAGGTGATCGCTGCTGCCTATGCGCATTACCAACACCACTTGAGTCCGGCACTCTTAGAGTTAGGACGCACCCTAGAATACCCCTTATTAGAAATTTTATACCGCCTGCAGGTACAGGGCTTTAGGTTGGATTTGGCGTATTTTCAAGCCTTGCAACAAGAGTTCAAAGAGAGCTTGCAGGCGTTGCAAAGCACAATCCACACCCTCGCGCGCACCCCGCTCAATGTCAATTCTACCAAGCAATGGGCGCATTTTCTCTACCAACACTTGGGGCTACAGGCTAAGGGGGTTAAAAAGATCAAAACCGGGTTTTCTACCGATGAAGCCAGTTTGAAAGCCTTGCAGGAAACCTACCAAAATACGGTGATTCAAGGCGTGCAGATCAGTGCGCTGTTGGACGCTCTCTTGCAATATCGCGAAATTTTCAAACTCCAAACGACCTATGTTGAACCCCTGCTCACCCAAAACCAACATGGCAAGATTCACAGCATTTTTTACCAAAACACGACAGCTAGCTCTCGCTTGAGTTCTGCACATCCTAATCTCCAAAACATCCCCATACGCACCCCCTTAGGCAAGAAGATCGCCCATGGATTTATCCCCAGCGCGCCCGATCTGCTCTTGCTAGGGGTGGATTATTCTCAAATTGAGCTCCGACTCTTGGCGCATTTTAGCGGGGATGCGCAATTGATTCAAGCCTTTTTACAAGGTCAGGATATTCATCTTAACACCGCCCTAGCTCTCTTTAATGACCCCTCCAAACGCCATGCGGCTAAGAGCATTAATTTTGCCCTGCTCTATGGGATGGGTCCCCAGCGTTTAGCCCAAACCCTTAAAATCAGCCAAGCAGAAGCTAAAAGCTATATTGAACACTACTTCAACACCTTCCCCACAATTAAGGATTTTTTAGAGAATCTCAAAGCGCGCATTCTACAAGAACACCAGATCACCACGCTTTTAGGGCATCAACGCCATTTTGACTTCACCCATGCCAATCCCAAACTCCAAGCCGAGTATTTGCGTGAGGGAGTCAACACCCTCTTTCAAGGGAGTGCTAGCGATTTGGTCAAATTAGCCATGCTCAAAATCCACGCGCATATCGCCCCATATCCCAGAGTTAAAATGTTGGTACAAGTCCATGATGAAATCCTCTTAGAAGTCCCCCATGCGCACGCCCCACGCCTAGCCTCAGAGATCAAAACCCTTATGGAGACAATTTATCCTCTCAAAATCCCCCTAGAGTGCCACACCGCCATCGCGCCTAATTGGGGGGATTTGAAGGGTTTGTAGTGGGGCTTTTCTGTGGTAGAATATCCGTTTTAGATTTTTGGCGCATATAAGGAGAGTTATGAGCATCTATGTTAAGAATCGCATCCGTGGGAAGATTTCGTTGCATGAAAGGGGGCAGGGAAGGTATCGGGTTCACTTTGAGGCCCATCAGGTCGTTGTGCAAGCCAAATGCTCTGAGAGTGAAGTAGAGAGTTGTAAGGTAGATGATGACGTAACCATCATCCTCAAAGTCATAGAAGTCTTAATTCCCAATTTTAGCCAACGCTTGAAATTGGACCCCATGGCCTTTAACGGGGTGATCCTAAGCATGAAAGCCGATCGCAAAGAGCCCGACATGCAACGCATTGAAGTGTCTTTGAACGATTGCAGCGTGGATTTTGTGCTCGATCAAGGCTCGATTGAGCTCTACCATCTAGACAATGGTAAAGAACTAGTGCTTTTTTGCAAACCCGAGCACATCACGCTCTACTAACTACCACCAAGGCCCATACATCATGGGCATGCCCGTTGCCATTGGGTACATGCCATAGGGATACATGCCATAAGGGTACATCCCCATCCCCATAGGCCCCATGCCCATTGGGTACATGCCATAGGGCGACATCATCGGGTACATCATCGGATTCATCGGATAATAAGGCATGTAGCCCCATCCAGAGGAAGGCAGGGGGGAGATGGCGAACTTGCCCCCATGCGCCATCTTGACTCCAGCTAGGGAAATGGTGTGGAAAGCACCATAGCGTTTGGGCTTGCTTTCATCAGGGATGTCCCCGTCCTTATTGCCCACACATTCGTTTTTAATTTCCCCACACTCGTTGAGCGTGTCCACATCAGGCAGATTAGGGTTCACATCACTAGGATCGCCTACCCAGCACCCCCCCAAAAGCGCGATCACCCCAAAGGGCAGTAATGATTTACGCGCGCGCGTCATGGCTTGGGTTTATTCTTAGGATTAGCCCCCTTCACCCCCACATCCACGACATCCATAAAATCGGAGCGGAACTCTAGGGCTTTATTGGTAAAGACGGGTTTGAAATTGTTCTTAACTAGGGGCTGTGCGTTGGCTTGAGGGGCGTGGCACTGGGTGCAGTTGAAACGCGCATCGCTGATTTTCCCCTCCTTAGTGGGGCGGTTGTTGCGGAAATCAAAGAAATGGGACTTAGGCACAGGGGTCGCGCCCACACTGCTAGCCACATCGGGCATGTGGCAACCCAAACACTGGTTATTCTCTTTAGTAATGGGCAAAAGCCCGGTTGTGTCATGGGGGATCATGGGAGGGGCGTTTTCATAGGCGCGCTCGAAGCGTTGGCTCTCCCCTGGGGGTTTTTTATGGAAATCATATGCGCGTAACTTTAAATCTTTCTCATCTTCTAGGGGGGTGTTGCGTAGCCCAATCTGTGTATCGCTTATGAGAGATTGTTTTGTTGCGGACTCTTTACTTTGCTGGAGGTGTTCGTGGTGTTGGCTGGCCGCCCAAAGCCCCCCTGCCACAAACACGCCCGCTAAAATTCCAAAACGCATTTCACGCCACATATACATCCTTTTCTTAGTTTGTGGAATTATAGCAAGTTTAAAGCATTTATCAGATTACGGATTGCGCTAGCCTACCTGTTCAAAATGACTTGCAAGCACAACATTAAGTCCTCAACTCCAGCTATGCAGAGTATGTCAACTCTCCCAAGTTCTAGATCGCCCTAGGGGAAGCTAGAGCTAGGAGAAGAAAAGGTAAACTTTTGATGGGGGTCAAGACCGGTTAATGGGTAACAGGGCGCGCGTAGCCACGTACATACACGCACTTTTGACCCAAGAGCCACCAAAACCATGGCCAAATCGTTTTGGTAACCTTAGTGTTGATGAGCTCCCATTGCTTGGCCTTTATATTGTCCGCGTTCTTACCCCACGATCTTGCGACAGTTTGAGCGACAATCTTGTCAGATTGCGCAAACGCGTTTGCCTGTTGCTGCGCTTGTTGCAACGCCTCTTGTTTGAGATCATCAGCATTGCCATAGGGCCATGTAAAGTAGCTACAAGCAGACCCATAAACGGGCTTGACATCCCCGCTTATAGGTTGGTTAGGATTAATATCTGCCAATTTAGTGGTGCAACCGGTGAGCAAGAGAGCAAGGGCTACCCCCCCCCCCCCCCCACAAATAAACGCGAACGCAAAGCCATGAAAACTCCTTGAAATAAAATAGACTCCCAACATCGGCAAAAAAACGTCTTTTTGAACAATCTCACCCACTTTTCACATCAATTTCATTTAAATACAAGGTCCCTAAAAACCGCCCAATCTTTCAATAAGATCCTGATTCTTGGCAATATGGGTTTTAATGCCTTCTATTTGATCTTGGATGCGCTCGATGTCTTGTAAACTTTTTTGGGCGATCTGTTCCATTTCATGGGATTGGTTCTGTAGGCTGGTGAGCGCGCCATTGAGCGCATCTAGGCTTTCATTGTTTTGGTGCGTGGAGTCCAAAACAGCTGCAGAAGAGTTTTCAATGTTTTTCACTCCCGTTTTCATGGCATTGAAAGTGGCGCTAATTTCTTCTAAATGCGCCTTAACCCCACTGGCCAATTTGCCCACTTCATCAGCCACTACAGCAAAGCCGCGCCCGTGCGCGCCCGCTCGAGCCGCTTCAATAGCCGCGTTGAGGGCTAATAAATTGGTCTGGTAGGAGACACGATCAATTTTTTGTAAGGCTTGTGCCACTTCCATGATACTGCTGTCAATGGTGCCCACACTTTGGAACAACGCGTCCGAAAGTTGTCTTAGGAGTGCCATAGAATTCTGCAATTTCAAGGCTTCGTCTTTGAGTGCATGGACATAGCCATCATTAGAAGCTGCGCGCGTGGCAATCTCTTGGAGATAGGCGTTATTGGCATTGACAATTTGGTTATAGCCCCGGTATTGTTCTAACAAGGTTTCTTTAATCTCAATGGTCTTTTGGAGGCGGTTTTTTTGGATTTGATCGTAATAGAGTAGAGTGTGCTTGAAATGCGTTAAAAAGTCCTTGTACGTGTTTTTGCTAGGGGGACCTTTAAAGATACAAAGCGCGGTGAGAGTTTGGTTTTGGTGTAGATTATGAGAAACTTCCCCAAAAGTGGAAAACCCGCTAATAGGGCAGGTGTCAAACGCGCCAAATTGGGACAAGCTCTCTTGATTGTTGGCGCGTCTTAAAATGCAGTCATTGGCCAAGATGGTGTAGGGGTGTCGACCTTGCATGAAATTCTGATAAGCCCGCTGGAGATCTTGAAGAAAATTCTTCGCCTTGACCAAGAATAAGGTCTCACCAAAGTAGAGATCGCAAAAGAAATGGATACTCTTATCTGCATTGAAAGCCCCTGCAGAACGGATAAAGAGTTGCCCCCCCACCTCCACGCCAAAGGTATACCCTTTCATGGCCTGATCCAAACCTTCCGGAGCGCAGTTAAAATGCGCACAAAGGGCATCCACCGCGCCGACCAACTCGTTTTGGATGAGAAAAGAACGCACTTGGCGCAATTCAGGGCTACACTCCCCAACCAAAAAGGATGCAGAGGTTTTTTCAAAATTATGGGTGCTGAAGATGTCGTAATGGTAATTAGGCTGTAATTTACAATAGATCAACACCGCTTCTTGCGCGCTGATCTTTCCATTGAGGGCAAGATTGGCTTCTTTAAAATCCAGCTTTCCCCCCGCACTCCCCCCTACCAAGTGGCTTAAGGGGATTTCAGACTTCGCCAACGCTTCTAAAAAGAAGCTCTCTGAAGAGGTCAGGCCCGGGAAATAGGTCAACACAAATGTGTCTGCGGGGCGCACGTGCATGGTGGGGCGCACTTGGCGCATGATTTCCTCTTGGAGCCTTTGCTGGCGTGTTTGCAAATCCATGCTAATTTGGCCTTGCTGTAAATCTGTACAAAGGGTGTTTACCATAAAAGCTTCCAATTGTACGAAGAGCCCGGGGCCAAAATAATGCAAGAGCAAATCGCTAGTGCGATTGAGATTGTAAAAATCTTTTTGTGAACCCCCTAGTTGGCCAGCGGTTTGGAGAGCCAAGCGCACTTGCACATGGGGAAATTGACGTTCTAAGGTTTTCACCACATCGCCAAAGGGCAAGTGTGCGGGCACAAAAGCTAGAAGCAAAGACCCCCTTCCCCCCTCTCCTAGACGGCCTAAGCTTTCTAATTGGTTATGGGGCACCAACAAGTTGGTGCTACTAGGGGGCATGTCTTTAGAAGTGGGTTGGGCGCGTTTGAAGAACATGGGCTTCCTTAAATTAAGAATGATCTATTCTAACACAAGCCACACTGGGCTAAAATAATGAACTTAAGGAAAACCAAGAGAGCCCCCAAAAGGGGGCTTAAGAAACCTAGCTTTTGTCTTTGGCCAAGGTGCGGATGTACTGATCGGCCAAATACAAGCCATGCCCGCTCTCACCCATCAATTTGATCTTATCTAAGATGTTTTTGAAGAGCACTTCTTCCTCGTGTTGTTCAGCCACATACCATTGTAGGAAATTGAACGTGGCATAATCTTTGTGCGCTAACATGTGATCTACCAATGTGTTAATAGAGTGGGTGATGTGTTGCTCGTGCTTGTAGGCTTTCTCGAAGATCTCTACGAGGCTTTTGAACGCGTGTTCGGGAGCCTTGACCTCTTTGAGCTGCACGCCCACTTCGTTCTCGTTTAAATAGGTGATGATCTTGGTCGCATGTGCGTACTCATCACTGGCGTGATCAAATAAGAACAGGCCCGCCCCATCAAAACTATGGGTGTAACACCATGAACTCATGCTCATATACAGATTGGCAGAGAAAAACTCGTCCATCACTTGGCTGTTTAGCAACTTGGCTGTTTCTGAAGGCAACATGAAAACTCCTTTTTAGTTTGTATCATTATTATAGTATAAATGAGAAACAAAGTCAAGAGTTTTTAGTACATTTTTTGCAAAAACACGCGCTTGCGCGTCTAGGTGATAAATATCCTCCAAATGAGAAAGCCCCCTACACGCGCTCTCAAAGCGCGCTAGGCTTTGTTCTACTACTTGGACAATCTGCCCAAAGGCAATTTTGCCCTCTATAAAGGCTTGGCAGGCTGCCTCCGCGCTCGCATTCAACACCACACCTAATTTTGGGTTCTCCAAAAGCGTGTCCTTTAAAGCCCATAGGGGGTATTTGCGCGTGTCTATGGGCTCAAAGCGCAAGGGGGGCAGGGCGCATAAATCTAGGGGGGCGATGCTGGCAAGCTTGGGGGCAAGCTTGGGGGCTAGGGCATGGGCGATGGGGAGCTTCATATCCGGGGTGGCTAGCTGGGCGTGCAGGCTTTGATCCTTAAAGCGCACGAGGGCGTGCACGCTAGAAGTGCGCTCAATATAGGCATCAATGGCGCTAATACCAAAGAGCCAACGCGTTTCTAGCACTTCAAAGAGTTTATTGAGCATGTTAGCCGCGTTGATGGTGATGTGCATGCCCATGCTCCAATTAGGGTGTTTGAGGACTTTTTCTAGGCTTTGATGGGGGATTTGCTCAGGGTCTAGATCGCGCAACGCGCCCCCACTCGCGCCCAAATATAAAGTTTGCACCTCTGATATAGAGCGTTGTTTGAGCAAACTCCACAGCCCGAAGTGTTCGCTATCAATGGGGATCATGTTCTGGGTGGGCAAGAGCCAGCCCGCCACGACTAAGGATTCTTTATTTGCTAAGGCTAGGGTTTTGCCTTGTTGCAAGGTGCTTAGGGTGGGCTGCAAGCCGGCAAACCCACTTAAGGCATTGAGCACTAGATGAGAACAGCAAGCGCCCAACATCTCCTCTAGCCCATGTGTGCCTTGAAACAACACCACCTCTTTAGGCAAAGCCTGCATGAACGCACGGCTAGGCTGGGGCAGAAAGACTTTTTGGGGCTTGTGGGCGTGGATTTGTTGCAATAGCAGCTCTTCATTGCGCCCGGCACTCAAGGCTTCTAGGCGCACCCCCAATAATTGCGCCACTTCTAGGGCTTGAGTCCCAATTGAGCCCGTGCTCCCTAAAATCACCACCGCCTCAGACAAAGAAGACATCTCCAAAAAATAACAAGAAGTGCAAGCTCACCCCCCCAAACAACATGGCATCTAGGCGATCCAAGATCCCCCCATGCCCGGGCAAGCACGCCCCGCTGTCTTTGACTTCGGCTTTGCGCTTGAGATAACTCTCATACAAATCTCCTAAAATCGCGCTCAACGCCACAATCACGCTCACCCCCAACGCCCACACAAAACCCACACTCCACATGCCCACCAATCCCCCCAACAGGCTAGAGAGGGCTAGACCGATCAAAGAGCCCTCTAGGGTTTTTTTGGGCGAAGTGGGACTTAGGGGGATTTTGCCCACCAATCTCCCCCCAAAATACGCCCCCACATCAGCCACCACCACGATCACCACCAGCCACACCACCCCGCGTACGCCAAAATCCTTAAACAGCGCCAAGAGGATCACAAAGGGCAGAGTGGGGTAAATGAGGGGCAGGACCTGCGCAATATTCTTTGCTCTGAAGGCTAAGACCCCGGCAAAAAACATCCCCACAAACAACGCGCTTTCAACGGGGCGCGGGCTAATGTAAGCAAGCCCCCACACCACTAAAGCCAATCCATAGTGCCAAAACGAAAAACTGAGAGCATGGATTTTTTCATAGAGTTTTAAAGCCTCATGAAAACCTAGCAAATACGCCACGCCCAGCACCGCCCACACTAGACGCACATCATTAAAAGCCAGCACAACTCCCACCAAGACAACTAAAACTAGCCCCGTGATGTAGCGCGTTTTCTCCCCCTTCAACTTAGAGAAGTCCATTTTTAACTCCTAACAAAGATTGCCCCCACTAGGGCATAGGTGATCGCGCTGATGAGTGCGATCCCTAAGACATTGAGCCATAACCCGGCTTTGATCATGTCTTGAATGCGCACATAGCCAGAACCATAGGCGATCGCATTGGGTGGGGTAGCCACGGGCAACATAAAGGCGCAGGTAGCCGCTAGGGCAACAGGGATGGTAAAAAATAACGCTTGGGCGTGCTCATAGCCCAAGCCCAAAGCCACGCCCCCAATCACGGGCAAAAAGGCGGCGGCTGTGGCGGTGTTAGAAGTGACCTCCGTTAAAAAGATCACCAACGCCGCCACCAACACGATCAAGAGCAATAAGGGCAAATTGGAGAAATGCGCCACTTGATGCCCGATCCACAAAGAAAGCCCGCTTTTGCCAAATTGCGCGCTCAAAGCCAGCCCGCCCCCAAAGAGCAAAAGCACATCCCAGGGGAGTTTTTTCATGGTGTCCCAATCAATCAAGCGGGTTTGTTGGACAGGGATGATAAAGAGGATGAGCGCGATTGCCATCGCGATGATGGAGTCTAGATTGACGATCTTGATCCCCATAACGTGTAAAAGCGTGCCTAAGAAAATCCAACTCAAACACGCCAGCGCAAACAAGCATGCCACCCAAATCTCTCCGGGACTCATCGGTCCTAATTTTTGCAACTCCTTAGCGATCACCTCCTTACCCCCGGGGATTTCTTTGATTTTAATGGGGAAGATCACATAGGTGAGCAAAAACCACGCCCCTATAAGCATGAGTAAGGCGATGGGCACGCCTAAGATCATCCACTGCCCAAAGCCAATTTTAAGATGAAAGGCTTCTTGCATGTAGCCAGCTAGTAGGGCGTTGGGGGGCGTGCCTATGAGGGTGGCTAGCGAGCCAATAGAGGCGCTATAAGCAATGCCCAACATCAGACAGATACTAAAATTGGTGCGCGGAGTGGGAGTGGGGAGCGCCTCTTTAGTTTTATGCATAATGGTGTGCAATGCCCCGCCATGGGTGGACTTGTAAGAGAGAGGATCGTCTAGGGATTGGGGTTTGCTTAAGGGTTCTTGCCCTTGGAGCAATTTTGCCACCAAATTTAGCACACTCAAACCCACGGGCATCATCATCACTGCCGTGGCGGTGTTAGAGACCCACATGGACAAAAAGGCGGTCGCGAGCATAAAGCCCCCCACCAATGCCCTAGGACTCGTGCCCACAAAGAGGATAATTCTGAGCGCGATACGGCTATGTAGATTCCAGCGTTGCATCGCCATCGCCAGCACAAACCCGCCCATGAATAAAAAGATAATCGGACTCCCATAGGACGCGCCCACCTCTTTAAAGCTTGCCACCCCCAACGCGCTAAAGAGCACTAGAGGCAAGAGAGCGGTGGCGACTAATTCGATCGCCTCGCTCATCCACCACACCCCCATTAAAACCGCCACCCCCGCCACGATGGGCAAAGAATCCAATTTGAGCCCGGGTTTGCTCAATATGCTTTTAATGACCTCTAAATGCGCGCTAAGGGCGCAATACACCCCCAAAGCCAAAAGCAACCCCCCCCAAAAACCCACCCATGGCACACTGATCTTAAAACCCTTCATTAGCGATCCTTTTACAAAACTGGAGTGTAAGCTAGAAGGCTTAACATTTTGTTTAAATCTTAAGAATGGGGCGCACAAGAGCGCGCATAAGCATAACGCAACACATCTATACTCACAAAATCCCCCTCCCAAAACACATAGAAATACGCCCAACCATTGTGGTTTTTCTTGCCCAAGTGTTTAGCCGCCATTTGGTGGATACTCAAGGCCTCTTGATGATCATGCAAGCGATTCTCTAGCAAGTAACAGATGTAATTTTTCTGCTTGTCGTAAAATTCTTGTTTCTCTTGTAGAAAGCCCGCTAGGGTGAGTTCTCTTAAGCTCACTTTGGGAGGCTTGATCTCTAGACTAGCTTCTATGAGAGGGTTAGTAACAGGGGTGATCTTAGCGATACGCTGGGTGGCTTCCTGCACAAAGAGGGGGTTTTGTTCGATGCCTAAAAAGCGCCGTTTAAATTTTTTAGCCACCGCCCCCGTGGTGCCCGTGCCAAAGAAGGGGTCTAAGATCAAATCCCCGGGCTTACTGCTGGCTAGAATGATCTTTTCTAAGAGGGCTTGGGGTTTTTGGGTGGGGTGGAGTTTTTTACCATCGGTGCCTTTCAGGCGCTCTGAGCCGATACAAATCCCAATCTGCCATATACTGCGCTCTTGTTTGTTGTGGTTGAGGGCTTTCATGGTTTTGTAATTAAAAGTGTAGCGGGCATGTTTGTCCTTAGCGCACCATAATAAACTTTCATGGGCGTTGCAAAAGCGCCTACCCCTGAAATTAGGCACGGGATTGGGTTTAGCCCAGACAATATCATTGAGAATCCAAAAGCCCAAATTCTGCATCAAATAGCCCAAGCGGTAAATATTTTGAAACGAGCCCATCACCCAAATACTCCCATGCGCTTTTAACACGCGCCTACACTCCTTAAGCCACGCTAGGCAAAAATCATCATAAGCCTGCAAACTCTCAAAGCGATCCCATGGCGCGCACACGCCTTCAAAAACCTCCCCATTATCACGCAACAACTCCCCATGCGTTTGCATAAAATAGGGCGGATCGGCGATGATCAAGTCCACGCTCTCAGAGGGCAGGGTAGGCAAGAGTTCTAGGCAATTCCCTTGTAGAATGCGATCGATTTTTAACATCTAGCCTCTGCTCCTCAAACTCCAACAAAGTTAAACCACGATTATACCGCTTTTAATCTCCCTTAGTTCAAAAAGGTGTGGTGCCGCCACAATCACACAGACAAAAGAGCACACCCCTTAAGAAGTGGTACTAAAATTCAACAAGGCATTGAGGTAGTGGGTGTATTGTTTTTCTCTTGCCTCTATCTCAGCGGGTAGCCCTTGCTGTAGGTCTGTGGTGAGGGTGTGGAATTGATCTAAAATTTCTATGATTTTTTCTTGCACTACAAGAGGGGGGAGGGGGATAGTAAAGGACATGACATGTTTATCTGCAAGCATGGGGTAACTTGTGCCCTCTTGCCACGCTTGGGCATGGTTGAGAAACCGCCGGCTTGCAATGTTGTAAAAAATCCACTCGGGGAGGACTTTAGTTGTGTCTGCACGCAAAACACAAAAACCCGTGCTACAGATTTGCCCGTTATGCTGTGGCTCTACAAGAGTATATCTCTTTAAAAGAGGGCGCGTTGTGCCTAACAACACATCTTTAGTTTTCACAATGTAGCGGGCACGGGATGGAGCGTTTTTGGCGTTAATGGGGGTGGTTTGCGTGATTTTTGATAATTCTCTATCCACGCTCGCTAAATCAATATAAGCATAATTGCTATTATTATCCTTCCATTTGACATTGGCAACCCTATGGGTTGCCTCCCCTAACTCCACCCACTCCACCTTAAACGACTTTTTGAGAAGGGCATGGGTAAAATCATAAGACTCACGGGTTACCCCCCCCCCCCCACTGGGATCACGCCCAAAGTCTAAAAGGGCATTGAGATAATAAGAATATTGTTTTTTTCTTGCTGTAAGCTCTGCTGTAAGCTCTGTAAAGCAATCAAGAA
Source organism: Helicobacter vulpis (assembly GCF_003660395.1). Lineage (GTDB taxonomy): Bacteria > Campylobacterota > Campylobacteria > Campylobacterales > Helicobacteraceae > Helicobacter > Helicobacter vulpis. Next base: position 24,770 of record NZ_QXQT01000005.1, read on the forward strand.
TGGTTACTATTTTCTCTTGCACTATGAGCGGGGGGAGGGGGATGGGAAAATCATACAAAACCCCCTTATCTAGTTTGGGCATGGTTGCCCCATACAAATTAGCCCTTAACTTGTTTTGGTTGCTTTGCAACACATAAAAAACAAACTTGATTAGGGCGGGCATATCCTCCTTTTTACTCGCCACAAAACAGACATCAGTCGCCCAAAATTTACCCACTTGAAACCCCACATGCCCCGCACTACCTGCCCGTGCAATGGTGATCGCCTCCTCAAAGTTATAGGCGTGGTAGCGTCCCGTTGGTTGGACACCCCCGCCCCAAACGGGATAAGGCGCATTGGCACGCATTTCTTTAGTAGTGATCCGCTCGCCCGTTCTTAAGGCGCACACTTCTTTAAGGGGTAAAAACTCTACCCCCTGCGGGCAATGTTCTTGTAAGAGTTTTTCTAAAGGGTGTTTAGGCATGGGTTAGTCATTTAAAGTTTTATCTCTTTGAGAAAGGCGTACAGGTGTTGGTATTCTTTGGGGTTTAAATAGCGCGTTTTGCCTTCAGGGAGGGCGTTAAGATGGGCAAAGCCATAAGACACCCGTTTTAAATCCAACACCGCGCGATCAAAATGGGCAAAAAAGCGGCGCAATTCTCTATTCTTGCCCTCCGTGAGGGTGATTTTGAGCTTAGAAAAATGGGGGTGATTTTTAATAATGTCGTAGCGCGCAAAGGGGGGGAGCTGTAGGCTTTGTTGGGGGTTTTTGGGGTGTGCGCCCTTGTGGGAGTGGATGCCTGTTTGCATGCCCTCTAGGATCTCTGGGGTAATAGGTCCCTCAATTTTAAGCAAATACACCCGCTCTAGCGCGCTGTGCATGAGCGCGCTCACCACCCCGCTATGATCGCTCAACAACAAAAGCCCACTAGAGGCAAAATCCAAACGCCCCACGGGGATGAAGTGGGCGAATTTGCGATCCAAGCTCTCAAAAATAGTAGGGCGGGCGCGATCGTCCTTGCGCGCCACTAACTCCCCCTTAGGCTTGTGGTAGATCACCACGCTATAGCGGGGGGCTTTGGGGATTTTGAGCAATTTACCCTCTACAAAGATTTTATCTTCTTTGTTAAAGGGCGTGGTAAAGGTGGCGATCTGGTGGTTGATCTTAACCTTACCTGCGCCAATGAGGGCATCGGCTTGACGGCGCGAGCAGTGCAAATAACGGGCGACAAACTGGTTTAAACGCATCAATCCACCCACTGGTAATCTTTAAATCTCTCTTTGATCTGCGGGCTCACTCTTAGGGGGGTGCTGATGGTGATCTTTTTGTCCTTTTCTTGCACCACCACACACAACGCCCGCGCGCCCTTGTTGGCATTTGCCGCCTCCTTTAAATGCGCAAACAACTCCACAGGCACGCTACTATCCACCACAAGGCACAAGGGTTGCCCCTGCAAGCATGAAGTGCCCTTGTTGAAGTCTGCTTGCAAATCCAAAGGTTCTATGTCGCTGGGCTGTGCCTCTGCTTTGTAGCGCACTTTGGCGATCTTCTCTGTGCTGATTTGCTCTAGGGTCTTGATCTCTAAGAGGCGCAAGCGCGCGACCTCCTCTTGCTCCTCCACCTTGCATTTAAAGGCTAGGGGCAGATTGGTGTCTAAATGTTCTAGGGCGTTGAGTTGTTTTTCAAAAAGCATGAGTTCAAAACGCCCGGATAAATCCACGATCACCGCCTCGCCGTAAGGTTTTTTGCTCTTCTTGCCTAGCTTGCGCTTGAGTTCTAAGATTTTGCCCACTAACACGACATTTGCCCCAATCTCCACCCGTTTAATGTCCGTGCTTTTGAGGATATTCTTCAGGGGCTTGATTTGATCCTTAAACTCGTTTAAGGGGTGTCCTGAAAAATAAATCCCCATGCATTCGTATTCAAAATCCAATAGGGTGTTGTTGTCGTACTCCTCATAGAGTTTTAGATTGAGATTAGCGCGCTCGCTCTGCGCGTCTGCAAACAACCCGGTACGCATTTGGGCGTTGGTTTTGTCCTTTCTGCGCCCCTCCTCACAGATAGTATCCAAGTTCTCTAACATGGTGCGCCGATTGTAACCCAAGTTGTCCAAGCTCCCGGATTTGATCAAGGGCTCTAAAATGCGCTTGCTAAACTTAGAAAAATCAATTTTGCTGATAAAATCCTGCAAATCCTTAAACGCGCCCTGTTTCTCACGAATTTCTACTAGAGTGCCCAAAGGTCCCTCCCCCGCCCCCTTGATCGCCTCCAAACCAAAGATAATTTCTTTACTGCCCTGCTTTTCTTGCACCCCAAAGCGCACATCAGAGACATTCACATGGGGGCGTTGCACTTTGATCCCCATAGAGTTTGCCTCCTCCACATAGTGGGCGACCTCTTCAATGTGGCGGCATTCGCTACTGAGCATGGCTGCCATAAACTCGTGCTTGTAATGGGTTTTGAGATAGGCGGTTTGAAAGGTGAGCATGGCATAAGCTGCTGAGTGGGATTTGTTAAAGCCATAGCCGGCAAATTTGACGATCAAATCAAAGAGATCGCCCGCTTTGTTAGCCTCATAGCCCTTTTTGCGCGCCCCCTCTATGAATTTGGCGCGGTTGTCTGCCATGATTTGTGCGTCCTTCTTGCCCATCGCGCGCCGAATCAAATCCGCCTCGCCCAAAGAAAAGCCCCCAATGGTTTGCACAATCTGCATCACCTGCTCTTGGTAGACAATGGTCCCATAAGTGGGGCGCAAAATGGGTTCTAGCGCCTCAAAGGCGTAGGTGATGGGCTCTAGCCCGTGCTTGCGATTGACAAAATCATCCACCATCCCCGACTCCATAGGACCGGGGCGCCCCAAAGCGATGATAGCGATGATGTCTTCAAAACAAGAGGGGCGCAGGCGTTTGTTCAAGGTTTGAAACATGCCCGATTCAATTTGAAAGATCCCAATAGTGTTGCCCTCTTGAATGGTCTGATAGACCGCCGGGTCGTCCATGTCCACACTCAAAAAGTCAATCTTTTTATGGGCATATTTTTCAATGAGCTTGAGCGCATCGTCAATCACACTCAAGGTTTTAAGCCCCAAGAAGTCAAATTTGATCAAATCCACCGCTTCTAGGTATTTCATAGAGTATTGCGTAACAATGCCCCCCGTGCGCTCGCTGGTGTATAGTGGGGTCTTGTGCCAGAGTTCGCGCTCACTATCCACCACCAACGCAGCCGCATGCTTGCCTGCCGAGCGATTCAAATTCTCCAAGCTTAGGGCAAACTCCCAAACCTGTTTGGCGGTAGGGTTACTCTCAATGAGTAGGGCGATCTTGGGCTCTAACTCGTAAGCCTCTTTGAGGGTGATTCCTAGACGATTGGGGATGAGTTTAGCCATTTCATCGGCTTCTTTATAGGGCATGTCCAACACGCGCGCCACATCGCGAATCACTCCCTTAGCGAGCATTTTATTGAAGGTGATCACTTGGGCGACATTGTATTTCCCATATTTGGAGACCATGTAGTCTAGCATTTCACCCCGCCGTCTTTGGCAAAAGTCGGTGTCAATATCGGGCATGCTCACCCTCTCGGGGTTTAAAAAGCGCTCAAAGAGCAAATCGTATTTGAGCGGGTCAATATCGGTAATTTGCAAACAAAAGGCGACCAAGCTCCCCGCTGCACTGCCCCGCCCCGGCCCCACGGGGATATTATTTTCGCGCGCATGGCGGATAAAATCCCACACAATGAGCATGTAGCCGGCAAATTTCATCTCTACAATGGTTTTGATCTCGTATTCTAGGCGTTCTTGATAGCTGGCATGCTGGCTAGGATCAATGATTTCTAGGCGTTTTTTTAAGCCCTCTCTGGCTTTATGGGCAAAATAAAGCGCGTCTTCTTCAAAGTCTAGTCCCTCTTTAGTGGCGTATTCTTTGGTGAATTTAAAACGCGGCGGGGTGGGGGGGTTGGAGTCGTCTTTGAGGTCTAGCTCTAGCTGGCATTTGCGCGCGATCTCTTGGGTGTGCTCTAAAGCCTCAGGGATGTCGGCAAAGAGTTGTGCCATCTGCGCGGGGGATTTGATATAAAACTCGTGCACGGAGTGCTTTAAGCGATCTTTATCTCCTAGTGTTTTGTTCATCGCCACACACATGGCGACCTCTTGGGCGCGCGCGTCTTCTTGTTTGGTGTAGTGGGTGTCGTTGGTGGCGATGAGCTTGATCCCTGTTTCTAAAGAAAGCCTGATGAGTTGTTCATCAATATAGAGTTGATCGGCAATGCCATGGCGCATGATCTCCATGTAGAAGTCGTCCCCAAAGATGTCTTGATACTCACATGCCACGCGTTTAGCCTCTTCATAGCCCTTTGCGCCGTATTGTTTGTTTTTGGGGTTGTTGAGGTTGAGATGCCAATTGATCTCCCCTTGCAAACACGCGCTCGAGCAGATCAAACCTTGTGCGCGTTCTTTGAGCAATTTTTTATTAATGCGAGGGTAGTAGTAAAAACCCTTGAGAAACGCCTGCGAGCTCAAATACATCAAGTTGGCATAGCCTTCTTGATCTTTGGCATAGAGGCAGAGGTGAAAGCGTTGGCGGGATTGTTTATCGTCTAAATTTTGGGCGTTGTGCAAATAGGTTTCAATGCCAATAATGGGCTTGATCCCCTCTTTTTTCATGCAGGTGTAAAAATCAATCGCGCCAAACATATTGCCATGATCGCTCATGCTCACACTGGTCATGCCCAGCTCTTTAATGCGTTGGGCTAGGATTTTGATCTTATTAGCTCCATCTAGTAGGGAGTATTCGGTGTGCAAATGCAAATGGGTGAAGTTTTCCATGTTCGTCCTTTGCCACATGCTAGAGCAGAGGGGCTAAAAAGCCTCTTAAAAGCCTCACACTTTGAACTTAGAAAACTCTGAATCTAGCTGGGCGTTGTTATTGAGCATTTCTTTAACATTGCCCTCTAACTTTGCGCGCTCGCTCTTCATGCCCTTGAACATGTCTACTAAATCTTGGGTAACTTTGGCGATCTCTTGGATTTTGTGGCAAATCTCTTGATTGCTTGTAATCGCCTCTAGGGAGGTTTGCTTAGAAATAGACAGGCTCTCTTTTACCCCATCGATTCGATCCACCAAACCAGAAGCCTCGCTAGAGATTTGCTCAGATTCTAGGGCGATCTTTTTGACACGACTACCCATGTCCTCAATGCTTTGGGTAACAAAATTGACCATGCTCGCAATTTGCGCCAAAGATTTTTGGGTTTGCTCGGCTAATTTGCGCACTTCATCAGCCACCACGGCAAAGCCGCGCCCATGTTCGCCCGCGCGCGCGGCTTCAATGGCGGCGTTCAGGGCTAATAAATTGGTTTGGTTGGCGATGCTCTCAATGATGGACAACACTCCCTTGATCTCATTGGCTTGCGTGATGAGGGTTGTGGAATCGTTGGCGATCTCAATCTGGTTTTTAGAGGCATCTAGGGAGAGTTGCACATAGCCGGTCATGCTTTGGCTAAACTCCTGCATCATGCGATCTGCGCTCTGAATCGTGGTCGTGGCGCGCTCAAGCAAGTCTAGGGCTGCGCTAGAGTTTTTCTCCACCTCTTGGCTGAGTTGGTGCATGGTCTCAATGCTGGTGGTTTCATGAATCTCATTAGACTGCAAACTTTGAGAAGTCTCTTTGATGGAGTGGCTAATGGCGATATTAGAAGAGAGAATGTTTTTCCCGCTCTGCACGATCTCTTGGATCTTTTGGATAAAGAGATTGAAGAAGTGTGAAGTGCTCCCCACCTCATCTAAGACCTTGCTTTCTAGGCGTTGGGTTAGATCGGCTTCCTTGCTCTGGGTGAGCCTGCCTGCCATGCGTCTTAAACGCCCCAAAGGTCTAAAAAGGTCTTTTTCTACTACCACAAACATGATCAAACTGATCCCTAAGAAAACCCCTAAAATATAGGCCAGTGTTTTAAGAGTGTTGCTAAAGATCTGATCGTAGGTTTTGGTTAGATCAAATTGGACATTTAAGATCGCAATCACATCGCCTAATTGGGAATTAACATGGCAGCTCAAACAAAGTTTATCAGCGATAAAGGGTTGGCGCAACAAAATATAATGTTGCCCCCCTTCAGACATCAGACGGGTGCGTCTTTGGGGGTCTCTGTTTTTGAAGATTTGTTGCATCTCTGCATCATTGGTAAAGGGTTCGTTCAAACCAAAGAGGGCGATCACTTCTTTAGAGGGTACAAAACTCACATGCGCCCCCTCAATGCTGGTGCTATCTTGAATGGTACGCTTGAGTTGCTCGGGGTCCCCGGTAAGAGCGGCTTCTTTTACACTATTCATCAAGGCTTGGTTTAAGACATGGATGAGTTCTACACTCTGCTTGGTGGCCAGCCTCTCATAACCCACGCGTAAGGACGCATAAACCACCCCCATGACCAACAAAAACCCCGCTATGGCATAGATTGTTGCTTTAGTTTTTATGCTCTTCAATACATCCATCCGTGTCAGGTGAGTTTGGCTATTATAACGGATTATTTTGCACAGGCCGTTAATGCAGGGCGGCGTGGACAACTTCAAAGAGACTTGACATGAAAATTCTACTGCGTTTGCCCAATTGGCTAGGTGATGGGGTGATGGCCACCCCTATGCTTGAAACTCTGCGCTCTCATTATCAAGACAGCGCGTTCATTCTGGTGGGCTCTGCTGTGGTGTGCGCGCTCTTTAAAGACTACCCTAACACCACCCCTATTATAGACAACACCAAGCAAGCCAAGAGTCGCCTATTAGCCACTTACAGGCTAGCCCAACGCATTGGGGCTTGTGATTTGGCAATCACGCTCACCAACCACTTTTACAGCGCGCTATTGCTCTACCTTACCAAAACACCCACACGCATAGGCTATGCCAAATTCGGGCGCACCTCCTTACTCACCCACGCGCTCAAAACCCCTTTAAACACCCACCAAGTGGAGCGTTATTACCACCTTTTAAGCACTTGTATCCCCCATTTAAATCCCAATCCCCCCGCGCTTAAACTCCTTGCCCCAACCCTTCCAAAAACCTCTAAGCGTATCGGTCTCAATCCGGGGGCGGCTTATGGGAGCGCGAAGCGTTGGAGTGTAGAGTCTTTTGCCCAAGTGGGGGCGTATTTTCTAGATCAAGGCTATGAGGTCTATCTCTTTGGCGCGCAGGGGGATTTAGAGGTGGTGGGCGCAATTGCGCGCCTCATTGGGAGTGATCCTAAGCTCATCAATCTTTGCAACCAAACCACTTTGCCAGAACTCATTGCCATGTTAGCCACCCTTGATCTCTTTATCACCAATGATAGCGGACCGATGCACATCGCCACCGCTTTGCAAACCCCCTTAATTGCCCTTTTTGGACCTACTGACATGCAAGAGACCAGCCCATGGCACCACCCACGCGCGCGCCTCATTTCTAAAAACCTGCCCTGTGCGCCCTGTAAAAAGCGCGTCTGCCCTCTTAAAAGCGGGGGGGCTATACAACCCCATGCGTGCATGCAAGAGATCACCCCTGAGGAGGTGATTGATCAAGCCCGTGCTTTATTAGGCTTACCCCTCTAGGGTCTTTAGGACTTCTTGTGCCTTTTTATTGCCAAATTTGCTCGCGCGTTTGAAACAATCTTTAGCCTTGTTCAAGTCCTTATCCACCCCCTCGCCCTGATAGTAGATCACGCCCATGTTATACATCGCGTTAGAATTCCCCTCATCGGCGGCTTTTTGAAAAAAGGTGATCGCTTGTTGGATATCGCGCTCCACCCCCTCGCCCTTGCTATACATTACTCCCACATTGTAACAATCCTTGATCGAACCTAGTTGGGCGGCTTTATGAAAATACCCAAAGGCTTTTGGGATATCTTTCTCCACCCCCTTACCCACATGGTAGAGAGAGCCCAAATGGTGCAAGGCGTTAGCGTTATCCATTTTAGCCGCCTCTTCAAAATAGAGAATAGCCTGGGGAATATCCTGATTAGTGCCCTTGCCATATTCGCACATCACCCCCAGGTTATAGTAGGCCTTGTCATCGCCCAATTTGGCGGCCTCTTGAAAGTAAGAAAAGGCTTGAATCGTGTCCTTGTCCACGCCCAGCCCTTTATTATAAATCACGCCTAAATTGTAGTTGGCCTTAGCATGCCCAAGTTTGGCTGCTTGTTGAAAATAATCCAAAGCCTTAGCCTCGTCTTTGGGCATGCCCTGCCCATTAGCATAGACCACGCCTAGATTGTAAAGTGTTTGCGCCTTCTGATCGCTCACCTGTGTGTTCATCGCGCTCAAATTGGCAAAAGCCTGCGCATCGCCCAAATCGGCCGCCTCTTTGTAATAAGCAATGGCTGTGTATTTATCCTGCTCCACGCCCTTACCCGTGCGGTATAAAGTGGCCAAGCTAGACAGCGCGTCCGCATCGCCCATCTCTCCGGCTTCTTGGTACAGCGCGATCGCCTTGTCCATATCTTTTTGTACTCCCTCTCCTCTTTCATACATGCTAGCTAAGGTACAAGTGGCTTTAGCAAAGCCGGATTGAGCTGATTCCTTAAAAAGCTCTAGGGATTTTTCTATGTTTTTTTCCACTCCCTCCCCATTCTCATACATGATCGCTAGATTATAGGACGCGCGCGCATCGCCCAAATCGGCCGCCTGTTGGAAATACTCCAGCGCACGGGCATAGTCTTTAGCCACCCCCTGCCCGGCATAGTACATACTCCCCAAGCTCACCAAGGCCTTGGTACTCCCGCGCTCTGCAGCCTCTTGGTAGAATTCTAAGGCCTTGGCATAATCCACCCCTACCCCATTGCCCGTGCGATACATCAAACCCATGTAATTTAAAGCGTTTACATCCTCTAAACTCGCCCCATGCTTAAAATAGTCTAGGGCTTTTTGATAATCTTTTTTAACGCCCTTACCCAAGTTATACATCACTCCCAAATTGACAAAACCCTGGCTGTCGCCCAAATTAGCCGCTTGTTGGAAATAATCTAGCGCCTTGGCGTTGTCTTGGGCCACTCCCCTCCCATTGGCATACATCACCCCCAAATAGATCAAAGCCCTAGAGCTCCCAAGTCCAGCGGCGTGCTGGTAACTGGCTAGCGCTTCTTCGTAATGGCGCGCTCTATAGGCCTGATGGGCCATTGTTAAAAAATCTTTATAGAGACTAGGCTGGCTTTCCTCGTCTTTGGATTCTAAATCCTCTTGTAAGGCCTGCTCAAAAGCGTCTTCTGCGTGGGTGATTTGTTCGCGTTTTTGCATGCATTTCCTTATAAACTGGCTTTGACTTGGGCGAGGATCTGCGCGATGGCCTGCGCGCTGACCTGCTGGAGCGCTAGAATGGCTTGTGTGGGAATGGCCAACTCTTTGCCCTCAAACTTTAAGGCCACCTCTTGGCTTTTAAGGGCCATAAAGCTTTGCACCCCCGTGTCTGCAGAGAGCACGATCTGGGCGCGATAGATGCCCTTATCTTGAACAAACCCTAGCCAAAGCACATGGAGTTTCAAGCCCACATGGGCACTACTAGGGGGCACACTCACCATAATGCATTGGCGTACCGCTTCTAAGATGAGCATATTTTTGAGCATATTGATGGGCAGGTCTGCGAATTTTTCGCGCACACTGCGTTCGATTCGCCCATTGGCGTGTTTGAGTAAAATGTCCTTGGTGTTGATGAGATCCGCGCCCAACACCCCCACTAAAGCCACATTTTTAGGCTTGGCGCACATGGGGGGCGTTTTTTGCACATTGAGATCGTAATAACTAATTTCAGGCAGGGCCTGCTTGAGATTGAGATTCAAGCACCCGGTAAGCAAGGGCGCTAAGAGTGTCCAAAACCACAGCCTCATTTGTGCTCTCCAAAGAGTGTCTTATAGGGATTGGCCTCAAATTTGTCCATGATTAAAGAGCCTTTCTGCACGAATTGATCCACATTGCGCAAACTCAATTCTGCCTGCATCAGCAAGGGCGTTAACATGGTTTTCAGGTCAAATTGCCCCTTTTGGACCTTTTGATCCACATCTAGGATCAACTGATCGCTGTGCTGTAAGAGCGTGTTGCCCTTGGCAAAGAGGATATCTCCCTTGGCAAAAAGCGCATCGCCTTTTTGCAGAGTCGCGCGCGCCTCAATGAGCAGGCGATCTAAATTAGCCCTTGTGGTGTCTAGCCCCTGTGTGGTCTGTTGTATGGATGCGATGATCTTGTGGATATTTTCAATATTCTCAGGGCTTAGGATGCGATCGATGTTTTTGATAATATCTAGTACTTCATTGGAGATATGCCCCGCGCTATTGCTGAGTTTTTCTAAAAAGCTCTGCTCATAATGCAAATCCGCTCAGAGTCCTTTTTGCTATAGAATTCTTTTGAGCTGCCCTGAATGAGACTCAAATACTTCATGCCCACCAAACCCTGTGAATCCACTTTGAGCATCGCGTCTTTACTAACGGGGACTTTGCTTTTAATGTCAATGACGAGTTTGACCACCCCTAAGCGTTGGGGGTCAAAACCCACACTCCTGATCACACCAATTTGAATCCCCTTGTAATTGATGGGCGTGTTGGCCCCTATCCCGCCTAAATCCTTGTCCGTGTAAACCACATAGCGCAAGTAATCCTCTTCTTCAAAATTGACATGCCCCAACCATAGGATAAAAACCACCATAGAGGCGATGCAGGCTAAAAAAATCCCCCCAATGAGCGTGTAATTTACATGCCTTTCCAAAATTTCTCTCCTCGTGTAGAATTGAATAAATTGCCCTCTTCTAGGGGTACTTCTTTGGTGTGTTGCACAAACTCTGCCAAATTGCCATCAAAACTAATCAAGCCGTCCTTGAGCATGATAAAACGATCCACGGCGTTTTTAATGGAGTCTAGATCATGGGTGATCATCACCACGGTGAGCTTTAAAGCCTCTTTGAGCGAGAGAATCAACGCGTCAAATTTATCCGCGGAGTAGGGGTCTAGCCCGCTGGTGGGTTCATCCAAGAACAAAATATCCGGATTGGTCGCCATCGCCCTTGCTAGCCCCACGCGCTTTTTCATCCCCCCACTGAGCTCATAGGGGTAGAGGTGGTAAACCTGTTTGCTCAATCCCACGCGATCCAACCACATTTTAGAGATTTCTACAATATTGTTCTTAGGATAGGCACTGTGCTCTTCGAGCATGATCCCCACATTTTCTAGTACGCTCAAAGAGCTATAAAGCGCGCCAAATTGAAACAACATCCCAATCCGATGAAAAAATTTGTAGCGTTCTGAATCCTTGAGTTTCCAAATGTCCATGCCAAAAATGCGGATAGTACCCTTGATGGGCTTGTTGAGCAAGATCATACTCCTTAAAAGGGTGCTCTTCCCGCTCCCACTCCCCCCCAAAATCGCCAAAACCTCCCCTTGGTAAACCGAGAAACTCACACCTCTATGAATGACATGATCGCCATAGGCGGTGTATAGATCCTGCACTTCAATCAAACGGGGTAAATTGTCTACCATGCCATGCCTACATATTGAGTTTACTAAAGATGACAGAAAAAAGGGCGTTTAAGAAGATGATCCAAAAGAGCGCGTTCACCACGCTAATGGTGGTGAGCGTGCCTATGGACTCGGTGTCTCCCTTCACCTCAAACCCACGCATGCACCCCACTAGCGCGATGGCAAACCCCCAAAAGGGGGCCTTGATGAGCCCCACAAAAAAATGGCTCAAGCCCACATTTTCATGCAAGCGCGCCACATAGTGGCTAAAGGTGATGCCTAGTTGGTATTTAATGGCCACCATCGCCCCCAAGAGCGCAAAGGCATCGGCAATAAAGACCATCAAGGGCATCACAATCACCAAGGCCAACACCCTAGGTAGAACCAACCATGCAAAGGGGTTAAGCCCCATAGTGTGCATGGCGTCTAATTCTTCGGTGATCTTCATCACCCCAATTTGGGCGGTAAAACTAGAGGCGCTGCGCCCGGCCACCACTAAGGTTAAAATAAAAGGCCCCATCTCTCTTAGGGCTAGCTTGGCCGTCATCTCAATACTCATCAAGGGAAAGCCCAAATCTTGCAATTGGATCGCCCCCTGCAAGGCGATCGCAAAGCCCACCACAAAGACGGTCAAAATGCTCACAGGCAAAACCTTAAACCCACTTTCGTGAATGTGGTGAATCAAAGGGGTCAGGCATAGGGTTTTGGGTTTGATCAAAGCGCGCCCTAAGAAGTAAAGCACCATGCCACAAAAGTTAAAGGTGTTGAGCACGGTGTTGAAAAAGCAGGCCACGCTCTTACCCAACTTCTCTAAAGGGTTGCGCTTGGGGCGGCTTGCGTGTTCTTGATATAAAATGCTGGGGTCTTCTTTTACCCAGCTCTCCACCACCTCCAACACGCGCCCATTGTAGATATTGGCGTTTAAGAAGGCGGGTTTTTTGCGCCCCAAGAGGTCATAGAGCAACATCAAAAAGACAAAATCCAAACCCTCCACTTCTTTAAAATCAATGGCTCTGATTGGGGGGGCGGCTTTAATCACGCGTTCTAGCTGTTTGAGCGCGCTTGCGGGGGTCTTAAAATTCCAATATCCGCGCAAAAAAAGCGTGTCCGATTTCACATAACCTACAGGCGCTGTTGCAATCACAAGGTCCCTTAACGCAAAAGTGATCCACATTTAAATCATGGGAGCTTGTGCTATTATACAATAAAAGAAAAGCACAATGGGTAGTAGATTTGAAGCGTGCGCAGATTGTCTTGTTGGGTTGGGGTTTGCAAATTGCCTTGGGTGCGCAAGAAAAGATGTGGCTCAAAGAACAGGACACCTACACCCGTCTGTATAACCAACACAAACAACTCAAATTGAAAAATGGCGGGTATTTTGGCATGGGCTTTGGGATGATCAATATCAAAAAGGATTATAAAAACACCAAATTAAAGAGCTTCCCGGCCATTTTGAGTTTCAAGGGAGGGCTGCAGACTTTCTTTAAAAATTACATCGGGTTGCGCGGGTTTATCGCGTTGGACTTGGCCACTTCTAGCGTGAATTGGCGTTCCAAGTACAACCCCTCTAACTCTTTTTATGGCGTGGCCAGTGTGGGCTTAGAAATCCCTTTAGAAATCCCTTTGACCCGCTCTTACCAGCATTTTCTAGGGCTCTATGGGGGGGCGGGTTTGGGGGCGGTGATCTACACCGACGACGCGGATTTTAGTTTTAAAAACAAGCATGTCATCTACACGGCTGGACTCATTGTGCAGGGAGGGATTGCCCTCACCCTTTACACCAGACACCGCATTGAAATCGGCGTAAAACTCTTGCCGACTAATAAAACTTTACTCGCCTCCAAGCGCTTTGAAACCTCCTTGATGTTCAATTGCATGTACCTTTACAAATTCTAAAAGAATTGCGCGAGGATCGCGCTTTGTACCAACCACATGTAAAGCGCAGTACCCCCGATGACGCTCAAGGCGAAGACACGCAAAAACACATGCAAGAGCACCACACAGCCCACTGCCAGCACTTCATTAAGCCCATAAGGGGGGCTAGAAAAGGGCGTATCCTTAAGGCTGTAGACAATGAGCATGCCCACCACGCCCAAACTCAAAACCCGCCCCAGATAGAGCAATATTTTGGGCGCGGGGCGTTTGGCATTAAAGAGCAAAAAGGGGAAGATGCGGATAAAATAGGTGGTGGCGACTGTGATGATGAGGACAGACCACACATAGAGATCGCTCATTCCAAACGCCTTTTAAAGAAAATGAGAATACAAACCATCACCAACAAGGTGGGCAAGAGAAAATGGACTTTGCCAAAGAGAAGAAAACAGCCCAGCGCGCTCAAAAGCCCAATGAGTGCGGGGGCATGGCGTTGCGTTGCCTTCCATTGCTCCATAAAGATCACCAAAAAAGTCCCGGTTACGATGAAAGAAATGCCCTCCACATTCAGGGTAAACCCTTCCCCCAAGAGCGCCCCTAAGGCCGTTCCCACCACCCAATAAATTTGATTGAGCATAGAAATCGCCAACATGAAGTCTTGAGGATCGCTCTGCTTGGGCTTGACCAAGGCCAATAGCGAAAAGCTTTCATCTGTGAGGGTGTGTGCTAAGTAGTAGATGCGCCCGCGCGTCTTGTTAAAGGGCTCTAGCATCGCGATGGCATAGCAGATTTGACGCGCGTTGAGCAGGGCCACCAAGAGAAAGATATTGAGCATGTCCGCATGCGCGCTCAACAAACCCACCACTAAAAATTGCACCGCCCCCGCGTAGATGAATACACTCATAAAAACCGCCACCCAAAACCCATACCCCGCCTGTTGCACCAACACTCCAAAGGTTGCGCCTACTAGAATAAAGCCTACCAGTAGAGGGATGGTGTGGGGAAACGCTTCTTTAAAGGCTAAAGAGCTAGGCATGGGTTTTTCTTGAGAGCCGCCACGCCCCCACGCATAAGGCCAGCCCAAGAATCCCCACTAAATAGATTACATGGGAAAAAGCCGCGCTCAAGGGCGCGCCTAGTTGGTTTAACATCACCATAGAGGAAATGCCATGGTAGGCGGGTACAATTTGCAAAAGCAGGCGCAAAAAGCGAGGCATCAGTTCTAAAGGCCAAATAAAGCCCATCATAAAGACTAGGGGTAAGGAAGAGATCAGCACAATCTGGGCGGCCTGTGTGCCCTTACGCACAAAAGTACCCAACACCACCCCACAGCTCGCCGTGCTCATTAAAAACACCAGCATGAAACCCAACAAGACAGAGGGGTTAGCATGGATGTGAATCCCATAATAGGGAAACAACACCCCCAAGTACAGGAGGGCTAAAAAGGCGTAGATCACGCTAAAACACACACAGCGTACCCACATTAAACGCAGAGCGCTTGAAAAATGGGAGACAACGCGCCCCTGCGCACAGGTGAGCATGCTAGTGCCCATGAGCAAAGTTTGGTGTAAAATAAAAATAAAGACATTGGCAATTGCGTAATTGAGATAGCCCACAGAAGGGTTATAAAGGGGAATGGTTTGCAAGGAAAGGAGATTATGTTCTTTGGCGATCTCACTTTCAAACAAGCTTTTGTGGGTTTTAATGGCATCGCTTAGGGTATCCAACACGTCCACCACTGCGTTGGCAATTGCGCTGTAGATCAAAAAATAGTTCGCATTGGTGTAGAGCTCCACACGCGCGGGGGTACTGGTGTAAATGGCGCGCTCAAAGAACTTAGGGATCAATACGATCCCATAGACTTGTTCAGTTTCTAGCAATCTCTTGGCTTCTTGGGGAGATTGGGAAAAATGCGTGATGTGGATACTGGGCGTGCTTTCTAACATGCGCATGAGCCGCCTAGAAAGTGTGCTTTGATCCAAGTCTACTAGTACGATTGGTTGGCCCGTTACAATGTCGTTTTTATAGGGCAAGGGGTAGAGAAAAGCATAAAACAAGGGACCTACGATGATAATAAAGCGCACCCCAGCATGTGTAAAAATGGCCTTAAACTCGTTTAAAAATACTCTCATGTCTTTTTCTCTTTCAAATACCACAAGCACAACCCAAGGGGCAAAAATAGCATGAACAGCCCCATTTTTAACAGGGATTGCCAAGCCAAAACCACCCCATCGCTATAATGTGCCAAGGCGATCAAGGCCTTAATAAAGTAACTCACGGGCAATAAAGACCCCCAAAACTCGCCCAACGCATTCATGTTGTTCACCGGATAGGTAACTCCCACAAAGGCCAAAGAGGGGGCGGTATACGCAGCAACCACCGAAGTACTTCTAATAGGATCGCCTAATAGAGCGTGCAGGGCTAAAACCACGCTAGAAATACTCAGCACCATCAACACCACCCCACCTAAAAGCAACCACAAATGTGCGTAATAAGGCTTTAAAAACCCTAACATGAGAATTCCCCATAGGCTAAAAATGCAGGTATTGAGCCATAACGCGCCAAAGGCTTGTAAGGTGGTGGTGCTGTGTTGTAAGAAATTCAGCATGCCTAAGGCGATGAGAATTTGCCACATACAGGGCAGGATCACCCCCAATAGGAATTGTGCGTAGTTATTGTTCTGGTTGTAAAGGGCATGGATGTTGGCATGCAAGGGGAAGGCTAGGGCTTTAGCGGTGTTAAAATCGCCCTGTGTGCCTAAGTTTCTAGCGACATCATTTTTCACATTCAAGGTCATCAAGGTTTGGGTAAAAGCGCTCAAAATCGCCTTGCCCACTAGGACAAATTCGGCATCGTAGTAAAGTACCACGGGGGTTTTGATTCCTAACTTGACATGGCGTTCTAAATCCTTATTGAGCACCACCGCCCCATAAATTTTTTTGCTATCCAAATCTGCTTTGGCATCGCTCAAAGAAGGGTAAAAATGTTTCAAAAAAAGATAACTATTGGCGTTTAAAGCACTGGTGATCTCTTGACTTAGGTGGCTGTGATCTAAATCCACGATCCCAATGGGGAGTTTGGTGGGGAGCTCTTTGTAGAAGATGCCAGTCAACAACGCCCATAATAACAAAGGCACGCCCAAGCACAGCGTGAGACCATAGGTATCCTGCTTGATTCTAGACCACATCAAGGGTTAACCAAGACACTCATGCCCACCCGCAAGCGCGCCATCTCACTCAAAGGGGTAGCCTCAATGCTAAAAGAGCGCATGTCATAACTCTTGCTACTACTCGTGCTTTTCCATGTAGCAAAATCTCCCATCACGCTCACATAGGTAACTTTGAACTCTAGAGTTTGATCCAAGGCGGGTACATAGCCCTTAAAAACAGACCCCACATTGAATTGTTTTAGGTATTTCTCCGGCACACTCAAATTCAACCACGCATGTGCGGTGTCTGTTACTAAGACGACTGGAAACCCCTTAGGGCTCAACTCCCCGCTATAGAGTAAGACATTGCTCACCTCCCCATCAATGGGGCTATAAGCATTCTTATCACGCAGGAAAACCTGCACTTCATTGAGCTGCCCTAAGGCGGCTTGGGCTTTTTCTTTAGCCGCGATTTTGCTCTCTTGACTAGCCCCCTCGCGCGCTAGCTGGTATTGTTGGAAAGCGGCCTCTTTATTGTAATTGGCACTTTGGAAGGCTGCATAGGCCTCATCGCGTTTTTGTAAACTCGCCACGCCTTTATCATAGAGCTCTTGCACACGCTTATAGGTTTCCTGGGCTAGATCGCTGCGGGCTTTGGCGGCTTGGTAGACATCTTTGGCACTTTTGATAGTTTGGTTGCGACTTCCCTTTAACACTTCATCGCGCAAAGCGACTGCGGCTTTGTGGCTCGAGCTCGCTTGTAATAGCTTGGCTTCGGCCTCGGGGCTATGGATGGTAAAAACTAATGCGCCTTTTTTGATCTGATCGCCTTTTTTAACCACCACGCTTTCGATGCGTCCGGCCAACTTGGAGCTCACGCTATACTCCCTAGCTTCTATAAAGCCTTGTAGCCGTTCTACCTTGTGGCTATAGGCTTGGTAATAGAGCTTGCCAAGCCACCCCAAAATCCCTAGGGCGATCAAGATCGTTAAAATAAGAACTAAGGGTTTTTTATCTGCTGTGCTAGCCATGTCTTATCCTAGTGCGCGTAATCATAAAAGAGATCGATGTGATCCCCAAGAGCCATCAAATCCACAAGCGCGCTGATGTATTTGAACGCACTCGTCTTTTGTTCTACCAAAATGCCCGAAAGTGAGTTGCGTGCGTCCACGACTAAGGAGTTTGTCCCCATGCCCTGATTAAAGGCCTCTTCTTGTAATTTTAAATTTTCTTTAGCCAGCTCAATGCTAGTGTTGAGACTTTGGTACTCTTTTAAATAAGATTGGCATTGCAAGTAAGTTTTATGCACCAGCAATTCCATGTCTTTCTTAGCTTGGCTTTGTAGCGCGCTGGTTTGCAACTCATCGATTCTAGCCGCTTGGTAGTGCATGATCCGCCCTGTGGGGGTCAGGATGGGCAGGCGTGCCCCCACACCCACAAACCACTGGGGCACCATGTCCATGAAAGTGGAATTATTTTCTTTCATGATGTAGGCCCCAAAGAAATTAAAATGGGGTAGAAATTTGGAGGCCTCTAATTTTACCATTTCGTGCGCGCTCTTGCGTTTGATGGCCAAGCTTTTGAGCACGGGGTAAGAACTCAAGGTCTCTTGGACAAAGAAGTTTAAATTAGGCAAATGTTTGGGGTGAATGTCTAAATTCGCACTGGGGGCAAAGTGGCTTGCTGCATTTTCTTTAGAGAGAATGGTGTTAAAAGCTAAGGTGGCGACTTCTAGAGCGTCTGCAGCTTGCATGGTTTTGATCTTGCTCTTTTCATAAGCCACCGATGCGCTCAAGGCTTCCACGCGCGCGATCTGCCCAGCTTTTTGGCGTTTCAGAGCATTTTGATAATGTTTTAAATGCCCCTTTTCTACATCTTGGAGCACGGCTAGCACCTCTCTATCTAGCACCAAACCATAGTAAATTTTGACCAATTCTTGGAAAGTGGAGAGTCGCTTCAGGCGCGAAACTTCCATGGATTCCCTATGGGCTAAAGACGCGAGTTTACTCATATAAAAGCGCGCTCCGCCCATGTAAAGGGGATAGATAATGCTCAAGGCCCCCAACACTACATTTTCTTTAGAGAATAGGAAAGGTTGGCTTAACATGCCCATCATCCCACCAATGCCTTGGGCTATGGCCGCCCCGCCCAAGTGCGCCAGCGCGGGTTGGCTCAAAAAGCGTTCCATGCCCCCGGCAAATTCTTGAATCTTGGCTTGGTTGCCCTTGAAGGGAGAAACAGTGATAGGCTTGGCCAAATGGACATAAAAGGCACTCAAGTCAATTTGGGGTAGAAAAGAGAGTTTGGCCGCTGTACTGAGCTTTTTGGCTTTTTGTTGCGCATAGTCTTGGGCTTTGATCCCATCGTAATTAGCTAGGACAATCGTCCATGCCTGTTTGAGAGAGAGCATGGAAGGGTGCTCTGTGGTGCTCTGTGGCGGGGCCTGTAAAAACGCACTTTGGGCTTGCAAGCCCCCCACGACACAACACACACCTAAAGTTTTAGCTAATTTAAGTTTCATGAGTACCCCTTTTAGAGATTCTTTTTCATGAGTTTGAGCTTCTTGATTCGAGCTTTGTCCATATCTAACACTTCAAAGATACAATGCGCGTCCCCCACCACATCGCCCACCTCTGGCAAGCGCTCCAACAAGCTAAAGACATACCCCCCCAAAGTTACCTGTTCGTAATCTGGGTCAAATTTGATCTTGAGCAATTCTGCCATGTTTTCTAAATCTACCATGCCATCACACTCAAAGGTATTTTCATCTAAACGCTTGATACCTTCCTTACTCAAATCATGTGCGTCCGAAATATTACCCATGATCTCCTTAATGATGTCGTCCATTGTTAGCAAGCCAGAAGTGCCCCCATATTCATCCACCACTAAGGCACTATAAACCCGCTTGTTGTTCATTTTGAGCAAAATTTGCGAGATAGACGCGCTTTCTGGCACAATGAGCATGTCTTTTAGCAGATATCGGAAATTCTGGGCTTCTTTCGTGTCCAGTAAGGAGGCCGAGAGCACATCCTTAATATGGATCAGACCCAAGATATTGTCCTTATTGCCATCACAACATGGGTAGCGCGTGAAGGGGTTTTTTAACATGGTTTGGATATTGTCTTTATAGGGGCGTTGTAAATCCAAACACACCATGTCCTTTCTAGGAGTCATTACTTCGCGCGCGCTGGTGTCTGAAAAATCCACCGCGTTTTTAATGATCTCTTCTTCTACAAAGTCAATCACCCCTCCTTTCAAGCTCTCGCCCACGATAATCTTCAATTCCTCTTCTGAGTGGGTGCTGTCATGCTGGGGTTCGATCCCAAAAACTTTTAGTACGATCTTAGCCAAGAAATCAAAGAGATTGACAATGGGATAGGAGATGAGCCAAAAGGCGTGCAAGGGGCGCGCGATCCATAATACTACACTCTCTGAGCGCACGATGGCGATGGACTTAGGCACGATCTCACCCAAGATCACGTGCAAGAGTGTGATGAAGCTAAAGGAGATTGCTACGCTCAAACTGTGCGCAAAAATATACAGGCTTTCAAAATGCAACCATTTTTTCAACAATAGAGTGATGAAATGTGCGATGGCTGGCTCCCCAAGCCAGCCCAAGCCCAGAGAAGACAAAGTAACCCCTAGCTGGGTTGCGCTCAAATAGGTGTTGATGGACGCGTTAATTTTGAGAGCTAAGGTGGCGTTTTG
This sequence comes from Helicobacter vulpis, assembly GCF_003660395.1. Lineage (GTDB taxonomy): Bacteria > Campylobacterota > Campylobacteria > Campylobacterales > Helicobacteraceae > Helicobacter > Helicobacter vulpis. The sequence continues at coordinate 44,922 of NZ_QXQT01000005.1, forward strand.
GTTATTGTGCAAGCTGAGCTCCTCTAGCTTAGAGCGGCGCACCTTAACAATGGCAAATTCGGACAGCACAAAAAAGGCGTTGAGCAACACCAACAACAAGGCTAATCCAAACATTAAAATCGGCTCGTAAAACCCCAAGGGTCTCCTTAAAAAAGGTAAGCTACAGCGGGCAAACAAGCCATCTACAGCCGCCCTACAATATCAAACATGGCGATTAGATAATAACCTAACGCGCCCAACAAGGCGGAAATAGGCACGGTTACCATCCAAGCGGTGATGATCTTTTTGATTACAGAACGCTGAACTAACTCGCTTTTATAAGCCTTCTTAAGTGTTTTGCGTTCTTTCTTGCTCAATCCAATAGAGTATTCTAAAGTGTTGTTGTTCTTCTTTAAAGCTTTGAGATAGGCTAACATCTCTTTTTTCTGTTTGGGGCTGGCTTTTTCAAAGCGTTCTAAGAAATTCTTGATCACGCTAGCGTCCTCGCCCGCGTGCGCGTCTAAGATCATCTGCTTGATCTCTAAAGTGCGTCTTTGTAGGAGTTCGCGTAAAAAGCCCACGCCAAAGACCGCGCCAATAGTGATATGCGTCGAGCTCACGGGCAAACCCAATTTGGAGGCAAATAACACGGTGATCACCGTGGCCATTGCGATGCAAAAGGCCTGCATTTTGTCTAATTCTGTGATCTCGCTCCCCACGGTTTTAATAAGCTTGGGGCCATACAAGCTCAAACCCAACGCAATCCCCATTCCTCCAATGAACATGATCCACAAGGGCGCATAAGCCTTAGTGGGGATGGCGTGGTTGCCCCACTCCTGCAAACTCTGTACAATGGCTGCCAAAGGCCCTACTGCATTGGCTACATCATTGGCCCCGTGCGCAAAACTCAACAAGGCCGCCCCAAAGATCAGGGGATAGGTAAAGAGAGTATGTACGCTCTCTTTGGTGTTTTCTAGTAGTGCTAGTCTCTTAGAAACATAGGATTTAAACAGAATATAAACTCCCAAACCCACCACAAGGCTCAGGCCAACCTCTTGCCACCATTGCAAAGAAAGGGGTAATTTTTTCCCTAACACCTTAGCGAACATATACCACGTGAAAGCCGCCCCCATAATGCCCACTAAAATAGGCATCACCCCCAACGCGGCTTGCTTCTTATTTTCTTTATCGCTCAAGACATTTTTGATGATGGCCAATAAACCCATAGCAATCCCCCCTCCCATCACCGGAGAGATCACCCAACTTGCCACAATCCCCCCTAGAAAATGCCACTCCACAGCCCCCAGTCCCCCGGCCATCAGCCCCGCTCCCAAGACCCCCCCCACAATAGAGTGTGTGGTGGAAACGGGCGCACCAATGGCTGTCGCCAAGTGTAGCCACAACGCCCCAGAGAGCAAGGCTGACAACATCATGCCCACAAATACCGCTGTACTCTCTATGTGCGCCGGGTTGATAATCTTGCCCTTGATGCTTTGTACCACATCTGCCCCCGCCAACACCGCACCCAAAACCTCACAAATAGCGGCTAATAGGATCGCCATGCCCAATGTGATCGCCTGTGAGCCCACCAAAGGCCCCACATTGTTTGCCACATCGTTGGCACCGATATTCATGGCCATATACCCCCCTATGACTGTGGCCAAAGCCAGCAGAGGAAAGTGGATGGGGACATGCCCCAAGACCAACGCCATGCCAGCAATACAAACTACAAACACAACCGCTAGGGTGATCTTGACATTATCCCTTTGGAGTTCCTTAAGGGCTTTCTTAAAAGGGGAAGCGTCTTTAGCTTTCATTGTGGGCGCACTCTAGTATAAAATACTCTAAGAACTGCTTAAAGAAAAAGCGTTAGGGTAGAAGAAAAGGGTTGTTATGTTTGTATGCGCGGGATATTCAGAGAATTTTAAGATGGCTAAGGGGGTGGGGGTGGGGCTCATACAGAGCACAATTTGCCTCACACGCCTGTGCTTGTTGGAAAACCCTACGGAGTTGATCTTTGTAGGCAGCGCAGGGAGTTATGATCCTAACCTGCCCTTGTTATCTTTGTGTAAAAGCGCACGGGGTTACCAAATCGAGCAAAGTTTTACCCAAGCGCAAAGTTACACCCCCCTAGATAACCATTTAGAAGTACACAGCGCGCTCTTGGATCAAATCCGTTTGCCCGATGTGCAAGTCAACTCTAGCAACTACATCCACACAAACCCTAACTTTGCATGCCAAATGCACAATGCGGGCATCGCCTTAGAAAACATGGAGTTTTTCGCGTTATTGAGTGTGGCACAGAGTTTTAATATCCCGAGTGTGGGTGTATTTTGTATCACTAATTACATCACTCCCCACGCCCACCAAGAGTTCTTAGATAATCATGATCGGGCTAAAGCCCGTTTAGAGGCGTGGATGGGAGCGTTTGCAAAACGTTAAGGAACATGGGCTACCATGCGGGCATGGAGGCGTTGAGTTTCCAAATACGATAAAGGAGAACGCTATGAGTAACAACAGTAACAACAGTTGCAACAGCCAAAACAGCAATAATAGCCAAAACAGCAACAATAGCTGTGGTTGTGGTAGTGCTAACAACAGCCAAAACAGCAATAATAGCCAAAACAGCAACAACCAAGACTAAGGGTTGTTCCCCCGTTTTGAGCGGGGGTGTTCTACACTATCAAGCTTCTTTAAAGTTTTTTGTGTTAGGCTACCCGCATTCTATTTTTGAGAAAGGGTTTTCATGCTGTCTTTTGTTGTGGCACAGAGAGCTAGGCGTTTTTCTTTACACCTTAGCGATCTGATGTGCATGGGTGGCCTTTTATCACACACCCATTTCACACACAAAGGACGTGCATGCAGGAGTTTAGACAAGACACTTATCACGCCCAGCCTAGCGCGCTAGGGCTAGTTCCTTTTTTTGTTTTCATTGTTACTTACTTAGGCACGGGGATTTATCTAGAATTGGTCGGGGTAAAAATGGGTTTTTACCAATTGCCCGGGCCTGTGGCAGCTAGTGTGGGGGTGGCTAGCGCGTTTTTGCTCTTTAAAAGCGATCTCAACCAAAAATTTAACGATTTCTTGGCCGGCTGTGGAGATAAGAACATCATGACTATGTGTGTGATCTATCTTCTAGCCGGAGCTTTTGCCGTGGTGAGCAAGGCGATGGGCGGAGTGGATTCTACGGTCAATCTGGGGCTAACCTATATCCCTGTGGAGTACTTGGCTGCGGGGGTGTTTGTGATCGCCGCTTTTATTTCTACAGCCATTGGTACGAGTGTGGGCGCGATTGTGGCCTTAGGTCCCATTGCGGTGGGTTTGGCCCAGCAAAGCGGATTGTCCATGCCCTTGATCTTAGCGGCGTTACTAGGAGGGGCAATGTTTGGAGACAATCTCTCCATCATCTCAGACACCACGATCGCAAGCACGCGTACCCAAGATGTGGCGATGAATGACAAGTTCAAAATCAATCTCTACATCGCCCTGCCTGCGAGCTTGCTCACCGTGGTGTTGCTCTTGATCTTTGGGCGGCCTGAGAGTGTGGTACCCTTGAGCGTACATGATTTCCAAGTCCTCAAGACTCTTCCCTATCTCTTGGTCTTGATCTTAGCCCTCTTGGGCTTGAATGTCTTTTTAGTGTTGTTTGTGGGGGTGGTGCTTTCTGGGGGGATCGGCTTGTATTATGGTAATTTCACTCTGCTCAGTTTTGGCAAAGAAATTTATAATGGCTTTAGCAATATGCAAGAAATCTTCTTGCTCTCTTTGCTCACAGGGGGGATTGCTTTCATGGTTACGCGCGAGGGCGGGGTGGCGTGGGTCATCTCCAAGATCGAAAAGCTCATTGTAGGTCCTAAAAGCGCTAAGGTAGGAATCGCCGCTTTGGTGAGTGTGGTGGATTTGGCCGTAGCTAATAACACAGTGGCCATCGTGATCGTGGGAGAGATCACCAAGAAAATTAGCGTAAAATTTGGCGTGGATCGGCGTGAGAGCGCAGTGATCTTAGACATCTTCTCTTGTATCTTTCAAGGGTTGATCCCCTATGGTGCGCAAATGCTCATTTTACTTGGTTTCGCTAAGGGAAGCGTGGACTTCCTGTCTGTGTTGCCTTTGCTGTGGTATCAAGGACTCTTGGGGCTTTTGACCTTGTTGTATATCTTTTGGAGTGCTTACAGCGCGTGGGTGCTCAAGAGTTTAACGCCTAAAACCACCGGTGCTCAGGCATAGTTTTAGGGTTTTTTGTGCTATAATGCGATCTAAATGACTCAAAGGTAGTAAGATGGAGCAAAAGGCATGCGTGGGGGGTAGCACTAGAGCACGGGGCTTGGTGCCCTTGTGCGCTTACGTGGGTTTGGCCTTAGTTGTGGGCGGTTGTGGCATGTTCAAGCGCGCGGGGGCAACGCAGCTCATCCCCCCCTCAGCGACAGGTTTACAAGCCCCCATTTATCCTCCCACCACTTTCAATAGCACAAGCAAGCCGCCCATGCCCAATTTCCCCAAGTCTCAACCCCAGATTGAGACCCGTTTTGACAATTCTTCACAGGGCAATCTCTCTAGTGGAGGGGGCGCGCCAGCAATGGTGCCCAACACGCCCATTCTCACCCCCACCAATGTGATCGAATTGAGCGCGGTGGGCATGGGGGTTGCCCCAGAGTCCACGATCTCCCCCTCTCAAGCCCTAGCCCTAGCCAAGCGCGCGGCCATTGTGGATGGGTATCGCCAATTGGGCGAGAAAATGTATGGGATTAGAGTGAACGCTACTGACACAGTCAAAGACATGATCTTGCAAAACTCCGTGATTAAAACTAAGGTCAACGCTTTGATCCGCAACGCCGAGATCACCGAGACCATCTATAAAGATGGCTTGTGCCAAGTGAGTATGGAGCTCAAGTTAGATGGGCGCATTTGGTACAATGTCTTCAATCAGGCAAGAGGGTAGTCTTGTTGCGTGGTGGCCTCATTAGCTAAGTGGCGGCGCGTTTTACAGCTTTTAGGGGTGGTTTTCTTGGGGACTTTTCTGGTTTCTTGCGGGCACAAAAAGCCCCCCAAACCCAAGTCAACTCACAAGGCACACAAGGCACATAAAAAGCTTTTCATTAAAAAGAGTGCTGCGCAACGCAAGCAAGAGGCGGAAATCGCGCGGATAAAAGCCCTAGAACGCTTCAAACTCATCTACATTTACACGCCCGTGTTGCGTTTTTATGATTACGGCACGATCGAGCGCAATAAAGAGGGCGATTTGCAGATCGAGCTCTACCAACTCAGCAAAAAGGCCGGGGAGATTGTGATCAAGAAAAACTATCTGTGTTTTTCTGGCATTTGTTCGGCCAAATGGAGCGCGGCTAGGGATCTCTTTGGCAAGGTGAGCTATGGGGATCTCTTTGATGACATCGTATTAGGGCATGATATTTTTAATGGGATTGGCAAGCGCATAGAGCCCAATGGAGAGGTGGTACAGCGTTTTGTACAAGGCGGGGAAGTGATCTACTACGAACGCAAACCAGATAAAATCCTTTTCCAAAACATGAGCACGGGTACAGCCATTGTGATCCAACAATACCACCCCCCTAAGTGAGGTCTGTGTGCATTGGTGGTGGCGATCATGTGTGGTGTTGGTACCCATGTTGGGGCAGGCCAATGGGTTTAAAATTTCTGAACAAAGCTTGAATGGGACCGCGCTCAATTCTGCCTATATTGCCGGGGCGCGGGGTGCGGACGCGAGCTATTACAACCCGGCCAATATGGGTTTTAACAACGACTGGGGGGAGAATGAAAGCGAATTTGAGATCACCAGCACGGTGATCAATATCCCCGCTTTTAAATTCATGGTACCTGGCACTAATCAGGGGCTTTATTCTGAAACGAGTTTAGTGATGAACCCTAGTGATGCTAACAACGCGGCCATCATCAATATTTTGGGTCTGGGAGGTGTGGCCACTTCTGCAGCCCAAAAACTCATCGATGGGGGTATTCCTGCGCTCAAGCAGCTCATTAACAACTTGCAGGGTCTCACTAGCCAAAAGGTTACAACAGTGGCCTCTCTGCCCAGCGCGCAAGTGGTGAGCGGTTGGACCGGCACGACTAATTTTGTACTGCCTAAGTTCTTTTACAAAACACGCAATCACAATGGCTTTACCTTTGGGGGGAGTTTTACCGCGCCCTCTGGCTTAGGCATGAAATGGAATGGTCAGGGTGGGGAATTCTTGCAAAATGTCTTTATCATGATGGTTGAGCTTGCCCCCAGCGTGAGCTATACCATTGGGGATCGTTTCTCTGTGGGGGTGAGTGGGCGTGGACTCTACGCAACAGGCAAATTTGACAACACCGTTTATGTGCCTTTGCACGGCGCATCGGTGTTGAGCGGGAGTCAAATTGTGGGTTTGCCCAATAATGTCTTTAGCCAGCAAGTACCCAGTTCGATGCGCGCCCAACTAGCTAGTATAGGCTATCGCCCCGCAATGCAATGCACTGCAGAGATGAATCAAAATAGCCCCGTGTGTGAAACTTATTACAATGGTCTCAAACAAATTATGCGCTATAGCGGCTTGCAAGAGGCCATCTCTGATCTCTATGGCACTTCTCAGGTCGTCCAACAGAGTAATGGGAGCTCATGGGGGGGGGGTTATAAAATCGGGGCGAGTATGCGGGTTTTTGAAAATGGCATGTTCTCTGTGGTCTATAACAGCAGTGTAACTTTTAACATGCGGGGAGGACTGACTGCGCTCACTAAATTAGGCCCTAGTTTAGGGAATGTACTCACAAGAGGGCATTTAAATATCAATGTTTCTTTACCCCAAGTGATCAACATCGCTTACGCTCACGAGTTTTTCAAACACCACTTGCGCGTGGAGGGGGTGTACGAGCGCACTTTTTGGAGTCAGGGCAATAAGTTTTTAGTGACTCCAGATTTCGCCAACGCGTCTTATCAGGGTATTGGGGGCACGGTGCAGTTCTTGAGCGCGGCGACTCTTAAAAACATGGTGGGTTTGGCAGATTTTAGTGGGGTGATGAACATGGGAGCGGGTTGGCGCGACACCAACACCTTTAGGCTTGGCACGACCTATATGGGCAGAAATCTGCGCTTGATGGGCGCGTTGAGTTACGATCAGGCCCCCAGCCCCCAAGACGCTATTGGGATACCCGATTCGAATGGCTATTCCATCGCCTTTGGTGCCAAATACAATTTTAGAGGGTTTGATATTGGTTGGGGGGGTACCTTCACCTTCAAAAGCAATCGGGATAGTTACTACCAGTCTAAAGATATTGGCCAGCTGCGCATTTTTTCGGCATCTTTGGGGTATCGGTGGTAAGATAATCTATAAAAAAGGATTTTTATGCCCCATGTTATTGTCATTGATATTCAAGAGAAATTGCTTGGAGTGATGGCAGAAGCGGACGCGCTCTTGGCCAATTGCATCCAATTTTTACAGATTGCCCAAGAGTTAAAGCTTGAAATCTTAGCAAGCGAACAAAACCCTAGTAAATTAGGGCCCAGTGTCGCGCCCTTACAGGCTTTTTTAGGCACGCCCCACACCAAGGAACACTTCAGCGCTGCCCCCGTGCTCACTCCCCTCTTGCCCGCTAAGGCGCATTTGATCTTGCTAGGCATTGAGGCGCATGTCTGTGTTTATCAAAGCGCCAAGGATTTCTTGCGCGCAGGTTTTGAGGTAACCATCCTAGAGGATTGTACGAGCTCTAGAGATATGCGCAACAAAGCGCGCGCCCTAGCCGACTTGCAACACTATGGGGCGCACATTTTAAGCAACGAAATCGTTGCCTTTGAGTGCATGCAAACCTACACGCACCCTAGTTTTAGGGCCATCTCCAAGCTGATCAAATAGCCTAGCCAGAAAGTTGCGCGCACAATGCTAAAAGGGTGTCCGCGCTGTACTGAGCAAGGGCTAGGGTCATCTTTTGATGACAGGGGAGAGAGAGTGTGGCTTGGTAGAAATCTTGGGCTTTGGGCAAGTGCAAAAGCCCTAAGCGTTCTTGATAGAGTTTAAAGGTGTGGATGGGTTTGTAGTGCACCTGTACGCCTATTTGTGCGTCCAATAAAGCCTGCAACAACGCGTTTTTTTTCTCCCACAGATTGGAGTTTAACAGAATCGCATAGAGATGATTCGAACTGGTGATGTGCGCGGGCAAAGAGGCGTGTAAGGGCGTGAAATAGGGATTATCGGTAAAGAGACGATCGTAAAAACATGCGATCTCTTCGCGCACCGCGATGAAGCGGTCCAATTTGGGGAGTTGGCTCAATCCCAAAGCCGCTTGCAATTCATTCATTCTAAAATTATAACCATAACCGGACACTTCTACATGAAAGCCTTGGTTTTCTACCCCATGGGCGCGCAAGAGTTTGAGTTGGTGGTAGAGTTCTGTACTATGCGTGGCAATGAGCCCCCCTTCTGCGGTGGTGATGGGTTTGATAGCGTGCAGGCTAAAAATCGTGGCATCGGCTAGCGCGCCAATCTTTTGCCCTCTATAACTCCCCCCTAGCGCATGGGAGCTATCTGAGATAAAATAGAGTTGGTGGCGCGTACAAAATGCGCGCAGAGCTTCTACTTCCACACTCCGCCCCCCATAATCCACGCTTACCAATGCTTTAATGCGCTGGGGGTGTGCGCATGTGTGATACACCTCCTCTAAGCGCGCGGGGTCTAGATTGCCATCTGCGCCAATATCGCAAAATAGCGGGGTGGCTTGGCATGCTAAGAGCATGTTTGCCGTCGCCACAAAGCTAATGGGGGTGGTGATGGCAATTTGTTCTGCCAACCCTAGGGCTTGATAAGTCATCAGCAGTGCAGAAGTGGCGCTATTGCAGGCAATGACATGCTTGACACCCAGATAAGCGGCTAGGGCGTTTTCAAACGCCTCTAATAAAGGCCCTTGCGCTAGATGCGCGCCCTGCAACGCGCGCACAACTGAATCAATGTCGTCTTGATCAATGCATTGGGTACTATAGGGGTTCACTCAATCTCCTAATACGCATTCAAAACCCTGCAATCTGTTCTCTCACTCCCTCAATGATCCAATCTGGAGTAGAGGCCCCCGCGCTGATTCCACAGAGTCGTTTGCCCCTAAACCACGCCGGGTCCAGATCGTTAAAATCCTCCACCAAGTAGCTATCTGTACAAAACTCCTTGGCGATGTGAAAAAGCTGTTTGGTGTTAGAAGAAGTTCTACCCCCCACGATGATCATCACATCCACCTCTTGACTGAGTTCTCTAACCGCCTCTTGGTTGTCAAAGGTGGCATTACAGATGGTGTTGAAAATGCGCACCTCCGCACAGCGAGTGATCAAGAAGTTAGCGATCTCTAAGAGTTTGGGGGTTTGCTTGGTGGTCTGAGACACTAGGGTTACTTTTTTGCCCAGCTTTTTACCCTGCAATTCTTCTAGGGAGTTGACCACTAGGGGAGGGGTGCTAGAGTAGCTAATCACCCCCTTGACCTCTGGGTGGTTAGCATCCCCAAATAGCACGATTTGATAGCCTTTAGCGCTCATCTTTTCTACAATTTGTTGGGGCTTGATCACATAGGGACAGGTGGCATCAATAATATGCGCCCCTTTTTCTTTAAGCAAAGCCAAATCATTTTTAGGGATGCCATGCGTGCGGATGATCACACTGCTATGCGACTCAATAGCCCCCACATCGTCTTGCACTCTGACATTAAAATCGCGCTCTAGGCGTTCAATTTCTTTAGGGTTGTGGATCAAAGAGCCCAAAGTCAGACTATCTTTATTCTTTTGGGCGATCTCAATGGCGCGCTTGACCCCAAAGCAAAAGCCGTAGTTCTTAGCCATTTTCACTTGCATTTGTGTCCTTAATACGGGCGATACGCCCTAAAATCTCTTGAAATTGGGGGAAGGAGACATCCATACATGCGGCGTTCTTGAGAGTCCCCCCGCAAGCTAAAAGCGCGCTCGCAAAACTCAAGGCGATGCGATGATCGTTAAAACTCTCTAGGGGTTCTTTGGGGCGTTTAAGACAGCCCCCTTTAATTTGAAAACCATCTTCAAAGCCCACACATTCTACGCCCATTTTGGCTAAATTAGCTAAAGTGGTGGCGATGCGATCGCTCTCTTTCACGCGCAACTCTTTGGCATTTTTTACCACGCTCACCCCCTGGGCCACACTCATTGCCACAGCTAGGGCGGGCAATTCGTCGATCAAAGAGGCGATGTTTGCTTGAAGGGCGATGGCTTTGAGGGGGCGGTGTTCTACATAAATATCCCCCACAGGTTCGATTTCTTGAGCGCGCGGGTGCAATTCCACATGCGCGCCCATTTTTTCTAAGACTCTAAAGGCCTCTGTGCGCGTGGGGTTGAGCAAGACATTTTTGAGCAACACCGCACTTTGGGGCACAAGTACCACGGCGAGGGCAAAGTAAAAGGCGCTAGAAGGATCCGCTGGGATCGTCCAAGAAAAGGACTCTAGGGGCTTGCTCAAGGGTTCTAGAGTGATGCCTTGGGGAGTTGTGTGGATATTGGCCCCTAGGGCGGCTAGCATGCGCTCGGTGTGATCGCGGCTCAAAGAGGGCTCGCTAAAGATGAGGGGGTCTTTGGCCTGCAAAGTGGCTAGTAGCAGCGCGCTTTTCACTTGTGCGGAGGCGATGGGGCTATTGTAAACAACCCCCTTTAAAGGTGTGCTTACAATACTCAAAGGGGCTAGGGTATTTTGAGCCCGCGCGCAAATTTGCGCACCCATTTGTACTAGGGGGGCGATCACGCGCCCCATAGGCCGTCGACTCAAAGAAGAATCGCCCACTAAAATGTAGTGGTTTTTTTGGCTTTGGCTACTACTGAGCAGTCCGCTCAAAAGACGCATGGTCGTGCCCGAATTGTGGCAATTTAAAGGCTTTGCAGGCTCGCTGAAGTGTAAAAATTGTTTAGGAGGGGTGAGCTTAAGGGTGTTGGGGGTGTGTTTTTGTACCTTTAAACCCAACGCCTTAGCGATATGAAGAGTACTCAAGCAATCCTGCCCTGTGAGCAAATTTTGTACCAAACAGGGCTGTTGGCATAAGAGTGCAAAGAGGAGCGCGCGATGACTCAAAGATTTGTCCGCAGGCAGATGATCTAGGACAAGATCAAATTTAGAAGCGGGGGCAATGTGTAGCATTACTTGAGTTTGGCGTTGAAATCGCGCTCGAGCACGCTTAGGGCCTGCTGCGTGACGCTTTGTAATTGCGCATCTGTCAAAGACTCCTCAGATTGGATTTTCAAGCGCACACTCAGCGCGATCTGATCGGCGTTCTCTGTATAGATGTCTAGGGGGAAGACTTCTTTTAAATGGGGGATCTGGGCTTTTAGCAGGCTTGTTTTCAGCGCGCTAAAGGGGTGATTGTTATCAATAAGAAGGGTTAAATCCCTAAAACTGGTGGGGAGTTTAGAAAACTCTTGGGCTTTATAGGGCTTTGGGTGTAAATGCGTACAATCAATCTCGGCAATAAAGCCCTCTAGCAGATCTTCTTTTTGTACCAACAGCGGGTTGAGCGCGCCTAAAACCCCGATTTTTTGCCCCTCTTGCACCATCCACGCGCTTTGGTAGGGGTGGTAGGTGGTGTTCAAATAGGGATTTTCTTGGGCGTGCTCTTGGGTGATAGGCTCTAGATCAAAAGCCCCGATCACACTAGAGATCGCGCGCGCAAAGGCGTAAAAATCCCACGCCTGCCCCTTGGGGTGGGGGTAGTGGGGCAGGCTTTTAAGCCCGCTGGCCAAAAGGGCTAGAGTGGATCGCTCTTCTCGCTGGGGGGTGTACACACTGCCCAACTCTAATAAAGCGATGCTTTTAAAGCCCAAATTTTTATTGCGCGCGCAGGCCTGCAAGAGACCCGGGATTAAAGAGGTGCGCAGGGTGTTGAGATCGTTATTGATAGGGTTGAGCAGGTCTAGTTCTTGGGGCAAGGTGGGGTAACCCAGGCCGTGTAAAAACGCCTTCTTGGCAAAGAGATAGTGTACCACTTCTTTGAATTGTAGGGCTAGAGCACGGCTGATTAAAGCCCGCTCAAATTTGTAGCGGGTGTAATGGGGGTTGGTGTCGCTCAGTTCGCTAAGGGCGAGGGTCTGCTTGGGGATGTGTTCTAAACCCACAAAGCGCAACACCTCTTCGGCGACATCTTGAATTGTGGCGATGTCGTGGCGGTGTGAAGGCACTTGGATCTCCAAGCGCGCCCCCTGCGCCCACACCCCAAAACCCAAGCGCGTTAAAATCTCTTGGACACGCGCGCCATCCACATGCAAGCCCAGAATTTGGGCGATGTCTTCTATGTCTAGAGTTATGCGTATGGGGTTTAAAGAGTGGCTAGATGGACCCAGTTGTAGGGTGGCATTAGGATAAAAACGCGCCAGCAACGCAGCAAGCCACGCCAAGCCCTCCTGTACCTTTGGATGACTCCCGCGCTTGGTTTTATAAGTCAGGCTTAAAGAGGCGTGTTCTTGGGGGTGTTTGTGCAGGCAGCGGCATAGATAGGCTGGGTCTATGAAACTGGCTTCTATCAGGCATGGGCTTGTGCGAGGGGGTTTGGGGGGGGTTACCCCGATATTTGCCAGAGTTTGAGAAGCCTGTTTGGCGTGCAAAAAGCCCTCCGTGCTGACACCCACTTCTAAGGGCCCAAAAGGATAGGCGTGTAAGATCACACCGCTAAGATAGGCGGCGTATTCTAAGAGATTCTCCAGCGGGCTAGGGTGCAAACTATGCTGCCAAGCTAGAGTAAGGGCGATCTCAAGGGGCGTAACCGGGGTGTCCCCATCTAGCAGGGCATAACTTAGCGCGCAGGGGGGGAGCAAGGGGGGTAGAGAAATCTCTAGACTAGCATGAGAGATCGGTTGAGGGGGGGATTTTAAGCAAAGAGGATAGAGCGCGCCAAGTTCGCGCGCGATCCCTAGTACACTCAAACAATCCCCCCGATTGGGAGTGAGCGCGATGTCTAAAAGCGCGCCCTTAAAAAAGGGCAAGTCCTTTAAAGGTGTGCCCAACACAAGCGCGCGATCCCTATTCACACTGCTATCTAAAATCAAAATCCCTTCATAGAGTTTGGGCAGGCCTAATTCTGTACTAGAACACAGCATGCCAAAACTCTCCACCCCCCTAAGGGTGCTCATCTGTATGTCTAAGTTACAAGCCTGCAAATGCGCCCCCATCAACGCCACGGCCACAAACTGCCCTGCGCCCACATTGGCCGCCCCACACACTATCTGCAACACCTCAGAACCCACATCCACTTGGCACACGCTAAGTTTGGTGGCATTGGGGTGTTGGGCACACTCCAAGACCTTGCCCACCACCACCCATTCAGACAGCTCAAAGGGCATCACGCCCTCTACCTCTAGACCGATACGACTCAAATCCGCGCATAGGGTGGGCACATCGGGCAGAGAGCCCTCTAAAAAATCATGCAGAGCGTAAGTGTTTAATAACATCAAAAGGCCTCTAACAATCTCAAATCGGTTTCAAAAAAGCTTCTTAGATCGTTGATCTCGCAGGTGAGCATGGCCAAACGCTCAATGCCCAGCCCAAAGGCATACCCACTCACACCACAAACCCCCACATTCTCAAACACCCTTTGATTCACACAGCCCGATCCGAGCACTTCTAACCAACCGGTGTGGGCGCACACTCTGCACCCCCGCCCCTCACAAAAAACACAGCTAATGTCGGCCTCCGCGCTGGGCTCCGTGAAGGGAAAGAAACTAGAGCGCCAACGCACGCGGACATCTCCAAAAAAGTGGTGCAAAAAATCCTCTAACACCTGCTTGAGATGCCCAAAATGCACACGGCGCGCGCGATCCACTACCAAACCCTCCACCTGATGGAACATAGGAGTGTGGGTGGTGTCGTAGTCGCGCCTGAAAGTGGGGCCCACGCTAATCATCTTGATGGGGGGTTCTTGGTGTTGCAGGGCGTGGATTTGGGTGGGTGAGGTGTGGGTGCGCAAGAGCTTGCGATCTTGAAAATAAAAGGTGTCTTGCATGTCGCGCGCGGGGTGGTAGGCGGGCATGTTGAGCGCGTCAAAATTGTAAAACTCATCCTCAATCAAGGCCCCTAGGTGGAGCTTAAAACCCAACTGGGTGAAATACTCAATGATGCGATCCTTAGTGTGGCTCAAGGGGTGGCCAAAACTTGCGCGCAAATGGGTGTGGGCCAAGCTCCAATCGATTTTTTGGGCGCACAATTTGGCCTCTAGGGCTAGGTTTTGCAGCTCTTGCTTTTTAAGCGCATGCGTGCTGGTGAAGGCCTCTTTGAATTGGTTGAGCTCTTGGGCCTTTTGTGCCTTTACCTGCCCCTCTAGGCTTTTGAGCTGGGAAAATTCTTGGGTGAGCAACCCCTTTTTACCCAAAACCTGTAGGCGCAGATTCTCCAAGCCCTCAAGGGTGGTGGTGCTTGAAATTTGGGTTAAAAGGGCCTGTAGAGTTTGCAAAGAACCTACTTGACATCAATTTTGAAGGTGTGCACCTCATTATTGAGAGCCACCCTCACCACCAAGGTCCCGGCGGTAATGTGTTTGGGATCCACCACGACAAAGCCCCCCCTAGCCTTGCTATTGGGCTTGAGTGTGGACTTTCTAAGATAGTTGATGGCCATGATCTTAAAAGCTTGCCGTTCATCTTGCATGATCGCCTGGGTTTGTGCGTCATCCATCATCATAAAGGGCACGCCCATCATCATATCGTAGGCCAAGAAAGCCCCCTGCCCGTAGTAGAACATCGGCGAGGGGATATTGTCCCCCGTAATGGGCGTGGAGGGTACGGCGATATTGAATTTTTGTAACACCGGGTCAAAATCGTAGCTGGATTTGAGCATTTGTTTAAAACTGAGCACGGGCAGATTGCGTTGCCCTTCACTCACACTGATATGACTGCTGTCAAAATCCAGAGGACTACCCCCTGTCAGCTCCGCCCCCACATAGAGCACTAAGGGAGGATCGTCCAAGCCCTTGAGTTGCTTTTGGGCTACCTCTACCTGCACCTTAGAATTGGGCTGACTGGAGGTGAGCACCTGCACTCCATTATTGTACCTGGACACCTGTTCGGGAGTTATACTAAGCTTTGCGCACCCCGCGATAAAAGCTACTGAAAGACAAGAAGCAACAACTAATGACCTCATGAACACCCTTTTATTTTGATAAGTTCAAAATCCAAATCGGTTGGCAAAAAAACCATCAGAGTCCCCCGCGGCCTCTTGTGCGAAGACTCCCTCTAATTGTTCTTTGATGTCATAATAGCTAAAACTTTCTTTAAAACCCTCAATTTTACCCCCGCTGGCGTTTTTATGCCCCCCTCCGTTAAAATATTGTTTACTTATGCTACTCACATCGCATTTTCCATTGGAGCGCAAACTCACATTGCCCCTAAAACTCACATCCATATAGAAGTCAAATTCGGGGTTTTGGCGCAAAAACAAATTTGCCAACACGCTAATCCCCCCCATGCTATAACTCAAAAATCCTTTTTTACCCTCGCACGCCACACTGCACGCCTCTTTTTTTCGCGAAAGCAGGGCTACCTGCGCATTTGAAGCGATGTTATCCATCGTCTCCGCATCCGGATCCCCGCCCAAAGCGATTTTTTTGAGTCTGAAGAGATCGTTATCAAAGCGCACCGCCCCGTTTTCTTGATGGATATAACTGGGTACATGCTCTAAAAGGGCAAATTTGTAGGCGCGATGCTCCACATCAAACATGAAGCGGTTGAGCTCATGGGTGCTAGCGATCATGCGCATACACACCTTACCTAGCTCAAAGCCAAAACCCTCTTCTTGCCAAATGTCAATGGAGTTGATCATCTCCACCATTGGGGTGAGTTTTTCTAACGCGCCCTCTTGTAGGGGCTTGTAATGCTCTTTAAGGGTTTCATAGGTGATTTTAGAGGCGCTCCTTTCTACATCTAAATGATACCAGTGGTAGCTTTGCGCAGCGTCCTGCCCTGTGATGTGGTGATCCAATAATAAGAGTTCTACCTCCTTGCCCTGCAAACGCAAGGCTTCGCTTTCCTTTTGCAAAAACTCCGCCTCGCCCAAAGTCAAGTTCAAATCCGTAACTAAAACCAACACCTTTTGTGCGGAGTGTTTGGGGATCGCGCCGATGATCTCCTTAAGTCTTGCTGAAACCTCCTTGCCATAATTGGCGTTGTAATAGGTGATGTTCTCAAAAAAATGACGGCTGACAAACTGGCAACCATAGCCATCTAAATCAATGTGGGATAAGTGAAAGACTTGCATCAGTGTCCTTAAAAATTGATATTAATTGTGCCCAAAACTTCGTATTTAGCGTTGGTGTCTAGCTCGGCATGGCTTAAAACCACAATGTCGATCTTAAACTGCTCCATTTTGGTAGAGAGGGGGCGGCGCAGCTCGGGATCGACAATGAGAATCACCGGGGCGATCCCGCGCTGTAAGATTTTCATCGATTCGGCGGAGATGTTCTCAATGAGTTGTTGCATCTCGGTGGCGTTTAAGAGTAAGAATTTGCCCGAAGCTTGGTCTTTGAGTTTGTTTAATAAAAACTGCTCGGTCGCCGTACCCAAAGTGAGGAGCTTGAGCGTTCCGTCCTCGGATTTAAAAATATTGGTGATGACTCTTGAGAGCCTTGCGCGTACCTGCTCGGTTAAAATGGTGATGTCGTTTTGCACACTGGGGGCGATGTCGGTAATGGTTTCTAGAATAGTGAGCATATCCCTAATGGGGATTTTCTCATGCAAGAGTTCTTGCAACACAGAGCGAATCACCCCGGTGGGGATCTTCTTTGCCTCTTCCACAATGGCGGGGTAATCGTTAGCGAGCCGTTCTAAAAGCGATTTGACTTCATCTTTAGTGATAAACTCTTCGGCGTAGTTTTTGACCAACTCGCTGGTGTGTGTGGCGATCACGGTGGAGGGGTCAATGATGGTATAGCCCTGAATGATCGCCTCCTCTTTGTCTTTGGGTTCGATCCACAGCGCGTCCATGCCAAAGGCAGGCTCTTTGGTAGGGATTCCCTCGATCTCTTTGCCCGCAAAGCCGGTATTCATCGCCAAAAAGCGATCGGGCATCACGCTCCCATCGCCAATACTCACCCCCTTAAGTTTGATTTCATAATGTGTGGGGGGGAGCTGGAGATTGTCTCTAATGCGGATTTGGGGCATGAGAAAGCCATAATCGCTAGCAATCTTTTTTCTAATCCCCCGGATGCGCTCTAACAAATCCCCGCCCTGCTTGACATCGGCTAGAGAGATGAGCTGGTAGCCTAGGGCTAATTCTAAAAACTCAATTTTAAGCACCTCATTGATGGCTTGCTCTTCTTCTTTTTTGATTTCTTCTGCGCTTTTGGGGGGGCGGGCGATGGGAGCTTGTTCTACCTGCGTGGCGGTTCTATGGGAGAGATCGATTCCGGTTTTCTTACTCAACCAATTTTCAAACTTAGTAAATAGATTGTCCTTACCCTCCCTAGAGATGAGCCATGCAACAAATAAAAACAAACTCCCCACAAAGGCGAGCGAAAAGGTGGGCAAACCGGGCACGCTAGCAAAGAGCAAGAGAATAGCGCCCACAATGACTAAGGTCTTGCTCTTGTCTGTAAGCTGGGTGATGAGCTTGCTAGCGAAGTTTTCTTCTTCGTGCTGGGTGGTGCGCGTGGCAACAATGCCCGTAGCTGTGGCGATGATGAGTGCGGGGATTTGCCCTACAAGACCATCCCCAATAGTGAGAATCGTAAAAGTAGATGCGCTGGCATTAATGCTCATGTCCCTTTGAAACACCCCCACTAAAAAGCCCCCGATGATATTGATCAAGGTGATAATGATGGATGCGATCGCATCGCCTTTGACGAACTTGCTCGCCCCATCCATTGCGCCGTAAAAATCCGCCTCTTGAGTGAGGGCTGCGCGCCGCCTTTTGGCTTCATCACTATCAATGAGCCCGGAGTTCAAGTCCGCATCGATGGCCATTTGCTTGCCTGGCATCGCGTCTAGCGCAAAGCGCGCGCGCACTTCTGTAACGCGCGTTGAGCCATTGGTTACGACTAACAAATTCACCAAGACCAAAATACAGAAAATGATCGTCCCGATGACATAATTCCCGCTCACGGTGAATTCCCCAAAGGCACTGATAATGTCGCTCACCGCGCTAGGTCCCTTATAGCCCTGTGTTAAAATCATGCGCGTGGTGGCGACATTGAGCGCGAGGCGATAAAGCGTAACAATGAGGAGCAAAGTGGGGAAGGCGCTAAAATCCGTAGGCTTGGTGATGTAAAGCCCAATTAAAATAATGAGCACAGAGAGCGCGATGGAGATGGTAAGTAGAAAATCCAGCAAAAAGGGAGGCAGGGGCACGATGATGATGCCCAAAATGGCGATCACAAACACCACCACCGTCAAGTCTTTAGACTGACTCAAGTGTCTTAGGAAGGGAAAAGCCTTTTTAAGCACATTCTTAGATTTATTGCCCGCCACGCCTGCTACTACCCTTTATTTGAAGATGGGTGTATTCTACACTCTTTCATGTAAATTTTCACTTTTCTAGGCTATAATCAAAGATTGTTAAAATTTTAAGCTAGGAGTTTACATGGCCTTAGGTGCAGCAAAAAAGCAAGAGATCATCGCCAAATACGGCAGGCAAACAGGCGACACGGGGTCTAGCGAAGTACAGGTCGCCTTGCTTAGCCAACGCATTAGCGATTTGAGCGCGCATTTGAAAACCAACCCCAAAGATCACTCCAGCCGTTTGGGGCTTTTAAAATTGGTCGGGCATCGCAGAAATCTGCTCAAATATCTCAAGCGCACCCAACATGAGCGTTATTTGGAGCTCATTCAAGCGTTGGGGATTAAGAACCGCTAGGTCTTTTTTGAGCGCATCGGGTTTTTTTACGCTCATCTTTGCGCTGTTTTTTCTCACTTCTTTTAAAAAGCCTCTCGCGCAGATTCTTTTGGTTGTCTTGGCACTGGGGGCGTTGGGCTACTATCTCAAGTTCAGACCCTCTTTAACACTGCCCCGCGCACACAAATGGCTAGCATGGGTGTGGGTGCTCATGTTTGCAAGCGTGTTGCCCAATCTCTTCATGGATGATTCTTTGGCGCATTTTTCTTACAACTTGCGCCTGCTCAACATGCCCTTGATCTATCTGCTGGGCGCGTTGGCGTTGGTGTGTTTGAGTAACGCCTCTATCGCGCTCCACCAACGCGCCATTTTTTACAGCATGGCCTTTGCATGTTTTCTAAATAGCGCGATCGCACTGGTACAGCGCATAGGTTTTGGGGTGGGGCGGGTGGACGCTTGGAGCACCATTGTGGGGTTTGTAACCCTGAGCGCTATTGCGATTCTTGGATGCTATATCTACGCGCTCTACACGCCCAAATACCGCGAAAAGGTGTTTTTCAGCGTGGCCATGGGGGTGGGGTTTATGGTGGTGATCTTGAGCGCGACTCGCAGCGCGTGGATCGCCTTTGGATGTACCTTTATCGCTCTCTCCGCTCTCATTCTCTACTTGCAAAAATCATGGCGGGTTTTGCCCTATATGCTGGGCATGGGCGCGCTGTTCTTGGGGCTTTTTGTGGGCGAACAGACCTTAGAAAAAAACGCCTTCATTAAGACCTCGCGCAACACGCAAGAAACCTTTAGCCACGATCTCAAACTCTACGCCCAAAAGAATGCCGATTCGAGCATCGGAGCGCGCCTAGATCGTTGGAAGGAGGCCTTGGCCATTGTGCGCCTCTCCCCGCTATTTGGCATGAGCTTGAGTACGCGCTGCAAGCGCATGGGCGAAATTATCGCCATGGCGCATTCCTACCACAGCGTAGCAGAAAGCGATTGCAAGGGCAAATACGACAATGAGATTTTCAATGTACTTGCCCATAAGGGGCTTGTGGGCTTGGGAGTACTCTTGGCATTTTGGATCGTTGTGGCGCGTATCTTTGTCAAACGACTTGCATGCCATCCCCAACTCTCGCTTCTCATGCTCGCGTTGCTGGGTTTTTACCTCGTCTTGGGGATGGGTTTTGACCCCTTTGCCTTCTTCATTGAAGGCAGTTTCTTTGTGGGCATGGTGGTGATGGGCATGGTGGGGACGCGCGCTCCCACTTAAAGCATGGTATTATCTTTGCTTGTCATTTAAAAAAAGCAAAGGATCGGTGTGGCAGTCAATCCCATTCACTTAGACACCGCTAAAACGCCTAGCAAGGGCAAGACCCCCTCTGCACACAAGGCCGTTTTAGACGATAAAGACGCTTTCAAACACCTTTTAGCCAAACAGAAAAGCCATCTGAAAGCATCTGAGGATCACACTGCGGCGAAAAAATCGGCCTTGCTCGCCAAATTGAGCAAGCAGGACAAAAACGCCCCCTTGGACAAAACCAAAGCCAAGCAAGGTACAGACATCGCCCATAGCCCCCTAGCCCATTTGCTAGATGGCAAAATGCCCAAAACCCCAGAATCGCCTAAAAAAAGCGCCAAGGACACCCACCTTGCTAAAGAATCCGCTAAAGAATCCGCCCCAGCCAAAAAGACACAGGAGGGCGCACAACTCCCAGAAAACGCCAAACTCTCAGACATTAAAAAACTCAAACTTGCCAAGAAATTGGGTTTGAATGCCATCCAGCATGAAAAGGGTGTATCCCCCACAAAAGCGCAGATCAAGGACGCAAAAGCGGGGACTAAAGCCCCTCTCTCCACCCAGAATTTACTCAAAATGCAGGAGAAATCTAGCGCATCTGCTAAGGATAAAGCCCCCTCTATCGCCTCCAAAGAGAGCCCTGATTCAAGCCCCAAGCCCGTTAGCAAACCCTCTAATCAAACCCCTACGCCCAAAGCCCCCCTAAGCCAACTTTTAGAACACCAAGGCGTGGCCCAACACAAACAAGAGAGCGCGAAACTCCATGCGCAAAAACTCTATGGGCACACCCTACCCAAAGACAACGAAACCAATGATCGCGAGATCAAGCAGGCGTTTAAAGAAGCCCTTGTGCAGTTCCCCCCCTCTATTTACGCCCCCCAATCCCCCTTGCATGGCCCAGCCAAGCCCGCATTAGAAAAAGATAAGGACGAAAAATCCGATGTCAGTGCCTTAAAAGAGAATGTGTCTCATGCGCCCATCCAACATGTCCAAGATAAGGACCTGCCTAAAGCCCCTTTGATCAAAGAGACTCTAAAGAATTTTGCCGCCGAGCTCAAGCAGGAGTTACAAGATTTCAAGCCCCCCATTACCAAACTCTCTATGGAGCTCCACCCAGATAAGCTGGGCAAGGTAGATGTCGTGATCCAACAGGTGGGCAAGAATATCCAAGTGAGTGTGAGTTCTAGCGCGCCTGTGGCCGCCTTGCTCTCTTCTTACAACAATGAATTGCGCCACAATTTGGCACAAATGGGCTTTAATGATGTGGATGTGAGCTTTATTGCGCACAACAACACCGGGCATGGCTCTAACCACCCCCAACAGCAGGGGCAGTTTCAAGATCACCACCCGGGCCAAAACAACCCCTCCAATCCAGCCCCCTCTAAGGACACCAACGCCCCCCCCCTTAGAACCTTCTAAAAGTGGGGGACTCTACGCCTAAGATCAGCTGGTTTGGGTATAATGGGGGATCATACCAAAACGGGAGAAGGGCATGCCCATTGATTTAGCAGAAGTGACCGGGGCAAAAGCGGCAATGGAGAAAAAGAAACACGAGCCCAAGATCGCCAATGGCTTAGACAAAGACGCGTTCATGAAGTTGTTTTTAGAACAGCTCAAGAACCAAGACCCCACCGCCCCCATGGAGACAGACAAGATCATCACCCAAACCGCGCAACTCACGCAAGTAGAGATGCAAGAAGAGAGCAAGAAGACCATGAAAGAAGTCGCCGATGCGATGCAATCTAGCAAGGACACCAACCAATCGCTCAAAGACTTTCAAGGCAAGCTCAAAGAGACTTTAGAGCATTTAGACAAGGGCATGGACAATAGTCTAAAAGCCAGCGCGCTCTTAACAGAGGCTTCTGGACGCAATAGTGTTACCATGATTGGCAAGATTGCTGAAACCGATGTCAAGGGGATCAATGTGGGCAAGGGCAAGGTAACTTTTGCGCTCTATTTTGATCAACCCATTCAGGCCTCAGAGGGCAATCCGGGAGTGCAAATCTTTGATCAAAACAAACAACTCGTACGCACTCTCTCTTTGAAAGAGAAAAATGGCCAGCAGGGCTATGTGAATTTTGAGTGGGACGGTTTGAATCAGGAGGGCAAACCAGTCAAACCGGGCACTTATGAGGTTGTGGCCGAATACAATTTAGACCCCCATAGCAATAAATACCTCCATACCCGCATTGGCAGGGGGGAGGTGCAAAGCGTGGTGTTCAACAAGGGCAAGCCCATGTTGCGCATGGGGGAGATGGTTTTGCCCATGGATAGCGCGCTAGAATTTTACGACAAACCCAGTTCACGCCATGAACAAGAGCAACATGAGAGTCTAGCCCACCTCGTGCAGGCCAAGGCCCCCACACCCCCCAAAGAGGTGGCAAGCACCAAGCCCCAACCCACCCCACCCCAAAACGCCCCCTCTAGCGCGCGCTTGTCTCAAGCCCCACTTAAATCCCCCCCCCATCTCTCTAGTACCACTCCCGGGCAAGAGCACACCCCCCCAGCCTCTAAAGCACCCCCTACAGAGCATCGCCAGCAGAGCGCCCCTACCTCCGCTACAAAATCTCTAGCCCATGATGCCAGCCATCCGGCCCACACAACGCCAAAGGCCCAAGCATGAACGACACCATTCTCAACGCCTATTCAGGGATCAAAACCCACCAATTTGGCATAGACAGCGTTTCTAACAATATCGCCAATATCAACACGATTGGCTATCGCCGCAATGACCCGGAATTTAAATCTCTCTTTGCTTCGCATTTGGATTCTCTAGGGGGCAATACCGTTACGGCCAACGATCGCAATTACGGGGCGGCCGCAGGGGGGAACGCCATTTCTAGCAAAGATGGGGAGTACATGCCCAGCGATTCGGAGTTTAACATGGCCTATCAGGGGAGTGGGTGGTTTATTGTGGGGCCTAATAAAAATGGGAGCATGCAAATTAATAAAGATGGCTACCAGCAAGCCCAAGAGAATTTTTATACCCGCGATGGGAATTTCTTGCGCGATGCGGATGGCTACATTGTCAACTCGCATGGCTATTATGTCTATGGCGTGGATTTGCACAAAATCAAGAATGGGATTTTGACCGCAGGCAATCCAGATGAGGAGACTAAGGCCCTGCACGCGGGCAAACTCACCCCCCTTTATTTGCCCCGCGATGTGCAATACCAACCCGTGGTAACCACAAAACTCAATTTGAGCCTCAATTTAAACCCTAAAAACCATGTGCGCCCCGCTGAAGAATACTTTCTAGATGAGAATGGGGAGGTGATTACGGATCGCTTTTTAAACCAAGACGCTAACGCGTTGGCCAATGACGATAACGAGCCCTTGGATTTGGCCATGCACCGCAATTTGGAGATCATGGTAGTCAAGGGCGACATCGCGCAGGACTTCACTTTTAAGTACGGCAATGGAGGGATGGAAAAAAATGAGTTTAGGACTTTAGGAGATCTGAAAAAATTGCTCCAAACTAGGGCACATTTGGATTTAGGCGTGATCAAGAGCAACCCGGGCGATGTCCAATCGCATTTGCTCTTGCAGATCAAAAACCCCAGCGACCCCACCGCCACGATCGCCATCGGGGGGCACATGGCTGAAAAACTCGGCTGGACAGCCAATGGGGCGATCCTCAAAAAAGGAGAGTCGCGCGATTCGACTTCTATTCGCATCCCCTTTTATAGCACCACTGCAGAGATTTACGACAAGGCCGGGCAAAAGTATCTCTTGAAAAGCGACTTTTTTATGACAGAGATCAAAGACCCCATGAATCCCAATTCTGAGGACAAATGGGAGGTGGAGAGCTCCATCATTGAAATGCGCGATAAAACCCCCATTAACAAGCCTGTGCGCCAAACCATCACCTTTGACAAGGCAGGCAAGATTCACGCCAACCCTATTACCCTAGACTTCAAGGGCAACCCCTTGATCTACTCTTTAGACAAGAGCGATGACTACACTTCTAGCGATGTGTCCTATGAGGATTCTAAGATATATCAGATTTCTCAAGATGGCAAACCCAAGGGGTTGTTGCAAAACATGCGCATTGATGATGATGGGATTATCCATCTCATCTTTAGCAATGGCGCGTTGGAGACAATGGGGAGAGTGGGGATCGCTGCCTTCATCAACGATCAGGGGCTTAAAAAGGTGGGGAGCAATCTCTTTGACATCCAAAATGCCACGGTGAATGGGAGGGCTGCCCCTTTGAGCGGGAATCCCATTATTGGCTGGGATCGCGATGATGGCAAGCTCAAATTTGGCAAGGTGATGCACAAATACCTAGAGACCAGCAATGTCAACGCCGGGCACTCCTTGACAAATTTGATTTTAATGCAAAGAGGCTACTCTATGAACGCCAAAGCCTTCACAACCGGTGATGACTTGATCAAAGAAGCGATCAATTTGAAGAAGTAGGACCAGAAATGCGATTTTTAAAGCCATATTATGCGGAGTACGAATTTAAAGACATCATCGAGCGTTTGGATCGGGGTGAATATGTGATCCCACGCTTTCAGCGCGATTTTGTATGGACCATCAAAAAGGCAGCTGAGTTTATTGATAGCATGCTCAAAGGTTTCCCCACTGGCGCTTTTATTTTGTGGAAAACTAAGGAGCATTTGGCGCACAATCGCGAAATAAAGGGGGTGTGTTCGAATGCAATCAAGAATGATGATTATGTCTATTATGTCCTAGATGGACAACAGCGCATGACAGCTTTAATGTACGCCTACAAAGGGCTAACCCACCAAAGAGGGCCACGGAGCAAAGATAACTACCAGGATATTCGTATCCTCGCCCACCCCAATATAGAAGGGGATTATTGCGTGGTCGCTAAGAAAAATGAAAGATTAGAGGGGGCGGTGGCTGTGTGCGATTTGATCAAGTTGCACACCTACGATTTGGAGGACAAATACCAGCTCCAACGCGAGAGTGCCAAGCCATTTATAGGCCTGCAACGCCAGATTGAAAAATACCGCTTCCCCACCATTGAAATCGCCGATACCTCCATTGAAGAAATCGTAGAAATTTTCACCCGCATTAACACGGGAGGGACAAAATTAAACCTCTCTCAAATCCTCTATGCCCGGTTTTACATGCCTCCCAATCAGGGGGATTTTGATTTAGAGGCGCGTTTTAGCACCCTTTCTAGCGATTTAGACAAGCTGGATTTTAAACTGAGTAACGCTTTGGGGGTGGTGCAATTGATCAGTTACACCCTCAAAGAGGGGTTACCCCTTAAAGAACGCATCGCCACCCCCGCTATCATGCGTCTAGATCCCCATAGTGTGCGCGATCAATGGGAAAAGATTGCCCTTTGTTTTAAAAGCGCGGTGGAGTTTTGCAAACACAGCCTTAAAATCCCCTCCATTGATTTTTTACCTACAGAATTCACGCTCCTGCCTCTTGCTTACTTTTTTTACTGCAACCACAACAAACCTGCGAGCGCCCACCAAAAGGAGCAATTGCAAAAACTCTTTTTTAGATGTTGCTTTTTTGGAGCGCACCAAGGCGATTCCTTGCTCAAACAACTCGGGCTTGCTGAAGAAATCTACAAGGGCGAGTTTGTTGATTTTGATGCCAAACTTCCCTTTTTTAGCGTCTCTGAAGCGTTTTTAATGGGCGAACCCCTAAATATCAGAACCGGGTTGCAAAAGACTATCTTTTTAGTGCTAGCCATTTTAGGGCCTAAAGATTTTCGTAACAATAGCCCTGTGGTGCTAGATCATCTCTTTTTAGAACACCGCACCCAAAGAAATCTCCACCACTTCTACCCTAAAAATCACCTTAAAAAACTGGGTTGGCCTGACAAGGCGGCCGATGTGATCGCCAATATGACCTTGATCAGCGCAAATCTCAACCAAGAAATCAAGGACAAGGCCCCTCAAGAGTATATCCAAGAGTGCAGACAGAGCAACAAGGATTTAGATCAGACCCTACAAACCCATTTGATCGATTTAAGCCATCCTAATGTGCTTGTGGATTACAAAGCCTTTTTAAAAATGCGGGCTAGGGCGATCATGGACAAGATTAAAGAGATGATTTAGTCATTTGATCGACTTGAGCAGTGCGCGCGTGCTAGAGGACTATAACGCGTTTTTGTCCATGCGCGCTCAAGCCATTTTAGAGCAGGTGCGCGCGCTGACTTGAAGTGGCTTTATACAATCCGGACAGAATCGTGGCGCGAGTTGCCCCTTTTAGGATCAACCCCTTAAAGCGCAATCAAACGCTGTACCTGCCCTTTAAGGGGAGAGATAAACCACCGATCTGTGCTATAACGCGTGTACTTGGGTTAAAAGGATGTACATGTTTGGCCCCTTCAAAAACGCCCCCCACAAACCCCCTCTGCAAGCAGACAAGGTCGATCCCACTTATCGCTCTTTGCGCTATCAGGTGTTTTTAGGGATTTTCTTTGGCTATGCCGCCTATTACTTCACGCGCTCTAATTTTGACTTGGCCCAAAAAGGGCTCATTGAAGCGGGTCTATACACCAAAACCCAGCTAGGCATCATCGGCACGGGGATGGGTCTAGCCTATGGACTCTCTAAGTTTTTCATGGCCAGCCTTTCGGATCGCTCCAATCCTAAGGTCTTCTTGCCCACTGGGTTGTTGTTATCGGGTTTGTGCATGACACTCATGGGGCTAGCCCCCTGGGCGACTTCTAGCGTGGCGGTCATGTTTGTGTTCATCTTTTTAAATAGCTGGTTTCAGGGCATGGGTTGGCCAGCGTGTGGGCGCACGATGGTGCATTGGTGGTCTAGTCGTGAGCGCGGCTCTGTGGTGTCGGTGTGGAATTGTGCGCACAATGTGGGGGGGATGGTGCCCGGTATGATGGTGCTCTTAGCCGGCGCGCTCTACTTTAGCCAGCACGGGGTGCAAGCCAGCGCTAAGGACATCTGGCACCAGGCGTTGTATTACCCGGGCATTTTAGCCATGCTCATGGCTGTGCCGGTGTTTTTGGTGATGAAGGACACGCCCCAATCTTGCGGACTCCCCCCCATAGAGAAATGGCGCAACGACTACCCGCCTAATTACGATGAAAAAACCTATGAGCACAACTTAAGCACTAAGGAGATTTTTATCACCCATGTACTCAAAAACAAACTCCTATGGGCGATCGCGCTGGCCAATGTCTTTGTGTACTTGATTCGCTATGGGGTGTTGAAGTGGTCGCCGGTGTATTTGGGCGAAGTCAAGCATTTCAATATCAAGGGCACGGCATGGGCTTATACCCTCTATGAATTAGCCGCAATCCCGGGTACCTTGCTCTGTGGTTTTGTCTCTGATAAGATTTTCAAGGGCAAAAGGGGGCTAACCGGCTTGATCTTTATGAGTCTAACCACCCTAGCCGTGTTAGCCCTTTGGCTCAACCCGGCCACGCCCAAAGACCAGCTTGCCCATTATGTCCATTGGTATAACAACCCCCACCAACTCTTAGATTTTATCTTGATGACCACCATTGGGTTTCTCATTTATGGGCCTGTGATGCTCATTGGGTTACACGCCCTAGAGCTAGCCCCCAAAAAGGCGGCCGGCACAGCGGCCGGCTTTACCGGCTTATTTGGGTATTTGGGGGGCACTGTGTCTGCTTCAGCTCTAATAGGCTTTGTAGCCGATCGTTTTGGTTGGGATGGGGGGTTTTATGTGATGGTGGGCGGGGGGGTGTGTGCGGTGGTTTTGATGTTGGTGGTGATGTTGGCTGAGAATAAACACAAGGCTAGTTTAAGCGATCATTATGGAGAGTGAGGAGTTAAGGCTGTGGCAACCAGCGGGCTTTCTTTGGGGGCACATCGCGGATTAAAAACTTATGTTATAATCCTTTAAGTTTAACAACAAAGGATGAGGATGCGTATTTTGTTAGTGGAGCGTGATGTCCATTTGAGTAAGCAGGTCAGTGCTTATCTGGGTGAGAAGAGTTTTCAGGTGGATATGGCCGAAAACCTAGAAGATGGGGAGTACTACATCAGTATCCGCAATTATGATCTCATTTTGGTAGATATGGAGCTTAGTGATGGGAGCGGGTTGAATCTTATCCCCTATGCCAAATCCAAACACCCAGCCATTGTGAGCATTATGTTCGCCAACAAAGCCTCCAGCGAACAGGAGATCAAAGCCTTTAAAGAGGGCGTGGACGACTTCATCGTCAAACCCTTTGATTTGGGTGTACTGGCCGCTAGGATTGAGGCGCGCCTGCGCTTTTGGGGTTCGAGCATTATTGAGATTGAGGACTTGGTGATCAACCCCGATGAGGAGAAGATCATCTACAAGGGCAAGGAAATTGAGGTCAAGGGCAAGCCCTTTGAGGTGCTCACCCACCTAGCGCGCCATCGCGATCAAATCGTTTCTAAAGAGCAATTATTAGACGCGATTTGGGAAGAACCCGAGCTTGTAACCCCCAATGTGATCGAGGTGGCGATCAACCAAATCCGCCAAAAGATGGACAAACCCCTAGGGATTTCCACAGTCGAAACTGTGCGCCGTAGGGGGTATCGTTTCTGCTATCCTAAAAGCGGCACAGAGCACTAGAACGAAATGGCGTTATGGCTACTGAGAAGGGTTTCTAGCACCTCTGGAGCACTGGTAAGCCTGCCCACAGCCACCTGAGCCCCAAAGTGATCCACACAGGTTTGACAAGAGAGGATTTCTACCCCTAGTTTTTCTAAATTCTGTAAGGCTTGCAGGGCTTGGGTGTTGTCTATGTGGCTGTTTTGCGTGCTCAAGAGCACCCCGCGGTTTAAAAAGATAATTTGCTTAGGCAGCAAGTCTGGGGACACTGCAGAGAGGCTATTTAAAAACCCCACGACCACCTTAGCCCCCAACTCCCCTTCTCCGATTTTATCCGAGCTAAACACTAGATGTTTATTTGGCATGCGCTTCCTTAATGATGAGATGGAGTAATTCTACGAACACCTTGTAAAGTTGATCCAAGTCCCCCACACGCACCCGTTCATTTATAGTGTGGATGCGATCATTGGGCAAGCCAAATTCCACCACTTCCACCCCCGCGGCGGCCAAGAAGCGCGCATCGCTAGTACCCCCATGCGTGTTGAGCCAAGGGGTGCGTTTTAAAACCCTAGAGATCGCCTCTTGAAGATGCCCCACCAACACGCCATCTTTAGGGCTTAGAAAGGGTAAAGAATGCTGTTTTAGGGCGATATTACAGGGGATTTTTTCCAACACAATATCTAAAAAATTGGCCACATCTTCTAGAGTGGTTTCAGGCGAGTGGCGCACATTGAAGAGAATTTCTAGGGATTTGGGCGTTACATTGCTTGCCCCCGAATCGCTTTTAAGGGTGGTGATGATGAGTCTTGAGGGCTCAAAAAAGGCATTGCCCTTATCTAGATGTACCCCCGTCATCAAACCAAGCTTGCTAGCGATGAGATCGATGGGGTTCAAGCAAGTTTTAGGGTAGGCGACATGCCCGGGGATGCCCTGCACGATGATTTTACCCCCAATGGAGCCCCGCCTCCCAATTTTCACGCTATCGCCCAATTCTTTGACGCTGGTAGGCTCGGCCACTAAGGCGTAATGGGGCAATAAACCCCGCTCTTTTAGAACTTCTAAAATGTGTTGCGTGCCAAATTGGGCCTCACCCTCTTCATCGCTGGTGAGCAAAATAGAGAGAATGAGCGCGGGGGCATTTTCCCCAAGCGCGGCGCACACATCACGCATGGCGCACACAAAGGCTGCTACCCCTCCTTTCATGTCCTGAGCCCCTCTGCCGTATAGAAAATCCTTTTCCACCACGCCCCCAAAAGGGTCATGCTTCCACCCCTCCCCTACAGGCACCACATCCACATGCCCGGCAAAGCAAAAATGCAAGGGAGTTTGGTTAGGATCGCCCAAGCGTTTGTAAAACAACACATTGCTCACCCCATTTTGATCCGCGCGCAACACCTCAAAATCCCCTAAAAACTCCCCAATGCATGCAAAAATCCCCTCTTCTTTGGGAGTGATAGTCTGGTAGGTGATCAATTTTTGCGCCAACGCCAGCACGCTCATAGGAGTACCCCCCCGGTTTTGGCATGCAAGTGCAAATAGATCTGCAAGACCTCTAAATTGGCCGGGGTGATCCCGCTGATATAAGAGGCCTCTAACAAGGTCTTAGGGCGATGCTTGCTCAATTTTTCAATGGCTTCTAATCCCAAACCCGCAATGCGCTCAAAAGCGAAGTCTTGAGGGATTTTAGTGTCCCATAAACTCTCCATTTTAGCGATTGACGCGCTTTGTTTCTCAATATAGCTATGGTATTTGCAGGCGATTTTAACCTGTTCGAGCACTTCTGTATCTAAGTCCTGCAAGCATGTAAAAAAGGCGCGTAAATCCTGCTCTTCAAAGCCATCGCGTCCGGCCAAAAACACCCCATCGCATTTATCATTAATGGGGGCTTGATTTAGGGCTTGGAGTTTTTCTAGGGTTAGCTTGTTGGGGGTTATGCTCATGTGTTGGAGGACATGCATGGCCGCTGCGATCTGATCTTGCTGGGTTTGGAGTTTGGCATAATCGCAATCGTCCATCAAACCTAGCGCATGCGCATAAGCCCCCAGCCTGAAGCGCGCGTTGTCTTCTCTGAGCAAGAGGCGGTACTCCGCGCGCGAGGTGAACATGCGATAGGGCTCTTGGGTGCCTTTACACACTAAATCATCAATCATCACCCCGATATAGGCTTGGTTGCGTGTGAGGATAAAAGTTTTTTCTGTAAAACTAGGCGTGCGAACCCCTAGAGCCAAAGTGGCGTTAATGCCCGCCATTAGCCCCTGTGCGGCGGCTTCTTCATAGCCGGTTGTGCCATTGATTTGCCCGGCTAGGTAGAGATTGGGGATTTTTTTGGTTTCTAGGGTGTGGTGCAATGCTGTGGGTTGCACAAAGTCGTATTCAATGGCGTAACCATAGCGCGTGATGTGGGCGTGTTCTAGCCCCTTGATGGAGTGGATCACTTGCTCTTGAATTTCAAAGGGCAAAGAGGTGCTTAAGCCATTGACATAGTACTCGCTAGCCGATCGGGTTTGGGGCTCTAAAAAGAGTTGGTGGCGCTCCTTGTCCTTGAAACGATGAATCTTATCCTCAATGCTAGGGCAATAGCGCGGCCCCACGCTCTCAATTTGCCCGCTGAACATGGGGGCTTTGTCCAAGTTAGCTTCTATAATAGCGTGCGTGGTGGGGTTGGTGTAGGTGAGATAACAGGGGAGCTGGGTGGGGTGAAAATCCTGGGTCTTAGTGCTGAATTTTGGAGGGTTGGAGTCGCCATAGTGGGGTTCTAATTGACTAAAGTCAATGCTAGCCCCAGCCAACCTAGGGCAAGTGCCCGTCTTCAACCTGCCCACCTGTAAGCCCAAGGCTTGCAAACACCCAGAGAGTTGCACAGACGCGCTCTCTCCAAAACGCCCGTTTTGGCTTTGGTGTGTGCCAATATGTACCAGCCTTGTAAAAAAGTGCCCGTAGTCAAAATAACCTTTTTGGCGCGGTACAACTTGCCCAGATTGGTTTTAACCCCCACCACAGCCCCCCCCTCTAGTACCAATTCTTCTGCCATCTCTTGAGAAACACTCAAATTAGGAGTTTGCAAGACTAAATTGCGCGCTAGAATGCGATAAATATCCATGTCAATTTGGGCGCGTGTGCCCCGCACGGCGGGTCCCTTTGAGGCGTTTAAAATGCGGCATTGCAACGCGCTTTTGTCCGCCAAAAGCCCCATCACCCCCCCTAACGCGTCAATTTCTTTAACCAAATGCCCCTTACCCAGCCCCCCAATGGCCGGGTTACAGCTAGCTAGAGCGATATTATCCACCAAGAGGGTGAGCATATGCACGCGCGCACCCATTTTAGCCCCCACAAGGGCGGCTTCTAAGCCCGCATGCCCCCCACCCACCACCACAATATCCACTTGCATAACAACCCCTTTTTAAGGGTATTATACCCCAATAAGCCCAACAACCCTAGACCTTGAATTTCCCAAATTCGTTTTCTAATTCTTGGTTTTTAGTAACCAGCTTGAGACTATGTTCTTCTAGCTGTTGGCGCACGGCCTTAACTTCCTTAAAGATGTTGAGAAACTCAGTGGTAACTTGGTTGAGTTCTTCCATTTTTGCCACCACGACATCAGTACGATCGCGGGTTTCTTGAGACCTACTCTTGGTGGCGCTCAAATTGTCCGTGGCGTTCTTGGCATCGGTGATGAGCAAAGAAGTTTGTTCTGAAACCTCTTGAGATTGGGTCGCCACGCTTTGAATCCGCGCCCCCATGTTCTCAATACTTTGGGTAACCATGTTCACCATCGCGGTGATTTCGCCCAAGGATTTTTGCGTCTTGCTAGCTAGATTGCGCACTTCATCGGCAACCACGGCAAACCCGCGCCCATGCTCGCCCGCGCGCGCGGCTTCTATAGCAGCATTCAAAGCCAATAAGTTAGTTTGGTTGGCGATTTCCTCAATGATGGAGAGCACACCCTTGATCTCATTAGCATGGCTGACTAACTCGCTAGATTCCGTGGCGATTTCTTGCTGGTTTTGCGCAGACGCTAAAATCATATCTACCGAGTTTTGAATTTTATCAATGAAAGCCCCCAAAATCACGCCAGTTTGATCCAAGTTTTCTATCGTGCTGCCTAAATTTCCCTTCGCAAGGTTTAAATTTTCACTCACTTCGTGATTGATATTCTTCAAGTTTTCTACGGATTTGAGCTCGCGATCGGCCGCTTCGTTTAGGGTGATTGTAGAGTCTTTTAGAGCCGCGCCCACTTGGTTATTTTCTTCAACAATGCCTTTCCCAATCTTGACAATGTCTGCGATCTTGGTGATGAATTTGTTGATGAAGCCACAAGCAGTACCGATCTCATCTTTAGAGTTGATTTCGAGTTTTTTGGTCAAGTCTGCTTCCTGAGATGAGGCTAAATTTTTAGCCGTGATTTTGAGATTGTTAAGAGGGTTGATCACATCTTTTTGCACCACAAAGAAAATCAATAAGATAATGCCCCCAGAAATGCCAATCATCCAAAGCAAAGTTTTGGTACTAAAAGCATCCGCATTGCGTTGGGCACTCTCTAAAGAAAGCTTGACTTGCATCACCCCAATCATCTCTCCGGGTTTGTTATTGGTGTGGCAAGTTACACAGCTTTTATCCCCTACAAGGGGTTGTAAAACCCGTACGTATCGATTCTTACCTTCCTCGCGCACTTTCACCTCTTGGGGTGTGCTTGGATTATTGAAGTAGCGCAAAATTTCGGGGTCTTGAGTAAAGGTATCGCGCAAGCCAAAGAGCTTAATATCTCCTTGACCCGGGTAAAACTTCATTTGCACCCCCGGGAGCTTATTACTATCATCAATGGCTTTATAAATAGCCTCTGTCGTGCCCACGGTGATGGCTTGTACGATGGTGTTGATAATGGAGGCATTAATGCTCTTGGCCACCTCTTTTCCTTGTATTTCTGTCAAACTTGCATAATCTCGTTTGACGGTCATAAAGATCGCAAAGGCCAAAACGCCAAGCAGAACGACCATATAAACTAGGGCGCGCGCGCGTAAACTCAGCATAAAATTCTCTCCAATTTCTTCGTGTTGCGGTTTTCATCTAGCATTCTAACATAAAAAGTGATAATAAGGCTCTAGGGGGTGGTGTCTGGAATTTCTGTCTGGGGGTGGATGTCCAAAGTGTGCAAATTGGCAAATGCCCCCCCCTGATAGCCCACCACCCCCGCACGCCCGATCATCGCCGCGTTGTCCGTGCAAAACTCTAGGGGGGCGCACAAGAGCTCCACCCCAAATTGCGCACACAAGATTTCTAATTGCGTGCGGATGTAAGCATTCGCGCTCACCCCCCCCACCAAGCCAAAGCACCCCACCCGGGCATGTTCTAAATACGCCCGCACTTTGTGCAATAGATGCGCGCAGGCAGTTGTTTGAAACCCCGCACAAATTTGTGCCTGCATTTCTTGGCTTAAAGGCTGTTCTTTAGCCACCGCCAAGCGCACGGCGTTTTTTAGCCCTGAAAAACTAAAAGCCAACGCGCTTTTTTGTTTAAGGGGGAGGGGGAGGGGGTACTGCTCCCCTGCAGGGCACAGATTTGCGCATTTTTCTACTTCAGGCCCCCCCGGATAGCCCAAGCCTAGCATTCTAGCCACCTTGTCAAAACTCTCTCCCAAGCTATCATCTAAGCTTTTGGCGATAATGCGCATGTCTGTGGGACTATCCGCTTCTATAATTAGAGTATGCCCTCCAGAAACCAATAGCACGCTCAAGGGGAGGCGCGCGTGGGGCTGGTTGATAAAGAGAGAATAAAGATGCCCCTTGAGGTGATCCACACTAATGAGGGGCAGTTTTAGACTCAGAGCCAAAGCTTTAGCCATCATCAAGCCCTCTAGAAGTGTGATCGCCAATCCGGGGCGCGTGGTGATCGCGATGGCTTTGAGGGGGGCAAAGGGGGTTTTACCCCCTAAAAACTCCTTAGCTCTTTGGAGCAGTAGAGGTAGATTGTGCGCGTGCAGGCGCGAAGCCAACTCAGGCACTACCCCCCCATGCGCGCTGTGTTCTTGCTCTTGGGAGATTTTGGCATGCCAGAGCAATTTAGAATCCTCTAAGCGCGTGAGCGCGATCGAGCTATCATCACAACTGCTTTCAATACTTAAAATCATCACGACCCTTGTAGTATAATGCACCCCATTATACTACAAGGGTGAAAATGGCACGATTTAAAGCAGAATGGGAAAAACAGAGCGCAATTTTAATGGCGTTCCCGCATGCCTCTAGCGATTGGGGCGCGTATTTGCAAGAAGCGCGGGAAGCTTATATAAAGATCATCAACACTTTAGCCAATTACCAACGCGTGCTGGTGTGTGTGCACACCAGCGATAGCGGGGGGTTGGATAAATTAAGTCGCTTGAACAATGTAGAGGTGGTGTTATTAGACACCAACGACACTTGGGCGCGCGATTTTGGACCTTTGTGCGTAGAAACCGCCGGGGTGCATTTCTACCTCAACTTTGTCTTCAACGCATGGGGTAATAAGTATGAGAGCAAATTAGACAACACCATTAGCATGCGCCTAGCCCAAAAGGGACTATTGCAACATCCCTTGCGTTTTGTAGATGTGATCTTAGAGGGGGGGAGTATTGAGGGAGATGGGGCGGGCACGCTTTTAGCGAATCGCTATTCTCTGCTCAACCCCAACCGCAACCCCGATCCAGAAAAAACCATCGCCAGGCTCAAGCAAGAGCTCAGTCTCTCTAGGATTTTATGGATAGACGCGCCTCCCCTAGCCGGGGATGATACCGATGGGCATATTGACACGCTAGCGCGCTTTTTAGACCCACAGACCATCGCCTATGTGAGTTGCACCGACCCCCATGACCCCCAATACCAACCCCTACAAGAGATGCAAAAAACCCTGCAGAGTTTTAGGACTTTGGATAAAAAACGCTACAAACTCATCCCCCTGCCCCTCCCTAGCCCCAAGTTTTACCAAGAGCAACGCCTGCCCGCCACTTACGCCAATTTCTTATTTGCCAACAGCAGGGGGCAACGCGTGCTCTTTGTACCCACCTATAATGACCCTTTAGATGCCCAAATTCTTAAAACCCTACAAAAACACACCCAAATTGAAGTGGTGGGTGTGGATTGTTCCTTTTTGATCCGCCAACACGGGAGCTTGCACTGCGCGACCATGCAACTTTATTAATGCGTCAAATTCTAGTCTATGGACAGGTGCAGGGGGTGGGCTTTAGACCCCTTGTCTATCAAATCGCCACGGCATTGGGCGCGCATGGTTTTGTGCGCAATGTGGGCGGAGCGGTGGAGATTGTGTTAGAAAAATCCCTAGAATCCGCATTTTTAAGCAAGTTGCATGCTAAACTCCCCCCCCAAGCCCAGATTTTAGAGATACACACCCAAGACATAGCAATAAACGCCCTAGATTTTTCTATCCAGCCTAGTTTGAGTGCTCCGCACACGCCAGACCCCCTCCCCTTAGACAAAGCCACTTGCATGGCTTGCTTGCAAGATTTGCATGACCCTACTAGCCGTTTTTATGGCTATGCCTTCACCACTTGCGCGCAATGCGGTCCGCGCTTTAGCATGCTCTATGATTTGCCCTTTGATCGCGACAACACGAGCATGCGCGCCTTTGAGATGTGCAACGCATGCGCACGCGATTACCACGACCCGCAAAGTCGGCGTTTTTTTGCCCAAGGGCTCTCCTGCCCCCAATGTGCGATCGCTTTAAGTTTTCACACCCAAGAGGGAGTCAACACAAGCGCGCCTTTGCAAGCCTGTATTGAGGTTTTGCAAAAAGGGGGCGTGGTGGCGATCAAGGGGATCGGAGGCTTTGCGCTCATGGGGGATGCGTACAACACGCAAACCACCAAGCGCATTAGAGAAATCAAGACGCGCCCCTTTAAACCCTTGAGTGTGATGGTGGCGCATTTGGCAATGGCGCGCGATCTAGTTTACCTCAACCCCCTAGAGGAGCAGACCCTCCAAGAGAGTAGCGCGCCCATTCTCATCGCCCGCGCCAAAGCCCCCCTAAACCCCCTCATTGCCCCTCATTTAGACACTTTAGGGTTATGCCTGCCCTACACCCCTTTGCACCATCTGATTTTACAAGCCCTAGATCGCCCCTTGATTTTTACCAGCGCTAATTACAAGGGCGTGGGCATTTTTCATACCCTAGAACAGGTACGCGCGCTTGAAGTGGAGGGCATTTTAGATCACGATCGCGCCATTGTCCACCCCATAGAGGATAGCGTGGTGCGTGTGAGCGGGGGGTGTGTGGGGGTGGTGCGCTTGGGGCGCGCTCTTGCCCCTTTAAGTGTGCCTAGCTCAAATTCAGAACTACTCTGTGGCTTTGGGGCGCAAAGCAAAGCCTCTTTATGTTTTAGCCAATATTTTAGCCTAGTGAGCCCTGAGATGGGTAGCCTAGAGAGTGTGCAGAGTGTAGAGCATTACCAAGATACCCTAAACTTCTACCACCACCTAAGAGGCACACCCGAGCATGTCGGCATAGATTTACACCCGGGCTATGTCTCTTCTAAGCTAGGGCAAGAAAAGGCGCAAGAATGGGGCACTTCTTTAAGCCAAGTCCAACACCATGAGGCGCATTTTTACGCCCTTTTGGGCGAATACGCGCGCGCGCACCCTTTAGAGCCGGGGCAAAGAGTGCTAGGTTGGATTGCCGATGGCTTTGGGCTAGGTTTGCAAGGGCAATTATGGGGCGCGGAGGTTTTTGAGGCGTGTTATCAAGGCTTTTGGGAGGTTAAACGCCTCTATAGCCTAGAACCCTTTGAGATTTTAACCACCCCTAAAGCCCTTAAAGATAGTTCTTATTGCGCCTACGCCCTGGCGCGCACACACCATCTGCAAGGCTTGCTAGATCGCCTCCAGATAGAACATAGGGATATTTTAGATCGCATGCTTGATTGCCATCTGCAAACCCACGCCACCACTTCGCTAGGGCGACTCTTTGATGCGATCGCGTGTTTTTGTGGGGTGGGGGGGCTTAATAGCTATGAAGCCCAAAGCGCGGCGCAATTAGAGAGTTTGGCGCGCTCTATTAACACCTCTGCGCGCTATGCCCTAGAATTAGATCAAGAGCATATCAGCTACCGCGCCCTGCTCACAGAATTACAAGCCGATCTTTTAAAGGGGCAAGAGGCTTTAAGCGCGCGCAAATTTCACAACGCCCTAGCCCATTTGGCTTTGCAGCTACACACGCGCCAGCGCGCGCCCTTGCTGGTGGGGGGTGGGGTGTTTGTGAACTCTTTGCTTTGTGAGGGGATCAGCAGGCTTTTAGGCGATAGGGTCTTTTTCCCCCAAATGCTGCCCTTTGGAGATGGGGCGATCGCCTTTGGGCAGGTGGAGTATTTGAAAAACCAAAGGAGGCAAGCATGCGGCATGTCAGTCTGAGTTGTGGCAATGGAGGCAAGGAGAGTTTAACGCTCATTGATGGCGTGTTCAAGCCCTATTTACAAGAGTTTTTATGTGCAGAGGGCGAGGACGCTGGGATTTTTGAGGGGGGCTTGTGCGCGCTGAGTACCGATAGTTTTGTGGTCGATCCGCTCATCTTCCCCGGGGGGGATATTGGCAAATTGAGCGTGTGCGGGAGCGCGAATGATGTGTGTATGCGCGGGGCGCGCCCGGAGTTTTTGAGCATGGGTTTTATTTTAGAAGAGGGCTTAGAGATCGCGCTTTTAAAGCAAATCTTAGCCTCTGTGCAGAGGGAGTTAAAATTAGGCGGACTCAAATTGCTTTCCTTAGACACTAAAGTCGTGCCTAAGGGCTGTGTGGACAAGCTTTTTATCAACACCACCGCGCTAGGGCGTGTGATTTACCCGCATTTGAGCGCGAAAAATCTCAAGATAGGGCAGAGTATTGTTGTGAGCGATTATATTGGCGCGCATGGCGCGCTGCTCTTTTCTTTGCGCCATGAAATCCAATTACACACCCCGCTAAAAAGCGATTGTAAACAACTCTTTAGCGTGTTAGAGGGGGTTTTAAACAGCCCTTATCAAATTTATGCCATGCGAGATGCCACGCGCGGGGGGCTGGCTGCCCTGCTGCATGAATGGGCTTTAGCTTCTGGCGTGGGGATTGAAATTGAAGAAGACAAAATCCCCATGCTAGAGGGGGTGAGGGGGGTGTGTGAGATTCTAGGGCTTGAACCCTATGTCTTGGCTAATGAGGGGGTGTGTGTGCTCAGTGTAGAGAATAAGGACGCTTTAGAGGTGTGCGATCTCTTAAAAGAAGGGGGGGCAAACCCGGCCCTCATCGGGGAGGTGATTCAGGCGCGCACCCCCTGCGTGCACCTGCGCAACCCATGGGGTTCTAAGCGGTATTTAGAAATGCCTGAGGGGGAGTTGTTGCCGCGCATTTGTTAGGCATTTCTAGAACTTCTTCTTGTGCACATCTTCTAAAATTTCTTTGGCAATGTCGTTCACTTTTTGGGTGATCGCGTTGGTGTCTTGGGCAATTTGGGCGTTTTCTTGCACCACAACCTCCAACTGTTCGACGGTCTTATTGACCTGTTCAATCCCCATTGCCTGCTCTTGAATATTGGCGACTATTTCATTGATACTTTGGACTAAAGCGTTGGCATTGACCTCTATTTCACCTAAAGATTTTCCCGTTTTCTCGGCTAATTTTGAAACCTCATCAGCCACCACAGCAAAACCCCGCCCGTGTTCGCCCGCGCGTGCGGCCTCTATGGCGGCATTGAGGGCAAGCAAATTGGTTTGGTTAGCGATGTCTTGGATAACACCAATGATGCTCTTGATTTCTTCAGCCTGCTTAGTGATCTCTGCAGTTCTCGCGCTGGTGTTTTGCATGGAGACTGTGATCTCTTCGATTTGTT
This sequence comes from Helicobacter vulpis, assembly GCF_003660395.1. Taxonomy (GTDB): domain Bacteria; phylum Campylobacterota; class Campylobacteria; order Campylobacterales; family Helicobacteraceae; genus Helicobacter; species Helicobacter vulpis. The sequence continues at coordinate 84,321 of NZ_QXQT01000005.1, forward strand.
TGGCACTCTGTTCTAGAGAATTGGATTGCGACACGCTGCTGTTAGAGAGGGCTTGCATAGATTCCTTTAAAATAGCACTTTGGGAAGACAATTCCTTAGCAAAGGCGTAGGACGCGCGCAACATTTCGCGCATGTCTTGACCTAGCATATTGGTGGTGATTTCCACCGTGCCCTTTGCATTAGAGACTTCAGCGGTGAAATCAAATTTTTTATAGGATTCAAAGACAGCGTTAATGGCATTCATATTACTGCCCACCTTGCTCTCTAGGGTGTCTAGCATCGTGTTTAGTACGTTTTTGAGTTCTTTTAGCTGGGGATTGGCAGGAATTTGTGTGATGCGCGCGCTCAAATTGCCCGATTCGATGATCTTGGCTGTACTGACAGATTGGGACACCGCTTGCTCGTCTTCATCCAAAGATTTTTGAATCTTTTGGATATTGGCGTTAATGGCGTTCACCATTTGCCCCAACTCATCATTGCTTTGTACCTTTAAAAGTTTGAGGGGGATTTTTTCATGGTTTAAAAACCTAAAGAAGGAGATCAGCCCTTCTAGCACCACAGACAGACGCGCAGAGATAATCTTATTGGCCAACAGCGCCACACACACCCCCGCGACGATGAGAGAGACGAAGGCGGTGATGATGACAAGTTTTGTAAGCTCGTCTTTGGGTTTGAAAACCGCGTGCTTGGGCGCGACAATGAAGACAGACCAGAATTGATCAATATCGCGCCACACTTTGAAATTCACCAACCCAATGAAAGATTGTTCGTGCCTGATATTCACATAGGGAAAAACCCCTTCTTTATGCTCTTTCATGGCTTTTAAAATGGCCTCTGTCAAGGGGCCCGGGTTGACTTCTATCAGGGGTTTGCCAATCATCTTTATATCCGGAAAGGCAACCACCTTGCCCATAGAAGAAACCACTGCGATAATATCGCCTTGATAGACCGAACTGGTCTTATCCAAGATGATTTCTTGGCGCATCTTGGCTAAATTGATGGTCAGACTAATAAAGCCTATGGCCTGCTTGTGCTTGTTTCTAATAGGGATGGTGGCAATGACGGAGGTGATGTCATCCCCGGCAATATTGATGCGCATGGGCTCGCTCAAAGTGTCTTTATTCTGACGTAACGCTTCTTTCACGCTGGCATTATTGAACACATCAGCACTCTGCTGGATAGAAAGAGGGATGATTCCACCCATATGGGAAACATCTGTATCTTTAAGGGCGAGATAAAAACCCTCATGGACGAGGTGTTCCACATCTTCAAGCTTGGGAATGACTTTTGTGTGCGCGTCTTTAAAGACGGCGCGCGGGAGATAAAGAAAACAATAGTCTGACCAATTGGCTTCATCAAAGGCGATGCGCACAAAATTAGTCAAGTCATCTTCGCGTAAAGAATGGTTGGCAATGGAGGCTTGAATCGTCGCTCTCAAGGTTTCTAGAAGAGCAAAACCTTGATTAAAGGAGGGGATGACTCGGTTAGCATGTCTCTTGGCGACATTGTAAAGCGTTTTATAGGCCTCTGCTTGCAGAGTTTTGGAAGATTTATAGGTGATCACCAAAGAGAGCACGATGAAAATGACTAAAAGAATCCCAATGACAAAAGCGACAAGTTTTGTTCCGATTCGAAGATTGGACAAATTCATGATCTACCTCGCTGAAGATGTTGCTATTTCTATCTTAACTCTAATCTACGAACTATTACGGGATTCTAATTTGAGAATTCTAACGTAAAAAAAACATGAAGAAGCAAGTCCACGCGTGGCAATGTCTATTAGGTACAACGCGCGGTGTTCTGTGGCGTGGCGCGCCCCCTATTGCGTTTTCCTAAAGGCCACAGAAGCGTCTATGATGTCTTCTTGGCTCAGTAAGGAGGTGTCGTATTTGACGATGATGGTGTTTTGGGTTTCATTGACATACCATTCAACGATGCCGGGTATCTCCTCTAGAGCGTTGAATTTCTCGCGATCAAAGGCATCTAGGGGGAAGTAGACATTTTGTTGTTTATTGGGGTTGTTTAAAGCCAACACCAACACCCCCCAAAGCACGCACACCCCCATCACAATAAAAGCAGATGTTTTAACCCCCAAGTAAGTATACCCCATGCCCCCCAAGAGCCCCCCTAGAAAAGAGCCCACATAGCCATAGGTTACAAACATGCCCAGCACTAACCCGCGCTGATGGGCTTTGGCGAACTTGCTGGCCAAAGACTGCATGATGGGCTCCAAAGTGCCAAAGCCAGCAAAAAAGACCATGATCCCCAGAATGAAAAGCCAACGCGTGGGGGATTGGGGGTTGTGATCGGCATAGGCCAAGCATGCATAGGCGCTTAAAAATAGGAGCACTCCGGCCAATAACACCGCCTTAGCCTTGCCAAATTTTTCTGCAATAATGGCTGCTGGAGCCATGCTCACCATGCCTATGAGTGCCCCGGCCGTGTAAATCTTCCAAAGTACGCTTTTTGCCATGCCAAATTCATGTACGATGGCCAAAGGGATCAACACAAAGATCAAGGTCATTAGGCACTTCTCAAAGAAAGAACAGCTATTGATGATGAAAATATTCTTGTCTTGGAGCACGGTGCGCCAATTGGGTTTTTCTTTGAGTGTGTAGAGAATCTTAGGCGAATTAGGCACTTTGAACATCAAACCCATAGCCCCCAAACTGATCAACGCGGTGAGCAAGAAGAGCCACTGGACTCCAAAGGCCATGCCCACACTAGGCCCTATCACCATCGCGGCCGTGAAGGCCATGAAGATCCCCGCGCCCATCAACGCCATCGCATGCGTGCGGTGTTCTTCAGCGACTTCATCGGCCACCATGGCGCTCAAAACCCCCCCCATCGCCCCCATGCCCTGTACCAGTCTGCCCACTACTAACCAAGCGATATTGGGCGCAAAAAAACATATCAAAGACCCCAGCACAAAAACCCCCAAGCATCCCAGTACCACCGCCTTACGGCTGTAGACATCGCTCAACATCCCTATAGGGGTTTGGAAGAGAATTTGCGTAAAGTACGCGCCTCCCACCGCTAAACCCATCATAAAAGCACTGGCTTGAAAATGCGCGGCATAAAGCGCGATGACGGGCAAAACAATGAAAAGCCCTAGAAAGCGCAAGGAAGAGACAAGTACTAAGGGTAAAATTTGTTTGAACATAGCAACCTTCCCAATCAAGGACTCGGGCTAAAAACCCGTTGGCATGCGTCTTTTTTGTGTTCAAAGACACAGGCGCGTTGGAGATCTTCAAAGGCTTTGGCGCGTTGGGCGCGGCTACTCTGCTCTATTTGGTGCATTTGGTAGCTATAGACTCCATAAAAAGCCACCCCTGCCACCACAATAAACAAGAGATCGCTCCCTCTAATCTTAGGACAGAATTTGCACGCCATGCGCCCCCTTTTTTGCTACTATAACATAATTCAAACTAGACTAAAGGAGAGTTTTTGGCTAATTTGTTTAAAATCATCACCGCTCCCTTGGATTTTATCACCAAGTATTTTAAAAGCCTTGTGTTTTTAAGCGTGTTGGCTTTCTTGTTTTTAGGGGGCAAACACGAGGCACCGCCCCCTGCCAATTTGGCAAAAATCCATCTCTATGGCCCGATTTTTGAAAGCGCGAGTTTTCAAGAACAAATTCAAAAGATTTTAGACAACCCACATATCAAAGGGGTACTCTTGGTGATCGATTCCCCCGGGGGGAGCATTAGCGCGAGCGTGGAATTGAGCGATTTGATCGCAGAGCTGAATAAGGAAGTCCCGGTGGTGGCCTATGTGCGCGGGGTGATGGCCAGCGGGAGCTATTATGCGGGTATGATGGCGCACAAGGTGTATGCTAATCGGGGCGCGCTGATTGGCTCCATTGGGGTGATCTTTGAGGGGGCAGATATTTCAGCCTTGATGGACAAGCTGGGGATCAAGACCCAAGGGATCACCAAGGGGCAGTATAAAGAGGTGGGTACTTTCACACGCCCCTGGACTCCTCAAGAAAAACAATACCTCAATAACCTCTTAGACGCGCAGTACCAAATGTTTGTGAACGATGTCGCGCGCGCACGGCACCTAGACCCCAAAAACGCGCCCAACTTTGCAGAGGGCAAAATCTTTAGCGCCAAACAAGCTCTAGATCTCAAACTCATTGATAAAATCGGTACTTACCAACAGGCGGTGGCAGAATTACAGCGTTTGAGCGGGGTTAAGAGACCTATCTGGTTACAAAAGGACAAATGGGAGGTCTTTGTGGATAGACTCTTGACATCCACAGGCCGCGCCCTAGTCCAAGCGCTTGGTTACCAAGTGCGCTAAAGCAATTTGGGCTATGAAACCTATGGCGCGTTTGCGCCCTTGTGTCTTTGATATGTAGCTAGAAGGGTTTTAGCTATAATGGCGCTTTATTTCATGGATGGAGTTTTGGTATGGAAACGCTGTATCCTTATGCCTTGTTGGTGCATTTGTGTTGTGCCATTATTTTTTTGGGCTATCTTTTCTTTGATGTGGCGATTCTATCCCGTGCTCTAAAGCGCTTTACCCCAGAGTTAGCCAGCAAGATCGAACAGGCGATCGGATCGCGCGCGATCAAAATCATGCCCATTTGCGTTTTACTCCTCCTACTCACTGGGGGGGTTATGTTGAGCAACTATGTAGGAGGAGAGAAGGGATGGCTAGAGACTCCTTTTCAACGTCTGTTGCTCTGTAAAGTTGCTCTAGCCTGTGTGATCTTCGCGCTAGTGATCTTCTCTTTGGCTTGCAAATTTCTTAACAAGTCCAACCCTCTAGCTCCCATCATCCACCCTTTTGTGTTGATCTTGGGTGTGGGGATTGTGATTTGCGCCAAATGGATGTGGTTTATTTGAGCCAATTTCAAATGTTTTTGTAATGTCAAGCATAGCGCATTTTTAGATTTGAAAATCTGCAACTTATCCTTAGGGTCTAAATACACACAGGGGGCGTTGTCAATAGAAATCAAACGCACAAGATGTAATTGATCTTGAATATCCTTAGCGTTATAGTTTTGGGCTTGAAAGAGTTGTAGGCAGGTTTGCTTAGATTGTGGGCTTAAGTATTTGGGGCTTAGGCACATGGTGGGGTGGGCTTTTAGCGTGTCTTTTAAAATCTTGGGGTTGTCATTTCTTAAGAGATCGTAAAAAGGGGCGTTGCGCTCTAGTGGGATTATCCGTGCTGTGTAGAGATCAAAGAGATGTTCGGGGTCTATGCGTTGGGCGTTTTGCTCTAAAAACTCGCTTAGTCCTTGATCATCCAACACAAGATCATTACGATCTTCATCCAAGCTACCGCCCAATCTTGTGTCCAAAACTGAGAGCGCCCAAAAACCCCAGTCTTGCATAGAAATTCCCATCAGTGTCTCTGCACGATCCATATCTTGGACTAAGCGTTTTCTAAAAGACTTATGGGGGACAATGTTTTTTAAATTTTTTTCATCAACTCTTGCCATATTGAAGTCTCCGATCTTTTGGATGCTCCCATAGAGTTGTTTTTGAGAAATTCCCTTGTGGAGTTGTTTAAGATAGGCGATCACATCTAGCCCCGCCTTGTGGGCGTTAATGAGAGGCGCATAAAGAAAGGCGATCACATCTAAAAAGATGTGGGCTGCGGCTTTTGGTTGGCAACTATAGCAATTGATGAGAGAATCGAGCACATCTAGGGCATGGAGCATTTCCATATCCCTAACATGGGCTAAGAAAAGCTCTTCTCTTTTGTTTTTGGGTTTAAACTCTTGAAGTAAGGGTATTTGCCTAGCTACAGCTTTGGCTAGGGGGATAGAGGCATCTGTGTATTGTGCTGTGATGTATGCTAAATCTCTTAGACTATAGGCTCTAGGATTATCAGGCTCTTTTGTCTGCGCATACTCTTTTTGTATGCGGTCTGCGGAGCGATCAAAGTAAGTTTTAAGTGCCTTAAACGCCTTGAAAAATTGGGCATTTTGGTTTGGGGGCTCTTTAGCCTGTAAATTTAACACCAAGAGAGCTAAGAGAAGTAGGCGGATCATTTAAGCCCCTTTGTGAAGTGTTTTTGTAATACCAAGCATAGGGCATTGTTAGATTTGAACGCTTGGAGTTGGTCCTTAGAGTTAAGATACACACAGGGGGCGTTGTCAATAGAGAGCAGGCGCAGGGAGTTTAGGTATTTTTGTAAGGGTTTGGGGTTGTAGGTGTGTTGTTGAAAAATTTGCAGGCAAACCGCCTTAGCCTCTTGGTTTAAATACTGGGGTTGCAAGCAGGGGGTGGGGTTTTGGGGGAGAGTTAGTTGCATCGCTGTTGCCATGCTCTTCATGGCTTTTGCAAACTCATGGACCTCAGGGCCACCTACAAAAATTAAACCCCCGCCAGAAGGGTGTTGAATTTCGCGCACATTGCTAACAACACGCCAATAATTTTCCATGTTGCTGCTGTATTGATCTGCATAATCCCCCAAGAAGGCAAGGACACGCGCATCGTAATAATTTGCCCATAATTGTAAATCTTGTTGCACATTAGCACCCATAGAACGGATAATCTGGGTTTGTAAAAAATTTTCGGGGTCAGAATCTATATCAAAACTAAAGCCGTTATATCGGCTATTAATGAGAGCGTTGCACGCACCGATGTATTTAAAATCTTTAAAAAAATGGCGCATGGTCGGGGTCTTCGCGCCTTTAATCATGTCTAAAATATCTTCTTGAGTTCCCATGTGAAACAAATAATTATAAAGATTTGGCGCGTTAAGATTGGCTTGCAATGTCTGTAAATAATCTGTGATGTCTAAACCCTGATGATACGCTTCAATCAAGGGGGTGTAGATCAGCTCGATGCCCTTTAAAAATTTTAAAGTTTTCTTTTTAGCATTAAAGGGTGCAACACGCTCTGGATGCTCTGGATCGTCTCTGCAATCATCAATATCAGGGATAGAGTCGCGCAAAAAGGCAGCGAGGTTAAATATCTCAAAAGCTTTAAGTGCCTTGATAACTTGGGCTTGTTTGGGGTCTTTGGGTGTGAGGGCTTGTAAAAGCGGGATATGATTGACAAAGGCTTGTAGGTGCTTGACAAGGGATGGTGCTCCCTTTTGCATGGCATTTGAATAGACCATGTCATTATCTACGCGATCGCAACGCTCTTTAAAAGCTTGGTAGTAGATTTTAACCATCAACGCGCGGGCTTGTTGCATTTCTTGGACCAAATTAGGGCTTACAGCCCATAGGGGGCTGATGAGTAGAAGGATGCCTAGTAAGCGAGTCATCAAAATCCTTTATTTAAGCGCTTTTGCAACGCCAAGCATAGCGCATTTTTAGATTTAAAAATTTGGATTTGTTGGGGTGGGTTATGGTATAAACAAGGGATGTGATCTAGGGTGATCAAGCGTTCTTCTTTGAGCTTTTTTTGCATGCGCAAGATTAGGGCTTTGCTAGGGTTTTGGTAACTCTTTAAGCAGAGGTTTAAGAATTGAGAATCCAAGTAAGAGGGATATAAACAGACTTCAGGGGTGCTTTTAATTTGGCTAGGCGCGCTCTTAAGCTGGGCAAGTGTCTCTAGGTAAGCCCCTCCTATTCTGGCTAAATGGATGCTTTGGAAGTAGTGATAATCTAAAAGCTGGTATAAGAGTGGGACTAGCTTGGGATTGCCTAGCGCTTGGGCAAAATCTACAATAAGTGTTGTAGGGCACTCATTGCCCAAGCCCATCAATCTATTTAAAATCCCATAAGCGCTAAGCCCCATGTCTAAATCTCTAAAGAGATGGGCGAGCGCGGGGCTTTTATGGGGGGTGTCATTATACACACCGACCTCTAGGCTATCTGTGTCTTGCCATATCTCATCCATGTTTAAACAATCTGGAGTCCAACACGCGTGCGTGTTGGTGTAGTGGTGGATAAAACCGATGTATGCAAAGGGGTTAATCCCATGTTGTTGGAGTTGCAAAAGGGGGGCATAGAAAAATGTATTGATTTGTGAAAAGTCTAAAGCAATTTGTTTAGTTGTTTTGCTAAATTGGGGTATTTTTGGATCATCTGGCATGGATTCTTGGATGAGCTCTAAGAGGGCAAGAGTGCTAAAGAGATGCATCGCTTCTAGCATGGCGTGTTCTTTGGGAGTGCTTGCCTTGAATTGTTTTAAAATGGGGATAGCAACACTTTGGGCTAGTTGGAGTATTTGTTGTCTTTGGGGGCTTAGGTTTATCAAAAAGGCGTGCAAAGAGGGAGGGCGCACACGCCCATACAAGGCTTGTATTTCTTGAATAGGATTTGCGAGCAGAGGCAGAAAGAGTAAGCCCATCCAAAGTAAAAGGGGCATAGATTTCCTTAAAATTTCATCTTTTGCAGGGCTTGACAGATCGCGTTGTCAGATTTAAACACTTGGAGCTTATCCTGCAGATTTAAATACATACAAGGAGTATTCTCCACATTTAAAAGGCGTTGGGTTTTCAAGTAGCTTTTTAGGTTGTGATAGAGATTGGCTGGAGGCTTTTTAAGCGCATTAAGACAGGTTTGTTGGGACAAAGGGTTTAGGAGTGCGCCTAGCAAGCACACACTAGGTCTTTGCACAATGGCAGATAATTTTAAGGGTTTTTGAGGTGTTTTTGGTCGATCCACATCAAAGACCTGATCGATATAAAAGCCCCAATCTTGAATATCGCTCCAAGATCGGGATAACTGGTAAGCTAGGACTTGCTTTAAAGAAGTGTCTAGCTTGGGATCGTGGGGGGCGTATTCTTGCAATCTATGGGGCACACTCCACAACTCTGAGCTGAGTGTGTAAGCCATGATTGTAGATTGGGACACTTTGATAGTCTGCTTACCTAAGTCCTTGAGTATATTGACTTTAAAGGCAAGCCCCATAACTAAATCATCTTGGGGTTTGGGCTTTTGGAGGGGTAAGTGTTGCCAATCCTCTAAAACATGCACGCCTTGTTCTTGCAACGCCACTAAGGGCCTATAGATTTCTAGCAGGGACAAAAACAAGGCTAGATTAGCTTGGGGGCTATTGAGGGCTTGGTATTTACCCGCCTTGTTTCTGGCTTTTGGCATAGAGCTATTAAGCAACTCTAAAAGCTGGGCTTGACTTAAAATCTTGAGGGTTTTATTAGGTTTCAAAGCCTTTAAAAGGGGCATTTCTTGGATGAAATTTTGGGCTAGAGCGCGGATTTCTTGGGCTTTTTGCTCTAAAGAGCTCTTCAAAGGCTCTTGCTCTAACCTCCGTGATCCGTGCCTAGAGCGCACATCGCTAGAGATGGCGTAGCGCTCCAACACCTTAGCTTGTAAAACTTCCATTTGTGAAAGCCATTTGGCAGGCGATGCGTGGATGAAGCCCACAAGCAATAAAGCCGCTAGCTTTAAATGCATTTAAAAAGTCCTTTCTAAATGTTTTTGCAACGCCACACATAGCGCATTTTTAGATTTAAACGCTTGGAGCTTGTCCTTAGGGTCTAAATACACACAGGGGCTATCATCAATAGAGATCAAACGCACAAGGTGTAATTGATCTTGAATGTCTTTAGCGTTATAGCTTTGGGTTTTAAAGAGTTGCAAACAGGTTTGCTGGGATTTTGCGCTTAAGTATTTGGGGCTTAAACACATGGTGGGGTGGGCTTTTAGTGTGTCTTTTAAAATCTTGGGATTATCATTTCTTAAGCGGTCATAGAAAGGGGCGTTGCGCTCTAGAGGGATCACCCGTGCTGTGTAGAGATCAAAGAGATGTTCGGGGTCTATGCGCTGGGCGTTTTGATCTAAAAACTTGCTTAGCCCTCCTCGACAACTGGACACAAGATTATCGCGATCTTCATCCAAGTTACCGCCCAATCTTGTGTCCAAAACTGAGAGCGCCCAAAAATACCACTCTTGCCTAGAAATTCTTATCAGTCTCTCTGCATGATCCATATCTTGGACTAGGCGTTTTCTAAAAGGCTTGTGGGGGATCATGTGTTTTTCTCGTTTTTCATCAAGTCTTGCCATATTGAACTCTTTGATCTTGTCAATGCTCCCATCAAGCTGTTTTTGAGAAAACTCCTTGTGGAGTTGTTGGAGATAGGCGATCACATCTAGCCCCGCCCTGTGGGCGTTAATGAGAGGCGCATAAAGAAAGGCGATCACATCTAAAAAGATGTGGGCTGTGGCTTTTTTTGGTTTGCAATTGTAGCAATTGATGAGAGAATCGAGCACATTTAGGACATGGAGCATTTCCATATCCCTAACATGGACTAAGAAAAGCTCTTCTCTTTGGTTTTTGGGCTTAAACTCTTTAAACAAGGGTATTTGTGCTGCTACAGCTTTAGCTAGGGGGGTGGCGGCATCTGTGTAACACGATGTGATGGATGCCAAATCTCTTACATTATAGCCTACAATATTATCAGGCGTTCTTGTCTGCATATACTCTTTATGTATGCGATCTTGGGAGCGAACAAAGTAGGTTTTAAGCGCCTTAAACGCCTTGAAAAATTGGGCATTTTGGTTTGGGGGCTCTTTAGCTTGTAGAGTTACGACCAAGAGAGCTAAGAGAAGTAGGCGGATCATTGGGTGTCCTTTGTTAAATTTGTCTGCAAGGCGTGGCATAGGGGGTTGCTGGACTTAAAAGTTTGCAACTTGTTTTGCGAGTCTAAATACACGCATGGGCTCTCATCAATGGAGACAAGGCGCACAAGGCGTAATTGCTCTTGAATGTCTTTAGCGTTGTAGGTTTGGGCTTGAAAGAGTTGTTGGCAGGCTTGCTGTGATTGTGCGCTTAAATATTTGGGGCTTAGGCACATGGTGGGGTGGTCTTTTAAAATGGGGGCGGGGCTGTCTTTTAATTTGTCGTAAAAAAAGGCGTTGTTGTCTAATGGGAGCGCCCGTGCGGCGTAGAGATCAAAGAGGTATTCGGGGTCTATGCATGCGGTTTTTCTATACCAGAAGTCCCACAATGTCGCTTCTTCGCCTATCCAGTCTGTGGCAATCTCTCCATCACAAATTGTGTTCAAAACGAGCGCAGCCCAATAACCATAGTGTTTACGAAAGATTCTTGTGGGCATATCCGCATTATCCATATCTTCAACTAAGCGTTTTCTAAAAGGTTTATGGGGGATAATGTTTTTTTCGTCTGCTTCATATGACCTTAATTTATCAAAATCCTCGATCTTTCTAAACACAGTATAATGGTTACTATAATCGCCTTTAGTCAAGAGACGATGGATTTTTTGCAGATAGGCGATCACATCTAGCCCTAGCTTGTGGGCGTTGAAAAGCGGGGCATAAAGCCATGCGGTGGTGTGTAAAAATCTGTGGGTAAGAATTGCAATCTTTTTTGCGCTCGGAGTGTCTTTGACATATGCCGAGCCATCTATGATGTCCAGGGCATGGAGCATTGCCATATCCTTCACATGCTCTAAAAAAAGCTCTTCTCTTTGGTTTTTGGGTTTAAACTCTTTAAACAAGGGGACATGTTGCGCTAGGGCTTTGGCTAGAGGGATGGAGGCATTTGTGTAATTTGCCATGGCCAAAGTCAGATCGGATTTATCAATATAGGAGTCCTTTGTGACATTGAGGCGTTTGTATATCTTGGTGTAGGATTTTTGCATGTAGCCATAGAGCACCTTAAACGCCTTGAAAAATTCTTGGGTGTTTTTGAATTCTTGGAGCGTGCCTATTGGGATAAAGATGGTTACTACCTCTTCTTTAGCTTGTAAATTTGAGACCAAGAGAGCTAAGAGAAGTAAGCGGATCATTTAAGCTCCTTTGTGAAGTGTGTTTGTAATGCCAAGCACAGCGCGTTATTAGAGAAGATGGTTTTTACTCTATCATGGAAGTCCAAATAGATACAGGGCGTATCAAGAGAGGGCAGGCACACGAGGTGCAGACGTTTCAAAAGGGCTTGGTTGGTAGAGATTGGGGTCAAATATTGGGTACAAACACCCTGTGTTTGTACCAATTAGAAATTAGCATGATGGTTTGTATGAGAAGTGTCAATAGAAAAACTCCAAATGGCGTTCTATGTGCAAGTTTGCTCTGAGCTGCACTTCTACCCCATATTTGTACGCAGGGCTTTGCGAATCTGTACCCCATTTCCCCTAGCATGCGCTATGGCTTGTCTAAAACATAATCCCCACTCTTGACACACACAATACGAGTGTTATGGATACTAGGGAGCACGCGCTTGCCCTTCAGCAATTCCTCTACTTCGTATTGGCTGCAAGTACCTTGATTAGGGCGCACTACGGCTTCCACCCACGCTTTGTATTCCGGGCTGCTCTTAACTTGATCGTCTAAATATTTTCCCTCATAAACCTCTACAAATTGCATAAAATCCGCATCCAAATTGAGTTCATTTTTTTGTACATGGGTGGTGCGTTCGGCTTTATTCTCTGTGAGCTCGCGCACGTAGTGCGTGGGTGTGGACGCGCCCACTTGGGGTGGGCGTTCGTAAGTTTGGGTGGTTTTGATGGTGGTGGTGGAGTAGGTACTGCTCCACTCTTGGGTGGTGTTGGGATCGATACGCAGACACTGGCGCGTTTTGGCTCTGTAGCACAGACGTTGGGAATAATTGGCCTTAGACAAACTAAAGGTGTGGGTGGTTTGCGTGGGACCTAGAGTCTCTACTTTGTCGGGCAATTGGGTATAAGCTAGAGTGATCTGACCAGTTTTACCATGGCTAGGATCGCTTTGCAAATTGCATGGGGTCAAATCCAAATACTGCCCGCTGGCTTTATCTAGGCTCCGCATAATGGTTGGGCGTGTGGCTTCTAGCTTGGCATCGTCGTAGCTCCAAGTCCCGCAGGCAAATTCTTGCAAATCACCCATGCCCACATTAGCAAGGGGTGCCTCTTGGGGTAGGGGGGATGTGGAGGGAACATTTTGGGCTTGAGGTTTAGGGGTTGTTTCCTGTTTGACTTGGGGGTCTAGAGGGGCGGGGGTTTGGGCTATGCCCTTGGGAGGGGTGGTTTCTATAGATGCGCTTTCTTGAAGGGGATCTTGCTTAGGGGTGGTAG
>NZ_QXQT01000060.1 GCF_003660395.1 Helicobacter vulpis
GGTGGCCTCTAAAAGTTCTTGTATCTTGTCGTGTAACAACATCATCGCCCCTTATAGCCCTATTCAACCAAAAAACCCCCGCGTGAATCAAGGGTTAAAGAGTAGCTTGTGTTATACTAGAGACATAAGGGGCATATGTGGTTATCTCTTAGGGCATTTGGCGTATTGGGCTAAAGCCTTTAAGGGTTGAGGAGTGTAGCGGGAGACCTCCTAGAAAGGAGGTAACCACATGCATAGGTTGCTAATAATCCTAGCGTTGATGGTACTCTTAGCCATCGCGCAACAGAGTTAAGCATTCTGCTTACCTCTGGCTTGCCTCCGCTAACGCGAATACCCCCCAAAAAGGGGGGCAATTGCGCTGGGGTTATTTTGCCTCTTTACCCCTTATTTGTCAAGGCCTCCTTTAACCTAGCTTCTTCCCGAGCAAAATGCGAATCTACATACCCCTCAAATAGCGCATTCTTGTTGCGCTCCACGAGGTCCAAATTTTCCCCCTTGGAGTAAAAGAAGACTTGGCTAAAATCTAGCTTCTTTTCTTGGGCTAGGGCGCGCGCGTCCATCAAGGGCCTATCTAACTGGCTCAAGCCCAAGACCCATATGTCATAACACTCCCACAAAGCGATCAAATACTCTTGAAGTGCCTGCTCCATTTGGGCTAAGATATTGGGGTCTAGCTTGTCTAATTGGGCTTCATTGTCCTTAATATTGGAGTAATACCACGCTTGTGGGCTCTTGCTAGGGATATTCGCCCCTTTTTTAAGCGCGCGCGCCAAGATCACATGCTGGTTCAAAAAAAGGCTGTCGTCTCTCCAGCCCTTAGTCTCCCCATTCTTATTGGGGATGAGATCCAACACCATAGCCCCTATTACCACCCCTGTGTTAGAAAAATAAAGCTTATAATCTGTGTTCTCTCTGGGGCCCTCGCGTACATGCGTGATGTTATTCAATGTGGGGGGTTTGACATGTTTTTTATAGGGCAACTCCATCGCCCCGCTAGCGCGCATGGCCTCGGGCAATGTTAATTTCTTAGGTTTTTCCACCTGCTCAAATAGGGGCAATCGGTGTCCTCGTGGGTAGTATTTCATGCGCTCTAAGAATTCATCACTATTGAGTTGGGCGATCCGCGTATTGATGTGCTTTTTTTGGTGGTGGTTAAAAAGCCTTTGGAGAGTGCTTGTGTCAAAAGCCCCAAACCCTTCTTTA
>NZ_QXQT01000061.1 GCF_003660395.1 Helicobacter vulpis
TTGTGCCTGTGCCTAAAAACTTGGGGTGCTTGGGGTCTTGTTGCCAGTTAAAATACAATTTAGCCATAATGTGGTTTTGATCCCATGTGTCTATGTAATAGGAGATATGACCTTTAAGCCACTTAATGCCTCTATGATCGCTATCCCACTGCTTAAAATTAAAAGAACTATGCTCCACCAAAGAGATAAATTTTAAAACACATTCAGAATTGACATGTCCGGGGAAATCAATTTGAATGGGTGTGGCTTCTTGGGCGTAAGTGAGGGTAATCCAACTCACCCATACAAGACAAATTTTAACTAATCTCATCACTCTAAAGCCTATGGTAGTTATCTAAAAAGTTTAAGTCCTTTGGTTTAATTCTTAAACAATAGGAGGCAATGATGTTAAGAAAATATCTTATTATGCTGTTTCTAGCGGTGGGTGTGCTGGGTGCTCAAGACAACACTTTACAACAAGCAGAGGCAGCTTACAAGAGGAAGGACTACCCCAAAGCCTTTAGACTTTACAAACAGGAGGCGCAAAGAGGGGAGGCGCAGGCGATCTATCATTTGGGATTGATGTATTACTATGGGCAGTGGGTGGATATAGACTACAAAAAAGCCTTTAACTACTTTAAGAAAGCCGGAGAAATGGGGATAGCAGATGCCTATCTTGAGTTAGCAGACATGGTTGCAGATGGCAGAATAGCCAAAAATGCCAAGGGGGAGCCTTTTGCTTGCGAGAAAGCACTCTCATACGCTAACAAAGCCCTAAGTTTAAGCCCAAAGAGGGCAGATATCTATGAAAGAGTTGGGTTGCTTTATCTTAGGGTTCAATGGAGCAACCATACTTGCAGTCTTAAAGACTTTAGCCAATACTCCCAAGAAGTCCAATACAAGCAAAAAATTTTTCAAAAGGGGTTGTCTTATCTTGAAAAGGCGGGGGAAATGGGCGATTTTAATGCCTACACAACACTAGGCTACTGTTATGCTGCGGGCGATTTCAGGTTTGAGCGTAGTTTTGACAAAGCCAAACAATACTATCTCAAAGCAGTAGCGGTGCTAGAAAAAGCGGGGGCAAAGGGGGATAGCCAAGCCTATAATGAGCTGGGATTGATTTATCAAGATGAGAGCAGCAATCTTAGCACGGGGACTATCCTA
>NZ_QXQT01000062.1 GCF_003660395.1 Helicobacter vulpis
TAAAGAAGGGTTTGGGGCTTTTGACACGCAGACTCTCCAAAGGCTTTTTAACCACCACCAAAAAAAGCACATCAATACGCGGATCGCCCAACTCAATAGCGATGAGTTTTTAGAGCGCATGAAATACTATCCACGAGGGCACAAATTACCCCTATTTGAGCAGGTGGAAAAACCTAAGAAATTAACATTACCCGAGGCCATGCGCGCTAGCGGGGCGATGGAGTTGGGGTATAGGCATGAGTACACCACTTTGCGCCACGATAATATCACCCACACAACTAACATCTACCAAGAACATGCGGATTACCGCGTGTATTTTAATAGCCATAATGGGGAGGTTTTAGGGGTTAGCGCGTACAATGAGATTAGCGCTCAGTATGCAGACGCTCCAGATAGCCCCTTTTTAGGCCAGCATGTGATCTTGGCGCGCGCGCTTAAAAAAGGGGCGAATATCCCTAGCAAGAGCCCACAAGCGTGGTATTACTCCAATATTAAGGACAATGAAGCCCAATTAGACAAGCTAGACCCCAATATCTTAGCCCAAATGGAGCAGGCACTTCAAGAGTATTTGATCGCTTTGTGGGAGTGTTATGACATATGGGTCTTGGGCTTGAGCCAGTTAGATAGGCCCTTGATGGACGCGCGCGCCCTAGCCCAAGAAAAGAAGCTAGATTTTAGCCAAGTCTTCTTTTACTCCAAGGGGGAGAATTTGGACTTCGTGGAGCGCAACAAGAATGCGCTATTTGAGGGGTATGTAGATTCGCATTTTGCTCGGGAAGAAGCTAGGTTAAAGGAGGCGTTTAAAGGTTTAAGCTAGATTGTGGCACAATAGTCTTAGCCCCCCTTTGGGGGGGTTTTGCGCCTAATGCAGGTGTTCGGCAAACACAACCAGCAGCGCTAAGACTATCAGCACTTTGTGCATGTGGCCTCCTTCTTTTAGGGTCCCACATGCCACCCGCCCTAAGAAAAGAAACTTTTCTACCCTTTTGCCCTCAAAGAAGACCACACATGCCAATACAGGTATTATAACCCATTGGGCCTTTTTAACCCTTGATTCACGCGGGGGTTTTTTGGTTGAATAGGGCTATAAGGGGCGATGATGTTGTTACACGACAAGATACAAGAACTTTTAGAAGCCACC
>NZ_QXQT01000063.1 GCF_003660395.1 Helicobacter vulpis
AGATAACTTAATTTTTAGCCTGCCTTAAGTGCATAGATAATCCCCAAAAACAACACAATCACCCCTAAACAAATCCCATGCAACACCGCCCAACTTCCATAGGCAAGAATCAAACCCACAGACGTGCTAGCTAAGACATTGCCCCCAAAGACACACAAGCTATTGAATCCCTGCAGGCGCAATTTGTGCTCGGATTGGATAGCATTGAGCATAAAAGTCCCTCCATTAAAACTGAGTGCCCAGCCCACCCCCACAAGCACCAAACACGCAACAAAGGCTAACAAGCTGGCACTATAAAGCGCAATGACGCTTGCTCCCACATAGCACAACATGCCCAACACAACTAAGCGCAGAGGGCTTAAACTCTTGCTCAAAAAAGCTAAAAACAAGCTAGGCGCATACATCGCCACAAAATGGGCGGCTAACACGCCTTGACTCCGCGTATAGCTAAAATGATACGCATGCATGGCTAGAGGCGTGGCGTGCATCACTAGAGTCATCAACCCAAAGCCTAAGCCACACGCACAGGTGGCTAAGAGAAAATGGGGTTCTTTTAAGAGAGTTTTTAGGGGTACTTTGGGGCTTTCTTTGACGCTAAAGGGTCTTAACCTTAGCAAAAAGCTCAATGCCATATGGAGCATACAAAGCAAACCCACAAACCCAAAAGAACCCACAAAGGGCACACTAAAGAGAGAAACGCCTACATTGCCTAAATGCGGTCCTAAAATACCCCCTAAAATCCCCCCACTCACTACAAGGGCGGTGGCTCTATTGTTTTGCCAAGTTGTATCAATGGCTTCTATGGCTAAAAAGCGATAAAACTGGTTAAGAGCCGTGAAGAAGCCCAGCAAGAAGGTTGCTAGACAAAAGAGTGGAAAGCTTTTAGTCCATAAAGCCATAATGGCTAAACCAGCCCCCACACCCCCTAGCAAAGACACACTTAAAAATGCCTTTTTTCTACCCCATCTCTGAAAGATTGTGGCTGAAAACAACACGGCAATAAACGCCCCCGTAAGGGTCGTGGTAATGGGCAGAGTGGCTAGAGTGGTGCGCCCTAAAAGCCATTG
>NZ_QXQT01000064.1 GCF_003660395.1 Helicobacter vulpis
TACTGATATAATTTTGCAATGCCGCTTTGTCTAGCACGCTATCAAAGGCTTGGGTTGGTTTGCTCACTCATGTGCGCCTTAATCGCCTCGTGATAGAGAGTCAAAGCGTTTAAGAAGTCTTTAAAATCGGGGCTGTTTTGGGACAATTCGCCCAACATGGCGTGATCTAAATTTTCTTTAAATTTGGCGTTTAACAACACTTGGCTTTTTTGCATGTCTTGCACATTGAGCAAGACAACCCCAATGCCAAAGCTGGTGTGCAAGCGTTTGAGCAAGTCCATTAAATTATTGTCTGCTGTGTTGATTTTCTCCACCACCAAGTAACCCTCGTGCGCCCAAGAGCTGTTGCTAATAGCTTGGAAGTAATATTGCAATGGCTTAAATCCATCTCCTTTTTGAGCTCAAAAGAAAAGAGTTTCAAGGGCAAATTGCCAAAGTTTTCTACAAATTGGCGCAAGGTGGGCTCAAAGTTTTGGTAGGTAAAGCTTGCCCCCACCATGTCCGGATAAAGCCAAGAGTTTTTACCCTTTGTGCCCTTTAAGGCTTTTTCGTGGTAAATGGTCTTGGTGTGTGCGCCCCATTTGGTGTAAGCAAAGTGGGCTAGCAAAGGGTGTAATAGGCGTTCGTGGTGGGTTTCTGTTTTGCTAGAAGTTTGGCTTGTTGCCTGCACCTCTAGCGCATTGGGTGCGTATTCTTTTAGGGCGATGGTGATGGGGCGTTGTGAAACCTGCACAAAGGGCAGGGTTTCTTTGTTCTTTAAAGCCAACCACACGGGGTAATAAGTCCCATCTTCTGCTGTGCTAAACATCTGGCTAATCTTGCCTGCGCTGTAAAGTTCCTGTGCCCTGCTATAAAGCGCATGGATGGACACGGGGGCTTTTGCCTCTTTGAGCACGGCTAGGACAATGTCTAGGTAGTCTTTTTTCATCTCTTAGCCCCCGTTGTTCATTTGCTTAAAAGCGTGCAGGCTTGCTCATAGCCTAGATCGCAGGCTTTTTTGTAGTATGTTTGGGCTTTTTGTGCATCTTTAGGCACGCCTAAACCCCTTGCATAGAGCGCGCCTA
>NZ_QXQT01000065.1 GCF_003660395.1 Helicobacter vulpis
CCCTAATGCCCTATGTTTTCCTAGTCTTTGCAATAGGCCTGCTCACAAGTGGGCTCACTCTGCTCCACTACATCCAAGAGAACACGCTGTTAAAAGAGAGATTACACCTAGCCCACGCCCAATTGGAGCGTCAAAACACCCAAATCAAAGCCCTAGAGCTAGACACCCAAAAATACCAGCAAACAAAACCCGCCCAAATTAAGACCATCAAAGAACGTTACAAGGACCCCATAGACATTAAAAAATTACACACTTGTGAACAACAATTAAACCACATCCAACATCTGCTAGATGTCTTTAAGAATCACTAGAGTCCTTGACCATGCGCATGAGCTCTTGGGTGCTCATCTTGGAATAATCCTCGCTCAAACTCTCTTGGGCAATTAGGTTTTCCTTCCCAAACAAAGAGATCTTCAGCTCGCTAAACATTTTGACCACCTTTTCAGCGGCCGCAATAATGACGGGGTTCCCCTTAGAATCATGCAGATTATTACGCACCATCTTTAATAATTCGTCTTTGGCAATGATGGCGGCAAGTAGAATGTTCTTATTGATAAAGTGTAAATTCATGGCTTTTAGCAAGAGTTCATCGCTGGAAGTTTCTAAGATGCATTCCATCACGATGGGGTCTACTTCAATATGCTTTAAATTCTCGCGGATACTCTCTTTAATTTCGCTCTTCTTAGCTCCTAAAAATGTGTGCACATTGTGGGTGGTCAAGTCGTCTTTAATCACCTCCACTTGCACGTCCTTAACCGCTTGAAAGGCTTTCCATTTCTCATTATGCGCCCAATAGGTGATCGTCCGGTAAGGCACATTAAAGAGCTTTGCTAGGTCTTTAAAGCTGATTTCATGGGTTTCATAATGCGCGCGCGCATGCTCTTTTTCAGGTCTAACTGGCATGCCAAAAGTCTAGCAAAGGCCTTAAGAATTTTTCAAGGGTTAA
>NZ_QXQT01000066.1 GCF_003660395.1 Helicobacter vulpis
TTCTGCCTGCGGCTAGGATTTCTTTAGACGTGGCTGGGATATGTGTGTTGGGCTTATAGGGAAGTAAGGGGATTTGATTGTTAAGGGGGGGTTTGGTAGGGTTAGACAGATTTGCTCCGCTATTCAACGCTTTAGCGGGTGATGCGGGCCTAGCGATTATTGGAAGCCCGGGCAAATCGCTTAGTAAAACCTCTCCCCCTTCTTTAATCTTGTTCTTTAGGTTATTAAGCGTTTTAGGGGCATTACTGGTGATGATCCACTCTCCACTATCTCCCCGTGCGACACTGGCAAAAAACTTTTTCTCTGCAAAGTCTTTTACAAAAATTAAAGCCCCGTCCGCCTGTTTGATTACCGCATTAGGCTCTTCTAGTGTGGGCTTAATCAAGGGCAAAAACTCTTCTCTTTGGCGTTTGCTCAACTTCACCAAGCTCCCCTTAGTGAGCTTAATTTGCTCTCCTTGCAACACGGGGGCTAAAGCCTCTTGCACCTGCTTACTAAATTGGGGGGTAAAATCCTCATCCACACTTTTAAGCCCGAAAGCCTTGAGCCATTCTTGTTCTAAGTTGCCTTTTAAACCGGGTGTGCTAGATTGGGACAAAGGAGTAGCTATGTTCCCACTACCTGTGGATAAATTGACATTCTGGTTTAACTCAGAGTCTGGGCGGTTGTATGCGCTCGCGTCATTTAATGGCGGGGGGGCTTTTGAATTTGATTTTAAACGCAAGATGTGGGTTAGATTTGAATCTATGGCTTCATTTTTGAGATTTAGCGATGTTGCTGAGCCTGAAAACTCTGTAGAGATGACCTCAAACGATGTGAAAAGATTAATATCTAGGTCTGAATCTTGACCTAATAACCTGCTTTCTTGTTTGAGCTGGGCTAACTCCTCCTTGCTTAGCGTGGGG
>NZ_QXQT01000067.1 GCF_003660395.1 Helicobacter vulpis
TAGGTGAACCTGCGGTTGGATCACCTCCTTTCTTAGAGAATTGCCCTTGGCATTTGTTTGTCTGGGGAAAAGGCACAGGACTCTCTTGCTGGGGTGTTAGGGATAAAACTTCTTTTAATGAATCCGTATGCAGTTTTTGTACTGGTTTTTAGAGTGGGTTTTCTGCTAGATGGCATGGGCTTATTTACTCTGTACACTTTGGGACACGCTTGTAGTAGAACTTTTCTTTATAGGCGCGTTGCTCCCACATAAGCGCTAAAGGCAGGGCGGTATTTGATTTGGGCAAGCTAAATAAAACGCTCTTGGGCTTTTTTGTAGTTTTGCTGTGTGAAGAGATCCATCGCATCGTGAAAGGCTTGTTGCCGGTGGTTGTAATCTTTGCTAAAGGACACAGCTTTTTCTTGGTGTGGCTTAAGACTTGGAGAAAAAAGACCTGCTAGCAGAACACACCCAAAAAGAATAACAACAATCACTGATGTGATGCGGTAGTGCCGCAATGAGAAACGCAAAAGCCAAAAGAGACCATAGAATAAACCCAATACAAGAAAGATAAAACCTGCAAGCTCATTCCCAGATTGCGTCTCCTCCTTAACATTTCCATCCACCACATAGTCATACATATCAAGTTGGCAAACCCGATTGCCCCGCCTCACAAAGACGGCATCGCTCGTGTAGCGCACCAATTCCCCAGATTTACTAAAAAGCTCCTCGCCATTTTCATCGTAGGCACACACCTTGCCTCCCCTTTGCACGACATTATTAATCGCCATTTATAACTCTGTGGGGGCTTGTTGCAGGATCTCCATACTGATATAATTTTGCAATGCCGCTTTGTCTAGCACGCTATCAAAGGCTTGGGTTGGTTTGCTCACTCATGTGCGCCTTAATCGCCTCGTGATAGAGA
>NZ_QXQT01000068.1 GCF_003660395.1 Helicobacter vulpis
TTAGACCCGACTGCGCGCCGCCGTGCGCAAGTGCCATACTAGTACAATTCTAAAAAGCTTTCAAGGGTTAAAGGCCTCAAAGAGGGGGAAAAGAGGCCGCCTTGGAAAGATAAGGAGGTTTCTATGACCAAGGCGCGCCAATTTTACAACAACACTCTCAAAGTTGCAAGGGTTAACAACTTGGCGCGTTAAAGGTACATCAAACAACAAAAACAAAGAACGCGCGCCAAGTCGCCCCGTGGGTAACGGAGTACAGCTAGCATACCCAAAGACCTTTTTTAAAACAAGGGTTAAGATTTTGTTATACTAGCCTTAGCAGTGTTTGGCTTACCTTTTGTGCATTTGGCGCAATGCTTTAAGCTTTGCTTGAAGTTATGGGTTAGGGGTTGTGGGTGGGTGGCTCCTAGAGAAGGGAGAACCAAACATGAGAGTTATCCTCGTGGCGTTGTTGGTTTTAGTGGTTATCGCACAGCCGCTATATTAAACCAATAGGGGGCTTTAAGCCCCCTTGACCACTAACGCCATTGTAAAACAATCTAGCTTAAATTGTACCACTTCTATTTAACCCCGGCGCGCCCTCGCTAACGGGCTTAAGCATACTGCTTCAGCCCCGGCTTGTGCTCGCTAACGGGGTAAATCTTGCTTGCCAACGCCTAAAAGCTCGCCCTCGCTAAGGGCTGCGAAGCGTCCCGCTTCTTGCCGGCTCGTCTGCTTTTTAGGCGGCGCGTCTGTTTTACCCCGGCTCGTCTTGCCGGCTCGTCCTGGCTAACGGGCTCGGCTGCAAAATTCTAAATCCTTTTCTAGCCCCTCGGTGTAGATCAACAACGCCTTCACATACTCCAATAACCCTAAATCCTTTGCCGGTCTAACCGGCTTGACAATGTTA
>NZ_QXQT01000006.1 GCF_003660395.1 Helicobacter vulpis
TATTGTGTTGCTAGTAGTTTTCAAACCCTCCAATAACCCCCTAAACCCACCCTCTTGCTCTTGGGCTTGGGTGTAGAGGGTTTGGGCTTGACTCTTAAGGGGGGATGTGGTATCCTTGCCCAAGTCCATAGCAGTATCTAAGGAATCACCCGTATTTAACGGGCGTGAATCCGCCACATCGTGGTTACTGATGGACTTTTTAAACTCCTTTGCATTCTCTAGTTTCCCATGTTCTTTGTACATCGTTTTTAGGGTTAATTGGTTGTTTTTTGTACCTATCACCTCCACCACTGCCATATACCCGTTAATTTGCTTGCCGACTAAAAGATACTTGCCCTTAGGCGTGTCCTCTACCCTCATCAAATCCGCATGATTCACAATGTCGGGGTAGTTTTGGATATCTTCCAATTTGACCGCTGGTTGCCCACTACTTTCAACTAAAGGACTCCCCTCTCCATGTCTTTTTTCAATGTGCGTTAAAGCGTCCCCATCAAAGAGCATTTTAATCGGCTTATTGGGGTCAAAGCCTAGATGTTGGATAATTTGGGGGTTTGTTAAATCCCCCACCCAAACCTTATCATTCTTGCGTCTTTTAACTTCTTCTAAAAATTCTTCTGTTAAATCCTCCTTAGTGGCTTTGCGTGTGGGCGTGGTTTTGCTAATAAGTTCCCCATCACCATCGCCATTCCCTGATTTCCCCCCATCCCCTTCATCTCCCTCTTTGCCCGTATGCGCATCATTGCCCTTAGGCGGTTCTCCCCCCTTGCCTCCTCCTGCTGGAGTGGGTTCTGGTATTTCGCTCTCCTCTAACCTGCCCCCTAGTTACCCTCCCGAGCCTCCATCATCTGGAGGTAACCCCCCTCGATCTCTCTGATGAGGGCTTTGGTGGCGTTGTCAAAATCGGTGCGCTGGACTAGCTGGTGCGGAGCGGTTGCTTTTCTTCATGTGTACAGGCCGATGCTTGTGGTGTGAATTTGATGGCGGAAGTTTCTGAGCACAATAAGGACCTTGCCCACTTGATTGGCACACAAAAATTGCCGGCATCTTTAGCTCACTGCCCTATGTGGGGCTCACAGATTATCACGAATAGCACGCTTATGCCCATGAACTTTTTTCTCTAAAACACCAAGATCACTTAGAAATTGGAGCGATGCAAGCAAGGCAGAGCAAAATCGCGCAAGGAGAGCATGTCCATGGCATCGCCAGATTCTTAAAAATACCAAGAAACTTTTAAAATCGGATTATAATGTCTTCTTAGTGGCTAATGATAAATTCCATTTCTACCCGCGTATTGCTAAACTTGCGGGCATGTACATTGTCCGATGTTACAACCGGCCCGTGATGAACCGGAGCGAAAAGGACACACGGGGTTATCACGAAAGCATCTTCCATCTCAAAGACAATACCAAATGCCAATCCAATAAGAAACCAAACAACGCATAAAAAAGATCTTGGTGCATGTTTTGCACAAGAAGTTCCAAAATTATCAGCTAGAAACAAGCCATATGCCCCCATACGAGACTTTTAGGCAAAGACAGAATGGCTTTGTATAGCTTTATCCACGGTTTAAGTACAAACTTTAGCTCAAGTATATTTGAATCGGTGGCAAAGACACTAGGACGCACCCAATTTGACAGCGCAACGTTATAAAGCGAAGCGGGGGACAAAATCACCCAAGGAGCCCAGCAAGCGATCTAAGACATGATGAATCAACTGGAAACGGCGACTCTCAAACCAGACAAGCGATTTGAAACCGCTAAAATTCTTGAAATCAGACCCACAAGTGTAGATCTGCGGTTAGAAAAAATGGGATTTTGTAGGGAGAGAGGAGAATTATGTCATGCTCTTGGAGTGTTTTGAAGAAGTTGGTGTACAGATGTCAGAAGAGATCGATTTGTACTTTAAGAAATTTTTAGACTAAGACCTGCACTTTGCAAGGGAGTAAATATTAACACGGGTGTAAATTTCTAGTTCTTTAGGAATGTTGGGCGTGCCTAAATGGCTAGAGAAAATAAAGATAGTCGCGCTGTAATCCTCTTTGCTTAAGATATTGCGTGCCATGCGTTGCAAAAGGGCGACTACTTTGGGCTCTTGTTCT
Source organism: Helicobacter vulpis (assembly GCF_003660395.1). Taxonomy (GTDB): domain Bacteria; phylum Campylobacterota; class Campylobacteria; order Campylobacterales; family Helicobacteraceae; genus Helicobacter; species Helicobacter vulpis. The sequence goes on from NZ_QXQT01000006.1 coordinate 2,099, forward strand.
AGCTGTTGGTCGATGTCTTTGAGCACAATAAAGAGTTCTTGATCAAAGGGGCGATCGGAGTTGTCTTTTAAAAAGCTCTCTAGGTCTTGGGGCTTATCTGGCTTTAAGGGTCTTTTAGTGGCAAAGTCTAGCGTGCCTAAGGCGTGATCAAATTCTAGGCACTCTCTGCTTCCCCTGATTTGTGCAATCAAGCTATCTAGCGCGTCCTTATCTTGGCATGGCATGTAGAGAATAGGGGCATGGGTGTCTATGAGTTGTTGGAGTTGTTGGGCTAAATTTGTGGGGGTCATGGTGTGTCCTTAAAGGTCGAGTTCTATGTAAGATAGGGTGGTGCTTTGAGTTTCATGACTCCAATGGCAATAGCGGATTTCTGCCGCTCCCTTAAGCAGGTAAAAGCCCCCATCAGACCAAAGATCAAGCAGAATTCTCTTGTTTGCCCCTATCTTTAATTGCTAAGTTTGTTTTTAAGTCGTAAGAGTTGATTATGTAATGTTCTCCCTTATTGTTCTCGGTGTATTCTTTTCGCACACAAACCACCTTATCAAACACATGAACCTTTTTCGTAAAATGTGTAAAGGGGTCAAATCTGTTGTCGCCATCACGAATGGAAGGACAAGGGAATAGCTCATTAAAACCTACATGCATTTGGTAAGCGCAGTTAGCCCACTTGAACCCCCAAAAATGCACTAAAAAGCACATCCACAAAAGGGGTGCAATCTTTGGTTTTCTATCATAGCCATACTCGCTCATTAGATGCAATTTAGCCTCTGCATGCAACACCGCCGCAATGTTGAGTTTATCCATCTCCAACAATTTGGCGTAATCGTGGATGAGCTCCCTTAAAGCGTCCTTGCCCTCTTCTAAAGTTTGGGCGTTGAAGAGTTTGTTTTTAAGGGCGGTGTAGGACTTTAGATAATCTTTAAAGCTGGGCGTGGGCTGTGTGAGGGGGGGGGGGGGGGGGTAACTAGAGCATTTTGCGCTGTTAGAGGGACTAGGGCTTGTTGTTGCGTGGCAATGGGGATTAAGGCTTTTTGTTGTGCTTTAATTTCGGCTTGTAATGTTTCTCTCATTTCGGCTTTTGTCTTTTCTTGCTCTTTGGCGTGCTCATGGTCTTCTAAAATGGCATTAATCGTTTCTAAATCTGCCTCAATCCCAAAGACCCCACACAATGCGTTTAAAATTTCGGCATCTTGGGTTGTCTTGATCGCCTCCACACCCTCCAGCTCACTGACATAACCCTTCGACTCAATTCCCTCCACTTTGGCAAACCAGAATCAGCACTGATTCCAGCATCGGCAAAAATACTTAAATAATTTTCATTGTGGGCTTTTCTGATATTTTCTAGGGATGCTTCAATAAGGATCTGATGTTGATCGCGTGTCATTAAGCTCCCTTCCAAGTACACTTTCCATTCTAACACAATTCCCTTGATCGAGCATGTCTTCATCTTGGCAAGGTACGCAAAGAATAAAGGTATATATCCATGATCTACATAATGGCGGACTAGGAAGGTGAGCATGGAAATCCTTTATTAGGAAGAGGGGTTCGTAAATCTCGCTAGATATAGTTTCTCTTGTATCACAAAAATCAAACATATACCCCATCCTTATTGAAAACAATCCCTTTTTGAGCATGATAAAAACAATTTCGTATATCAATGACACCCTGCGTCGATTGCCATGTGTTATCTGATAACCGATCCAATAGCATGGAGTTGACATAGAAAGAATCAATATCCAGTAAAGATCGTGGATCACAGTAGGACGGTAGAAAATAATTCTAAACCGCTTACAACGGCTTTAATCTTAAACATTGTTAAGTCTAAACCAATCCAAATACTAATTTCTAAAGATAATTGTGCAGATCAGCTTTGTAAAATATACAACGCGAATGAGCGCACGCTCACCACCAAGCCCCTACACGGATAACAAGGCATGCAAGCTTGGCTTTTCTAGAACCTACCACTTTTGCTATTAGCGATCGCGATGCTATGGACGTGTTTTTTGTGTGAAATGGATGCACTGGATGTTGGGAATCTTTAGCAATATCCATAATCCCCAAACTTTGCGCTACGCACCTCTAGCTCTCGTACTAGCTTTTGCCTCTCTCACATTCCATAGCCTGGAGTTTGTGCGCCATCTCTTCTAAAAGTAATTTACTCTGAGAATCTTCAAGCATGGCCTGTTGCATTAGTTTTAAGGATTTGCTCACCGCGCTATGGTCTTTAAGCCCTAGAAATTGTGCGATGGTGATGCTAGAGTGGGGGGTGAGCTGGCGGGCTAGATAAATCACGCTCTTTTTAGCCAAACTGATCTGACGCGTGCGTGCGTTGCTCTGAATGGCGGAGGGTTTGAGATTGAGAGTAGAAGCGACCACTCTTAAAATGCGCTCTAGACTGATCTCTTGAGCGCGTTCTTTGGTAGTTTCTTGCACTATGCTTTGTGCCATTTGCAAGGTGATAGGTTGGTGACTGAGGGCAGCCCTCGCGCTGAGGCGCAAGAGAGTACCTTCAATCTGGCGGATATTCTCATTGAGATGGCTCGCTAGATAGTGTAAGACTTCTTGATGGATTTCTATCTTGTCTAGTTGGCATTTTTGCTCAATAATCGCCAGCTTTGTCTCTAGGGTGGGGGGATGCACGCTAGCAATCATACCCATTTCAAAGCGCGAGAGGAGTCGCTCGGCTAAACCTTTAATATCCTTAGGGGGCTTGTCTGAGCTCATCACAATCTGCTTGTTTTGGGCATGCAGGGCGTTAAAGGTGTGAAAAAATTCTTCTTGTACCTTTTCTTTACCGCCAAAAAATTGCACATCGTCAATCAAGAGATAATCACAAGAGCGGTATTTGTCTTGGAATTTATCCATGCTATGGCTATTGAGCCCAGACACATAATCATTGAGAAATTGCTCGGCTGTAACATAGAGCACACTTTTAAGCTGATCGCAGGCGTAATTGCCAATGGCGTTGAGCAAATGGGTTTTGCCCAAACCCACCCCCCCCACAAATAACACAGGATTATACACCCCCCTAGCGCGCGCTACTTGGGTGGCGATTTTGACCGCCATTTGGTTACACGCGCCCACGATCAAAGTTTCAAAGCAAAAGGCGGGGTTGAGGGTGGGGTTGTGTTTAGCTAGATTTAAGGGTTTAGGGGGGGTGTGTTGCTGTTGGCTTTTAGGGCGCACCTGCACCTGCACTTTATACCCCTTGTGCGCGCCGATCGTGTTTTCTAAAAGCGTGCGGTATTTCGCGCTGATATAATGGCATAACAACACATTGGGCGCGTAAAAGACAAAGAGATCGGCTTTGGAGGCGTGCGCGTCATAGTCTAAAAGTTGCATATAGGTGTTGAATTCGTATTCGCTCACGCCCAATTTGAGCGCCTCCCAAATTTGCTCGATCAAAGCCACTCTTTAAATGCGCATGGTGCGCATAGAATTGGCTAGGGCGATCAAGGTTACGCCCACATCTCCAAAGACCGCTTCCCATAAAGTGGCGATGCCAAAAAAGCCCAGCACGATGAAAAGCGCCTTGATCCCTAAGGCAAAGACAATATTTTCAATGATGATTCGCTTGGTCTTCTTGGCGATTTTAAAGACTTTGAGCACGGATTCCAAGGCGTTATTAGTGATCACAATGTCCGCACTCTCCTTGCTAATTTGGCTCGCACTCCCCATGCTCATGCTCACATCCGCACGCGCCAAAGTGGGCGCATCGTTGATCCCATCGCCCACAAACATGCTCTTATGGGGGTATTGGGCTTGAAAATCTTCAAAGGCTTTGAGCTTGTCCTCAGGCAAGAGATTGGCGTAATAGGGGCAATCAAGCGCTTTAGCCACGCGCTTGGTGCTGTACTCATTGTCCCCACTCATAATACACATGTGTTCAATGCCCGCATGCTTGAGCGCATCTAGGCATTCTTTAGCATTATCTTTGAGCGTGTCTGCCACCACAATATAGCCCACATGTTGCCCATTGGCAGCCACATGCACGATCGTGCCCTCTAAACTGCAGGTGTTGTGGGGGATATTGTATTTGTGCAACATTTTATCATTGCCCGCGATGATGAGGTGAGAGTGGCAACTAGCCTTGACTCCAAGCCCGCCGATCTCTTGATAGTCCTCAATTTCATGCTGGCATTGGCGTTTGTGAGCTTTTTGAATAGAGATGGCAATGGGGTGGGTGGAGAGAATCTGCGCACAAGAGGCGTGTTCTAGCACCTCTTCTTTAGAGAAGGGGGCGATGGGCACGACATCTACCACTTTAAATTCTCCCTTGCTCAAAGTGCCCGTCTTGTCAAAAGCGATATTTTTCACCTGACTGAGCGCCTCTAAAGTTTGCACGCTTTTTACCAAAATCCCCGCGCGGCTAGCCGCCCCCACGCCCCCAAAATACCCCAAGGGCACAGAGATCACCAACGCGCATGGGCAACTCACCATCAAGGCAAAGAGCCCGCGATAAATCCAAGTGTTAAAGTCCCCATGCCCTAGCAAGGGGGGGATAAAGGCGATGAGCAAGGCGATGCCAAAGACAGCGGGGGTGTAATAACGCGCAAAGGTGGTGATGAATTTCTCGGTTTGAGATTTCTGACTCACCGCATTAGAAACCAAATCCACAATCTTAGCCACCGAAGAATCCGCATAGGGCTTGCTCACTTGGATTTCTAGCACCCCTTTAAGATTGATACTTCCCCCTAGCACCGCGCTATGTTCCTTGACATTGACCGGCAAGGATTCGCCTGTGAGGGCTTTTTGATCTAGCAGACTCTCCCCACTGAGCACCACGCCATCCGTGGGGATCTTCTCCCCCACCTTGACCACTACGACATCGCCAATAGAGAGCGCGCTAGGCTCGACCTCTTGCATTTCCTGCCCCACCTTGCGCACCGCACGATTGGGCGCGACATCTAAGAGCGCGTGCAAAGATTGCTTAGAGCGCGCGATGGCGAGTTGTTGTAAAAACTCCCCTGCGGAGTAAAAGACCATAATAGACACGGCTTCTTCATGCGCACCCACCCCAAAGGCGGCGATGGTCGCACTGAGCATGAGCGTGTTTTCATCAAAGAATTGTTTGTTTCTAATGGCACGCAACGCGCCCAAAAAGACATCTTTGCCCGCCACCACATACACCCCAACTAAGATGGCGTAACTTAAATAAAGCGCCCAATTTTGGGTGCTAAAGTGGATGGTCGCTACGGCTATCAAGTAGAACGCGATGCTAATGAGTAGGGGTGTCGCGCTGGGTCTAGACTCGCTTTGGGCTTGCTCAGAGAGCTCCATTTCTGGCTCTAGCTGTTTGATGAGTGCTAGGGCTTTGGGCATGTCATGGGCTTTTAAATAAAGCGTGTTGGTGTTAAAGATCACGCGCGCTTCTTGGACATAGCTTTGTTTATTGAGCGCGCTTTCTAGTTTATTGGCACAATCAGGGCAATCTAGCCCCTTGAAGTGGTATTTCTGCATGGCTTAAACCTTTCTAAATTGGAGTGCCTTGAGCATGTGGGCTTTCTGGATAGTAGCACAGCTTGCTAAATCGGCAATGGTGCGCGCCACTTTCTTCATCTTGTTGATGGCGCGCTCAGAGAATCCATAGCGCAAAATTGCTTGATCCAATATTTGCGTAGCTTGGGAGTCCAAAAGGCAAAATTGTGCGATCTCTTGTTCGTTCAGCTTGCCATTCAAACGGGCTTGCCCCCTAGATTTTTGCATTTTAAAGGCTTCTAAGACCTGTTGGTGCATCTGTGCAGAATCTAGCGTGCTTTTGGCTTGCGCGTCTGTGGGACTCATTTGCACAAAGAGATCGATGCGCTCCAAAAAAGGCGCGCTCAAACGGCTTTGATAGGCGAGAATATCCCTTTCTAGACAACGGCAGACCTTAAAATTATCCATCAAATTCCCGCAAGGGCAGGGATTCATCGCCCCCACAAAGAGAAAAGAAGTCTCATAGGTGATCTTGCTAGCCACCCTAGAGATCACCAATTGATCATTTTCCATCGGCTCGCGCAAGGCTTCTAGAATATCTCTTTTGAAGTGGGGGAGTTCATCAAAGAATAAAATCCCATTGTGCGCCAATGCGATCTCCCCGGGCTTGGGGTTATTTGCCTGAGTAGAGCCTAGAATGCTGGATTTTGACGCGCTTTGGTGGGGGTTTCTAAAATTTCTCAGAGGTGTGTAGGCGCTTTCTTGATCGCTTAAAATGCGCAATTTGGTAGAAGTGATCATTTCGTCCAAAGTGCTGGGGGGCAGAATGTAGCGCATGCGCTTGGCAATCATGCTCTTCCCACAGCCCGGACTCCCTTCAAAGATCACATTGTGCATGCCACTTGCCGCGATAAGCGCGGCGTGTTTGGCGTGTTCTTGCCCCTTCACATCGCTAAAATCTAGGGCAAAATCTTGCAAGTAATAATAGGGAGTGTGATCAATTTGCAAACTCTCAAAGGGCAGTTTGGGGGCGTGCGTGTGGGGTGGTTGGGTGTCTTGGGTGATGATCTCTAGGGCTTGGTTTAGATGTTCTACAAAGTGCAGGTGTAAATTGGGGATCAGGCTCAAGAGTTCTTGTCCGGTCTGTGGTACGAGTACATGAGCGTTGGGGGCTTGCAGGGCGATGTCTAAGAGCATAGGAAAAATGGTGTCGCTATGCTTGATTTTGCCATCTAAACCCAATTCTCCAAAGGCAAACCAAGTGTGCTTGAGAGGATTTTTTTGTAAAGCGACCAAGAGCGCCATGGGCAAGTCAAAATGACTCCCGCTTTTGGGCAGATCGGAGGGGGAGAGATTGATCGTGATTTTCAGGGGCGGGAAGGCAAAGCCATTATTTTGGAGTGCGCCCTGCACGCGCTGTTTAGATTCTTGAATGGCGTTATTGGGCAACCCAGCGATCACAAAAGCAGGCAGGGCGCGCGTGAAACTCCCCTCTACTTGTACAATCTTGGCACCCGCGCCACGCATGGTCGCACAATAGAGCGTATTCACATGCACGCGCGCGCGCATCAGCCCTCACTCTTGAGGGCTTTTTTAAATTCCTTTTCAAATTTTTTACGCTTGAGCATGGAGAGCTTGTCCACGAATAAAACCCCATTGAGATGATCGATCTCATGCTGGATCGCCACACTCAAAAGTTCGCTAGCTTGCAACATTTTCGATTCCCCGTGGCGGTCTTGGTAAGCCAGAGTAAGATTAGCATGCCGTTCGATCTCTTCGTAAAACTCTGGGACGGACAAACAGCCCTCACGCCAAAGAATACTCCCCTCTGTATGCGTGATCACAGGATTGATAATCTCTAGGCAATCTTCTGGGTGTTGGGTTCCTTCCTCTCCTTGAGGTAAGTTGATGATGAGAATGCGTTTAGGAATGCCTACCTGAATGGCGGCTAAACCGATGCCCTTGCGCGCGAGCATGGTTTCATGCATGTCCTCTAAGAGTGTATGCAATGTTGAATCAAAGACATGTACTTCACTGGAGCGCGCGCGCAACTTTTTATTAGGGTATTGTAAGATTTCTAACACTGCCATTTTTAAGCCTGTTTGGAACTCTTCACCAACACCTCATCTATGAGCCCGTATTCTTTAGCATCCAACGCGCTCATGAAAAAATCGCGATCGGTGTCCTGCTCGATCTTTTCTAAAAGCTGGCCGGTGTTAGTCGCCATGATTTGATTGAGCAAATCTTTTAGGCGCAAGATCTCTTTGGTGTAGATGGCGATGTTGGCTGCTTGCCCCTGTGTGCCCCCTAGGGGTTGGTGAATCATGATACGCGAATGGGGCAGAGAAAAGCGTTTGCCCTTGGTGCCACAACTGAGTAAAAACGCCCCCATCGAAGCGGCCTGCCCGATGCAGATGGTGCAAATATCCGGATGGATGTAGTTCATGGTGTCATAAATGCTAAAGCCGCTAGTTACAGAACCTCCGGGCGAATTAATATAAAGATTAATATCCTTTTCGGGATCTTCAGCCTCTAAGAAGAGCAACTGCGCCACAATGCTAGAAGCCACCGCATCGTTGATCTCCCCACTGAGCAAGACGATGCGATCCTTGAGCAGTCTAGAGTAAATGTCGTAACTGCGCTCTCCGCGCCCGGTTTTCTCAATGACATAGGGAATATAATTCAAAATATCTCCTTAATCGTTGGCTAAATGTTTGTCAAGCAAAAAAGTGAGCACGCGATCCTCAATCATCGCCATTTTGACAGCCGGTAGCATATTGTTCTTTTGGTAGTAATCAATGAATTGTTGGGGGTTCTGGTTAGTCATCATGGCTTCGTAATAAAGTGTCTGGAAGACCTCATTATCCTGCACTTCAATTTTTTCTTGCTTGGCTAGAGCGTCTATGATGAAAGTTATCTTCACACTTTTGAGCGCATTTTCTCTAAAGCTTTCGCGTTTCTTCTGCAATTTTGAGGGGTTTTCTTGAAGGTGCTTGATCTCTTCTGCGGGCATGTTTTGCAAGGATTGGCGCAAGCAGAGATCCATCTCCTGCTCTACAATGGTGCTGGGCAAATCAAAATTAAGAGTCTCATCTAGCTTGTTGATAAGCTGTTCTTTTAGCTCTTGATTATAGAGCTTGGTTTTGGCTTCTAAAAACAATTGTTCTTTGATCTTCTCTTGAAGCAATTCCAAAGTGGGCTCTTTTTCTTGGTTGAGTACAGCCTTGACAAACGCATCGTCGATCTCAGGGATTTGTCGGATTTGGATTTTGTGGAGTTTGGCATGGAAAGAGACTTCCTTACCCGCCAAAGTGGCATTGCTGTAGTCCTTGGGGAAAGTTACAGAAAAATATTTTTCATCGCCCACTTTCATGCCCACCAACTCTTTTTCAAAACCTTCTAATAAACGCCCTTCTCCCACAATGAGGGCAAAGTTCTGCGCTTGATTGCCCTCAAAGGGTTGGTTGTCTAAAAGACCTTCAAAATCTATCACTACACCATGCCCTTTGGTTACAGCACTGCCTTCTGGCGCATCTGAAAAAGTCGATCGTTCCTTGGCTAGCAATTCCAAGCGTTCTTGGATTTGTTTTTGGCTGATCTGCGCAATGGAGAAATCAGGGATACAAGTCTCCACGCTCGAAAGATCAATGGCGGGTTTGAGCCCAATTCTAAGTTCGATCTCAAAATGCGTGTGCTCTTTGGTGAACTTAAAAACTGCCGGATTACCTATCATCTCTTGGGGGGTGAGTGCTAGGGCTTTCACCCCCGCTTGCAAGACTGAGTCTAGCAACTCCTTTTGGGATTCTTGCTCAATATGACCCTGATAACGTTGCTTGATGATCTCCAAAGGGGCCTTGCCCTTTCTAAAGCCATCTAGCTTGGTATTTTTGGCAATTTTCTGGGCAATTTTGTTGGATTTCTCTTCAAAATCCTGCATGGAGGGCTTGGCGTAGATGCGCGCGTTGGCTCCATCTAGCTTTTTGGTTTCTAAATCCATCCATAACTCCTTTGAGTTTGAGTATAATAAAGGGGCCATTCTAGCCAAATATGGGTTAATTCACAATAAAGCTTTGGGAGGATCATGTCTTCTTTAGAAGTGCTCAGAGCCCGTCTACAGCTCAGTCGCGATCTCTCGCCACGCTATGGCATGGTTTGTAAGATTTTACCTAACATGGTCTTCGTGCAAGGTTTTTTGCCCTCCGTGGGCGATGTGGTGAAAGTGGAACGCGCTGATGGCAAGGAATGTTTGGGCATGGTGGTGGTGGTGGAGCAACACCAATTTGGCTTTGCACCCTTTTCCTTTGTGGAGGGGTGCAAGGTAGGGGATCGCGTGCTCTTTGTCAAAGAAGGTTTGAGTTTCCCAGTGGGGGAGGGTTTGCTAGGGCGCGTACTCGATCCGCTGGGCAACCCCTTAGATGGGCTAGGCTTTGTGCGTGCAAACGCGTTTGCGCCCGTGATGGTAGAGCCTATGAAGCCCTTAGATCGGGGCGTGATCGATGAAATGTTTGGCGTGGGGGTTAAAAGCATCGATGCCCTGCTCACCTGTGGCAAGGGGCAGAAATTGGGTATTTTTGCAGGGAGTGGGGTGGGCAAATCCACACTGATGGGTATGGTGGTGCGCGGATCCAGCGCGCCTATCAAGGTGATCGCCCTCATTGGGGAGCGCGGGCGCGAAATCCCAGAGTTTATTCATAAAAATTTACAAGGCAATTTAGAAAACACGGTATTGGTGGTCGCCACTAGCGATGATTCGCCTCTGATGCGCAAATACGGCGCGTTCTGTGCGATGAGTGTGGCGGAGTATTTTAAAAACCAAGGGCATGATGTGTTGTTTATGATGGATTCGATCACCCGTTTTGCGATGGCACAGCGCGAGATAGGCCTAGCCATGGGCGAGCCCCCCACTAGCAAAGGCTACCCCCCTTCTGCTCTAACTCTACTCCCCCAACTAATGGAGCGTGCCGGTAAAGAGAAAAACAAGGGCAGCATTACAGCATTTTTCACCGTCTTAGTGGAGGGCGATGATCTCTCAGACCCCATTGCCGATCAGGCACGCAGTATTTTAGATGGGCATATTGTACTCAGTAGAGAGTTGACCGATCATGGCATTTACCCTCCCATCAACATTTTAAACTCTGCCTCTAGGGTGAGTAGAGAAGTGAGCGCACAAGCGCACATGCTCGCTGCGCGTAAATTCCGCAAACTTTACGCCCTGCTCAAAGAAAATGAGGTGTTGATTCGCATCGGATCTTACCAACAGGGCTTCGATTCGGATTTGGACGAGGCGATCGCTAAAAAAGCGGGCATGGAGGCCTTTATGTTCCAAGAGGAGGAAGAAATTATACAAAGTGCGGCCAGTATTTCCCAATTGATCGCACTCATGCAAGAATCTTAAGATTGTGTTAAAGGATAGCGTGGTATACGGGAATTGCCATGAGAATTCAATTCTATCTTTTTTCCAATCCCATTTTTTATTAGGAGACTTCATGGAACGTGTTTATTTAGACAATAATGCCACCACTAAAGTAGACCCTGCCGTAGAGAACCTAATGGCACCTTATTTTGGTGCTCAATATGGTAACCCCAATTCTTTACACAAATTTGGCACAGAGACCCACCCAGCAATCTTAGACGCTTTTGATAAGCTCTACGCGGGCGTGGGCGCGCGCAATGAGGACGATATTATCATCACTTCCTGCGCCACAGAAAGCAATAACTGGGTACTCAAGTCCATGTATTTTGACGCGTATCTCAAGCGGGGGAAGAATCACATCATCACTACCGAAGTGGAACACCCCGCCGTACAGGCCACTTGTGAGTTTTTAGAAAGTGTGGGGATGGAAGTTACCTACCTGCCCATTAACGCGCAGGGCACTATCAGTGCAGATCAGGTTAAAGAAGCCATCACAGACGCAACCGCCTTAGTGAGCGTGATGTGGGCTAATAACGAAACAGGTTTGATTTTCCCCATTGAGCAGATCGGAGAAGTGTGCAAGCAAAAGGGTGTGCTCTTCCACACGGACGCGGTGCAAGCCATTGGCAAAATCCCGGTCAATGTACAAAAAGCCCATGTGGATTTTCTCTCTTTTTCAGCGCATAAATTCCATGGACCCAAAGGGATCGGAGGGCTTTACATCCGCTCAGGCGTAGAACTCACCCCGCTTTTGCATGGTGGAGAGCACATGCGCGGACGGCGTAGCGGAACTTTGAATGTGCCCTATATTGTGGGCATGGGCGAGGCAATGCGCTTGGCTCAAGAGCATTTGGATTATGAAGAAAAGGTTGTAGGGGATTTGCGCAACAGACTTGAAGACGCGCTTTTGAGTATTCGAGATGTTTTTGTGATTGGGGATCGCACATATCGCGTGCCCAATACGACTTTAGTGAGTGTACGCGGGATCGAGGGCGAGGCAATGCTTTGGGATTTGAATCGCGCCAATATCGCCGCTTCTACGGGGAGCGCGTGCGCGAGCGAGGATTTAGAGGCTAATCCGGTGATGGTTGCCATTGGTGCGGATAAAGAGCTCGCTCACACTGCGATTCGCTTTTCTTTGAGCCGTTTTAACAAGGCAGAGGAAATTGACTACACGATTGAGGCGTTTGGAAAAGCGGTGAAACGCTTGCGCAATATTTCTAGCGCCTATGGGTTTTAAGGAGGTTGCATGGCAAAGAATAATTTACTCGGTGGGGCGTTGTGGGATGCCTATTCTAAAGAGGTCAGCAGACGCATGGATAACCCTACACATTTAGGGGTCATCACGCAGGAGGAGGCGCAAGCCAAAGGGGGTAAACTCATTATTGCTGACTATGGCGCAGAGGCGTGCGGGGATGCGGTGCGCCTTTATTGGCTGGTGGACCCTAAAACCGATGTGATCGTAGACGCTAAATTTAAGAGTTTTGGATGCGGGACAGCGATTGCTAGCTCGGATATGATGGTTGAGCTGTGTTTGGGCAAACGGGTACAGGACGCGGTGAAGATCACAAATTTAGATGTAGAACATAGTCTTAGGGATCATCCCGATGTACCTGCCGTACCCGGGCAAAAAATGCACTGCTCTGTGATGGCCTATGATGTGATCAAGCAGGCTGCCGGGCAGTATTTGGGCAAGAACCCGGAAGATTTTGAAAGTGAGATCATTGTGTGCGAGTGTGCGCGGGTGAGCTTGGGCACGATCAAGGAGGTGATTAAGCTCAACGATTTAAAGAGCGTGGAGGAGATCACCCAATACACCAAAGCCGGAGGCTTTTGTAAGAGCTGTGTTAAACCCGGTGGGCATGAGGCTAGGGAGCATTATTTAGTGGATATTCTCAGAGATGTGCGCACAGAAATGCAGGCTGAAGCCCTAAAAGAGAATGCGCAAAAATCCTTGAGTGGAGACCTAGCCTTTGTAGACATGACGATGGTACAAAAAGTCAAGGCCATCGATCACACCATTGACCTACACATCCGCCCCATGCTCATGATGGACGGGGGGAATTTGGAAATCTTGGACATCAAGGAGGGCGGAGGCTTTGTGGATGTCTATATCCGCTACATGGGTGCGTGCGATGGATGTGCGAGCGCAGCCACGGGGACTTTATACGCCATTGAAGGGGTGTTGCAAGAACATCTAGACGAGCATATCCGCGTTTTGCCCATTTAGAGGGGTGGAGGGGGGTTAGTTTTCAATCTGTGCTATAATGGAGCTGTCATTTTAATACGTGAAGGTTTCTCATGCAAGATATCAAGCGGGGGGTTTTGTTCGCAAGCATCGCCCTGACCTTTTCGGGTTGTCTTTTCATTAGCAAGCACCCTTCTAAAACTTCAACTCCAACTAGCAAACCTGCCCAGCACGCTAACCCTAAGCCTGCGCAAAAATTCACCAAAAAACACCAACCTAAACAAATTACAGGGGACACTCTTTTGGATTTTCACTACCCCATCAACATCGTTCAAGAGCCCATCAATAATCGCTTCGTGGGCATTCTTCTTCCCCACATGCAGGTGAGCGACAATCTCAAGCCCTATGCCGGGCAGTTTCAAGAAGCGCTGCTTGATCAAATCCAAGAGATTTTTCAGAAACGCGGCTATCAGGTCTTGCGCTTTAGCACAAGAGACGCTCTCACGGCGGCACAGAAACACAAAACATGGGCTGTTTTGGATCTGAGCGGTTGGGTGGGGGTGCTTGAGGATGTGAAGATGAATACCAGCGACCCGGCTAAACAGAATTTGGATGTGATGGTAGATCAAAGCTCGGGTTCGGTGTGGTTTAATTTCTTTGAACCAGAAACGGGCAGGGTGATTCACAATTTTGGCGTGGAGGTGGGCAATTACCAAGCGGTAACGCACACCTATAGTTACCGCGCCACCAATTCGGGGGGGTTTTATGCGCCCCGCGTGGAAGATAAAACTCAATTGATCAAAAACAAAGACGATGCAATCCGCAAGATTCTCAATGACATCTACGCCAAAGTCATGCGTTCTTTGGTGGACGAACTCACAGATGCCAATATCAACCGCTACAGAAATGCTATAGAGAAGATTAAAAGATAGCTATAATGAATCGCCTGAGTATCTCTGCAAAACTCTATGGGGGCTTTGGAGTTGTGATCATCTTAATGGTGATTTTGAGCGTGATCGGGATGTCCCGGGTGCGCAATATCAACCATATCCTAAACGAGATCACCAATTATAATGCCATGAAGGCGCGCTATGCGATCAACATGCGCGGAGCTGTGCATGACCGCTCCATTGCCGTGCGCGATGTGGTGATCACCAGGGATTCTAAGTTTTTAGAAACGCAGATCGCTTTAATTGCCAAACTCTACAACGATTACAAACACGCCAAGGAATCCATGGATAATCTCTTTGCGCACCCCCATGATCAACACGTGAGCCAAGAAGAGCGCACTCTCTATGGCCATATCAATGCTATAGATGTCATCGCCGTCCCCCAAATTGAACAACTCATCGCCCTAAAGAAGCAAAACACACAGTTGGCCGCGGACTTTTTGAACCAGTACTTGGCCCAAAATTTTATCAAGTGGTTAGCGGCTATCAACGCTTTCATTGACCATGAAGAGAATCTCAATAAGCAGCTCACTTCGCTAGCTAAGAGGATCGCCAATGGTTTTAGCCACTTGATGATCACCTTGACTCTTGCCGCGCTTGCCATAGGGATTGCTGTTGCTATCTATATCGTGCGCCATATCAACACTTCCTTAGGGGCTGAACCCATCGCTATTAAGAGGATTGTGTGTACCATTGCCGAGGGCAATCTCTCTAGGTCCATTAGCGCGTGCTCTACAGGCAGTGCCCTAGAAGCCATTAAGGAGATGCAAACTTCTATGGTGGATATTATCAGGCAGATAGGCCAATCTTCTGATGACATTTCTGTGAAATCCACTTTGGTTTCTAATCTCTCGCGTGTCTCTCAAGAAAATGCTAACAAACAAGAAGAACTAACCACTCAGCTTATCAAGAGCATGACTTATGTCCAAGATAGTATTCAGGGAGTGAGCAATATCATCGCCCAAACAGAAGAAAATTCCTTACAAAGCGTGGAATTGAGCCAAAAGGGCAAGGAAGCCGTGCATAACACCGCGCAGAGCATGGAGGGCATTACCCAAAGCGCGCGCGCTGGCGCTGAACAAATCCAATCTCTAGACAAACATGCCCAAAATATCGGGCAAAGTGCCGAACTCATTCAGGGTATTGCCGATCAAACCAATTTGCTCGCGCTCAATGCCGCCATTGAAGCGGCGCGCGCTGGCGAACATGGGCGCGGCTTTGCAGTAGTGGCTGATGAGATCCGCAAGTTAGCCGAACACACTAGTGGAGCCACTCAGGAGATCGATCGCATCATTAAAATGATCCAAGAAGAGACAAAAAAATCAGTGGCCAGTATGGAACACATGGTTGTTGAGATTACCAAGAGTCAGGAACATGCTAATTTAGCGTCCGGCGCATTGGAAGCCATTTACAACAAAGCTGCTAGCTCGCTAGAAGACGCTAAGAGTGTGGTAAAACATTCCAATAGTCAAACCCAAGACATCGCCAACATCGCCACACAGATCAAGCAGATCGCACAAATTGCCCATGAAGTTGCCACTTCTATGAGTGGGAACGCCCAAGAAATCCGCTTTCTAGAGCGCACGGCGCAGGATTTACAAAAAATCGTGCGTAATTTTACGCTCTAATTGTGCTATAATCCAACATTTACGCTAAGGAGTTTTGATGAAAATTTTAGTGATTCAGGGGCCTAATTTGAACATGTTGGGGCATCGCGACCCTAGACTTTATGGTCCTGTAACTTTGGATCAAATCCATGAAAATCTGGAGAACTTTGCCAAACAAAACGAACAAAGCGATCTAGAATTGGAATTTTTCCAAACTAATTTTGAGGGAGAGATCATCGATCGCATTCAAGAATGCGTGGGGAGTGAAATAGAGGGAATTATTATCAACCCCGGGGCGTTTTCGCACACTTCTGTTGCCATTGCCGATGCGATCATGCTTGCGGACATGCCCGTGATTGAAGTACATTTGAGTAATATCTTTGCGCGTGAAGACTTTAGAAAAACCAGCTACACAGGAGCAGCCAGTATGGGCGTGGTAACAGGTCTGGGGCATTATGGCTACCACGTGGCCCTAATTGCCATGATACAGGTGTTGGCCGAGATCAAAGCGATCAAAGAGAATCAAGCCCAAAATAACCCCACTCCTGGAGCCAACGCTTGAACCCTCACTTCACCACCGATGAAAACGCCCAATACTTCGCCTGCGGTTACAGTTGCGACCATGGGATTTTTCTACAATTAGAAGATCGAGCGTTTTTCATCACCGATGCGCGTTACACCCTAGAGGCGCGCGCGGGAGTGTGCGCGGGCGTTGAGGTCGTGGAAACCTTTGACTTATGGGCAAAGCTCATCGAATTAGCCCAAAAGACCCCCAAGCTCTACTTTGACAAGGCGCAAATTAGTTTACAGGTTTATGAGCGACTTACTGCGGGACTAGGCGGGTGTGAGTTGGTGGGGGAGAGCGATTACCACAGAAAACAACGCGTTGTCAAGAATGAGGCAGAGATCGCCTTACTCAAGCGTGCGCAAGCACTGAATGTACAGGCTTTTGAGAGTTTTGCGCGCCATGTGGCCAACGCGCAAGGGCATGTAGAAAGGGCGTTGCAGTTTAAAAGTAAGGAATTTTTAACCTGCAATGGGGAATTTGACTTGAGTTTCGAACCCATTGTGGCGATCAACGCCAACGCGGCCAAGCCCCATGCTTTACCCAGCCCAGAGGCGCGCTTGCAAAGGGGCGATTTGCTCTTGGCAGATATGGGAATCAAATACCAGCGTTACTGCGCCGATCGCACTCGCACGGCTTATTTTGGGGAAGATTTTGGTTTTGAGCGCACCCAGCATTTCAAGGATCAGACTTTGCAAAAGATTTACGATGTGGTACGCAAGGCTCAAGAGAGCACCATTGAGAATTTGCGCGCAGGCATGACGGGCAAAGAAATCGATGCCATTGCGCGGGGAGTGATTACAGAAAGTGGGTATGGGGAGTTTTTTTCCCACAGCACTGGGCATGGGATTGGCTTAGACATTCATGAATTGCCTTCTATTTCCCCTAGGAGTGAGGCGATCATTGAGGAAGGCATGGTCTTTTCTGTGGAGCCCGGGATTTATATCCCCGGACAGTATGGAGTGCGCATTGAGGATTTGGTTGTGATCAAGCACTCTAGGGCTGAGGTTCTTTGATGGGGTGAGTGGCACACTGGTTTACACACGCTTTTTTCCGGGCAGATGTCCGCGTGTACGCGCTTTGCGAAATGTGGCAACTTTGGGTATAGGGAGCAATGTGGGCGATTCTAAGAAAATTTTTGAAGGGTTGTGGCTGTGGTTGGCGCGCCATCGCCTCTTTTCGCAGATGTGTTCCTCACCTCTGTACATCAACCCCGCCTTTGGCTACACCAAGCAGAGAGATTTTATGAACGCCACCTTGTCTTTCAGTACGGCGTTGGGTGTGTGTGAGCTGTTTAGATTGGTGTTTTATTTGGAGAGACGCTGGGGGCGTGCGCGCAGACGCCCTTTTAAAAACGCCCCAAGGACGCTAGACATCGATATTCTCTTTTTTAACCACATGACCTACAAGCAGTCCTATCTGACCTTACCCCATCCAGGGTGGAATCGACGCGCCTCTGTGCTCGTGCCCTTGATCTTGCAATGCATGGCGTGGAGACGGGCATGAAACTCTATACCTACAGCGGTGAAACCACCGCCGAAGCCCTTAAACGTGCCCAAAGCGAGCATGGGCATAATGCCTTAGTGGTGAAAGCCCAAGAGATTCGCAAGAAGAGCTTGACAGAACCTGGACTCTATGAGGTGGTGGTGGCTGTGGACAAACCCAAAGAGGATTCCAAACCCAAAAGCAATAATATGCAAGAGCGCTTGGAAAGTGCCTTGCAACCCTCTCCTCGCCCTAAAGACCCCCCCCCTGCTGAAGTGCGCATCGAACTCTCTAAGACCCTAGAGGAGATGCGCAAACTCGCCGGGGTGAGTCAACCTGCTCCACCCCCCACCCCCGTGCAGGCCAGTACCCTAGAGGAGAGCACCCCAAAAGAAATACCTCCTCCCAAAAAAGAAAAAGAGGGAGTGGGATTGCATTCTATTAAGGGAGAGCTCAATAAGATCAACGATAATCTCAAGCTCATCCAAAACATGGTATGGAGCGAGGAAAAGGGACAGAACTTTGTGATTCCTCATGAATTTGCTGAGATTTACCGCTTGGCCAAGAATAGTGGCATGCACAAGCTCCATCTAGATGAGATCATGCGTTTGAGCCTGGAAATGATGCCTGTGAAAATGCGCGAAAATTCTGTAACAGTGAAACGTTACTTCAGGGAAGTTCTGCGCAAAATGATCTATTGTCGTCATGAGAGTTTAGACCCTAATTACAAAAAGATATTGATGTTGGTGGGGCCTACGGGTGTGGGTAAAACCACGACTTTGGCCAAGTTGGCCGCGCGCTATTCTAAACTATTAGACAAGAAGTACAAGGTAGGAATTTTAACCTTAGACACTTACCGCATCGGTGCGGTGGAACAACTCATGTGGTATGCTAAAAAGATGAAAATCAGCATTGAAACCGTGATGGATTCAGAAGACTTTAGCAAGGAAATGCAGGCTTTAGAATATTGTGATGTAGTGTTGATCGACACAACTGGACACTCTCAACATGATAAAAAGAAAATTGAAGCGTTAAGGAAGTTTACGCAAAATGGCTACAAAATAGACACGACTTTGGTGTTATCTCTCACCACAAAATATGAGGATTTGAAAGATATTTACAGCGCCTTTAGCCCCCTAGAAATTGATAGTTTGATCTTCACTAAACTAGATGAGAGTCGGGGGTTTGGGAATTTGTTTTCGTTGGTTTATGAGAGTAAAAAACCCATTAGCTACTTGTGTATCGGACAGGAAGTACCGATGGATTTATTGGTGGCGAGTAATGATTACTTGGTGGATTGCATGTTGGATGGATTTGTCCACCCGGATAGGAAAAGAGTATGACGCACAACCAAGCAAGCGGTTTGGAGCACATCATGGAGCCTAGAAGTATTTTCAACAAAAAAGGCAAGACCAAGTTTGTCGCTATTACCAGTGGCAAGGGCGGGGTGGGTAAATCTACCATCAGCGCAAATCTAGGTTATAGCTTGTTTAAAAGTGGTTACAAGGTGGGCGTTTTGGATGCAGATATTGGGCTGGCTAATTTAGATATTATCTTTGGGATCAAAACCAGTAAGAATATCTTGCATGCGCTCAGAGGAGAGGCGCGTTTTAACGACGTGGTTTATCGCCTTGAAGAGGGGTTTTACTTGGTGCCCGGAGATAGTGGGGAAGAGATTTTTAAGTACGTGAGCCAAGAGATCTTAGATAGTTTTGTAGATGAGGAAAATGTACTCGATGATCTAGATTACATGATTATTGACACTGGAGCGGGGATTGGAGAGTTTACCCAAGCTTTCTTGCGCGCAAGCGATTGTGTGGTGGTAATCACCACTTCGGACCCGGCGGCTATCACCGATGCCTACACCACCATTAAAATCAACTCTAAGAATAAGGACGATGTCTTTGTATTGGTGAATATGGTCGATTCAGCCGACAAAGCGATGCAAATCTTTACAGGTATTCAGCGCGTGGCTAAGGAGAATATCCCACACATGACTTTGAATTATCTAGGTTATATCCAAAATAGCAATGCGCTCAGACAGTCCATCAAAAACCGCAAGCTCTTGTGCCAGAGTGAACCCTTTAACACCTTTTCCTTTGCCATAGGACAGGTTTCTAAGATTTTAACCATGAAAATGGAACACAATGTGTTAGAAACGCCTAAGGACAATTTTATCGGGTTCTTCAAGCGCTTGCTTAAATACTTATAAGGTGGTTGCATGAAAGTGGATAACTTTGTGAATTTTGCCATCGTGGGGGGGTTTTTCATCGGGCTTATTCTCTCTCTCATTAAGTTTGATAAACCCGAATACGTACTCTTTGGTACTCTAGTTTCCACAGCGGGTTTTTATATGATCATGCTTTTGTTTGCCTCTATCTTTATGACCTTCATTTATCCACGCAAACGTTTCTTAAACAAAGCGGAGCTAGAACGTAAGTTGGGGCTTTTTAGCAAGGAATTTGTAGAGAGAGAAAAAGAAATAGATGCGCTCTTGAAGTATGTGCATGACTACGAATACGATGAGCAATAAAGTGCTTAAAAAATCCAGTTATGACGCGCAAATCCAAAGCACACAGGACGATTTGGCAATCCAATATCTCCCCGCCGTGCGCGCGATGGCTTTCCGTTTAAAGGAACGACTCCCCAGCACCGTAGATTTTAACGATCTAGTGTCGGTGGGTACAGAAGAGTTAATCAAGCTGGCACGCCGCTACGATGTCGCTCTCAATGACTCCTTTTGGGGTTATGCTAAAACCCGTGTCAATGGGGCAATGCTGGATTATTTACGATCTTTAGATGTGGTTTCACGCGCCTCTAGAAAACTTATCAAAAGCATTGACTATGAGGTGTCCAAATACTACAACGAACACGGACATGAGCCTGATGATCTCTACTTGGCTGAGGTGTTGCAGGAAGATATAGAAAAGATTAGAGAAGCCAAGGTGGCTTCTGATGTTTATGCGCATGTACCTATGGACGAACAATTTAATGCCATAGAACAGGACACTATCGGCACGAAGCTAGAGCTAGAAGAACTCATCGCCCATATTCATGGTGTGTTAAAAACCATGTCTGAGCGCGAACAGCTCATTATCCAACTTTACTTTTTTGAAGAGCTACACTTGGGTGAGATTAGAGAAATCTTAGGCGTAACCGAATCTCGAATTTCACAAATTATCAAGGAAGTGATTAAGAAAATCCGCGCTAGTTTAGGAGGTGCTTATGGCTGATATTTTAAGCCAAGAAGAGATCGATGCTCTCCTAGAGGTTGTAGACGAATCTGAGGATGTCAATACCCTTCAGAAAAAGGAGATCATGCCCCAAAAGCAGATCACCCTTTATGACTTCAAACGCCCCAATCGGGTGAGCAAGGAACAACTGCGCTCCTTTAGAAGCATCCACGATAAGATGGCACGCAGTCTTTCTAGCCAAATCTCAGCCATCATGCGCAGCATTGTGGAAATTCAGCTACACAGCGTGGATCAGATGACTTATGGGGAATTTTTAATGAGCTTGCCCAGCCCCACGAGCTTTAATGTCTTTTCTATGAAGCCAGTAGGGGGTACAGGAGTCTTAGAGGTCAACCCTAGTATCGTCTTCCCCATGATTGATCGCTTGCTAGGGGGCAAGGGGGGCTCTTACGATCAAACTCGCGAATTTAGCGACATTGAGCTCAATTTATTAGACACCATTTTAAAGCAGGTGATGCAAATTCTCAAGGATATTTGGAGCCCGGTAACCGAGTTTTTCCCCACTATTGATGCTAAGGAATCAAGCGCGAATGTGGTGCAAATCGTGGCACAAAATGAAATTGTAATCATGGTGGTGATGGAAATTTTAATCGGGCATAGCCGGGGCATGATGAATCTGTGCTACCCGGTGATCTCCATTGAGGGGATTCTCTCTAAAATGGGCAATCGCGATGTGATGCTCACAGAAACCAGCTCTAAAAAGAGTCGTAATAAGGAATTGCAAGCTCTAGTGGGCGGAGCGAGCGTGGATGTCTCAGCCTTTTTGGGAAGCGTGAAACTCACACTTAAAGAGGTCTTGGATCTCGTGGTAGGGGATACCTTGCGCCTCAATAAAGTCGCTAACGATACAGTGGTGGTCAATATTGACAAAAAAGAACGTTATTTGGCCACAGTGGGTTATCAAGGCTATCGCAAGACAATTAAGATTAAAGAAGTGATCTACACAGAAAAAGACCGCGTCAAAGAAGTACTAGAGGTGCTAGAAAACCAACGCAAGATCAAAATTGGCAATATTAGGAAGGAAGAAGAATGATCGAGGATTTTCTAAAACTCTTTGTCCAAGAATGTACTTCTACTTTAGGCGGGTTGTTGGGCAAAACTCCCTCTGTAGAATTGAAGAACGAAATCTCTGTAGGGGATTTTATCTTCATAGAGCACGCTTCTGTGGTTACGCAGGTTAAGCCCGAAACCAATGTTACCATCACTTTGGCCATTCCCGTGCCCATGGCCACCGCGCTGGCCGATCTGATGATAGGAGGCGAAGGGACGAGCAAGGAGAGTTTAGAGACAGATGATTTAGACGCGATCAAAGAGATCGGTTCTAATATTTTTGGCGCGCTCACCACGGCCTTGCAAGCTCAAGAAGTGATCCCTAAACTCTCTTTTGAGGTGAGCGAAGCCGTGGACGCTCAGGACGCTTCTTTGCTCGACCCCTATAGCGATGGCTTTGAATTTAGCTTTGAGCTCAATACGATCAAGTCTAGCTTTTTTATTTTCTGTGGGGGGATTTTCATCGATCTCTTCAAAAAGAAAGTTGTCCCACAGAACACCTCTAAGATCAGACACACCCCTTCCATGCCCAATCTCCCCGTTGTACCCAAGAGCGAACGCGCAGAGGGGGATAATAACCACCTAGAGCAAATAGAAGTGCGCAATATCAACATGCTCTTGGACATCAAGCTCAATGTCAAGGTGCGCATCGGGCAAAAGAAAATGATCTTAAAAGATGTCGTGTCTATGGATATTGGGAGCGTGATCGAACTCAACCAGATGGTTAATGACCCTTTAGAGATTTTAGTAGACGATAAAGTCATCGCTAAGGGGGAGGTGGTGATCATAGATGGCAATTTTGGAATTCAGATCACTGACATTGGCAGCAAGAAAGAACGCTTGGAACAACTTAAAGAGAGCTAGAGTCTTCCCTAAAAGCTATCCTTAAGATTTTAGTTTTTATCATGGATAATCCAAACTTTATGCCCGCTGGTAGTGTGTTTTGAGACCCATGTATTACTCCCAGTTAACAAGAGGTGTCTATGAAGCAGCCCATTTTTAAAACATTGTCTTGGATTGGAATGGGTGTGGGCTCTTTGTGTGCGGAAAGCAATGGGTTTTATAGCGATGTGGGGTTTGAATTCTCGCGCATGCAAACTATTGAACACTCCAATGTGCCTAGTACTTTAGGCTCTTTGCGCTCCAGTACCCAAAGCTCTACACTTTATAAACTCTTTAGACCCAGTGCTAGCAAGACCGACATCGCTGCGGCCGCGCGCAAAATTGCGGTGATAGAGGGGATTGTTAAGGACAGTTCATGCGCGACAAAGGGCTGTCTTGTCAGCCAAGCCCAAATGCAAAATGTGATCAACGCCCTTTCTTACGCCGATTCCATCAGTACAGCCATTTCCACAATTCTAAAAGTCTTGCCACCGGGTACGACTTATGATGGGGTGGTGATCACAGAGAATAACATCGCTTCGGTGCTCTTTGACTACATGTCTAAGAATAGCGCGCACCATACAGGTCAAAATGGCACTTTGGGGATGGGCATGACTCCCTTTAACACCTTGATCCACTCTCCCACGCCCCTAACCTTTAGAGACATCCGCGTTCTGCATGCGAGCATGTACTGGCTTTTTTCGCCCATGTATCCGGGGGGTAGCAGTCTCTTGAACACCTTTTCCCAACAAGTCCAGCAAAAAGATGTCTTTGCCAATGGCGCGGCGTTCCAGACCTTTTTACAAGGGGCTTCTAATATCGCACAGGCCCAACAAGAGCTCAACAATGTATTAAAAAGCGACATGACGACCATGAGCACCTCAGAGCCCCAACAATTACGAGACTTGTTGAGCTATTACGGGCAGCTTGAGGTGAGTCCGGCCATCCCCACTTTGGGGATTTTAGAGCAGTTCATCAACATGGGTAGCCAAGATAGCAACATGTATGGGGTGGATATTCAATTTGGATTCAAGCATTTTTTTGGCGCAAAACGGCGTTTTGGCTTGCGCTACTACGAATATTTTAGCTACCAACATGGCAGTAGTCGCTTGAATGGCGCGCTCAATAATTTTATCTATGGCGCGGGGGTGGATGCGCTGTGGAACTTCTATGAAAGCCAGAGTGGCAATTTCACATCTGGCATTTTTGCCGGCCTGATTTTTACAGGGAGCTCATGGCTGGTACAGGGATCCAGTGGGTGGGAGATTTTAGCAGAGAATATTAGGGCTTCTGGAGGGAGCGCGCGCCTCACCAACACCTTTTTCCAATTGCCCATCAATGTCGGTCTGCGCACCAATATTGGTACAGAAGGCTTTGAGATCGGGATGCGTTTCCCCGTGATCGATAATACCTATTTTAAGGGCACGATCAGCGGGTTTTCTGAAACCCTAGTGTATAAAACCCAAATGAGCATCTTTTTTAACTGGGTGCATAATTTCTAGGAGTGTTTGAACACATCCCCTAAAGGGGCGTTGAAAGGGGAAGTAAGGCGGTTCGGCTTTTCCGTGGGCAGTTTGGAGAGCCCTTTGGGGATTTTGCTCAAAATTTCCTTGATATTTCTCTGGCGCACTCCCACGTTGCCCGTAACTTCCTTGAGCGCATTGGGTACAAAGTAGTTGCTCTCAGCAATATGGGCGACAAATACCTTACGCCCCTCTTCTTTAGCGTACTCTAAAGGGGGCACCATGTCTGTATCCTTGCTAAAAAGCAAAATGCGATCGGCTAATTCTTTGCAACTCACACGCACCACATCGGCAGTCAAATAGGTGTCTGCTTGCTTTTGCTTCAAGCGGGGTTTGATCTTGGGTACCTTCACATTCTTACCAAGTTCCTTCACATACTCTTCGCTGTTGCGCTCTTCAAACTCTACTTTGAGCTTCACTTGGCGCACTTCAAAAAAGCCAGATAGACGCATCTCTTGATTAAAAATCTTGGTAATATCAGACTTACGTCTAGCTTGCTTGTATTCTTCAGGATTTTCCTGTTTATAACTTTCTAGCTTGTAACCATCTTGACTGTGATCTAGAATCTGCCCCTCCCATTCCTTTAGAGGAGTGGAGACGTATAAAAAAAATTTTATCCTCCATTAACTGCTCGTCATCTTCCACGAATGCTGCAAAAAACGCGCGCAAATGCACTTGATCATTAAAGCGAAAAAACTGTTCGCCAAATTCTGCATGGTGGCGCTGGATACTTTCTAACTCAATACGCAAATTCTCCCAATCTACGAAAATGGCCAGTGTCTTTTTTTCCTTGTTTTCCATAAAACTCCTTACTATTTTTTAACCAAATCCTGCCACCATTGTTTGACCTTGTCATAGCACACCCCAAAGACACTTTTATAAGGTTCACTTTGATAGCCAAAACTCTCGTGTAATTTGAGTAATAACTCTCTTTGCCTCTCATCTAGGCGTTCTGGGTAAACGATCTTGATCACGGCGATCAAATCCCCATGCCTAGGGCCATTGACATCTTTTACGCCCTGATTTTTAAACACAAACTGGGCGCGGTTGGGGGTGTTGGGGGGGATTTTGAGCTCCAACTCCTGTTTGAGAGCGGGCACCATGATCGTGCTCCCCAGTGGGATAGACGTAAAAAAAACGGGTACTTCAATAAAGACATGCAAGCCTTCACGTACAAAATGCTCATCTGCCCCTACTAATGCCTCTAGATATAAATCGCCACGCACGCCCTTTTGGTACTCATTCCCCCGCCCTCCCACGCGGATTCTCTGCCCCCCATCAATGCCCTCAGGCACTTCTAAGCTAAATTCTTCGCTGGCCATCACAAAACCCTCCCCCTTACAGGGCGCACATGGCTGCATGGCGACCTGCCCTCTACCCTGACACCTAGAACAAGTACTTGCCAAAGTCATAAAACCCTGTTGCACATAAGTTTGCCCCTTGCCCTTGCACAGCCCACAAGTGCTGAGTTTGCCCTCTTTGGCTCCACTGCCCGAACAATCCTTGCACAAAATCTTATAATCGTGCTTAATGCTCTTCTTACACCCAAAGACGGCTTCTTTAAAACTCAACTCCAAAGAAATCAACGCGTCCTTAGGAATTTTAGAACGCGTCTCTGACTTGCTAAAGCCAAAGGCACTTCCAAAGATGGAATCCTCGCCAAAGAAGCTTGAAAAAATGTCGTTGAGATCGCTAAAGCCTCCACCTGCGCGCCCCTGCAACCCCTCTTTGCCATAGCGATCATAAATTTGACGCTTTTGATCGTCTCCTAGTACCCCATAGGCTTCGTTGATTTCCTTGAACTTTTCCTCAGCTTCCTTATCGCCTAGATTGCGGTCTGGATGGTATTTTAGAGCGAGCTTTTTATAGGCTTTTTTCAGAGTTTCTTTATCCGCTCCTTTATCCACGCCCAAGACTTCGTAGTAATCCACAACAACCTTTCGCTATTTTCTAAAGTCCCCATTCTAGCCTAAAACCCTTAAGCCTCTTGTTAAAGCCCTCCATTTTGCAAGTCTTAGGCACTGGGTACAATCTGGGGAAAAACATAGGCGATCACACTGATAGCAATGCCCATGAGAATGACAAATATCACCGAGTATTTGACAGTAAATTTAAAGAGATCGGACTCCTTGCCGGCTAAACCTACGGCCGCACAGGCAATAGCAATACTTTGGGGGCTGATCATCTTGCCCAAAGTCCCCCCTACAGTATTAGCCGTAAGCGTGAGAATTTCGGGGATTTTAAGGTGATGGGCAGTGAGTTGTTGTAAAGACCCAAAGAGCAGGTTAGAGCTCGTATCGCTCCCCGTTAGGAACACGCCCACCCAACCGATGATGGGCGAAAAGAAAGTAAAGGCCTTGCCCGTATGGGTGAGTGCTAGAGCCATGGTGGCTGAAATTCCGCTGTAATTAGACACAAAGGCAAAGCTCAACACCAATCCAATAGTCAAAATAGGGTAGCGCATTTCCTTAAGCGTTTCTATAAAGACTCCTGTTGCCTGACTTGGTCTAACTCTTAGTACGAACATGCTCACAATGGCTGCCACAAAGATAGCCGTACCTACGGTATTGATGAGGGGTAATTTAAAAATCACGGCGAAATCCGCGCCTTTACCCTCCATCACAAAAGGTGCACTTTTAAAAATTTTATGACTAATGCTCTCAAATTCAAAGTAAAAGCTAGAAAAAGCAAGAGGTCCGCCCTTAGCAAAAAGGTCTTTAAACCAGTGTTGAGTCCAAATGAGAATAGCTAAAATGAGGATCAAAAAAGGAGCCCACGCCACGAGAATTTTACAGATATGGTGCTGTTGGGTGCTGGATTGTACCGGCTTGCCATCGCTTCTAAAAATATGCTTAGGTTGCCAAAATTTCAAAAATACCCCGGTCAACACTAGAGAAACCACTGCGGATAAAATATCTGGCAATTCGGGCCCTAGGTGGTTGGAGCTAAAAAATTGTGTGATTGCAAAACTCCCTGCAGCCACTAGAATTGCCGGAAAGGTCTCCTTAACCCCACGTACCCCATCCATTAAAAACACGATGAAAAAGGGCATGCCTAAACTCACTAGCCATAAAACCTTGCCCGTCATAGCCGAGATCGCCGTGGCTGGTACCCCCACCGCTCCAGCCATCGCCGTGATAGGAATGCCCACCGCGCCAAAGGCTACCGGCGCGGTGTTAGCGATCAAACACAACCCGGCCGCATAAAGAGGGTTGAGACCAAGACCCACCAAAATCGCCGCAGTAATGGCCACGGGCCCGCCAAAGCCAATCGCCCCCTCTAAAAACGCCCCGAAACAAAATCCGATCAAAATCACCAAAATGCGGTGATCGGGAGTGATGGATTGCACACTCTCCTTGAGAATTTCAAAATAACCGGATTTGACGCTGAGTTTATAAAGAAAAATGGCCGCGATGATAATCCACGCGATAGGCCAAAGCCCATAGAAAAACCCATAAATAAAACTAGCCCCCACCATGTTGATGGGCATTTTGTAGATGCTCAAGGCAATGAGCACAGAGAGGGCCACGCTCAAAAACGCGGCCACATGCCCCTTGAGCTTGAAGACAATCAACGAGACAAAAAAGAGCACAATGGGCAAGACTGCCACCAACGCGCTCAACCACACATTGCCCCCTAAGGGGGCATAGATCTGGTGCCACTCCATTTACAAACTCCTCACAATTTCTAATTAGTATAACATGTTGCGCAAAAGCGCAGAATTTCAAAGCGGTGCTAGAGCAAAGATTGCAAGAAATAGCGCATACTGGCAAACCCTCTCAAACCCTTTTGAGCGATCAAAGACACCTGATGGGGTGTTACAACCCCTCCTAGCGCGAATGTGCGCTTTTTGGTTTTGGGGCCTAGTTGATCTAGATAGTCTAAACTTAAGGGAGGGGGTTTGTTGGGCGTGGGAAAAATAGGGCTTAGAGTGGTGTAGCACACCCCTTGTTTGAGGGCTTCTTGCACCTCTAAGAGGCTGTGCGCGCTGTAGAAGCTGTACAAAGGGGAGGGGATATTCTTCAGCTCAGAGAGCGCGCTTGCCTTGGCATGCACACCTAAAAAGCCAAACTCTAGGGCTTTGTCTATACTGGTTTGCAAGCAAGCCAGATTCACATAACTCAACACCCCAAACTCTTGGCACACTCTAACAAAAGACGACAAAAGTGCATCGCTGGCTTGATTGGTGCGCAAACACGCATGGGTGGGGCGGTGGGTACGCAAGACTTGAGATAGGGCTATCTGAAAATCGAACGGAGCGAGTGCGCTAAAGTAAGGGGGAGTGATGAAATAAGATTCTAAATTCAAATGCGCTCGCGCGCGCTGTCTTTGAGTAAGGCGGCGATGGATTTAGAAAGCAGGGCAAAAAAACTAAAGAGGCCAAAGACAAAGAGCGCAAAAAAGATCGCCACCCTCAAGCCAAAATCGCTAAAAATGAACAGACATAACACGCCACAGATCAAAGCAATCCCCACAAACAGACCGGCAAAGAAATCCAAAAAAGAGATCAAGGTTGCTTTTTTCATGCGCTAGTGATCTTCATCTACAAGTACCGCCCCGGCCAGATAGACATAGGTCAAGATCATGAACACGAAAGCTTGCAAGATTCCCATAAAGAAGAGCACCATGAAAGGGGCAATGGGGATCACCCAGGGCACAAGCAAGAGCATGATGAGCAAGAACATGTCATCGCCCTTGATATTGCCAAAGAGACGGAAGGAAAGCGAGATAATTCTAGAGAGGTGCGAGACAATCTCTACAGGGAACATGATAGGAATGAGCCATTTCACCGGCCCTAGAAAATGGCTAAAATACTTGATCAGTCCTTGGGTGCGAATCCCCTCAAAATGGTAGTAAAAAAAGACAATCAAGGCGAGCACAAGGGTAAAGCTCCAATTAGCGGTTGGGGCTTCAAACCCAGGAATAATGCCTATCATATTGCAATAAAAGATAAAGAGCGCGATAGTGCCCGCCAGGGGGAAATATTTGCGGGCTAAATCCTCTCCAATCACATCCTTAGCCACATGCAAAATTCCCTCAATAGTGGCTTCGTAGACATTTTGCAAGCCAAAGGGTACCATCTGTAACCTGCTGGTGGCAATCTTGCCAATAACCAATGTAGCCAGCGCGCACACGACTGTGTAAAATCCAATGATGAAATTATGATCCGTGCTCAACAACCCGGCGAAAGTAAATAATCTGTGTTCCATAGTCCTCTCTCTTTGAAATTTATGGGGTACGCCCTTTTTTAACCACAGCATGGCATGCTCGCATGATAATCCCCTTGAAAGCCTTCTCCTCAAGCACGCTTAAACCAGCGATAGTCGCGCCCCCGGGGGTGCAGATGGAGTCAATGATCTCTTGAGGGGCTTTTTCTTGCAAGAGTTGGGTAAAACCTTTGAAGCTCTGTGCGACCAACATTACGGCTTGATCATGACTCAAGCCCTCACGTACCCCTGCGTTCACTAAACCCTGGGCCATCATGCCCAAAAAAGCCAACGCGCTCCCATTGGTGGCCAATGACGCGTCAATGAGTTGCTCGCTAGATACCTCCACCACTGCCCCTAAACACTCTAAAAGCGCGCGCGCGCGCGCTTTGATCGGAACGGCACAGGGGGCATACAGAGTTGTGGAAGAAAGAGCGTAGCTTGAAGCAATATTGGGCATGCAACGCGCGTAGGCATCGCTTTTAAGGCATTTAGCCAGCTTACCCACACTCACCCCAGCCAACACACTGAGCACCAAAGAAGCCACCCCTTTGTATTCAAAACTCTCCAAGGCATAGGGCTTTATGGCCAAAAGTACCGTGGCGTGATCGATGTCTAAAATGGGAGTGGGGGGTAAAATTTCCACTGCAAGGGGTAAACGCTCCAAAAAGGAGCGGATTTTCTCCGGATTGCGCCCGGTGATCTGGAGAGCGTAGGATTCTAGTTTAGGCGCGTGGATGGCAAAACCTCGCAACATGGCTTCTGCCATGCGCCCATAACCCACCACGAGCAGGCGCGTTTTCATGGGCATTCCTCTGGCTCAACCTGTTCTTGCGGAGCGCGGTAGAAATTAGCGATCTTTTCAGAAATGCGGTAATGAGGGTATTTAGTGCTATCTAGTACCACTTGTGCCATGAGCTGGTGATCAAAGTTAAAAACTAAGGGAGCAAGAAAATTGATCGTAGATTCCTGCAGGGGGGTTTGAATGACCATAATATTAGCGATGAGAATATTTTGCGCGCTGTCTAAATTTAGCAAGACCTGTAAGCCCATGGGAATATCAAATTCGTAAGCGCGCAAGGCAAAGGGGTTGACTAAAGTGAATGTGGGCGCGATGTCATCGGCGTTGCGCAGGCGCATGAAAATTTCATCAATTTTTTCTAGATCCATCTTAGAGACTTGCTCAAACCCTAAAATGGGGGATTTGACACTAAATAACATTCCCGCCCTTAGCACATGGAGTAAAGCCCCGATTTTACTACAATCCACTCTAAAAATCAATTCTAACGGGGGATTTTTGATATAATAAGGCTTTAGAACAAAGGAAATAGCATGCGCGTGTTGTGGTTTTCGTTGGCGTGCGCGGTGTTGTGGTTGGGTTGTGCCAAAAAGGGCAAGGACGCGATCTACAACCGCCCCGCGATCTTTTGGTATCAGGGGATTTTGCGCGAAATCTTGTTTATGAATTTGGAGACTGCGGATAATTATTACTCCTCCTTGCAGAGCGAACATATCAATTCGCCCCTAGTACCCGTGGCGATGATTGCGCTAGGACAAGCCCATTTAAAGAAAAAAGAGTTTGTTTTGGCAGAGTACTACTTTGATGAATACATCAAACGCTTTGGTAATGAGAACAACATTGACTATCTTAAATATCTCAAGCTCCAAGCGCGTTATTATTCCTTCAAAAACCACAGCAAGGACCAAGAATTCATGTCCAACACCATTGGCATGCTCAATGACTTCGTAGACAAATACCCTGAC
This sequence comes from Helicobacter vulpis, assembly GCF_003660395.1. Taxonomy (GTDB): domain Bacteria; phylum Campylobacterota; class Campylobacteria; order Campylobacterales; family Helicobacteraceae; genus Helicobacter; species Helicobacter vulpis. The sequence goes on from NZ_QXQT01000006.1 coordinate 33,405, forward strand.
AGCCGTTTTATCAATCAGGTAGAGTACATGCAAGTCAAATTTATTTTAGGGCAAAATGAACTCAACCGCGCCATCGCCAATGTCTATAGGAAGCGCCACCAAAAAGAAGGGGTAAAGCACTATTTAGAGCGCGTGGACGAGATCTTAGAGAAAGAAACACATCCTAAGAAGTCTTACATGCCTTGGTATGTGGCGATATTCAATTGGTAAGGGTTGATATGACAGAGAAGTTTCCAAGTGTAGTGCCAGTGATTGTAGAAGAGGAAGCGTTCATGTATCCATTCATGATTGCCCCCCTTTTTATTAATAGCGAGGCCAATATCAAAGCAGCCAACAAGGCCACCCAAGACAAGAATGATCTCATTTTCGTGGGTTGTGCCAAAAGTAACCCAAGCGACAAGGCTTTAGAAGAAAAGTTCTACGATGTGGGAGTCATTGGGAGCATTGTGCGCAAAGTGATTTTGCCAGATAACCGCATGAAAATCCTTTTTCAGGGGATTTGTAAGGGGCGAATCCTAAGCTTGCAATCTCATGACCCTTTGGAGGCGATGGTGGATGTGATCACCTACAAGGATTACGACCATGATAAAACCAACGCCATCTTAGAGATTCTCAAGGAGAAGGTGGGTAGTTTGGCTAATGTCAGCCAATTCTTCCCCCCTGATCTCTTGCGCGCCATTGAAGACAATAGCGATCCTAATCGCATCGTGGACTTGGTTGCCTCCGCCCTGCGCTTAAAAAAAGATCAGTCCTATAAACTCTTTGCCAATGACAACACCGAAGAGAGACTCCTCGATCTCATTGATTTGGTGATGGAAGAAATCAAAACCCAGAAGTTGCAAAAAGAGATCAAGAGCAAGGTGCATAGCAAAATGGAGCAAGTGAATAAGGAATATTTCCTTAAGGAACAGCTCAAACAGATTCAAAAGGAGCTGGGGGTAGACAAGCAACGCGATGAGGAAATCCAAGAGTACACCCAAAAACTCAGCGCGATAGAACCTTTCATCACCAAAGAAATCCACAAAGAGATCAAAAAACAGATCGAGCGCTTGAGTCGTATTCATCAAGATAGCTCCGATGTGGGGATTTTACAAAACTACATCGAATGGGTACTAGACATTCCCTTTGGGCAATACAGCCAAAAGAAGCTTTCCATTAGAGACGTAGAAAAACAGCTAGATGCCGATCACTACAGTTTAGAAAAACCTAAAGAACGCATTGTAGAGTACTTTGCCACGATGGAGCTCTTGCGCTTGCGCCAAACCGAGAGCAAGGAAACTAAGGGCACAATCCTGTGTTTTTATGGCCCTCCGGGGGTGGGTAAGACTAGTTTGGCTAATTCCATTGCTAAAGCCATCAAGCGCCCCTTAATCCGTATCGCTTTGGGGGGGTTAGAAGATGTCAACGAGTTAAGGGGACATCGGCGCACTTACTTAGGGTCTATGCCCGGGCGTATTGTACAAGGCTTGATTGAAGCTAAGAAGATGGATTGCGTGATGGTACTAGATGAGATCGACAAGGTGGATAAGAGCATGCGTGGCGATCCAGCCAGCGCGCTTTTGGAGATTTTAGATCCCGAACAAAACACCAATTTTAGGGATTATTACACAAACTTCAATATCGATCTCTCCCAGGTGATCTTCATTGCCACTGCCAACGACACCACCACAATTCCCCCCCCCTTGCGTGATCGCATGGAATTCATTGCGGTATCTAGCTACACCCCCCAAGAAAAAGAACAAATCGCGCGCAACTACCTCATCCCCCAAGAGCTCAAAAAGCACGCGCTCAAACCTACTGAAGCGCTTTTCACCCCAGAAGCAATCAAGCTTATCATTGAAAAATACACCCGTGAGGCGGGGGTGCGGGGCTTGAGGCGCGCGCTGGCCAGTATCATGCGCAAATGCGCTAAGAAAATTTTGCACAGCAGTGAGGAAAAAGCACTCAAAGAAGAGGGCAAGACTAAAATCAGAAGACAGCGTAAAATCCACATCACAGCAGACAATGTGCCAGAGTTTCTAGATAAAATCATCTTTGAGATTGACCCTATAGATCAAGAAGATGCCATAGGGATCGTCAACGGTTTGGCATGGACGAGTGTTGGGGGAGATGTGTTAAAAATTGAAGCGATGAAACTCAAAGGTAAGGGGAATTTAAAACTCACCGGAAGTTTGGGCGAAGTGATGAAAGAATCCGCGTATATCGCCCATTCCGTGGTGAAATCGCGCATTGATGAGGAGGTACTCATCCCCAAAAAGAAAAAGCCCAAAGAGGGCAAGATTTACCAACTCTATGACATCCATTTGCATGTCCCTGAGGGGGCGACCCCTAAAGATGGCCCCAGCGCAGGAATCACGATGGCCACTAGCATCGCTTCTATCTTGTGTGAAAGAAAAGTGCGTTGCGATGTAGCGATGACGGGCGAGCTCACTCTAAGCGGGCGGGTCTTGCCCATCGGTGGCTTAAAAGAAAAGCTGATCGCTAGCTATAAGGCCGGGATCAGAACCGCCTTGATCCCTGAAAAGAATTACCAAAGAGATTTAAAAGACATCCCCACGGAGGTGCAAGAGAATATGGAAATCAAGCCCGTGCGTCATATTGAAGATGTGTTAGAAGTGGCTTTGGTGCCCTGATGCGTGTTGGCATTGTGGGTTTAGGGCTCATGGGGGGGTCTATGGGGTTGGCTTTGCAGGAGGTACGCGCGCAATTAGGGATTAAGAGTCTAGTGGGCTTTGATCGCCACGTCTTGCACGCCCAAATGGCCTTGAGTTTGGGGTTGGTGGAGGAATGCGTGGAGTTTAGCCAGATTCAAACATGCGATCTGCTCATTTTGGCCACTCCTGTAGAGGGAATCATCCACATCTTAACGCATCTACAACCCCCACCCACAAGCACTATCATTGAGTTGGGGGGGGCTAAGGAACAAATTGTCTGTGCGATTCCTGACACTTTGCGCCCCCAAGTGGTGGCCAGCCACCCGATGTGTGGGACAGAGTTTCATGGTCCTAAAGCCGCCTTAAAGGGCTTGTACAAGAATAAGATCGTGATCTTGGTGGATTGTGAATACAGCGCAGACACCCATTTACAACGCGCTAAAGAAGTCTTTAGTGCGCTAGGGATGCAAATGGTAAAAATGGGCGCGCAAGCCCATGATCAGCATGTGGCTTTTGTGAGCCACCTGCCCCATGCTATTAGTTACGCCCTAGCCAACGTGGTGCTCGCCCAAGAAAGCCCACAGGATATTCTCTCTTTAGCCGCAGGGGGGTTTAGGGATATGAGCAGGCTCTCTAAAAGCGCGCCGGACATGTGGAAAGACATTTTTAGGCAAAACCAAGCCCATTTATTAGAGGCCCTAGAACTCTTCATCGCAGAGATGCAACGCACTAAAAGTATGTTGGAAGCCCAAGAATGGGAGGCGTTGCGCGTATGGATGCAAAAGGCCAATTGTTTGCAAGAATTCATGTAGAGGAATTTCGTGGAAGCCCAATTGATGAAACTTGCCATTGAAACCTATAAGATCACTTTAATGATCTCTTTACCCGTGCTCTTAGTGGGCTTGGTTGTGGGGCTATTGGTGAGCATTTTCCAAGCCACGACCCAAATTAACGAGATGACTCTCTCTTTCGTGCCTAAAATCTTAGCGGTGATCGCGGTAATCGTACTCACCATGCCATGGATGCTCAACATGCTCTTAGATTACACTAGCATGCTCTTTAAGCTCATCCCCAAGATCGCTTCATGAAGGCAACCCAAGCCTCAAGAGGAAACTTGAGCTTTTTTGGACTTCCAGTCTGATCGTCTCAAAGCTAGCGCGTTTAAGCTCACCTGCATGGGATAGAGCCCCTCAATAGCGCAATCCACACCGCTCAAAGCGCTTCTCAAGCGCGTTCACTCTGTCTTCAAGAGTGCAAATCTGAGTGGCTAAACTAATCTTGTCCGTTTTCAAGCGTTTAATTTCCTTAAGATAACTCTGCTCTTTAAGACAATTAGACAGTTGCTTGGCAAATCTGTATCCCCTTATGTTGGGCGATTTGTATTTGGGTCAAGCTTTCTTGTCTGAGCTGACAAACACGTTGGTTTTCTCATTGTGTCCTTTATCTAGGGATTCATGGCTATAAGCTACACCCTTCGATGGTAGTCCAACTTAACTTAATACAGTCTTGCTATAATGGAGGGTTTGAGAATTGACTAAAAAAAGGTGCGTTGTGGTTGTGGATTTCTCCAAGTACTCTAGCGTGAAGATCGGGGGCAAGGTGGAGGTAGCGTTATTGCGCACGTATGGGAATTATGAGGTGCAAATGGTAGGGTTGGCTAATAATCTCTTGGTTTCTCCACATGCGCACAACTTAGCGATCTTGGATCGCTGTTTTGAGGGGATTGAAGATAAGGGGCGTTTTATAGAAGTGGGGGCAAGGACTAGCGCACAGACTCTTTTTAAGTATTTCAGGGATCATAACTTAGCAGGGTTAGAATTTTTAGGTGCGTTACCCGGGAGTGTGGGGGGGTTGGTGAAAATGAATGCGGGCATGAAAACATATCAAATGAGCGATGTGATCTTGCAGGCTAATGTAAATGGGGTGTGGTTGGATTCTCAGGCATTGGGGTTAGCCTATCGCTCTAGCGCGTTTAGAGGCGTGGTCTTTGGGGTACGTTTGCAAAAAACGCGTGGTTTTAGGGATGACATCTTGCAGGCGTGCAAGCGCATGCGCGCTCACCACCCTAAGAAACCCAGCTTTGGAAGTTGTTTTAAGAACCCGCCTGGGGATTTTGCAGGTAGGTTACTAGAAGCAGTGGGACTCAAGGGGTTTTGCCTCAAGCAAGTGGGTTTTTCTAGCGCACATGCCAATTTTCTCATCAATTTGGGAGATGCGCATTTCGATCAAGCTCTTGATCTCATCTGTCTAGCTAAAGAACGGGTATTTCAACATTTTGGAATATGGTTAGAAGAAGAGGTTTGTATCCTCACTTAGATAGCTTTAGTAAAAATCTGCTAGAATGGCAACCAAAGGATGGTGATGCAAATCAAGGTACAGGCTTTTGGAAACACCCAAACAAATTGTTATATCGCGTCTCTAGAACAGGGGGATTTTATCGTAGATCCAGGTGTGGGGGCGTGTACTTGGGTGTTAGAGAACGCTCAAAAACCATTGGCCATTTGCATCACCCATGGGCATTATGATCACATTTGGGACGCGCATGCCCTCAAAAAGGCCCTGCCCCATGTGCCCCTATACGCACCCAAAGAAGATGTATTTATGCTCACCTCTGATTGTTTTTCTCTAGGGCTCACCCCCTGTTTGCCCGAAGAGATTTGCCCAGTGGAATGCCAAAGGGCGCACACCACTTTTGAGGTTGCCAATGTTCCTGTTACGTATTGGCATTTTCCTGGACACACTCCGGGGTGTTGCATGGTGGAGATTGCGGATGTCTTTTTCAGTGGGGATTTTATTTTCCACCGCAGTATTGGACGTTATGATTTTCCTTACTCCAATCCTGTAGACATGAAAGACTCCCTAAGGCGTTTTGAAAATCTCAAAAGTCCTTATGACAAGCCCTTGTATCCCGGGCATGGGCAACCCACAAGTCTTCAAGAAGAGCAACCCCGTATGAAGGCGTGGATTGCCCATCTCTAATTTATTTCTAAGGATATTGCATGTTAGATGACGCGCAAAGAGAGCGCTACGAGCGTCATTTGATGCTTGAGGATGTGGGGGAGCAGGGGCAAGAGAAGCTCTTGAATGCTAGCGTTTTGGTGATCGGGGCGGGGGGGCTGGGATCGCCCAATCTGATGTATTTGGCAGCAGCGGGGATCGGGCGCATCGGCGTGTTGGATTTTGATATTATTGAACTGAGTAATTTGCAACGCCAAGTCATCCACACCACTGATGAGATCAACGCTTCCAAAGTCAAATCTGCACAGCGTAAGATGTTGGCTCTCAATCCGGACGTGCAAGTAGAAACCCATTTTACTAAGTTGGACGCGCGCAACGCGCTAGACCTGATCAAAGATTACGCCTTTATCATCGATGCGACCGATAATTTTGCGAGCAAATTTCTTATTAACGATGCATGCGTGCTAGGCGATAAACCCTATAGCCATGCCGGTGTGTTGAAGTACCGTGGCCAAACCATGACGGTTTTACCCAAAAAAAGCGCGTGCTTTGCCTGTGTCTTTGACACCCCCCCAGACCCCACTCTTAACCCCATTTTTAAAGCCGGTCTCTTTGGGGTGGTGCCCGGTTTATTGGGCTGTATCCAGGCAGCCGAAGCGATCAAGTATTTTTTAGGTTTCCCCTTGCTTACGGACGCTTTGTTAGGGGTAGATACCAAGGGCATGGTCTTTAGACGCGTGGGCGTGAAAAAAAACCCCAAGTGTCGCGTGTGCGGTGAACAAGGGATTGTGCGCTTGACAGACTATCCCCAGTAAAGCAATAAGAAAGGGCATTTATGGATTTAACCTCTGTGCTTGGCGTGATCTTTGCCATTGTCGCAATCAGCGTGGGCGATATTTTAGAAGGGGGCAACCCGGTGCACGTGGTGCATGTGAGTTCTCTTATCATCATCATCCCCACGACTTTGTGTGCGGCGATGGTGGGCACACACGCCCACCATGTCAAAGCGGCCTATAAAGAGATCAAGATTGTGTTTCTCAACCCCAAGATTAACTTGCAAGAGACCATTAAGAGTATTGTGGAGTTGTCCACGATGGCGCGTAAAGACGGGGTACTGTCCCTAGAATCTAAAGTCGCCCAGATTGAAGACGATTTTGCGCGTAATGGGTTTTCTATGATTGTGGATGGTAAGGACATCAAGTCCGTACAAGAGAGCTTGGAAGTGGCTATTGAAGAATTAGAAGAGTACTACCACGGCGCAGCGCACTACTGGATCACCGCTGGGGAGAGCGCGCCCACCTTTGGGCTGGTGGGAGCGGTGTTGGGTTTGATGTTGGCCCTGCAAAAGCTGGACAATCCCCAAGAGATGGCACTGGGCATAGCCGGGGCCTTTACGGCCACAGTAACAGGAATCATGTGCTCTTATGCGCTCTTTGGCCCCTTTGGCAACAAGCTCAAAAACAAATCCAAAGACATTCTCAAGGAGAAGATCGTGATTTTAGAAGGCGTGATTGGCATTGCCAATGGGGACAACCCTAGGGATTTGGAGATGAAATTGCTCAACTACATCGCCCCGGGTGAGCCCAAAAAATCCATGTTTGAATAATGGCCAAGAAAGCAAAAAAGGTCGAATGTCCAGCTGGAGAGCGCTGGGCGGTCCCCTATGCGGATTTCCTCTCCCTCTTACTGGCGCTTTTCATCGCCCTGTATGCCATTTCAGTCATCAATAAGGCAAAAGTCAAAGCGCTCAAAAAGGAGTTTTTGAAAATCTTTGATTACGCCCCTGTGCCCGATTCGGTGCAACCTGTTATCCAAATCCCCCCAGCCCCCGGGGATTTGCAAAACAATGTCACAGAAGAGCGTAGCGCAAGCGAACAGTCAGTACAATCGCAAGCTACCATCACCAAAGTAGGGGAGGGGAGTGTGTTAGAACAGACCGATCAGGGAGCTATTCTCAAGCTTCCCTCTAGTTTGATTTTCACCAATCCCTATAGCGACACCATCAACGCTAGCATGCGCGAATACATTGTACGGATTGCCAGTATCATCCGCGCTTTGCCCGGTCAAGTGCAAATCAATGTGCGTGGGTATACAGACAACACCCCCATCCCCCCGGGGGTGCATTTTAAAGATCACTATGAATTGGCCGCAAGCCGGGCTTCTAAAGTGATGCGCGCCTTGATCAACGATGGAATCAGCCCCCAAAAGCTCTCCTTTACCTCCTATGGCCAAAACAACCCCATCGCCCCTAATGACAGCGTGGAGAATCGCATGCGCAATAACCGCGTTGAGATATTTTTCTCCACAGCCCCTCAAAATGTGGAAAAACTCCATTCCATCTTAGATAAGGGTCTTGAGGAGTGATCTTGCTCAAGTGGTTATTGGTGGGTTTTATGCTTTTGGGTGCGCAGCGCTTGCCTACGGGCGAAGAACTCTTAGAGGAAAACAAACCCCCCCCCAACCCCCTGAGCGCTACGCTTTACACTCAAGAGATTCCCTATCTAACTTGGACGCGCGATTATGGGGCTAAACGCTTTAAACGCGTCTTGGAGATTGAAGCGTTGGTAGACAGGGTACATGTCGATCACGTCAGCCTTAATGCGGATCGGTGCGCTCTTTTGCCCATTTTGCCTGGATATACTCTTTTACTGCACGAGAAAATGCGTTATGAGGTCTTTTGTGATGACCCCCTGCGCGTGGAGATCAAGAGCAATTTGGGGACGCAAGTTTTACACCCCATAGAAAAGTGGTTGCCCTAGGGCTTTGCTTGGCGTTTGCCATGACTATTGGTTGTGCCTCCCAAAGTGTCCAAATACTCTAAATAGGCGATGAGAAATTTGCGCGATAGAGGCCAATGCGTTTTGAGCAATGCGATGTCTAGATACCCATATTGTTTTAGAAGCGTTTGCATCAATGTAATAGCGCGTTCTAGGGTTTTTTTTTCTACAAAGACATTATGGCATAGCCGCACGACTTTTTGGGCTCGACAAAGGGCTTTGAGCGCATTGTCGCCGGCTTGGCGGTCTACATCCAATACTGCGTAAAGATTGTAAGGAGCTTGGGGGGTAAAACCCCCGTGTTGGATCGCGTTGTAGAGCTGGGTTTTCAAATTGTCTTGGAGTTGTTCTAGTTTAACCCCTTGGCGCAGCCACAATCCATGTTCTTGTCGCAAAAAATCTTGTTTTTCTAGCTCCACAAAGGCTAGGGTAGCTAAGTGCGCGCTAACATGGCTGTATTTGGCACAAATCCCCTTGACACTCAAGAGGGCATGGGGGTTGTGCATGTAAATACTTTTGATGGATTGCACCAAGCTAGAGAGCGCGCTAACAGGGTAGATCACCATTTCTTGTGCATCTACAATGGCATGGGGTACTTGTTTGGCGATTTCTAGGGCTAGGGTGTGGTTTAGGCCAAAGCGTTGTACACTGCAGAGGAGTCCAAAACCTTTTTGGTGCGCTTGGCAAAGGATTGCAAAGGCTTGGGGAAAGTCTTGGGCTTCTAAGGCATGGAGCAAGGCATGCTTTAGGCTTTTTTTGAGCGGATCGGCGATGGGGTTTAAGATCAAAGCCCCTCCCCACACCCGCCCTTGACAACTCAAAATCACACACTCTCCATAACATGCAAAGAGCTTTTGATCGATGAGGAGAGTGGCAAAAGGAGAATCTAGTAAGAGAAGTTTCGCTTGGGCGCGCAAAGTGCCTAGTTGCACGCTAATGACTTGATTGTGTTTGAGTGCAGGAGCGTCTGGGGGGGCTAAGAGTTTCACATCTAAAGTATGAAAAGCACGCAAGACCCCTTTGTGGCTTAAAAGCATGCCTGTTTTCAGTTCTTGGGCTTTAACTCCGCCCAAGTGCAATGCCACGCGTTCATGCATGCCAGCTTGCGCCACTTCTTGGCCATGCTGGTGCAAGGTTTTCACCCGTACCCCCTTTTGCAAAGGCAGTACACTGAGATGATCATGGGTTTTTACTTGTCCTCCTAGCACAGTTCCACTCACGACCACCCCCCTACCTTGCACCATAAAAACACGATCAATATAGAGCCTAAAAAGATCTTTTAGAGCATTTTTAGGGGTTCTCTTGCTAAAGGGGTGTTGGAGTAAAAATTGTTTGAGAGCTTCTATACTGCTAGGATCGTAAATACTGCATTTAAAAAGCCCGATACAGGCAGCTTTATAATCTTGCAGAGTATGCATAACATTGTGTTCTAGGTTCTGGGTATGCGTACATCTATCCACTTTACTCAGCACCACCAAACACGGGATTTGCAAGAGAGCGCAGATCAAAATGTGCTCCAAGGTCTGCTCTTTGATTCCTTCATAGGCATCTACCACAAGCAAGGCCATGTCTAGGGCAAAGCTCCCTGAAATCATCGTGCTGATCAAGCTTTGGTGTCCGGGCACATCTACAAAACCCAAAGTGCGCCCAGGGCTTTGTACACGACAAAAACTCAGATCGATCGTCATCCCTCTTTCTTTCTCATGTACGCTTGTGTCCCCATCAAACCCACTCAATGCCTTAATAAGCGCGCTTTTGCCATGGTCTACATGCCCACAAGTGCCTAGTAAAAAATACTCTTCTTTGGTCTGTGAGGGGGTTTTCATGGCTTATCCTTTATTTTTCTTGAAAGGAGTTATACCACAAACCTAAAATCTAGAAACGCTTAGGGCAATAATAGAAACTTTTTACACAGAAATTAGATACATAAGCCTTACAAATAGATTCAAGAGTCTTATAAAATATCTTAAGATTTATTTTATTATTATAATGTATAATGTAAATATTATTTAAAAAAGTTGAGGTGCGGTATGGACAGTTTGCGCGTGTTAAAGGTTTTATCATGTAGCATGGTGCTGTGTGGAGCGATGGCACAGGCAGCCAGTTTTGCCTACGATCTCAAGTTTGTAAGCTTCACCTACAATTTGGCCGGCAAAGACAACCCCTACTGGAATAGCCTAGTGAACATGAAAAATCGAATCATGCCCGAAATTGGGATTCAGTTTGATAAAAACCAATCCCTCATGTTTGGCGGGTGGTTCATCCAAAACCTACACACCCATTATAGCTACTTCCCCTATTCTTGGGGGGTTACAATGTATTATAGTGGGGTATGGAAGGATTTTAGAGCCCATGTGGGTATCATCCCTAGAACTTATTCCATCTCTTCTTACCCTCTAGCGGCTTTTAAAAAGCTCTTTTGGTTTAAAGACCCTACCGCTAGAGGGGCAATGTTGCAATACAAGCCCGCTTACAACCCTAATCGCTGGTGGAATGGCTGGGCGGAGTTCATCATAGACTGGTATGGCGGGCGCAACTGGAACAATGGTCCGGCTAAGAAAAATTACAACATGAACCAAATGCTCTACTTTGGTTCTACCGAGTGGTCGTTTTTAAAAGGCTATCTTGGCTTTGGGGGCAGAATCGTAGCTTTCCACAACACTAGCTCTTATAGCATGGGTGATAAATACCCCTTTGATGGGCATTCGGATCCGAGCATGCGGGGCCAAACCCCTCTTTGGCCCAATGGTTACCCCTATTTCAGCGGGGAGCCACTAGGGGGCGTGCCAGGCAAGTACGCCAACCCCACAGTACTCGATCGCATCTACTACTATGGCTATATCAAAACCGATCTCAAGCGTCTGATGCCCTATATGGACAAAATCTCTTTTGCCTTTGGCACGATGTCTGAGCAAGAACATTATTGCGTGCGTTCGGGGGTGAAGTGTGGACCCAGCCAGTGGTATAATAGCTTTGGGGGGCAATTTGACTTTGTGGCGCAGTATAAGGGCTTTGGTTTCTATGAAAAATACTACTTTTCAGACAAGCCTCAGATGAAATTTTATGCCACCTATGGGCGCGCGCTCTACACAGGGCTACCTTGGTACCACGCGCCTAACTTCCAACGCCTCGCGCTTTACTATGTCTATAAGAACAAGTTCATGAGCTTGCGTGCGGACGCGTTCTTTAACTTCATGGGCGGGGGCAATGGGCACAGCTTGAATGGGACAGGGGGCAAGTGGTATACCACCTTCCAGCAATTTGTAACCCTCTCCATTGACACTAGAGAACTGGTGGACTTTGTACGCAGCCACCGCCACTAGGCGCGCGCTAAGAAAGTTTGCAGGCGTTCTAAAGCTTGATCACCTAGCACGAATAGGGCTTGTTTGAGATCAATCCCCCCTTTCTTGCCCAAGAGTGCGACGCGCAATGCGGGCATGAACGCCCCGGGTTTGAGCGCGTGGGTGTCTAAAAAGGTGTGCAAGAGGGTTTGGATATTCTCTAAACTCTCTAAGGGCGCGTCTTTTAAGATTTGGGCGAATGCTTCTAGCAGGGGTTTAGCTTGCAGGGTTTTAATAGGGTCATAGCTAACAGGGGGGTTTAGCACTTCGTGCACGCCTGTACTCAAGCTCCTAAGGGTGGTGCAACGCTCTTTAAGCGCGCCCAATAACATGTCTTTTTGGAGCGTATTAAGACGATCAAAGGCGGGGGGCAGCTCAAAATCTTGTAAAAGTATCTCTAATTGGGCGTTAGAGGTGGCTTTGAGATAATGGGCGTTGAGCCAGTCTAATTTGTGGGGGCTAAAGCAGCTGGGCGCGCTATTTAAATCTTTGGCATCAAAGAGTCTTAGCAATTCTTCTAGGCTAAAAATCTCTTGATCGCCATAACTCCAACCCAAGCGCGCTAAGAAATTCAGCAAAGCCTCTTTAAGATAGCCCAAAGCCTTGTAATCCATCACGCCCATCGCCCCATCGCGCTTACTCAATTTGCGCCCTTGTTCGTTTAAAATCATGGGCACATGGTAAAAATTAGGCAATTTAAAACCTAGGGCTTGGTAAATGAGAATCTGCTTAGGGGTGTTGCTCAAATGGTCGTCTCCGCGAATAATATCGCTAATGCCCATCAACGCGTCATCAATGCTTACCACAAAATTGTAAGTGGGCGTGCCATCCGCGCGCGCGATGATGAAGTCGTCTAACTCTTTAGCCTGTACCACCACTACGCCCTTGATCCCGTCTTTAAAGGCGATCTCCCCCTGCAGAGGGGCTTTAAGGCGCACCACAGGCTTAACCCCTTGAGGGGGTGTGCCGGTAAAATCTCTATAACGGCGATCGTAGCGGGGAGTCTCCCCTTTGGCGCGCTGGGTTTCTCTTAAAGCCTCTAGCTCTTCTTTACTCGTGTAGCAATAATACGCCTTGTGCGTGTCTAAGAGTTGTTGGACATAGCTTTGATAAAGCTCTAAGCGTTGAGACTGGTAGAGAATTTCTCCATCAAAGCCCAAACCCATCCACGCAAAGGCTTGTAAAATCGCCTCTGTGGCCTCTTGGCTATTGCGCGCCAAATCGGTGTCTTCAATGCGCAAATAACACTTACCCCCACGCCCCCTGGCGTAAAGATAATTAAACAGAGCCGTCCTCAAGCCTCCAATGTGTAAATGCCCTGTGGGAGAGGGCGCAAAACGAGTTACAACCATGCATGTCCTTTAAGCGCAAAAGTCCTAAAATACACATTTTAATATAAGCTGACTTAAAGGGGCGCGCATGCTTTGTGTGTTGGACATTGAAACCGTACCCGATCTCGAGCGCATTAGTCGCGATTTAGACCCCGAATGGACACTAAGCCCCCTAGAGCTTTGCGCTAAAGCCTTTGAAGTACAAAAAGCCAAGAGTGGGAGCGAGTTTTTGCCCCTGTATTGGCATAAGGTGATTTCTATTGCAGCGGTGTTAGCCAACGCGCAGGGGCATTTTATCAAGGTGGGCAATTTTGGCAAGCAAGAGGGGCATGAAAATGAGGAAAAGCACCTAGTGGGGGACTTTTTAGAGTTTTTTAACCACAGAAAGCCCATGCTTGTTAGTTTCAATGGGCGCAATTTTGATCTGCCCACTCTCATGCTCAAAGCCCTAGCTTATAACCTAGATGCGCACGCCTTTTATGAGCAAAGCAATTACCGCTACCGCTACAGCGAAGCGCTCCATACGGATTTGCTCGATAGCCTTTCTCAGTTTGGCGCGCCGCGGCTTAACCTCGATGGGGTGTGTTCTATGGCCGGTTTGCCGGGTAAATTTGGCTTGAGTGGGGAGAGGGTGCATGAAATTTACTATGGTCAAGAGGATGATCGCTTAGATCGCATCGATAACTATTGTCAGGCCGATGTGCTCAACACCTATTGGCTTTATCTTAAATACATCCTCTCTAAGGGAGAGTTGGCTAAAGAGCATTATTTAAATATTTTGGTAGAGTTTAAAAGCAAACTCCCCCAAGACAAGCCCTATAGCGAGGTTTTCACCCAAGCCCTAGAGCGCGAGATTCAAACTGAGATGCAAGGGGATTAAGGCTTAACAATATGCCATTCTACTTTGAGCATATCGCAAGACCCTTTAAAGCCTAGATCGCAACCCTTTAGAAAGTATTTTTTAGCTTTTTTGCGACTTTTACGCACACTATGAACATCCCAATAGATCACCCCTAAGCTATGGCAAGCATAGGGGTCGCCTAATTTTGCGCCCCGTTGGTAGTATTTGATTGCTTGGTCTATGTCCTTGTGCACACCTAACAAACCCTGCTCATAAATCCAACCCAAAGTGCGGTAAGCCTGCATATCCCTCATTTTGCCCGCTTTTTGGTAGTCCATGATAGCTTGCTTGGGATTGCTGCTCTCTTCTAATTGTCCACGAGCCAAATAGGCGCGCGCGATCCCCATTTGCGCCATCTTGTTTAAATAAGCCATGATTTTAGGGCGATCATTAGCATAACCGGCCTGAAGCAAGCCTTCTAAATAGGTACTTACTTGGCTCTCAGGCGGGCGTGCCACCAGCGCGCAAGCCTGCTTAGAGCCTAATTGACATGCCTTTCTAAAAGAAACAACGGCTTTTGTAATGTCTTTAGGCGCGCCCTCCCAGTAAAAAAAGCCCAGTCTTTCATATGCCCGCGCGCTCCCCAACTCCCCAGCCCTTTGGTAGTCTGCAATGGCCTTTTTGATGTCTTGGGCATAACGCGCCCTATCACCATCTTTTAGGTACGTCTCCCTAGCGCACCCCCCCAAGCACACAAGGGCTACTAGGGCTATTCTGAGGGCGTTGTATGCAGGGCTTTGTGGCATAGGGGGTGGCAATCCTCATCTAAACTACTAGGAGACATGCACCGAATGGCATTCACCAATTCAATGGCCGGGCGCGCGCTCTGTACACTTACCCCCTCCCCGTCTAAAATCTGTTTGTAACTTTGGGTGTGCAGATCGTCAAAACCATCGCTAAAATCAATTTCATTCCCCTCCAAGACCAAAGAGCGATAGGCACTATCGTGGTGTATGCCCAAATGTTCGGGGTTAATAGAGAGAAACCACGAAACGCGCGCGTGCTCCAAAGTCAAAAACCCCCCCATGCAATCATTTTGGTGCACATGTACCACATTATCCACCACCCCTCCAAAAATATCTAGCAAAATGTCAAAGAAGTGGATGCCAATATTGCTGGCTAACCCGCCGCTCTTGTTTTCATCTCCTTTCCACGAGTTAAGATACCACTTTCCGCGCAACACCAAGTAGGTTAAAGAAACCTCATAAATCTTATCGGGAACTTTGAGCAATTCGGCCCGTACATCTTCTTTGAGCTGCATGATATTAGGATGTAGGCGCAACTGCAAGATATTGAACACCCGTTTGTTATATTTTTTCTCAAGCGCGCTGATTTCATCAAGCTCACTAGGGTCTAGCACTAGGGGCTTTTCGCAAATAGCGTGGATACCATGCGAGAGCGCAAATTCAATATGCTCAAAATGCAGGTAATTAGGGCTGCAGATGGCCATGTAGTCTAAGTTCTTCTCTTGCGCCTTGCAATCTTGTAAATACTGGTGTAAATCCTCTAAATCGTTGAAAAATTCACAATCCAGCCCGTATTGATCTAAGATGCGTACGCTGTCATGAACGTCCATTGCACAATCGAGTACATGCCCTAGTTCTTGGATTGCCTGTAGGTGTTTGGGGGCGATAAATCCCCCCACCCCAATGATACCAAAAAGCATACAAACTCCTTAAAAAAATTTGAAGCGCATGGTAACAAAATTCCATTGAGGGGGTTCTTTAGTGGGCGTATTCCTTGCCTTAAAATGGGCAATAGGCGTTGATTAGGGTAAAATTAGCGCATCTACCCCATGATCATCAGGATGGCTTGAATCAAAGTCTTTGAGAATGACGCAGCGTTGAGGGGTAAGTTCTAGGAGTGCCGCAAAATCTTGGCTCAAATAAAGAGCGCTCGCTCTAGCTAATACACCAGCTTTCAAATCTGCTTTGCAACGTACTTCTACAATGTCTAATAAGCCTAGACGGCTGGCATAAGCGCACATGTCTTTGAGGTGTGCGCCCAAGAGTTGTGCGCTCAAAACCACCCCATCGCCCCCGTGCACCACACTTTCTAAGAGTTGGTAGGGGTCTACAAAATAATCCTTGTGAATCAAGGGGTTGGGGCTTAGGCGGCGCACATAACCTAGCAAGTCCAAACTTTCTAAAGCAGGTAAGGGGGTATAAAGGGGCATGAAGTCCAGCAAAAGGGCACGGGCGGGGCGCTCCAATTGTTCCAACAGGACTTCTAACTCTAGGCTAGCATCTAGACGCAAAACCTGCTGGGGACCGCTTTGGGTGCGTTCTAAGTCTTGGACTCTTAGTCTAGGCGCATAGGGGTTATAGGCTAGAGTGCGCCCCAAGACCTCTAGGGGGGTCAAGGCCTGCTTGGTTTCTAGGTAATGGCTCAGGGCACTTAAATCTAATGGCATTTGGCGATCGCATCGGCATGCTCTTTGAGCTCGGGCTGGTTTTTAATTTCTGTAGCGTCAATCTTGGCAAAGATATCTCTAGCTTGCGCGCACTCACCCAATTTATAATACCCCCACGCTAGGGAGTCCAAATAGAAGATCGAATCGGGTTCGACTTCTAGGGCGGTTTTGACATAGGCGATCCCCTTTTTGATGTCTAAATTGTAATCGATCAGAGAATAACCCAAGAAGTTGTAAAAAAACGCGTCTTGAGGGTTCATATCCCCCTTGGTGCGCTTGAGATTTTGGCTACGTTCTGCAATGGCGCGCTCTAGTTTCTGGGTGATCTTGACCACTTCAGATTTTTTGGGGGGGTTGTGGATGGCGTTGAGGTGCTCATAAGTGTAAATGGCCTCTAGGGCTAAGAAGCTAGGGTCTTTTTTTTCATTGTAGATCAGGCTAGCTTGTTTGGCAGCTAGGGCAAATTTCTTTTGCGCGGTGTAGAGGTCTAGGAGCAAGCGACGGTCAAAGGGGAAATTCTCGGCGACCTTTTGGGCTTTGTCAAATTCCTTAAGTGCTATTAATACAGAGATGTAGAGCTGGGCATTTTGTACAATAGGGTCTCTCTCATACAAGGTCCCAAAGACATCCTTAGCTCTGTCTAACTCATTAAGCTGCAAGAAAGTGTTGTAGGCGCGTTGGCATAAATCAGGCGAACAGCCGTAATTTTTCAAATGAGAGCTCAGTAGACTCACGGCCTCTTGGTGGCTGTTTTGCATAAAATAAATGGTGATGAGCTTCTCTAAACTGTCCTCGCTATGGGTTTGGTTGTAAAAGCGGTTGAGCAAGGAAAACGCCTTATCATAGCGTTTTTGACTCAAATACAGAGAACCCAAAACATCATCCAACATTAAAGACTTATCCTCGCGGCGGATAGTTTCTAACATCGCGATCGCCTTATCGGTCTGCCCAGTTTGGATATAGCCATCCACCAAAATCTTATTGATAGAAATGTCTTTTTTGTCCTTAGTGATTTTTCTATAGAGCATGGCCAATTTTACCGCTGTGCTGAGATCGCCCAAACTGGCCGCAGAGATCGCCGCTTCTTTGGCGTATAGAATATTGTTTGTCTCTTTATAGAGATGCAAATAGCCTCGTTTAGCTGCGGCAAAATCGCCCCGATGGAAGGCATCAGAAGTAATGAGAATCTGTTGATCTTCGCTCAAGCTTTGGGCGAAGAGTACACCTGCTAGCGTCATCGTCAACACCGCGCCCTTGCGCTTAAAGGAAGTCGCCTTTTTCATTTTTAACTCCTTTTCTTAAGAATATAGCATAAAACCTTCACATTTGATTTACTCAAGCACCACCCCCGGACATTCTAGCGCGCGCTCTTGGGGGGTTTTATCATCCTGCCAAAAGGGATAGCTGCGGCATTGTTTAGGGCGCACGGGGTAAATACGACACCGTTTGCTTTGCATGTCTAAAAATACGCATGCCCTATGCGCTGCGTTTTGCTCTAACAAGCTATAGGCATGCCCCACACGCTTGAGATAACGCATCCCAAATTGATCTAAAGGCATGTTTAAAAACGTAGCGATGCCTTGAATCTCTGCTAGACTCACAAAAACATAGCCCTCCCCTATGCAACAACGCGCCCCACAAGAGGCGCAAACTTGGGAATCAAATCTAAAACTCTGTAACTTTGTATTCAATGTGAATCCTAAACTCTAGAGCCAAATCGCGTTTTTCTTTGGTGATACTGATAGGGAGTGCCATTTGCGTGTAATTGCTAATCTCTAGCATGCTTTTTAAAAAAGTATACAGATCTTGTAAAGAGCGGGCATGCGCCTTGATGTAAAAAATTTCGTGGATAATGTCAGCTTGGGAGTGCTTGTCTTCAGTACCCGCTTGTATTTGGATTTGAGTAAAGTGTTGTCTGAGAAGTTGGTTAAGAGTGTTGACACTTTCTTGATAGCTGGGGTGGGCGAGTTTGGACGCGATGGCTTGCTTGTAAGCTTGGTAGTCTGCAAAAGTTTCAAAAAACATTTTTTGTTTATGCTCCATGATAAGGAGTTTTTGTACTTCATCGCCATGCTGGGATCGAAACTTTTCCAAATTGTCCCACACTAAAAAACGCACAGAGACGATCGCCAAAACAAAAAACACCAATGTGAATAGCGAGTTTCTAACTAGCCTCTCAAAGACCACACTGCCTGTAAAATGGCTTTCTGGCTTGGCTTCTTGAGTCTTTTTACTCATTTGGGGTCCTTGTCAATAAAGGGCACGGTAGAAGAATTATGAGACACAAATCTAAACCACCCATTCCCCATAGGGTAAAAGGTTACTTGGCTATTTTCAAAGATAGAATTGAGTCGTTGCTGCAAGGATAATTGGAACACTTCCTTAGAGGGTACGATTCCCTTGATTACTAGACTAGAATAGTCAATGGTGATGGATTGAATCGTGATGGAGTTGGGGATGATCTCTAGGATTCCCTTGATCGAATCTTTGATATTCAGAATGTATATCTTTTTATGATCCACTTCACGTACTCTGCGCTCTAGTTCTTTGTGTTTGCCGCGTACCCGTTCGCTCTCATGCCCATAAATATTGCTCTCCACTTGGGCAATTTCACTTCTATGACCGGCCGCGCGCGCCTCTTGGTTCAAAAAATGCGCCATCCACGCGCTCAAGGCCACCGCCAAAATCATGTAAAACACCCATACTTTCGTATGGGGGCTAACCATGTGTTTGGTATGGGGCTTGCTATAGCTATAACGCGTCATCACTTTGTTCTCTTTGAGCAAAGATGCTCAGTTGTTCCACCACAGAGATAGGCACGCAGGATACTTCTATCATGAGCTCGTCCTGTAGTTTCTCTACCATGCGTGGTCCAAGCTGGTAGGTGTTGAGAATGCATGCCTTTTCTACAAAATCTTCTAAGGGATAGAGAGGGTGCTTGTAGGCCTGCTTGAGACTTTCTTGCAAAAGACCAATCACTTCAGAGATGGACGCTTTTTCCTCTTCTAAGAGTTTCGATTCTTGAGCGGAAAGGGGGGGTGTGGTGTCGCCGGGGATTTGGTCGTGCATTTCTTGGGCGGTGTCGTTCATATGGGTTAAATTAGCTTCCATAGAACTCAATAGGGATTTTAAAAAGACCTCGTCTTGAACATAGTCTTCTTGTTCCTCTTTGGCATCCGCTGAACCTAGATGTTCAGGAATCTTTAAGTTATAACATTGTGCATAACAGATTTTTTTGCGGTGGGTGATGAGCACGCAAAGCCTAGAATGCTCTAGCATGGCATAGAGAGTGGCGCTTTCTTGCAGATTAGGGCGGATATAACCATACATGAGTAAAAAAGGTGAAAAGAGATAGTCTGCTTTGAAAAGCGCGCTTTCAAAAGCTGCAATCTCCTCCTTGAGCGATTTCTTAGGGATAAAGAAGTAATGTTGGTCTATCTCCAAAAACACCAAGTCTTTTTTGGGCACGGGGGCGTAGTGTTCTAAATGCTCCTTCTTACACACCCCTTGATCCAAACTCTTGGCCATGCCACACAGATATGAAAAGGGATAGACCCGCGTAAAATTGCGCGCGTCCTTGAGGGCTTTGATGGGAATCACCCCATCTTTGATCGCATAGACCTTGTTGACGACTTCTAAAGTTTTGCCCCGTTTGAGGTGCTCCACCCGCCCCACTAGCATTTCATGATCCACATTGAAGCAAATAAAGACATCGGAAAAAAAGAACTCTTTGAGAGTGTCATAAAAAATCGCCTTGAAAGCCCGCCACATTAATAACACTCCCCCATACGGGTTGCTACAAGCATCTTGGCCTGTTCTAGTGCCATATCCTTGGGGATGAAAAAGGGTTCACGCATGTAGTAGCGCACCTCTGAAAAGGGTTTGGGCAATTGGAAGCGATCCCAAGTGTTGAAGGTGAAAGCGTTGGCAAAGACCACGCGGCACACCACCACCCCCACCCCGCTTTTTTGCGCCAACGCCACCACGCCATCGGCCACGCTATGATAGGGACCCCTAGGGCCATCTGGGGTTAAGCCCACATCGGCCCCCGCCTTTAAATGCCTAATCCCCTCCACCAACACCCTAACCCCCCCCTTTTTGCTCGAACCTCGAATGGCGCGAAATCCAAAGCATTCATACAGCCTTGCGGCCAAAGAGCCATCAAAATGTTGGCTAGCGATCACATAGAGGTTAGAACCCTCTTTTAAGCGCAGGTAGGCAAAGGGCAACATCGCAATCTCCCCATGCCAAAAACTCGCAATAAAGGGGGTGTCCTCCAAGCCATGCGCCAAATAAAAGCGGTTTTTGCAGGTTTTAAAGAGAAGTTGCAAAATCCAATAGAGAAGTACCGGCAACGCTCTTAACACAAACCCATTGCGCAAACGCTTTAGCACAAACTAAGCCCCTAAACGCTGGGCCTGCAAGCTCCCCTTGTGGTGCGCGATCACCTGCACGGCCACCAAATCGCCCACGCCCACGCCCTGCGCCTCAAAGCTCAACAAGCGCCCTTGATCGCTCTTGCCCTGTGCCCTGCCCTGTTGTACATTTTCTACCAACACTGTATAGACCTTGCCCACTTCGCTTTGGGCCTTTTGGGCTAAAAGCTCTTGGTGGCGGCGTTGCAGGACTTGCAAACGCGCCTTAGCGATGGCGCTGGGCACTTGGTGGTGCAGATGCGCTGCTGGAGTCAAGGGACGCGGGGAGTAAATGAAGCTATAGAGTGTGTCAAAACGCACCCGCTCCACCACCTCTAGAGTGTCTTGAAAATCCGCCTCGCTCTCTGCAGGGAAACCTACAATGATGTCCGTGCCAATGCCCACCTCTGGCACCAGCGCGCGCAATTTCTCTATGCGGTTTAAATACCATTCCCTAGTATAACCTCGTTTCATCGCCCTTAAAATCGCATTCGAACCACTTTGCAGGGGGATATGGATACTCTTGCACACTTTGGGATGGCGCGCAAAACATTCTAAGAAGGCATCGTCCATGTGCAGAGGGTGGGGCGAGGTGAAGCGGATACGCTCCAAACCCACAATTTCACCCAAAGCGCATAGCAACGCGCTAAAATCCACTTTGGGGTGCGCGCTAGAAAAACGCGCGCCGTAATTATTCACATTCTGCCCCAACAAGATAATTTCTTTCACCCCGCGCTTCACACAAGAGCGCGCCTCTGTTAAGATCAAATCCAAGGGGATGGAGATCTCTTTGCCCCGTGTGTGGGGTACAATGCAGTAAGTGCAATGCTTGTCGCACCCGATAGAAACATTGATAAAGGCCTTGAGCGGGTTTTTGGAGCTCTCAAAGACATAATGGCTATCATCGTGATCTAAAGCCACCTCAACCGCCTTAGGTTGGTGGATAATTTGGGTGATCTTGGAGATATTGCGCGCCCCTAGGACAAAGTCCACACTGGGGGCCTTTTGCAGAATACGCGCCCCCATGTGGCTAGCGCTACACCCACACACCCCAATCTTGGCCCCTCTCTTTTTGATCTTGGCAAAATGCCCGATCTCAGAAAACAATTTGCGCTCGGGCTTTTCGCGCACGCTACAGGTGTTGAGCAAGATGAGATCGGCTTGTTTGGGGTCGTCAATTTGGGCATAACCCACCTTGGCCAATTCGCTAGAAAGGTGCTCGCTATCGCGGTTATTCATCGCGCAACCCATCGTTTCAATGTAGAGGGTTTTTGAGGGGGTCATCGCATGCTCCTTAGATAATGTGCAGGGCGTAGATGAAATCCTTGTCGTCTGCGCTGATTCTCACTTCGGATAAATACGCCTGATAGCCCTGTTTCTCTAGAGAGGCGAGCGCGCTCAACATGTCCTTGTGTGTGTTGCTGGGCGCAAAATAAAAGATGTGCTCACCGTGGCGGTATTTGTTCAGCAAATCCTCCAAACGCACCTTCAGGCTCTTAGCGCTATGCTTTTTACTCGGTTTGGCTAAGTGTAACTCCATGGGATTCCTCAACATATAATACCCCCTAGTTTAGCGCAATTTGGCTTAAAAACTAGAAAAAAACGCGCCTGCCTTGAATGTAAAGCGCGCGCGCTTTTTGGGCTTGGAGGATTCTTAAGAGAATGTCTAGGGGGGTGTGGGCTTTTTTAGCGCTAAAAAGCACCAAATCCGCATCTTTGCCCTCTTGCAAAACCCCATTATTCAAACCCAAAGCCTTGCTAGCATGCGCGGTGCAAGCCAGCAATAAATCTTGCGCGTTGTGCTCTAAGGGGCCGGGTAAAGAAAAGAGGGCATGGCGCAATTCTTCTAAAAGATGGACATCCAAATTAGAGCTCTTCCCATCAGTGGCCAGGGCATAGGGTAAAGCCAAAGTGCGCAAACGCGCCACTTCTAATAAATGCCCGCTCAAGAGGCGATTAGACCTAGGGCAGGTGATGACATGGGTTTGTGTGGCGATTTGTTGGGCGTGCTTAAAATGCTCTGGGCGGGCAAACAGGGCGTGTACGAGCAATAGATGTTTGTGGGCAAACAAGTTTAAGAAGTCTACAACCCCCTCAAAACTGGGTGCAGGGTTTGCCACCCCCAAACTCTCTTGAAAAAAGCGCCCAAACCATCCCCTCCCGCTCTCCAGCCACTCCAATTCTGCATGCGATTCTAAAAAGTGCGTAGAAATGGGCGTGTGGGCATCTGCCCTCTCTAGCACCCGTTGGGCGAGCTCTTTATGCACCGAATAGGGGGAGTGGATGGCAATGGCCGGGGTGAATTTAGGACTCTTGTATTTTAAGCTCCGGGCGTGGCGCTCTTGGAAATCCTTAAAATTTTGCTCCAAAGCATGGGGAGCGCTCCCGATGAGTTCATCAAAAAAGACCACTCTTAAAGCAGAATGCGCCAAAATCTCGCGCTCTAGCCCATAACTGCTAATCGCCCCCACACTGCCCACCCCGCTTTGCAACTGGGCACGGATGGCGTGGTGGATATGCCTTTTAGCGTTGTGAAACACCGCGTTTCTGTGCTGGATCACACTGCTTAGCCACGCTTCAAAACTGCCATAAGTGAAGGTGTCCTTGTGGCTAGAAAATTCAAAATGGATATGGGCGTTGATGAGTGCGGGCATGAGCAAACAATGTTTGTAAAACGCCACAGGCGCGCCCGGATACGCGCTTTTCAAATGCGCCAAAGGACCCACCTTGACAATCTGCCCTCCAAAGATCACCACCCCCCCATGTTCTAGGACATGAAAGGACGCATCGCATGTAACAAGCGTGCTCGCTGCGATGATCTCTGGGCTATCCTTCATAAATACACCACCCCATCAGCGCGCATGATCCACTCCACACGCGCCTTTAAAACCTGCTGGTGGTAAATGCTCGCTGGGTTGTCTACTTGGCTTTTGCCCTTTAAATCCACCAGCATTAAGCGCGCTTCTTTGCCCACCTCCAAAGCGCCGCAATTGAGCCCCAAAAAGCGCGCGGGGTTGGTGGCGATGAGCTCTATTAATCGTTGCAAACTGATACACCCGCTTGCCACTAGGTGCGTATAAGCTAGAGGGAAAAAAGCCTCAATGCTCTGCATGCCAAAGGGCGCGTCTTCAAAAATATGCAGACTTAAAGGGTGGGTGTAGTGTAGGCTGGTGAGCATGTCAATTTCTTGAGCCAACAACGCGCGCAAATGCGCTTGTTTCTCCTTGTTTTTTAGGGGGGGGAGAATTTTGGTGCGTGGGTCGTAATGCTGGTAAATGCTCTCCTCTAAAATCAAATGGTGCAAGGGGGTTTGCACCCATAGGGGCGCGCCCAAAGCCCTTGTCGCGGTGATGATTTTAAAGGCATCCGGTTCTACCACACTATCTAAGAGTACATCTAGTTGGGTGTGCAAGGCTAACCCAGCGACCTTACCCACTTCTTTGACTTGAATGAGCGGGCTCACACTGGGCAATCCTAGGGCATACGCTAGGGGGGTTTGATCCATGATCCCCATGCTAAAACGCCCCTCATAGCCCCGCACGCCACACACTAATTTCAAAGAGAGCATGCGCGCGTAATCCAGCACGGGTAAAAGCTTCTGCCCCTCTAAATTGTAAAGATACAGGCATGCCTGAATAGAGGCAGGAAGCATGGCGCGCAAAAGGGCGAGGTCTTGCAAGCGTTGATCGCTCCCTAAGGGGTGCAAGCAGATCACATCCCCACAGGCGATCGCTTCCCGGGCTGCGCCGTAATCTAGAGGGCTAAAAGCGGTGTCGCTATACTCTTGGGCAAATTCTAGGGGCTCCATGTCCGCTTCTTTAAGAGAGTAGAGCGGGGCTAGAGGCACACCCATTAAAGAACCCACCCCCCCTTTATACGCCTGCGCTTTCAAATGCGCATAGGTGGGTCTGTTTAAATTGTGCAAAAACACCCCTAAATCTATAGCGCTGGGCAATAATGTTTTGAACTCACAATCCAACACTTCTTCATGGGCATGGGGTTTCAAAGACGCGCCTATTTCTGCAACCAAGCCCTTTAGCACACGTACGCACACACAAGCCCCCCCCGCTAACCTAGCATTTTTCAAGAACACACAGCATCCTTAACTCAACCACGCGCTCAGCGATTCGATCTTGCCACTCATAATTAAAACACCCATGAGCAATAAAATTGCCCCCGCGCCCATCTCAATGGCGCGCATGTGGCGTTTAACACTTTTGAGCAAATTTAATGCCTTATCCAACGCGAAAGCCACAAGCAGCCACGGAAGCCCAAACCCGGCAATAAACACCCCCAAAAGCGTTAAGCCATAAACCTGTTCGCTCCCACTCAAAAGCACAATGCTAGTAAAGATAGGTCCAATACAAGGAGTCCAACCCAAAGCAAAACCCATGCCTAGCACGACGGGCAGAAGATAGCGCAAAAAGGCGTTTTCAGACGCGATATTGAAATGAAGCCCCTTAGAACGATAGAGAAAATTCCAACGCAAAATCCCTAAGAAATGCAAGCCAAAGAGCATCACCACCCCCCCAGCCACCACGCGCACCCATATATTCCCAAAAAAATTATGCAGAATGCGCGCCATAGACGCGCCTAAGAGCCAAAAGACGATCCCAAAACCTAGCACAAACAACCCCGCTTTGAGCAACACGCTAAAGCGATTGGCGCGCGCGCTCTTGATCTCTTCTAGGGAGGTTTGGCTGATGTAAGAAAGATAGGCGGGAATGAGGGGCAGAACGCAAGGGCTCAAGAACGCTAAAAGACCGGCTAAAAAAGAGGCGATCAAGGGGGTTTGATCAAAAACAGACAAGAGGGTATCCTCTAGCATGGGCGATCCTAAGATTTTTCTGATATAATAGCGTGAATTGCTTTAGGATTATCCCCAATTCAACCCCAGTGAAAAGGTTACCTAATATCCATGCCAACACAGAGCGTAGAAAATTCTAGCATACCAGAAAGCCCTTCTGTGAGTTTTAAAGATTTGGGCTTGCACCCTAAGATTTTAAAATCCATCGCCGATGCGGGCTTTGTGCAACCTAGCCCCATTCAAGAAAAAGCTATTCCGGTGATTTTGCAAGGCAAAGATGTGATCGCCCAAGCCCAAACGGGCACGGGTAAAACCGCCGCTTTCGCGCTGCCCATCATCCACAATCTCAAAAATGACCAAAGTGTAGAAGCGCTCATCATCACCCCCACGCGCGAATTGGCGATGCAAATTAGCGATGAAATTTTCCGCTTGGGCAAGAATTCGCGCACCCGTACCATTTGCGTTTATGGGGGGCAGAGTATCCGCAAGCAATGCGAGCTTTTAGAGAGAAAACCCCAAGTGATGATCGCCACTCCCGGGCGACTCTTGGATCATCTCAAACACAAGCGCTTGAAGAACTTTGCCCCTAAAGTGGTTGTGCTAGATGAAAGCGATGAAATGCTAGACATGGGCTTTTTAGACGATATTGAAGAAATCTTTGACTATCTGCCCCAAGAGGCGCAGATCTTGCTCTTTTCAGCCACCATGCCCCCCCCCATTAAAGAGCTTGCGACTAAAATTTTGCAAGACCCTGCCTTTATCCACATCGCGCCCAGCCATGTAACCAATACCGACATCTCACAACGCTTCTATGTGATCAACGAACACGAACGCAACGAGGCGATCATGCGCTTGCTCGATAAGGAAAACCACCACAAGAGCATTATTTTTATGCGCATGAAGCGCGAAGTGGACGAATTGCACCAGTTTTTAGTGGAGAGGGGTTATAAGACCACACCCCTACATGGGGATATGGAACAGCGCGCGCGCCAAGAATCCATCAAAGCCTTTAAATCCAAACGCGCTGATGTACTGGTGGCGACCGATGTAGCCAGCCGCGGGTTAGACATTAGCGATGTCAGCCATGTTTTTAACTACCATTTGCCCTTGAACACGGAGAGTTATATCCATCGTATCGGGCGCACCGGGCGCGCGGGCAAAAAGGGCATTGCCATCACTTTAGTAACCCCCCTAGAATACAAAGAGCTCTTGCGCATGCAAAAAGAGATCGGCTCTAGCATTGAGTTGTATGAAATTCCTAACATGGATGAGGATCGCCTTGTACGCGCGCTCTCCAAAGTGGAGGTGGATGAAGAAGTGGTGAGTTTGTATGAGCGACTCATGGAGCAATTTGAGAGCGCTCAACTCACCTTAAAACTCTTGAGTTTGCAATTCAAAAGCCAAAAAATCTCTTTGGATTCACAGGCTTTAGAGCGGACCCCCCCTAAAAAACCCTATAAAAGCTCTAGAGCCCCTTCTAAAACCCCTAAACACCCACGACAGGGTTACAGACAAAGGTAACAGAATGGATACACTCTCTATTTTAAGCCTGAGCGCGCAAGGATAGCCATGCCCATTGATCTCAACGAGCATCTCAAAAACAAACAATCCAACCCCCGCCCAGAAGCCCCCAAGAACTCCGATCAACCCAACAAGACCCCCCCTTTTAAACCCACTCTCCCCCCTAATTTTTTACAATCTAAAAAATTTACCGGCTTTGTTATCATTTTGATCGTGTTGGTGTTGTTGATCTTGGCAAAGCCTTTTATGGTGATCCAATCCGGGGAGATTGGGATCAAAGTTACCGCCGGGAAATACGATCCCCTACCCTTGCAACCGGGCATTCACTTTTTCATCCCCATCGTGCAGGATATTTTGGTGATCGACACGCGGGTGCGCACCATCAATTTCTCCCGCACTGAAGACATGGGCATTGTGGGCAAGAATCAGGGTATTTTTAGAAACGATGCGATCAATGTGATGGACTCTAGGGGCTTGACGGTCTCTATTGAGCTCACCGTGCAATACCGCTTGAACGCCCAAACCACCCCCCAAACCATCGCCACTTATGGTTTGAGTTGGGAGCAAAAGATCATCAACCCGGTGGTGCGCGATGTGGTGCGCTCGGTGGTGGGGCGTTACCCGGCAGAGGATTTGCCCATCAAGCGCAATGAGATCGCCGCGCTCATCAACACCGATATCAATAAAGAAGTGTCTAAACTCCCCAACGCCCCCGTGCATTTGAGCTCGATTCAATTGCGCGAGATTGTTCTACCCCCCAAGATTAAAGAGCAGATCGAAAAGGTACAGATCGCCCGCCAAGAATCCGAGCGGGTGAAATACGAGGTGGAGCGCGCCAAGCAAGAAGCCCAAAAGCTCGCCGCGTTAGCCAAGGGGGAGGCGGATGCGAATCGCATTAAAGCCCAAGGGGTGGCGGATGCGATTGTGATTGAAGCCAAAGCCAAATCTGCAGCCAATCTGAGCATCGCCCAAAGCCTTACGGATAAATTATTGAGCTTGCGCCAGATTGAAGTACAGGGGCAATTCAACGAAGCGCTTAAAGCCAACCAAAATGCCCAAATCTTACTCACCCCCGGGGGGGCTGTGCCCAATATTTGGCTGGATACCAAGAGCAAGCCCAAAGCCCTAGCCACACAAGGGGCGCATAAATAACAATGAATCCCATTTTTCAGCATATTTTAGAAACGCTCCAAGCCTTTTGGACGCAGACTAGCCCCCTAGCCCTATGGATATTTGGAGGGCATTATTTTTTCTTTTTATGCTTTTTCTCTATGGGGCTTGTCTTTAGAGGAGTGGTTTCTGCGCTATGCTATGTACTCTCCTTTGTGGTGCTTTTTGGCGCGCCCTTTGGGGTGCGCTACGCCACAGAAGAGCAACTTCTCAAGATTCAAACCACCATCGAGCACGCCGCTGCGCTTGTGTACACAAATGCCTTTGTCGCACAGGTCAAGATTAAGAATGAGGGGAGATTGACGATCCAACGATGCGTCTTACGCCTAGATGTGCTCAACCCCTTTCATAACAAAGTTCAAGAGATTCTCTCTCATTGGCTCTTTGCTAAAACCTACATCAAAACCTTCAATGCCTCCCTAGCGCGCCAGCAAGAACACACCTTTAATTGGAGCATTGACAATTACCCCTACCGCAAAAACCCCTTCAAGCTTTCGGCTAATTGTTATTGATGTGCGTCTTAAAATACGCTACAATCCCTCATCAAACTTAAAGGAAAATCATGTCTAGGCGTATCGCTTTAACGCTAATAGGCGCGCTCATGCTAGGGGCGTGCACCTCCACTCCTAAAAAACAGGCCTTTTTGCAGAACATGCCTGCTTGGATGATCCAAGATCAAAGCGCGCATATCACTCAAGGGATTGATAGCTCGCATGTGATCAATGGGCAGGTGGAGCGCTCTGAGGGCATCGCTAGAGAACGCGCGCGCTTTCGCGTGGCGATCCACATCGCCAATAGAATCAAAGATACTTTTACCACTACCCAAAATGCCAAACAGAAACCCTATGATGATGATGTTTTTAAGCAGGTGATTCAGGCCATTGCGACCAGTTTGGATAAAGAGGTGCAATTAGGAGAGTATATTAACCCCAATAATCATGAGGTGTTCATGCTTGTAGGGGTCAATAGTTATAGTGCTGAGCGTTTGGAAAAGGGGCTACTAGGGATCAACACTCTAGATACAGAAACAGTCAAACAGATCATGCTAGGGGTTAAGAAAATCTTTGATGAGGTGGCATTGGAAAATGATGCACAAACCCATCACGATTTCACAAAGGAGCGCGGAGGGCGCTAGGCGGGGCTTGATATTTTCGTTAAACTTGGCTACAATGAATACAGCACTCGATGCTAAATTTTGTTAAAGGATATGTATGGCAGTTGGGATTTTTTATGGCACAGACAGCGGGAATTCTGAAACGATTAGCAATAAGCTTTCTGAGAAATTGGGCGGAGCTAAAGTATTTGATGTGGCTAAAGCTTCTAAAGCAGATTTTGACAGCTTTAGCTCAGTGGTTTTGGTTGCTCCTACAGCGGGGGCCGGGGATCTACAAAGCGATTGGGAAGATTTTTTAGGCACTCTGAGCGAGGCAGATTTTGCCAATAAAACTGTCGCGCTAGTAGGGCTTGGCGATCAAGACACCTATTCTGAAACCTTTGCAGAAGGGATTTTCCATCTCTATGAAAAAGCCAAAGCAGGTAAAGTTGTGGGTTTCACTTCTACAGATGGCTACACCTTTGAATCGTCTAAATCTGTAGAGGGGGGCAAGTTTGTGGGGCTCGTTTTAGATGAGGACAATCAGGACGACTTGACGGATGCGCGCATCGATGCATGGGTCAATGAAGTTAAGGGTTCTCTAGCGTAGGGGCAGATTGCCATGACTTGGAAGACCACAACTTTGGTACTTGCAGGGGTGTTTGGGTTGGGGGCGTGCGCGCCCAAACAGCAAAAACAGGTCTTCTTGCAGAACATGCCCATGTGGATGGTCCAAGACCGCAGCATGTATGTTACCCAGGGGATCGATAGTTCGCATGTGATCAGTGGGCAGGTGGAACGCTCTGAGAGAATTGCCAGAGAACGCGCGCGCTTTCGCGTGGCGGTGCATATTGCTGATAAAATCAAGGGGATTTATACCGCCGCCCAAAACGCGGAAAAAAAACCTTTTGATAGCGAGATTTTTAAAATGATCACCCAGGCCATTGCGGCAAGTTTGGATAAAGAGGTGCAGTTGGGCGAGTATATCAACCCCAATAACCACGAAGTGTTCATGCTTGTGCGTGTTAGCGACTACAACCCGGCGCGTTTGAAGCAGTTGCTTGCTAACATTGAGGTCCTAGATGACAAAACAATCCAACAGATCGTACGTGGCGTAAGCAAGGTCTTTGAAGAAGCTATTGACTATGACGATGTGCAAGTACCCAAGAGCATGTAAGGTTAACCCCCCGCATGCGGGGGCCTTAGGGCTTAATCTTTTCTAGGTATTCCCCAGTTTGGGTGTTGACCTTGATCACCTCTCCCTCAAGCACATGAAAAGGCACCTGCACCACCGCGCCGGTTTCTAGAGTGGCGGGTTTTTTGCCACCGCTGGAGGTGTCGCCCTTGAAATTGGGGGGGGTTTGCGTGATCTTAAGGGCAACGACTTGGGCCACCTCTACAGAGATTGCCTTGTTATTATGGAAGAGCACCTGCACCTGAGAGCCCTCAAGCATCCATTTAGGCGCATCTCCGACCTGATCTAGATTGAGCGCGATCTGCTCATAACTTTCCACATCCATAAACTGATAGGTACTCCCATCAAAATAGAGAAATTGCATGGGCTTTTGCAATAAATTAGGCTCTTCGCACTTATCCCCGGCATGAAAAGTTTTTTCAATCACCTTGCCGTCTAAAAAAGACTTGATCTTAGCCCGCACGAAAGCCGCGCCCTTGCCAGGCTTGACATGCTGGTACTCCACAATGCGATAAGGTACGCCTTGAATCTCAATCTTGAGATTTTTTTTAAGCTCACTCATTCCAATGGCCATTCATCCCCCTTAAATCTTATCTGCGCTGCCCAAAACCTGCATACGCTCTACAATGACGGCTTTGACCGCCTCAATGCCAGGGTTAAAATACTTGCGCAAATCAAATTCAGCGGGGTTTTCTTGCGCCATTTTGCGCACTTGGGCGATGAAGGCTAGGCGCAAATCCGTATCAATATTAATCTTATTAACCCCGCCTTTGATGGACTCTGTAATGAAGTCAAAGGGTACACCCTTACCCCCCTTTAAATCCCCCCCTGTGTCTAAGAAAGCTTGGCGCACACTCTGTGGGATAGAGCTTGCCCCATGCAAAACCAGGGGGATATTAGTACGCTTCTTGACCTCTACGAGTCTCTCAAAGTCTAGTTTGGGTTCGCCTTTGAATTTAAAAGCCCCGTGGCTAGTACCAATGGCTGGGGCTAGATAATCCACATGACTCACCTTGACAAATTCTTCAGCCTCATCAGGATTAACTAAAACTGCGTCTTTTTCATCCACAGAAATATTGTCCTCAATGCCCATCAAACGCCCTAATTCAGCCTCTACGCTCACATTTTTAGAATGGGCGTAATCCACCACCTGCTTGGTGAGTTCTAGGTTTTCCTTGAAAGGGTGGTGGGACGCGTCAATCATCACGGAGGTAAAGCCCGCATCTACGGCCTTTTTACAGCTCTCAAAGGAAGTGCCGTGATCCAAATGCAACGCTACGGGAATATGGGGATAGCGTTTGGACATGGTGTGTACCAAACTTAGCACCATGTCTATGCCCAGATACTTGATCGCCCCCTCGCTGGCCTGTACGATCAGCGGGGACTTGGCATGATCAGCCGCTTCAAAAATAGCGCGCAACATTTCTACATTCACAAAATTAAACGCGCCCACACCATAATTTTCTTGATGGGCTTTGTTGAGAATTTCGCTACCCTTGACTAGCATGGATACTCCTTATTTGATGTCAATCTTAACCTGTTTGCGCAATTTATCTAACTCGCCCTTGACATATTCTTGGAATTGGTGTTCTTTCAGAATACCGATGATGGTTTGCTTGGCTTGTGCGTAGGTGGGGGTTACAGGCTGGTTCTTTTTCATCAGGTAGATGACGTGGTAACCAAACTCCGTTTTGACTGGCTTCTTAGTGTAGGTGCCCGGTCTGAGCGAAAAGACCGCATCAGAGAATTCCGGAGCCATTTGATTCTTCTGGAACTTGCCCAAATCACCTCCATTTTTTGTATTTTTGGTGTTGGGATCGATGGAATCGCGATTGGCAATTTTGATAAATTCATGCTCGAGCTTGTTTTTTGGCACTTTATTGAGCTCAGAGATCACGCGCTTGGCATCGGCCTCCGTTTTGACAAGGATATGGCGCGCTTGGGCTTCTTGTTGCACGAATTTGGACTTATTGGCTTCGTAATATTTTTTGAGTTGCGCCTCGGGGATTTCTTCCTTGCCAATGACCTCTGCCTTGCGTTTAGCCCAAATCTCCACCAAGAGCTGCTTTTTATAGCTTTCCATGGTGTGCTTGAACTCTGGCGTGTCTTCTAGGTGTTCTTTCTTGGCCTCGCGCTCGATCAAAAGATTGTTAATCGCCTGCTCTAGCAAGCCCATTTGTTGATCTTTCTTGAGTTTGGTAAAGTCAAAATTAGGGTTTCTCTGTTTAATCACATCAAAATCGCTCTCTGTGATGTCCACCACTTCGGGCTGGCTAGTCTTCTTGCTTTTCTTGCCCGTTTGCGTCCCCGGGAAAGTGACGGTCGCTAGGGTGGTTGCCTCCACCATGCCCACGCCAAGTACACCGGCCAAGACCACACTCAACACGCTTTTTTTAACCATAAAATTCTCCAAAGTATTGTAAAATGAGAGCCTGCTATAGCAAGCGCACATAAGCTTGCATTCTAGCATGCTAAACTTAAACGAATAATAAGAAAGAGAGAGAGACATGAAAGGCCCGTTACGCACCGTTCAAGAGAGTTGGAAAGATTTTTTGAGTTGGAAAATGTTATTTTTGAATTTGGGTCCCGTGCTCATCGGGTTGCTATTTTGGAGTGTTTTATTATTTTATTTTGGAGACAATTTGGTGCGTATCCTAGAAGGATTTTTGCCCACTAGCTGGTATCGTTACGCCCATAGCGGGGGGTTTATGCCCGCCTTTTTCTTGGTTTTCTTTAAGTGCTTTGTCTACATATTGCTGGGTTTATTTGTGCTCATTTTGAGCTTGATAGGCAATGTTTTGGTGGCCATTTTTTACACCCCCATCGTGGTTGCCCATGTGCACAAGAAAGACTACCCTCATCTCCCCCTAGAGGGGTTTGGGGACATCAGTTTTTGCCTGCAACACTTCCTCAAACAGCTCGCCTATTTGTGCATGTTCTTGCTCGTGTGCTCCCCGCTCTATTTCATCCCCGTTATTGGGGTCTTTGTTTCTTTGATCCCACATTACTTCTTTTTTAAGAACACACTCTGCTTTGACATCGCCACCTCCATCTTCAACCAAGAACGCTACACAGAGATACTCAAAGATCGCAAGATTTCTCTGCACAAGGTGGCGATTTTGAGCTATCTCTTTTCTCTCATCCCGGTGTTTAACTTCTTTGCCACTTTGCTACAAACCATCATTTTAACCCGCTATTTTCTAGAGATCAAGGCGCAAGAAAAATCTAGCCAACCAGTTTAGCCAACCCCCAGCCCAATGCCACGCACCCCAATCCTAGCAGGTTTGTACCCAATACATAGGCAAGGGCTTCGCTAATGGCCTGCTTTTGCAAGAGTTTGAGCGTGTCCAGCCCGAAAGAAGAAAAAGTAGTAAAGCCCCCCAACACACCCGTGATAAAAAACACCCCCACGCGATCGCCTAGGATCCCCTTGAGTGCTAAATGCCCGGCAAAGCCGATCACAAAGCACCCAATGAGATTGACGCTAAAAGTGCCCAAAGGGAAACTCTCCCACATTAAAAAGCGTGTCGGGGCGATCTTGCCCACCAAGTAGCGCAAAGAACTCCCCACAGCCCCGCCCAGGGCCGCCCAAACGATCATGCCCATGCCACTCTCCTTTTTAGCCCAATGTAACACAGCTGGCCAACTCTTTAGCTAACGCCACGCTGGCCTGTAAACTAGGTTCTGGACTGATGAGCGCGCGTACATGGGAATCAAAGGCCCGGTAAGTTGTCTCTCCTAGGGCGATGGCGCGATAACTTGCATCCCAATCAAAATTATATATAAAAGCTTTATAGGCACTTGGAGCACTAAAAATGAGGATGGAATGGGGCGGGGGTCTAAGATGGGGGGATAATTTCAAAGGCTTATTGGTATAGACGATGAGCTCTTGCACACTCAAATGCGCTTGTAACCACGCTCCTAAATTAAACGCACTGTGTTGAGCACGCACATACAGCGCGCTCTTGGCGTGCAAACATGCCTGTAAATGGGGCAAAATCTCCTGGGCAAATAACGCACTTTGAGCACTTTGTCCGATGAAAGCAACTTGGAAGCCTAAAGCTTGGGTGAAGCGCGCGCTTTGGGGGGCTAGTACGAAACTAGGTAGACTTTTTAAAAACACTAGAGCATGTGTGCCTTGCAGGCTGTGTTCTAGGGCTAGGGGGGCATTTTTGGACGTAAAGAGCAACGCGCCAATGGTGTTTAAATCCAACGCACCCTGAGATGTTTCTACGCTCAGACCTTGCGCGCTCAGGGGCAAGTGTTCTAAAGCGTTGCAAACAAGACTTTGGACACACGGATCGCTCTCATAAGGCCTAAGCCCCACCACTACGATATTGGGTTGCAACTTAAGCGCGCACCATTTCTAGACCATGGGCTTCAAAATCCTCTACACATGCCTTTAGAAAGTAGACATTCTCTAGCCCCGCCTCGTGTAAGAGACTGGCATAATGCGCGGCACTACGCCCTATGCGGCATTGCAACAAAATCTTATGCTTGGGGTGGGCTAGGGCAAACTCTCTGATGGCTTCTAAATCATTGAGATGAATCGCATCTTTCAAATGCGCCTCCTCATAGGACTGCGCGTCTCGAATATCCACGATACACCAATCCTTAGGGTTGAAATCCTGCAAATCCACGCGGTGGTGGGCGTAATCATTTTCACTCATAAGTGTCCTTTCGTGTTTCTTGGATTTTAGCACATTTATGTTTGGAATGAAAAACCCCTGCACACAACTAAGTAGAAGTGGTAAAATGCTCTATCTCATTTTAAAGGTGTCCGCCCATGCAAGGAAATTACAACGCCTTTTACCAAGAAGCCCAAACATTCTTGGGCGATCGGATCTACAAGGACTATTTGCGCCGCTTGGTCTATGGCATAGACGCATCTTGTTATCGCTACATCCCCCAGTTGGTTTGCAAAGCCCTCAATGAGGCAGAGATCATCAAAATCTACGCGTTAGCCCAAAAATACAAAACCCCTCTAACTTTTAGGGCTGCAGGGAGTTCTCTTTCTGGACAGGCGTGTTCTGAAGGGGTGCTGGTGATGGCAAGCTTGGGGTGGCAAGAGATCAGTCTTCATGAGGATGGGCAAAGTGTGCGCTTGGGCTGTGGAGTCATTGGCGCGCAAGCCAACCACGCACTCAAACCCCAACACCAAAAAATCGGACCCGACCCAGCCACCATCGCCACAGCGATGATAGGGGGGATTTTGGCGAATAATGCCAGTGGCATGTGTTGTGGGGTGGAGCAAAACAGCTACCACACGCTCAAATCGATCCGCGTGATTTTAAGCGATGGTACACTCTTGGACACGGCTCAAGAGTCCAGTGTACAAGCTTTCAAGAAGAGTCACTCAACGCTATTAGAGGGGCTCTTAGAGTTGCGCCAAGAGGTGCTAGAAGATTCTAATCTGCATGCCCTCATTAAAAAGAAATACCAGATCAAAAACACCACGGGCTATAGTCTGAATGCCCTCATTGACTTTAGCGATCCCATTGAGATTCTAAGCCACCTCTTCATCGGCTCAGAGGGGACTTTGGGATTCATCGCTGCATGCGAGCTTGCCTGTGTGCCCGATTTGCCCTTTAAAACCTGTTTATTGCTCTTTTATGAGAATTTGAATCTAGCCATTGAAGCGGTGCGTATTTTAGCGAACAATAAAGATAAAATTAGCGCGGCGGAGGTGATGGATTTTGCCTGTTTAGCCAGTATGCAGGGGGTGGAGGGCATGCCAGAGGTGTTGAATCGCGTTGAGCCCGGCTACACTTGTATTTTAGTGCAATTAGAAAGCGATGATTTAGGCATTCTAGAGGCAAATACGATTTTTGTGCTCCAAGCCCTAGAAAATGTGCCCACAATTTTGCCCATTGCCAAGAGTGCAGACCCTAAAGAGTACAACACATGGTGGAAAATTAGAAAGGGGCTCTTCCCCATTGTGGCGGGCAGGCGGCGCGTGGGGGCGAGTGTGATCACAGAGGATTTATGCTTTTCTATGGAGCATTTACAAGAGGGGATCGCGCGCTTGCAAAACCTCTTAGCCGTGCATGGTTTTAAAGAACATAGCGTGATCTTTGGGCATGCCCTAAGCGGGAATTTGCACTTTGTGATCACCCCGCTTTTGGAGAATGAAGACGAACGGACGCAATTTAGCGCGCTGGTAGAGGACATGGCGCACATGGTGGCTTCTTTGCAAGGCTCTATCAAGGCTGAACATGGCACAGGGCGCATGGTCGCCCCCTTTGTAGAATTAGAATGGGGCAAGAAAGCCTATGGCATCTGCCAACGCATTAAAGCCCTATTTGACCCTGAAGGGCTTTTAAACCCGGATGTGATTCTCTCTGAGGATCCCCATATCCATACCAAAAATTTAAAAACAAGCCCCCTCATCGCAGCACCCTTGGAATCATGCATGGAGTGTGGCTTTTGCGAGCGCGCTTGCCCGAGTCGTTACCTCTCACTCACCCCTAGACAACGCATTGTGTTGCAAAGAGAGATCGCCCATTTGCAAGAGAGCCAAGAAAACCAACCCCTCTTAGAAGAACTCTTAGAGGGCTATGCGTATTTGAGCGATGAAACCTGTGCGGCTTGCCATATGTGTGCCACCCTCTGCCCCTTGGGCATTGATAGCGCCACTATCGCGCTCAAGAGTCGCCAAGAAGCCAAAGCCCCCGCCCTTGCTAAAAGCGTTTTAAACCACCTAGACACCACGATTAGCGCGCTCAAAGGGGGGCTTCATGCCACCCAAATCGCTCAAGTGCTCTTGGGCTCTGAAAACTTGCAAACATGGAGCATGCAAGCCCACTTGAAACTAGGCACGCCTGCGATCTCCAAATACATGCCCCAAAGCAACCCCTACAAATTGCATAGCAAACCGGCTACAAAAAATGTACTCTACTTCTCCACCTGCATGAATCGCGCCTTTGCGCCCTCCAAATTCATGCCCGATAGGCGCAGTTTGCAAGAAGTCTTTGAATCCTTGTGCGCTAAAGCCGGCTTTGGGGTACTCTACCCCCCAAGCCTGCCCAAATTTTGCTGTGGCAAGGCTTTTATCAATTATGCGGATCTGAGCGCGCAAAACCAAGAGAAAAATGCCCAAATGTTTAAGGAGCTCTGCAAGGGGGGAGAGATCCCCATTGTGCTCGATCACAGCGCGTGCAGCGCGCATCTTTTAGAGGGTTTCAAAGATCAGGGGCTACAAATTTACGACATGCCCATTTTTATCCAAGAAATCTTGTTAGAATCCCTGCAGATCCAACCTTTGCAAGAAAGTGTGGCGTTGTATACCATGTGTGCTTCTAAGAGATTAGGTTATCAAGAGAATATGCGCGCGTTGGCGCAGGCATGCGTGCAAGGCGCGGTGCTAGAGCATGCCGACACGCTCTGTTGTGGTTTTGCGGGTGATAAGGGCTTTTTGACCCCTGAGCTCAACCAACACGCCCTCATGGATTTGGCGCGCTTCTACAAGGATAAAAATTTGAAGCGTGGGTTTTGTAGTTCTAGCACCTGTGAGGTGGGCTTAAGCCAGCAAACCCATATCCCCTTCCAGCACATCGCCTATTTAGTGGACGCTTGTACGCGATGAACGCCTTAGTACACCTAGCCATTATCATGGACGGCAATGGCAGGTGGGCCAAAATGCAGGGGAAGGCGCGCACCTATGGCCACCAGCAGGGTATCAACACCCTGCGCAATATCACCATTTGGTGCGCTAAAACCACATCGCCTATCTCACACTTTATGCCTTTTCTACAGAGAATTGGAGTCGCCCTAAAACCGAAGTGGATTTTTTAATGCGCATGCTCAAAAAATACCTCATCAAAGAGCGCGCGACCTATTTAGAAAACCAAATCCGTTTCAAGGCGATTGGGAATTTAGAACGCTTTAATCCGGATTTGCGTCAAACGATTTTGGCGCTAGAAAGGGACACCGCGCCCCACCGCGCGCTCACCCAAGTACTCGCGCTCAATTACGGCGCACGCGATGAGATCGCGCGCGCCTGTGCGCAAATCCTGCGCCATCAAAAAAATAGCGCCAATATGCAAGATCTCATCGGGGCGCATTTGGACACAGCGGGCATGCCCGATGTGGATTTGCTAGTGCGCACGGGCGGGGAGATGCGCCTCTCTAATTTTTTGCTTTGGCAATCTAGTTACGCTGAACTCTTCTTTAGCCCAGTGCTTTGGCCAGACTTCACCCCAAAGCACCTCCAAGAGATCATCGCCCAGTTTAACCAAAGACAACGCA
Organism: Helicobacter vulpis; assembly: GCF_003660395.1. Taxonomy (GTDB): domain Bacteria; phylum Campylobacterota; class Campylobacteria; order Campylobacterales; family Helicobacteraceae; genus Helicobacter; species Helicobacter vulpis. The sequence goes on from NZ_QXQT01000006.1 coordinate 72,228, forward strand.
AATTTGGTAAAGTGTAAAAAAGGATGTCTGATGGATTTTAAGGTGGTGGTGTGGGATTTTGATGGGGTGATCTTTGATAGCATGCACTTGAAATGTGCGGGCTATCAGCGTTTGTTTGGCGATGTGAGCGCGCAGGCATGGCAGGCCTTTGAGCAATACCACTACAGCAGTGGGGGGATTTCTAGGGGCGAAAAAATTGATTATTTCTACCGCCACATTTTGGGCACTCCCCTAGACGCACACCAAGTAGACGCGTTGGTGCTAGAATTTGGCAAAATCATCGCTAAGGAGCTTTTTTCTAAAAGCCATCTCAATACAGAGGTGCTAGGCTTTATCCAAGCTCATTACCAGTATTACCCTTTTCATGTGGCTTCTGCGGCTTTGCACACCGAGTTACAGCTACTCTGTGAGTTTTTGGAGATCACCCCCTATTTTAAAAGCATTGAGGGGAGTCCCCCAGCTAAGGTGAAGGTAGTGGCGCGCCTGATCAAACAACATGCTTATGTGCCTGAGCAGATGGTGCTCATTGGAGATAGCCATAATGATTATCTCTGTGCGCGTGAGAATGGGATCGCGTTTTTGGGCTATAACAACCCCGCGCTCAAGACCCTGATAAAAAGTGCGGAGCGCGTGGGTTATCTTGAGAGTTTCAAGGCTTTTAACTTGCAGGATTGTGCTGCATTTTTTGCAAATCAATGACCACATCGCAGCGTTCGATGGTGCTTAAGCGATGGGCGATCACAAGCAGGGTCCTATTTTGCGCCACATTGTAGATTTCGTCCATGATCTTGCTCTCTGTGAAGGTGTCTAGCGCAGAGGTGGCTTCATCGAGCACCAAAATTTCCGGGTCGTCATAGAGCGCGCGCGCGATGCCAACGCGCTGTTTTTGCCCCCCACTGAGCTTCACCCCCCCCTCGCCCACTTGGGTATAAATTCCTTCATGTTGGGTGAGAAAATCGTAAATATGCGCCATTTTGCACACTTCTACTAGCCTTGCCTCATTTAAAGAGCTTCCAAAGGCGATATTTTCAGCAATACTGCCCTCAAAAAGGTAGATATTTTGCGGGATATAGCCAAATTTTTGACGCCAACTCTTGATATTCTGGGCATCTAAGAGCGCGCCATCGACATAAATTTCCCCATGGCTAGGGGCAAACATCCCCATCAAAATATCCACTAAAGTGGATTTACCACACCCACTAGGCCCCACAAAGGCGACTTTTTGCCCCTTGTAGATGGTGAGATTGAAATCTTGCAAAATGGGATGCTGGAGTTTGTAGGCAAAGTGGATATGGCGTAGCTGGATGCTGTGTGCGAAGTTGAGGGGCGCGTCCCCCTCATCCTGTGTGAGGGTGTGGAAGTCTTTGAACACGACATTGATGGCATGCTGGTAGTAGGTGATGGTGTGGTAATGCCCTAGAATGCGGCTAATAGAGGGCAACATGCGATAGAGGGCAAGCGCATACATAGAGATGATAGGTAAAACCATCTTAGCCTCGCCGTACTTGTAAAGCACATAGGCAACGGCCAAAATCAGCAAACTAAAGCCCACGGTTTCTAAAATTTTATTGGGTAAAACCTGCATGGTGGCGTAGGCGGTCTTGGCGTGTGCGCTTTTGAGGCTGTATTCAGAAAAACGCTTGCAGGCTTCTAAATGGTTGTTTTTCAAGCGCGTGAGTTTGAAATTGCCAAAGAATTTAGAGAGCACTTTTAAAGAGTATTCCCCAGTAGTGGTGGCAATCTGTCCTTTTTTTTGGATCGACCTAGACATGTGTTTGGTGATAAAGAAAATCTGCAAGAGAAGCAAAACACTCAACACCACAGTCATTTTCCAATTTGTCAACAAGAGCAGGGCATATAAAAATACAATGATCATGGTCTCTGAGAGCAAATTCCACAAGGCACTAAAACCCTCCATGGCTTGGTTACTCTTAGTGGCAATGGTGTTGCGGATGCGATCTAGGTGTAGGTTGGTGTGCTCTAAATAGGACGCTTGGATATGACGTAAGAAAAGCCGTTGGGCGATCATGTGTGCTTTGTGATTGGAGAAACGGCTATTGAGATAGGTAAAGAGCACGCTATAACCCATTCTAAAAAGATATAGCCCCACTAGGGCAATGCTGAAAGCAAACATGAAATGCAGGGGGGTTTTAAAGTGTAACCATGTGTAGATCGCTTGACTGTAAGGATGGCTTAAAATCAAATCCGGATTGCTTGCCAGCGTGATAAAGGGCATGATCATGCTAATGGTGAGCACTTCTAAGATGGATAATCCTATGGACATGAGTACCAAAAGCAAAACGATTTTCTTATCGCGCCGGTTGAAAAAGGAAAAGAGTTGGAGCATGGAACGCCAAAACATCTTAAAAGATACATTGCGTCTCAAGGCAATCCTTAGCGAGTTGGAGTGAAGGGAGATTATAGCTAATGGCTCTTGATTATTTAGGCTATTTTGACTATAGTGTCGCGTCTTTTGACAAAATCACCATTAGGAGTTCTCATGTTAGTTACCAAGTTGGCCCCCGATTTCAAAGCAACCGCCATTATGCCCAATAATCAAGTTGATGATAGTTTTGAACTTTCTAAAAATTTGGGTAGAAATGGTGCCGTGTTGTTCTTTTGGCCTAAAGATTTTACCTTTGTCTGCCCCTCTGAAATTATCGCCTTTGATCACCGCATTAAGGATTTTCATGACAAGGGCTTTAACGTGATTGGGGTGTCTATTGATACCGAAGTTGTACATTATGCGTGGAAAAACACTCCCGTAGAAAATGGGGGGATTGGACAGGTGAGTTTCCCTATGGTCTCTGATGTGAAGAAAGAGATCGCTAGGAGCTACGATGTGCTTTTTGACGATGCGATCGCCCTGCGCGGTTCTTTTTTGATCGACAAACACCAAAGAGTGCGCCATGCTGTGATCAATGATTTCCCCCTAGGGCGCAATGTGGATGAAATGTTGCGCATGGTAGACGCTCTAGTTTTCTTTGAAGAAAATGGAGAAGTGTGCCCTGCGGGTTGGAGAAAGGGCGATGCGGGCATGAAACCCACTCATGAAGGCGTTCAAGAATATCTTCGAGATTACGCCAGCAGGCTTTAAGAACCCTAGCCTAGAAGTGCCACGCGTGGGAAACACAGAACACCACGCTTCTTTCAAAGGCACTTTTAGGTTCTGGGTTTAAGAATATCTTCATCCCCACTTCCACATCTACGATGTGCCATGTTACAATGGTGCGGAACTGCACCCCAAAGGTCCCGATCGCTCTGAAATAAGTAGCTTGATAGGGGCCAAATACTAACTCTTTAATAGAATTCCACGTGTTCAACACAATGTCGCTAGCCCTTCGATTTACGATCCAAGTGTTCGCTCCCAATTGCAGGCCAAAGAAAAAAGCCCAAGAATTGATCGGGTTTTTGTTGTAGGCTACCATGAAATCTCCCCCCACCCCGTAAGTGAAGAGATTCACCTGACTTTTAGAATGGGGTTCTAACAGCACATTCCCATAATCCACAAAGACATAGTAGCGTCCATAAGCCCAATCGTGCTTAGGGTTCACTTCATAGCCCCAAGCAATAGATGCCCCTTGCAAGAGCTTTGTTGTGCCCCGCGATTTTAAAAACACCATACCCGCTTGATAGGACGAAGACATATAACTCAGATTCTTACCCCCTAAACTTCCAATTAACGCCCACACCAAGCACCAATACCGCATCGCCATCCTAAAGTTTCTGACGATCCTAGCATAAATTAACCACTTAAGCTAGGATATGTTAGAATTCGGCTTCATCTTTTTAAGAAGGACGCATATGTTAGAGGGTCAAGCGCGCGTGGTGCTATCCAAATCGCAAAGAAAAGCCCTTAGAAAAGAGGGTTATTTACTAGCTAATCTCTATGGCAATAAAGTGGAGAATGTCTATGCCAGCTTTAAAACCAATGATTTTATTCGCTTTATCAAAAACAAACCCCACTTAGATTTTCAGGTCAAGGTAGGAGAGCAAGCCTATCATGTAGTGGTGCAAAACTATCAAAAAGACCCCGTAAGCAACGCCCTTATGCATGTGGATTTGCTCGTACTCAATGCGGGCAAGCTCTCTAAGTTTTATGTACCCGTAAAAGTGCATGGTATCCCTGTAGGGCTGAAGAACAAGGGCATTTTAATGCTCTCTAAAGAACGCGTGCATGTGGAATGCCAGCCAGAACATCTCATTTCTAGTTTTGAGCTAGATGTCGCGCCCTTGGATGTGGGCGATGTGATTTTGGTGCGCGATCTAAAAGTACCCGAATCGGTCAAACTCTTAGAAAACCCCAACAATGCCGTGGTGGGCGTGATCAAGGCGAAATAGCCCTTGAGATTGCTTGTTGGTTTGGGCAATCCCACGCCCGCGTACGCGCACACGCGCCACAATGTGGGCTTTGATGTACTAGACTTGTTAGCCCACCGCTTTGGGGTGCGCTTTAAAGGCGCGCCTAATTATCACTACGCCCTCGTTGAACCCCACTCTTGCTATCTCTTAAAACCCATGACATATATGAATCTGAGCGGAGAGGCTCTAGAGGCTTTTTTAAGTTGCCATGCCATAAGGGCTTTACTGGTGGTGCATGACGATTTGGACTTGCCCCTAGGGGCCTTGCGCTTCAAGGCTAGGGGGGGTTCTGGGGGGCATAATGGGCTCAAGTCCTTGCAAGCGCACTACCCCCACCCTTTCTACAAGATGAAAATAGGAATTGGGCGGGGAGAGGACGCGCGCGCGCATGTCCTAGAGGGTTTTGAACCCCACCAAGAAGCCCTTAAAAAACAGGTATTTGCCCACGCACTAGAGGCGTTGTGCTTTTATTTGGAATGCGATGACTTTGCGCGCATGCAAGCGCGTTTCACACGCAACCCTCACAAGTTGGCATGCGACTCTGGCTCTTTGTAGGCTCTTACTATCTCAAGTATTTTGCCATTATTCTGTTTGCCTTAGAATTTTTCTTCATTGGGATTGACAGCTTGCAATATGCGGATAGATTCCCCGATGCGGCCAATCTCATCTTGCTTTTCTTTGTCTATGATGGCCTTTATGCGCTCAATTACACCCTGCCCATTTCTCTCCTCTTAGGTTTAGTCCTCTTTTACATTGCCTTTATCCGCTCCAACCAATACAGTGCCCTGCTAGCGATTGGCTATTCCATCAAACAAATCTTAAGGCCGATACTGTGTATCAATCTCGTGCTAATCTGCATCTTCATAGGTCTGAATGCCACCCCCTTTGTCTACATGCAAGAGAAAGCCCAAGCCATCATCTACAAGGATAACTCTACAAATATCTCTGAAAATTTGCTAGTCAAGTACAATGACGATTATGTCTACTTTGGCAAAATCAATCCTCTCTTGCAAAGCGCCCAGAATGTCAAAATTTTTACCCTAACCCACAACGAATTGAGCGCAGTGGCGCAGGCCAAACACGCGCTCTTTGAGCACAAATACTGGGTGTTGCACGATGCGATCAGCGCCACCTTGCCCACTCCCCTTGTCTTGGGCCAAAAAGGTCTGCATATAGAAAATAGCGCGTTGCTCAAAACGCTCAAGGGTTTTCACCCCAAAGTGCTCGACACCATCTACCAGAACAAGCCCGCTGTTTCGATCACCGATGCGCTGCGCTCCTTGCATGTGCTCTACCGCCAACATGGCGACACCAAAAAGGTGCGCGCCTTTTTGTATGTGTCCATCTTTTTGCCCTTTTTCGTGCCCCTGACGGCGATTCTCATTGCGCGTTACACCCCCAATCTCGCCCGCTATGAGAATCTCGCGCTCTTGAGTTTGAAATTCATCATTCTATCCCTCATTCTCTGGGGGCTTTTCTTTGCGCTGGGCAAATTCAGCATCGCCGGGCTTTTCTATCCGGAGCTAGGGATTGTGCTCCCCTTTGGGCTACTGTGTGGCAGTGCCCTATATCACTATAAGAAATTAGACGCCCGTCTTTAACAAAGCGCATCTTAGAATACGGGGGGAAGTTTTAGGTTGAAAATACTACAATAACCCCATCAATCATAAAGGATTTGCATGTTCCATGAATACCGCGATGACATTAAGGCATTGAAGAACAAGAACCCCCATTTCAACAAGATTTTTGAAGAACACAACGCGTTGGACGATGAAATTTCCACATTGGTTGCACACAACACCAATGATCTAAAAGTTACCGATCTCAAAAAGAAAAAGTTGCGTCTCAAGGATGAAATCCTACGCATGATCCAAGAATATAGGGCGGGTACGCTTTAGAATTAGAGTTGCTTTAACACATTGTACGCCTCCATGACCTCTAGGAAGCGTTGTTTACAGATGCCCTTGTTGTGGGGCGTGCAGGCGCAGGTGTCTGGGTGGTAAAGCTTGGCTAATTCTAAATAGCGGTGCTTGATCTCTTCTTTGGAGTGCATCACTCCAAGTCCCAGAGTACGTAAGGCTTTGAGAATGATCTCCTCCTGTCTGGTGAGATAAAGAGCTTGGGTGGGATAGATGAATTGGATGTAGGCCTGTTTGAAACGGGGGTTTTGCAGGGCCATTAAAGTAGGGAGCGCGTCTAGATGGGTGTGGGTTTCGTGCAAGAAGTTGCTTTTATTAGCCCTGTCTTTAAAGGGGGTCTCTAGTAAGATATGGGGCGCAAAGGTGGCGTGCAAGAATTCGCGCGCCAAGAAATTCTTATAGTAAAAAATCACCCTAGAGTGCAAGTAGATCGCATGGATTTCCACCTTGTGTACCAAGGCTAAAACGCGCTGGTATGGTTCGTGGGTATGCATGCTCTCCTTGAAGACCACGGGCAGGTGCGCACAATCTAAAATCTGCTGTAAAAGCTGTTTAAACACCTGCTGGTTGTAAAAGGGGTGCAAAGCGTACTTGGCATAGAATAGGCGGTTGAGCAGATAGGTTTTTTTCAAGCTCTCTTGTTCTAGTAAAATTGTGGTGTGCTTGAACTTAACATGCTCTCTAAAGTGCTTTTTGATGTAAAGCGTGGTTTTATGGTAAAGGCGCGGCTCTAGGCAGACCTCTATGAATTGCTCTGAAAAACCGATCTCTGGGGCATAGGATAAGAGAGACGGGCTTTTTTTGGGGATTTTGGTTTTGATCTGCATGGGGCATTATCACATTTTTTTTAAGTCAAATCCTTAAGAGTAGCGACCCGATCGAAAGTACCCCGCTGGATTTCATAGTGCACCACAAAAACCACCACCAATAGCGCGCAAGCCTGCGAGATGGGGAAGGCAATCCAAATCCCTTCCAAGCCAAAAAAATGCGCCAAAATAGGCAAGAGGGGCACGATAAAGAGAATCGTCTCACATATGGTGATGAAAAAGGACGTACGCGTGCGCTGGATGGATTGGAAAAACACCGCACAGAGTAGGTTCAAGCCCAAAAAGATATGCCCCGTGTAGTAGACATTCATCGCGTGTTTGCTCTCAGCCAAAAAGCCCGGATCGCGTGCCAAGCGTTCTTGATCCACATAGAGTTGGATCAAATGCGCGTCTAAGAAGTAAAAGAGAATATACATCCCCACACCCACGCACAAAGTGATTTTCAACCCAAAGATGAAAATTGCCTTGACCTTGTCTAGATTTTGCGCGCCATAATTAAAACTCGCAATGGGTTGAATCCCCTGGGCAATAGAGAGCAAGGTTGTCCAAAAGATGATGCCATTGTACATGACAATCGCATAGATAGACACCCCCCTCTCGCCCACGGTGTCCATGATCGTGCGGTTAAACAAGAGCATCACCACCGCTGCGCTGAGTTCTGAAATACTTTGGGGCAACCCGCTTTTAGCCGAAGAGATGATACTGGCCCAATTGAAACGGCGCACGAAGTGCAATTGCCCCTTTTTTAAAAGAAAATGACTCATCAGTACGAAAAAGCCCGCCGCATGCCCTAAGACGTGGCGATCGCACTTCCATGGATTCCAATCTCCACCACATAGAGCAAGAAGTAATTGAACGCCACATTGGTGAGTGAGCCTATTAACATGGCCACCATCGCCAAAATAGGGCGTTTATCATTCACCACAAAGACATCGGCCAAAGGGTGCAAGACCATAAAGATTGCCCCCATTAAAATGACCTTGATGTAAATAGATACCATGGGCAAGATCGTCTCACTGCTCCCCAACATTTTGGCCAAGTGATCGCTAAAGGGTACTAAAGCCCAACTAATCAGCGTAATACTAATGGCAACAAAGTAGAAGATAGAGCTAAAAACCAATCTAGCGCGCTCAGGTTCATCCTTGCCTAAAAAATACGACACAATTGAAGCCGCCCCAAAGCCAAAGAGCAGTTCAAAGGCAAGCAATGTAGGAAAAATAGGCCAACACACCCCAATGGCTGCTAGGGCTTGCTCGCCCAATTTGTTCCCCACAAACATGCCATCGATCATGGAGTACGTGGAGAGCGAGATCATAGAAAAGGCTAGGGGAACAAAATAGTAAAAAAAGAGCTTAGGGATAGAGTCCTTGCGTAGATCGATGGCCATGAAAACCCCCTACAGATCAACAAGCCCCCTCACAAGTAACCTAGCGTTTGGAGAATTGTGGGCTACGGCGCGCCTTGCGTTTACCGTATTTCTTACGTTCCACGACCCTCGAATCGCGTGTCAGCAAGCCCTTAGGCTTCAAAATCGCTCTAAAAGCCGTGTCATAAAGATTGAGTGCCTTAGAGATGCCATGCCTGAGTGCTTCAGCCTGCGCGCTATACCCCCCCCCAAAGACCACCGCCTTGATATTCACTAAGCCCTCTTGTTTGGTCAGTACTAAGGGCTGCATCACTTTCATTTTGATGGATTCATGCCCGCCTAACCATGCGTTTAAATCTGTGCCATTGATATCCAACGCGCCATTACCATGGCTTAACCAAACTTTGGCGATCGCACTTTTGCGTTTCCCTGTGGCGTAGACCTTATTCATCATTGTCCTTTGTTGCAACTGCTTGTCTCACTTGGGCCGTGTGGGGGTGTTTTTCCTCTTTATAGACCTTGAGCTTTTTGATCATGGCGCGCCCTAGCTTACTTTTGGGCAGCATGCCCCGCACAGCTAGAAAAAAGAGCTTTTCAGGGTGTTTGTCCAACATTTCTTGAAGAGTTTGGCTTTTGGTGCTTCCAAAATAGCCTGAATGGGTGAAATAGTGTTTATCCTCCAATTTCATGCCGGAAAACTTGACTTGGCTGGCGTTGATCACCACCACGAAATCCCCACAATCCACATGGGGGGTGTAATAGGGGCGGTGCTTGCCCCTGAGCAAAACCGCCACTTGGGTGATGAGCCGCCCAAAGACCTGATCTTTAGCGTCCAACACGACCCAATCGCGCTTGAGTTCTGAAGTTTTCATGGATTTTGTGAGTTGCATACCCGTCCTTTGTATTCAAAAGCCCTTATTCTAATCTCTTAAACTTAAGACTTCCTAAATTTAAGTACTTTTAAAGCTAATGCCGTGCTAGAATACGCGGGCACTTCCTAAAGCTTGCGCCAAAGGCACTTTATTGATGATCACCCCAAATAACTTACGCGCCCTCTTAGAGACTCTAGGCTTTAAACCTAATGCAGATGTGTTCACTAAGAGATACCCCAATAACGCCCAAATTTGCGTAGATTTCAAACACAAAAAAATCGCCTACTCTCCCCTAGATCATCGTTTTAAAGAGGGCGATTACCCTAGCAATGATGATCCTAGTACAGGCTTTATTATCCACCGCAACACCACGACTAATTTTAGCTCTAATGAAAACTTTGTGTGTTTGGTGGCGGTGCATAAGCTCCTAGAAAAGGGATATGCCCCCAAGCACATCATCTTAGAACCCACCTTTAAAGTGGGGCATAACCAACAAGTCTATGGGGATATTTTAGTGCTCAATCAAGAATTTAACCCCCTTGTGCTCATTGAAAATAAAACTTATGGGAATGAGTTTAGCAAGGCATGGAACGCCACGCTCAAAAATGGCGACCAGCTCTTTAGTTATTACGCCGTGCATAAAATCCCCTACCTGTGCCTACTCACTTTCAAAGACGCGCACACAGCTGACATGCGCTTAATTTCTATGCAGGACAATCCCGAACATTTAGAGCGTTTGAACCGCGATTGCAAGCAGGAGGACAAAAAACGCGGCTTTAGCGATCCGTCCAACACCAACGCCAAAAGCTATTTTGAAGTCTGGAGTCAAACCTATTCAAACGCCTTCACCACGAAGGGCATTTTTGAAGAAGACATCCAAGCCTACAATATCGGCAAAACAAAATACAGCCTTGAGGACCTACGCGCCGTCTCTGCCGATCAAATCTCAAGCATTTACCACGAATTTGCCACCATCTTACGCCACCATTCTATTGGCAATTACGAAAACAGCTTTTATATCTTGGTCGATCTTTTCTTATGCAAGGTCATTGATGAAATCAAAAACCCTAATGACCTACAATTCACCTACAAGGGCGTGATCTCAGACAACCCCTTTTTGTACTGCGACAGACTTTTAAACCTCTATGAAATGGGCATTAAAGAACTCTTTAATAAACAGGTCATCAATGTTAAAAAAAGCGCCATTGGCGATCTCTTTAAAGAAGCCCAGCGTTATGAAGGCAAGTTTAAAGAAAAATTAGACGACATCTTTGATCAACAAAAATACTTCAACATCAAAAAGTTTAATTTTATTGAGGTGGAAAACTCCGAAGAGTTTTACCTCAACTTTAAAGTCCTCGTGCAAGTGGCTGGGCTTATTCAAGACCTGCACTTGAGCCAAAGCCAAAATAACCAATTCTTAGGCGATCTGTTTGAAGGCTTTTTAAACCGCCACATCCACCAAACCGAAGGGCGTTTTTTCACCCCCACGCCCATCACTAATTTTATCATCCACTCCTTGCCCCCCCTGCCAAATCACCCCAAAGTTTTAGACTTTGCTTGTGGGGCGGGGCATTTCTTAACCGAGTTTATGGCGCGCCACAAGGACGCGAAAGTCTATGGCATTGAGAAAAACAAAGACCTCTCCAAAGTCGCCAAACTCGCCTGCATTTTTCACAACCCAGAGAGCGCCTCTTTAATCATCTTTCAAGACGCTTTAGATCACATCCAGCAAACCCATAGCCTAGAATTTGAGCCAGAGAGCTTTGACTATATTTTGAGCAACCCGCCCTACTCGGTCAAAGGGTTTTTAAGCACCTTAGACTCTAGCGTGGTGAAAGGTTATAGGCTACACCACAGCATAGAGGAAAAGAGCTATGAGAGCAACAACGCCATAGAATGCTTTTTTGTGGAGAGGGCGCTACACTTTTTAAAAGAGGGGGGAGTGTTTGCCCTTATCTTGCCTGTGAGCGTGTTGCAAAAGGGAGGGATTTATGAAAAAACCCGCGCCCTCTTGCTAGAAAATTTTAAACTGCTCTGTATTGTGGAACTCAATTCGCGCACCTTTGGGAGCACAGGCACGCAGACGATCATTTTATTCGCCCAAAAGGCACAAAAATACAGCACCGATTTATTGGACGCGCTGACTAAAGCCAATTTTGAAGAAAAAAAGCTTGAAAAAGACTTCAACCAAACAGAGCTTTTAAAAGAATATTGCGCCTTTAGGGGCTACCCTTATGCGGACTTTAAAGCCTTCATGGCGGACAAAAACTTAAATCCAGCCCTAGAGCAGAGCTTTAGCGAGTATTTTAGAGATTTTGAGAGTAAAGAGCCCAAAACCTTTAAAAAAAAGCTCCCCACAAAGGGACTTAAACAAGAGTGGTTTAAAGCTTCTAGCTTTTATGCCAAAGACCCCAAACAAGAGAGCGAAGCCCAACAAAGCGCGTATTTTGAAAGCCAAGACTACCAAGACGAATTACAGGCATGGCAAAGAGAGCAAGCCCTAGAGCAAATGCACGCCCTAGAGTTAGAAAAAATGCGCCTCTTTGCCCTCATTCAAGGCGAAGAGGTGCTGATCTTAAAAAGCCCTCCGGATAAAAAGAGCGACAATAAAAGCAACAAGGCTAAGATTGTAGAGTTCTTGGGCTATGATTGGAGCAAGCGCAAGGGCGATGAGGGCATCAAATACATCAGCGCGCAAAGCACAGACGACCCCGACAATCAGGTTTTAAGCAATGTCCAAAGCGTCAAGGAAATACAAACCCCGCTGTATGACCCCAAAGACAACCCCGACCCAGACAACCCCGACCCAGACAACCCCGACCCAGACAACCCCACTAAACGCACTAAACGCACTAAAATTAGCCACGCCTTTAAAAACTTCATGCAAGCTAAGCTAAAGCACGCCTCAAGCCCCGACTTAAGCCCCTCCGACTTAAGCCCCTATAGGGACCCAGACCCCGCAGGTTACCAACTCTTTAGCGCGCCCTTAAGGGAGTTGATAGACTTTTCTAAGGCAGTGCTAGACAAGGCGATCAGTTTAACGCCTAAAAAAATGCGTGAAGAGGTAACTTCTATTTACCCCATTGTGAAGTTAGGGACTTGTGGCAAGTTTTTAATGGGGGGCACGCCTTCAAGAAAAAACCCCCAATATTGGAACGGCACAATAAAATGGCTCACCATAAGCGATTATGCCGAATACCAAAGCATTACAGACACCAAAGAAAGGATTACAGAGGCAGGGCTACAAGCGTCTAATGTTAAGCTTGTCCCAAAGGGGGCTGTAGTGGTCTCTATCTATGCGACCATTGGCAGAGTGGGGATTCTAGAGGAGGAAATGACAACCAACCAAGCGATAGTTTCAATTATCCCCAACCAAGATTTTATGAGTAGATACCTCATGTATGTCATTGGTTACTACAAGTTTCAGCTTTTAGATGAGGTCATCACCACTTCACAGAAAAACATTAACTTAAGCATTTTGCAAAATATGTGTATCCCAAAACCCCCCCTAGAAGTGCAAGAGCAAATCATTACAGAATGCGCCCAAGTGGAAAAACGCGCCCAAGAGTTGCAAGAGGGCATACAGAATTACCAAAACTTGATTTTGGCGGTGCTAGAGGCTTGCGGGGTGGTGCAAGACAAAGCCCCCCAAATTGCAACAATCCTAGAAACCCTAGAGCGCCTTAACCTAGAGCTGACAAACCCCACGCCCATAGACCCCAAGCTAGAGGAGCTAAAAAATCTAGTGCAAAACTTGCCTAGCCCGCCAGTGGGGGGGTGGGAAATGGTGAAAATCGCACAAATTGCCAACAAGCTATCCGCAGGTGGGGATAAGCCTAAAGTATTTTCACAAGTCAAAACCCCACAATGCCAAGTCCCCGTTTATGCGAACGCCGTTGAGGCAAAAGGACTTTATGGCTACACAGACAAAGCAACCATCACGCAAAACGCCCTAACTATCTCAGCAAGGGGCACAATAGGCTATGTTGTTGCAAGGTATGAGCCATTTTACCCCATTGTGAGGTTAATCGTTTTGATACCCAACGAACAAGCCAACTTAAAATTTTTAGAAGTGTTGCTTAACAACACCAAGATAGAGCGTAGCGGCGTTAATATCCCACAACTCACTTTGCCCGAGTTTTCAAACCTTAAAATCCCCCTCCCACCCCTAGAGGCACAAGAACAAATCATCAGCGTATTGACCCAAATCGAGCAAGAAATCGCCCGCCTAGATGCAGAGATCGCCACCCTACAAGGGCAAGAGCAAGAAATCTTACAAGAGTTTTTAGGCAAAGAGAGAGAGAGAGAGAGAGAGAGATCGCAAAAACTTAAAGCAATCTTAGAGGATTTAGAGCGCGCTAAAGCCCTAAAGAGAGCTTATCTAACCCTCCTCACCCACGCCCTAGAAAAAGCAGGGCTAAAACCCACCCTAGCCACGCTTTTAGACAATCTACCCACACCCCCAGCTCAAGGGTGGGATTTTGTCAAATTGGGGGATATATGCGATTTTAGAAGGGGACCATTTGGCGGAAGCTTAAAAAAGGAAATTTTTGTTAAAAGTGGCTATAAAGTTTATGAGCAACAACACGCTATAAAAAATGACTTTGAAATAGGAAATTACTTCATTACACAAGAAAAATTTGATTCTATGAAAAGTTTTGAGGTTATACCCAATGATTTAATAGTCAGTTGCTCCGGAACAATCGGGAAAATAGCCATAGTGCCAAGCAGTGCAAAACAAGGCATTATCAATCAAGCCCTCTTGAGATTAAGACTAAAAAATGACAAGACAACTAGCAAGGCACTAAAAATAATCCTAGGTAATCTCAATAACCCTTTTGAGGAAAAGGCACATGGTGTTGCCCTAAAAAATGTAGCAAACATTGAAGTCTTAAAACAAATAAAAATCCCCCTCCCACCCTTGCAAGCGCAAGAGCACATCGTGGGCGTGGTGGAGCACTTAGAATCCCAAATCGCCACCCTGCAGGCGCACATGCCAAATTTAGAGGCGCAAAAACAAGCGGTGTTAGAGGCGTATTTAAACTAATGGAAATCTCTCTTAAGGCCTCTTCTCATAAAGCCTATTCCCACAATACACCCTTAAGGACTTGCCCCCATAGTTGGGAGGCATTTTAAAGAGTTTGCCCTGCAGGGAGCAAACACCCCTAAGAAGCTTTTCAAGAAGAAAAAGGGCATGTTAAGAGTACTTGCTTTTGGCTAATGCCAGGCTCGCATTGACCTTTAAAACGCATTCGGCACACCCAGTTATTTCATGCGCCACCCATCGGTTTCAATGACTTGTCCAGGCAAATATAAAAACATCAAACAAGGGATGAGGTTTGCAAGGCTAGCCAAGCTAAAAGCTAATTTTATAGTAAAATTGAGGAAATTTTTTAAAAAGCGATCCAACAACCATGACTCTTAAAGATGCCAAAACACATTTAAACCAATGGGTGCGCTTGGAACTGACAGATGGGAGTGTGTTACAGGGGGAGTTACGGGAAACAAAAGAAGGTTTAGAACAAACCCAAACAGGGATTATGATGTGGACTTTTGAGAGTGATTTGATTTACTATGTGGAATTTGAGGATTGGCCACCGGAGAATGAAGCTCAGAGGGATTTAGCCACTATTAAAGATGTCGTGCGTTGGAAACCCATAGACCCCCCTGAAATCATTGTAAACCAAGACCCCCCCATTGCCGAGTGGGTCAAGTTGGATGGGCAATGGGTGGAAGTGGCGTTTGCAGACGGCTCAATCCTTTATGGAGAATTGCAAGACACCACAGACCCAAGCGAGGGATACGAATCTTTTAATTTTTGGGCATCGCATGCTGGATACAACGATGTTACATGGATAGATTACGAGCATTGCCACCCAAAGCATGTATGCCATATCCGCCCCATTCCCTCCATTCCCCTAGAGGAATGGGGGCATTTAAAGGGGAAGATTGTAACGCTATTTTGGGAGGATCGGTATAGACAGAAAAACAACAAAGATTTTTATACGCGCACCCAGGTGTTGGACTTTATCCCTAAATCCGATCCCCTGCTTGTCATTTTAGAGCATGGCAAACCCCACAAGGTGCACGCTAGCCAAATTGAAAAATTGATTCAATACCCATGATTTTCTAACATTTCAAATCCCCCCAAACTTTAAGCCCCTCCTAAGCTTTCTTACTCTATAATGCAGCTTTGCCAAAGTTAAAGCCCTTAAAAAAGCTTAAACTTCAAGCGCAACGATCTTTGACAT
>NZ_QXQT01000069.1 GCF_003660395.1 Helicobacter vulpis
CTTAAGAGTCAAGCCCAAACCCTCTACACCCAAGCCCAAGAGCAAGAGGGTGGGTTTAGGGGGTTATTGGAGGGTTTGAAAACTACTAGCAACACAATAGAAGCGGGCAATGTGCTTAAGAGCGCGCAGAGTCTAGAGCGTAAATTAGTCAGCAAGCAAGGAGATGTAAGTGCCATTAGCGACTTTTTAAGAGCGGCCATTAGGGTGGAGGATAGGGGACATCTTAATGCCCAATTAATCCATATTGAGGATAGTTTAAGAGCGCAGGGCATAGAACCCATTATAGAGTTCCACCACAGAAGTAGCCAATACAAGGGCTTGCATGTGCAATTCACTTATAAGGGCATCCCCAGCGAAATCCAGCTACACACTGACAGCAGTTGGGGGACTAAAAAAGAGTTAGACCCGATTTATCATATTATACGAGACCCTGAAAAACGCGCGAAATTGACAGATGAAGAGATGTTTGCCTTAGAGGCAGAAAGCAACCGCCTAGCTCAAGGTATGGATTTAGATATTAGCGATTTTACTTCATATGAAGTAAGTTTAACGAGTGCCCAAAACTCAGAGAAGTCCGTATTAGTGAGAAAATCGCCCACAGAGGGGAAACCCACCCAAGAGCCTTTAGAAAAGTCAAATTCAAACCGCGCTTTTTCAGAGGGAGAAACGGCGTATAAGCGCCCCGAGTCTGAGTTAAGCCGAAATTCTAATTTTTCAGGTGGCAAGGGGAATAACTTATCTTCAGGCAGTGAGAACATACAAACTCCTTTACCTAACCCTAGCACAACCCCCCCTAAAAGTCAACAATCCCTTTTGCAGCAGGCCACAGAACTCCACAACACCGCTAAAGAGCAAGAACATGGGTTTAAGCAACTCTTAGAGGG
>NZ_QXQT01000070.1 GCF_003660395.1 Helicobacter vulpis
CAAATTCTTTAAAATTCTCTCCAAAGGCGGGATTGGGTTTTAAAATGTCTTCTAAAAGCTTGTTTTTAAATCTAATGGCGTCTAAAATATCTTGCTTGTCTAAAGACGCGTTTCTGCCTGCGGCTAGGATTTCTTTAGCCGTGGCTGGGATATGTGTGTTGGGCTTATAGGGAAGTAAGGGGATTTGATTGTTAAGGGGGGGTTTGGTAGGATGAGGGGTAGCGGTGTGGGTCGGTGCGTGGGAGACACTAGGTTTAGGGCTTAGGGAGGTCTCCGCTATCTTTGGATAGTCCGCATATTCACCCGCGAAGTGTTTGTTATTCTCAAGCTCCCCATATTCTTTATAGATTGTCTTTAATTTTAATTCGTTCTTTTTAGTGCTAATGGTTTCTACCACCACGACATAGCCATTAATCTGCTTACCACTGATCAAAACCTTTTGATGGTATTTGTCTGTATCAACTACAGCCTTATCTGCATTATTTACAATATCCTCATAATGAATAATGTCGTCTCTTGTTACTGCGGGTTGTTGCCCTTTTTTGACTAAGATCGCCCCCTCTCCATGCCGTCTTTCAATATGCTTTAACGCATCGCCATTAAAAGTAATCTTTACGGGGTGTTTGCTATCAAAGCCCAATTCTTGCATTAGGCCTTTGTCTTGGGGGGCAAAATCCCCCATCCACACCTTACCATTAGTCCTTTTGACCTCCTCTAAAAACTCGGGTGTGATCTCTTCAGGCTTTGCTCTTCTTAAAGGCTTGTTAGGGTCTAGGAGGTCTTGGCTAACCCCCTTTGGGGGTTTCCCTCCCCCCCCTTGCGCTAGGCTCTGCTATGGGCTCTTT
>NZ_QXQT01000071.1 GCF_003660395.1 Helicobacter vulpis
TCTACCAAACCCCCCCTTAAAAAGCGCGCAAAACCCAAAGAAAAGAAACCCGAGATGACCCCAGAAGAAGAAGAGCAAATAAATAAACGCCTTGAAGAAGCGATGAAAAGAGCCGCCCAAGAGCGCCAGCAAGAAGAAGGGCAAAAGAGTTTAGAACTTAAAAAGGTTTTTAAAAAGCATTTTGACTTTAAAGACGATGACATCTTTAACTTCAACTTCCCTAAAGAATTAAAGGCGCAAATAGAAGAAGTGGGCAAAATCCACAACCTAGATTTAAATTATAGCTTTGAGAAACTCAGCCATGGGCTAGAGCCTCTTTTTAAAAAGGAGGATGTGCCCCTTTTAAAACAAATTGTAGAAAAACCCGACTATGTGTTGCAAAGTTTCCACGGGCTTGAGTTCTACAAAAAGGTTAATGGGGAGTGGTATTATTTTGCGCATGCGAGGGCGAGAGAAAAAGAAAGTTTCTATCTTTTGAAGGCTACAGAAAAGCAAGTTTTGCAGAGATTAGTTAGACATATCATCTTGGGCAGGGACCCTGTTGCTAAAAATGCAGAAGAGGAGCACGCTATTTGGACAGCCAAAATGCAGGGCCTAAACATAACGCCCTTTTCAGAAATCCCATGGCCTGAGCAGTGGCCTAAAGAGTGGCCCAAAGATACCCCCATGGAGCGTGAGTGATGCTCACCCCTTACCTTAACCAAGTCTTTCAGGCGGACGCGTTAGGCTTTATGCAGGGCTTGCCGGATGCTTGTATAGATTGTGTGTGTATGGACCCGCCCTATTGTAGCGGGGGGGTAAAAAGCTTGAACGCGCGCAATGCCGGGACTAATAAGAAGTATTGC
>NZ_QXQT01000072.1 GCF_003660395.1 Helicobacter vulpis
AAACCAACTCAACCAGCTAGTCCAGCGCACCGACTTTGACAACGCCACCAAAGCCCTCATCAGAGAGATTGAGGGGGGCTTACCTCCAGATGATGGAGGTAAATCCTTTGAATATAAAACAGAGGGGACGAAAGATATTAAAGATTTAAGGACAGAGTTAAGGCAAAGTCTAGTCCCCATTTTAAACCAAGACATTAAGAACAAAGAAACGGGGGTAGTTGCTAGGATTTCAAGAAAAGGGTTAGACAAAATATCGAGCACAAAGGCTTTAAATAAGAGTTTAGCGAATGGCTTTACCAAAGAGGAGCATTTTAGGGTAGGAGCAAATATTAAAGCCCTTTTTGAGAATGCTAGATTGAGACAAACACATGAGGATTATAAGGGACGCAGGGACATAAAAGCAGTGCATCGATATTTTGTGGGGATTAATATCAATGGCAAAAAAGCAGAAGTCAAGATCACGATAAGGGAGAATCTACAACAAGGACACAAAATCTACAGTATAGAGCTAGAAGAACTAAACCCCCTACCTCGAGGGTCATAGCACACCAATATAACCCGGTAGGGGCGGACCAAACTCACTAGGTGAAAGGATATGCCAAGTCTGTATGAACTTTTCCACGACTATTGTAAAGCCCGTGAGAGGAGCGTATAATAAAAACGCTTAATCTCAAATTAAAAGCCAACGCCACTAAAGCCCTCATTAGAGAGATTGAGGGGGGCTTACCTCCAGATGATGGAGGTAAATCCTTTGAATATAAAACAGAGGGGACGAAAGATATTAAAGATTTAAGGACAGAGTTA
>NZ_QXQT01000073.1 GCF_003660395.1 Helicobacter vulpis
CGGGTCCATACACACACAATCTATACAAGCATCCGGCAAGCCCTGCATAAAGCCTAACGCGTCCGCCTGAAAGACTTGGTTAAGGTAGGGGGTGAGCATGGGCAAAGCTCCTTAAGGGTGTATTCAGTTGGTTATCGTAGGATCGTTTGGTGGTGTGCATGATAATAAAACACTCCCTTAAGAAAATTCAAAAGTAAAATTTGCTACCCTAAAAACGCAGCCCCTCAACGCTTAAGCGTTTCACTCTGAGGTGAGACCTGCTCACAGCGAGGTGAAAGAGTGGATAAGACTCGCATCCCTGATTTGTTTTTTGATGTAGCGCATTTTGACATCTGGTATCCCCGTGATCAACAAACTATCATTTTCTTTTGTGATTAGGATATAGATCAAATACCGCCCATCTTCCCTAGCAAAACTTTTAATATACTCCGTTTTAGGCGGATCTTTGAAAATTAGCTTGAGGTTGGGCTCTTTTAAAGTCGGTTCGACTAGGTTAAGATAGGCTAAACGCTTCTCCCCGTTTTTATGATCAGCCAAATGCTCTATAAACCTCTTATGATTCTTCACCCCCTTCAAACTCTTTAAAAACCCTTCTATGTCTATTTCTTTAGGGATAGGGGTCGCGTGCGCGCTTAAATCAAGGCTTTTAATAAAAGCTTCTTTCTCCTCTGGGCTTTGAATCACCGCGCTAGGTTTAACCTCCCCACTCTCCTGCTTTTCTTTAGCCCTGCTAGGTTTAGAAGGCTTAGGGGGCATCTGATAGCCCTCTAGTGGCTGGGTGTATTTGCCAGATTTTCTAA
>NZ_QXQT01000074.1 GCF_003660395.1 Helicobacter vulpis
CAATACTTAAGCCCTCATTTTTTAAGGCTCTTAAAGCTTTATAGTCCTCTTGGGTGTAAAGCTTGAGATCGCCTAAACCCTGATTGATAGCTATCATCTGTTTTCTCACATTTTCTAGCAAGGGTTTAGCTTCTTTAATGGTGAGTTTCTTGTTCTATTTATCTTGTGGAGCAAAGATGGTAACAAGGTCTATGAGTGTGGCTTCTAGTTCTATGTTATGGTCTTTGAGCTTTTGGTTTTCTTGAGTTAAAGTGGTGTTAGCTTGTTGTAGCGTGGCATGGGCTTGTTCTAGGCTAGTCTTGTCTTGTTTGAGGGTGTATAACTCTGCTTGGGTGTTCTTGGCACTTGCTTGTATGTCTTGGATTTGTGCTTGGTAGGTTGCAACTTCTTTGGCTTGATTGTCCTTTAGGGCAATCCGCTTGGCTTTCTCTTGCTCCATGAGTTGTGCGTAAGCTCTAGGCTCAATGCGTTTTGTGCCACTGATACGCTTTGCTATCCCCCTTTGCATGTCTAGGATGGTTGCCACCTCTGTTTGCATTTGCCCCAAAGCTCTAGGTTTTTGCAATTTACCCCTAAACAAACTCTTGCCCGTGTTCTTATCAAGAGTAACAAACTCCATATGGGCGTGGTAGTTGATCTGCTCTTTGCCTTCGGTATCTACATGCCCCTCATCTCTATGGATGGCGATTTGGTAGCATTGAAAGCCGTATTTGGCTTTAAAGTGGTCTGCTAGGATTTCTAGCTCTTGCATGGTGGTTGTTTCTTTGATATTGACAACAGCACTCCACA
>NZ_QXQT01000075.1 GCF_003660395.1 Helicobacter vulpis
CCTAACCCCTTAAGCCCCCCCTAAGCTTCAAAAAGATAGAATCGCGTTTTGCTTCTAAGAAAGCTTGTTTGAAAAGCTTCTTGGTTATGTTATTTGACTTTTCATTGTCAATAGCCTATGTAAAGGTAAAAACTACAAAGCCAAAGAATTATACTCAATAAGGCGGTAGAAATCTTATCAAGGCAGTTTAGCGGATATGCTAACTGAAACAAACAAGATGTTAAGAGTAGATGGTGGATGCCTTGGGTAGTAGAGGCGATGAAGGACGCACTAGACTGCGATAAGCTACGGGGAGCTGTCAAGAAGCATTGATCCGTAGATCTCCGAATGGGGCAACCCAACTTACAGCAATGTAAGTTACTCTATTTAGAGAGCGAACCTAGCGAAGTGAAACATCTCAGTAGCTAGAGGAAAAGAAATCAACGAGATTCCCTGAGTAGTGGCGAGCGAAAGGGGAAAAGGGCAAACCGCGTGCTTGCACGCGGGGTTGAGGACGACAACATTCAAGGGGATTGTCTAGCAGAGTTACTTGGAAAGGTAAGCCATAGAAGGTGATAGCCCTGTATGCGAAAGACAAGCCCTAGATAGTCGTATCCAGAGTAGGCCAGGACACGTGAAATCCGGGCTGAAGCCGGGGAGACCACTCTCCAACCCTAAATACTACTACTACACCGATAGCGCACAAGTACCGTGAGGGAAAGGTGAAAAGAACCGTGGGTAACGGAGTGAAATAGAACCTGAAACCATCTACTTACAATCATTCAGAGCCCTATTGTGGG
>NZ_QXQT01000076.1 GCF_003660395.1 Helicobacter vulpis
CACAAGTACCGTGAGGGAAAGGTGAAAAGAACCGTGGGTAACGGAGTGAAATAGAACCTGAAACCATCTACTTACAATCATTCAGAGCCCTATTGTGGGTCCCTTTGAGGGATTGGTCTTTTAAAGATTTTTGGTGTTGGTGGATTGGTTTACTTTGGGTTACGATCGTTGCTCTTTTGCGATGATTGTGTTGGTGCTTTCACCTTTATTTGTTTTTGTTAGCACTCTCGTTTCTACGGATCTACCCTAGAGAGTTAGGGAGTGTTTTTCCAAAGTTCATTAAAGGAGGACACGAATGGAAAAAGTAAACTTCGTTCGCAATAACGATACTGGGCTTTACTACAGCAAGCGAACCGGCAGGCGCTTAAGTGGCGGTGCTGAGGATCAAGCTAGAGTTAAAGATCAGTATGGCGGTATTAAAAATCTCGAGCAAGGTGCTTACGCTGCACTTTGTTTAGCGGAAGCGGAGCACGAAAGGGCTGAGGCAAAAGCTGAAGAGTGCAGACACTGGAAAGAAATTGCGCTAGCATGCTTGCCTAACTTTGCTCTAAAAAATAAAAAATAGTTTGGCAGGACTATTCAAACCCTTGCACCCAACGGGTGCGAGTTAGCCAAAGCAACCAAAAACAACCAACCAAAAATTAAAGACTTCAATCCTTCAGAGGGGCCCACAAGGGTGATGGACTGCCTTTTGCATAATGATCCTGCGAGTTGTGGTGTCTGGCAAGGTTAAGTGAAAACGAGCCGTAGCGAAAGCGAGTCTGA
>NZ_QXQT01000077.1 GCF_003660395.1 Helicobacter vulpis
TTTGAGAAGCGTGTTAAAGACTTTCAAGCCTCAAACCAAAGCCCCCTAGTAAAGCCCCCATCTGCAGTGGAAAAAGAGCCCATAGCAGAGCCTAGCGCACAAGGGGGAGGAAAGCCACCCACTAAAAAAGGGGATTTGCCCACCAAGAGTGCTCTAAAAGAGGACTTAAGTCCCCAAGAGATCAAAGGCCACATAGAAGGGTGGGATTTAGCCAACCCTAAAGCCACAGATAGGCTTTTAATTGCCAAGATAGATGGGGAAGAGTTAGAACAACTCAAATCAGAATTTAGCTTTAAGGGCAATTACGCGCTAGCTAGGGAGATAGACAGCAAACATATAGCGCATGTGATGCATAGACATAGCAACGCTAAAATTGAAGAATCACGCAACCAAATACCTATCACTTTAGAAGATATCAGCAATTACCCTAATATTGTTAAGAATGCAGATGTTAGGGAGGTAGAGGGCAAAAAGATTAGATACAAGAAGCAGATTAACGGGCATTATGTGGTGGTAGAAGAGGCTTTAACCGGGCAGAATAAACTAAGTTTCGTAACGATGTGGAAGAGTAAAGGGGATATTGCGACCCCTCGTACGCCTTCCTCAAAGGGACACGACTTAGACCGAACTCTAAGCAGGGGTTATCAGCAAGACTCTACCAAACCCCCCCTTAACAATCAAATCCCCTTACTTCCCTATAAGCCCAACACACATATCCCAGCCACGTCTAAAGAAATCCTAGCCGCAGGCAGAA
>NZ_QXQT01000078.1 GCF_003660395.1 Helicobacter vulpis
GACTCGGCGATCAAAAAGATCAAGGGGTTGAATGAGTCACGTATCTTGTTCTTACGGGCGATCATGCACGAATTGCGCACACCCATCACAAAGGGCATTTAACAGAAAAAGAAAGATTATTTGAGTCAATTATACACCGCTACATCACTAATACGCCGATCACAAATGCTCATTTTTAAATAGGAGAGCAAACACAAAAAGACTTGAGTACTCTTTTCTATCACATTAATCAGGTGCAAAGTGTAGCCAAACCTCTTTTTTACTCGCTTTTAGCGAAACCTTAAGGGAAGTGATCTACACGCGCAACAATGAATTCAAACTTTTTAAAATGAAAGATTACCCAATACTCAAGCCAGTCCTAAGCAGAATGCTTTGTAGCTGTTGCGCAGCAATACGCAACCCATAGCAAACAAAAAAAGCAGAATGCTTTTTATGGAAAAAACCCATTGGCTGGTCATTTCACTCCTTTTATTAAAACCCCCCAAAGCACCACAGATACACCAAAAAACAAGGTTACATCTTAAGCCTTAAGAATTTCCAAACAACCCCATATCTAACGCTTTGGCTAAATTCTCTTGTGCGATCTTAGCATACTCTGGGCTCTTCTCCACACCGATAAAATCTAGCCCTAGTTGCGCGCATGCCACCCCTGTAGAGCCACTCCCACAAAAACAATCCAACACCACTGAGCCCCTAGGCAAGATTTCTAAA
>NZ_QXQT01000007.1 GCF_003660395.1 Helicobacter vulpis
ATTACATAGACACATGGGATCAAAACCACATTATGGCTAAATTGTATTTTAACTGGCAACAAGACCCCAAGCACCCCAAGTTTTTAGGCACAGGCACAAGTGGCCGCCCAATACAGCCATCAAGTATTTAGTTTGCCGGGCTTTAGCTTGCCATCCGCGCGCAGAGACAGAAGTTTATTAACCATGCTAGGGTCATCTATGAAGCTAGATTAAGTAGGCACTATGTTTTTGAAGCAAACCCTAAGTTTTAAGAGAGAAATCCATGGACTTGAAGCATTAAAAAACCCAAAGTTTATAGATGCTAAAAAATTGTTTCTATCTTGAAACTTTTCAAGCTTGGAGGTAGCTGTGTTTGTTAGATGCGCGTTTGTCTTGTTGTTAGTTCTGATGTGTCTTGAAGCTAAGGATTTTGTGATCCAGTGTCAGAAATGTATCATCACGGCTAATCTTAGCGATGCAGAGATCGCCCAAACCAAAAAAGAAATGGGCGAAGAGGCTTTTTATGTCATGGCTGACGATGTCAGCTATGACAACTATGTAACTAGGAACTATGCAGAGGCTAATCATATCCCCTATATTGTCGTGGATAAGGATTATAATTATTTGGTTACACCCCAGCAAAGAGTCAAAATGGAGAATAAATGGGGTTATTGGCTTTATGCGCGCGGCAAGCCTATTAAGTTTTTCTCCGACCTATCTGATGAAGACATCAACGCCTATTTTGCGATCAAACATCCTAAAACCCCTCAATAATTTACTCCGCGCTTAAAAACCCAAATTACACTAAGACCCATGGATACACAAGAGATTTTTGCAAGGGTGCTAGTCTTTACCTTTAGTCTATGCCTCTCTTGGCAAAGCCTACATGCCTTAGAACTCAAAGAGGCGCAAGCGGTGGTGAAAAAATGGGTAGATGATTATTGGAAAGATTCGGATGGGATAAAAGGGGAATGTATCCACAATGATGATAGCAAGCAGTGGAGCGAAACTATCTATGATCAAGAAGATGCCCGCATATTAACCAAAACCCCCCATGACAAACCGGACAAATCCAAAGCCTACACCTTGATTTTTTATCGGGGTTGTGCTTTGTTTGTGGGGGCTAGACCCATTGATGGCGTGCACACATGCATGGGTATTTTGCATAAGGGGCAATTATCTAAGGGGTTTTGCACCGACACACCCCTAGACATTGAGGTTAAAAATAATCTCTTGGTGATCTCAGCAAAATACCAAGAGGTTGAAATCGATGATCATTACTCCGTCGATCAATATGCCTTTGAAATGTTGCGGGGGCGTTTTTATCTACGCACTTATAGCAAACAAGTTTTTTCTTGCCACGATCCAGATAATGCGCATGAGTGTCCCGATCCTGGTCTAGCTTATCTCTATTGTTTTTTAGGATGCGATCCGATGAAATTGCTTGGCAGCCATCTTTATTATAGCCAACCTAGGGACGATCCACAGGGCAAATTTAGAATTTCTATGCAAGATTTTTTGTATTTTTGGGGCAAGGAGGGGCTAGATGATTATGTAAGAGGATATAACGACTACATGGATTTTTTTGGCAGGGATGTACTCTTGTATAAGCTAAGAAGCGCGTGTTTTGAGAGTCAAAAATGTAAGTTTCTTAATCTCAAAGCCTTACATGAAGTGTGCGATAAGAATATATACACGCAAGGGCGTTGTTTGTATAGCACTGATTAAAGGAGGTTTTATGCGTTGGGTTGTCGTTTTTTTATTATGTCTGCGAATCGCCTGTGCCTTTAGTTTTGAAGAAGAGGTACTTTGGCTGGGTGATGGCAGGTCTAATGCGCATATCCAAGCTACCTATCCGGAGTGGTTTTGTGATCGCTATAAAGCTAAAGATCAAGCCCTGCACGATCAGGTGATCTGCGATGTTTCTGATGTAGGCATGACAGAGTTTAACAATATCGCTTTAACTATGCTCCATCGCTTTTATACAGATTATTACCAATATGTGCGCGCGCGCGTGAGCCCAGAGGATCGCCAAAAGGTGCGCCAGATCTCCCTGAAATACATTTATAAGGAGGGTAAGGAGTGCAGTGCCACCATGCATGAACAATACAGCTTGGCAGAAAAAGAGGGCATCAATCTGCACACCATGCCTTTTTTTGAAGAAATCAGATGTATGGAGGAGAATTATCTCAGTGCTTTTCAAGAGATCACGCGCCTACTCTTCAACAATCCTACATACGCGCCCATTTTTGCGCAATTTTTCTATCCTAATGCGTCAAAATATCGCAAACTCATTTTTGTGAGCAAAGACAAAGAGGCATTAGCCAATAGAGACCCTACTGACTATGGCTACTCATATACTTTTATGGGGCAGGTGGCACAGGATAATTTGATCGATCAAAGGGGTAGATGGCTCAAGCCAGAGCTTAAAAAGGCGCACGATCAGGTGCAACAATGGTTAGCCACCTATTTAAAAGGCAAGCACACGCAGAAATTCACAGCTAACATGCAAACCATGACACACCATCAAGAAACTTACACCTTTATTTTTGCAGATTTTAATCATTGGGGCACACATTATTACACCTGCATGGGTATTTTGCACGCTAAACACTTAGAGCGTGGGTTTTGCACTGATAGGAAGGGATTAGGTGTGGGCATGCAACTTACCACCAAAGGGACCTTTTTTACTCTCCGTTTGAGCGATCGTTTAAAGCCAGGCAGTGATCTTGCTCATAGGGATTATTTCACCTTCAAGCTGGTAGGTCATCAGTTTTATTTGCACCAATACAGCCAAGAAGTGCTTACCTGTCGGGGGAGTTGTTATGATTTAGATTATGACACATCGGTACTACGCACCCAAATTTTTTACCGCCAAAGCAGGGACGATCCCCAAAACCAACACCCTATTTCTTTGCAAACCTTCTTTGAGAGCCTCAACAATGGCAATTTTGAAAATCTAATCCATCCAATCTAAAAACCCAAATTACACTAAGACCCATGGACACACAAGAGATTTTTACAAGGGTGCTAGTCTTTATCTTTAGTCTATGCCTTTCTTGGCACAGCCTACACGCCTTAGAGCCCAAAGAGGCGCAAGTAATAGTGAAAAAATGAGTCAATGACTATTGGAAGCAGTATGCGGATGCGATAGAAAAAAGGGCATGTATCTACAATGATAACAGCTTGCAGTGGAGCGAAACGATCTATAATCAAGAAGATGCCCGCGCATTAACCAAAACCCCCCATGACAAGCCCAATAAGTCCAAAGTCTACACTTTGATTTTTTATCAAGGCTGTGTTGTGTTTTCGGGGGCTCAACCCCCCGATTATTTGTATACATGCATGGGTATTTTGCATAAGGGGCAATTATCTAAGGGGTTTTGCACCAACAAACCCCTAATCATTGAGGTTAAAAATAATCTCTTGGTGATCTCAGAACAATATCAGGAGGTTGAAACCGGGCATTACTCCGCCAACCAATACGCCTTTGAAATGTTACAGGGGCGTTTTTATCTGCGCACTTATAGCAAACAAGTTTTTTCTTGCCACGATCCAGATAATGCGCATAGATGCCCCGATCCCGGTCTAGTTTATCTCGACTATTTGGGAGGCGATCTGATAAAACTTCTTGGTAGCCATCTTTATTACAGCCAACCTAGGGACGATCCGCAGGGCAAATTTAGAATTTCTATGCAAGATTTTTTGTATTTTTGGGGCAAGGAGGGGCTAGATAGTTTTGTACAAGGAGGTAGCGACTATATGGTTCTTAAGTCAGGAGGAGATAATAGCTATTGGAAATTTTTTGGCAGTGATGGACTCTTGTATGAGCTAAGAAGAGCATGCTTTAGAAATCAAAAATGTCAGTTTCTTAATCCCAAAGCCTTGCATGAGGTGCGCGATAAGAATATAGCTGCGCAAGACTATTGTTGGTATAGTGTTGATTAGCAGAACATGGGCAAATGAGGAACAAAATGAAATTTTTCATCTTTTTACAAAAATCCCAACGCTTGCACATTTAGTATAGCGATGAGGATTGGTATCCACCCAATCCACCCATGAGCAGTCGGATCAGAAGACTTAAGTTTTTAGACGATCGTAGTGCGATCTATGCAGTGGATACCCACCCTCTTAAATATTTCACGAGCAAACCAAAAAAGACATTCGGAGTGGAAAAATGAGTAAAAAGCGCATGCCTGCATTAATTTGTGTGAAAAGAATTTGATCTGCCACGTTGCTGGGCGTGGGTGAGCGCGACAGCTAGGGCATCTGTGATATCTAGGGGTTTGATGGTATTCTTCAAACCCAAGATTTTTTTAACCATGAACGCGACTTGTTCCTTGCTCGCCTTGCCATGCCCACTGATGGCGCGCTTAATCTGCAAGGGAGTGTATTGGCTAAAATGCCCTATGCGCTGCAAGATCTTTAAACTCAACGCCCCCCTGAATTGGGCGAGTTTGAGCACACTCTTAGGATTATAGGCGTAAAAAATATCCTCAATAGCCACCTCTGCAACGGGATAGATGCTTAAAATTTGCTCCAAGCCCTCTACCATCTCTAAAATCTGGGTTTGCAGGGGGGCTTCGTGGATATGGATAAAACCTGCGCCCACCAATTTACTCTGCATGTCTATAATCCCATAGCCGCATTTGCGACTCCCCGGATCGATGCCCAAAATCATCAAGATTTGAACTGGTTGATATTGTGATCCAAACTATCCGTAGTTTCGCGCAAACTCTCCGTAGATTTGATGATTTTGGCGGCTTCTACGGCGTTACTGGCGTTGATCGCTCCAATCCCCTCAAAGAGGGGAGTCATGTCCTCAATGTCTTTTTTAGTCCCTACAAAATTTCCAATAGAGGTGCTCACCCGCTGTACAACGGATTCTAGATTGTCATTCATATCTTGAAACTTTTTTTGCATTTCTAGGCCCACGCTATTGAGCTCTTCGATCTTTTTGGAATTCAAATTCATTTGCGTGGAAACATCGCTAATTTCCTGTACAATCACCCCAATGGTGGAGTTGATCTCTGCCAAACTCTTTTGGGTACGCGCGGCCAAATTGCGCACTTCATCAGCCACCACCGCAAACCCGCGCCCATGTTCACCCGCGCGCGCGGCCTCAATGGCGGCGTTCAAGGCCAATAAATTGGTTTGATCGGCGATGTCATCAATGATGTGTAAAATATTCTTCACGCTGTCAGCGTTCTTGCTGAGTTGTTCTACTTTACAGGCTAATTCTTCCTCCGTTTTTGAGGCCTCTGTAATTTGCCCAAAGAGACTAGAGATCACCCCATTAGAAGTTTGAATCGAACCTTGCACCTCTGTTAAGCTCTTTTGGCTTTCTTGGGCTTGATCTAGAGACTTGCCTAAAATTTGGTTGATCTCCTCTGTCCTGCTTTTGATCTGGTTGATCATCGAAGTACGCTTGCCCATCTCTTCTAGCACCGCTAGAATAGTTGCCTTTAAGGTATTGGCCACTTCGCTATTGTTTTTGCTGGTCTCTTTCATATAGTTGAAGAACTTCTGCATCGTTTCTACAAAGTGATTTACCCCCTGCCCTACCTTGCCAATTTCATCCTTACCCCTAATCTGAATACGCTGGGTTAGGTCTTTTTCCCCCTGATTGAAGTCATACATCATTAATACCAGCGTATTCAGGCGTCTGACAATGGTGTAATAGGTGAGTACAGAGGTCAGCACAATGAAGAACGAGACAATTAGCACGATGTAGTAAATAAGACTGCGGAGATTCTTCGAAAGTTGTTGGCGGATCTCTTTACGGGTGCTAGCGGTGGCACTCAAGATGTCGCTAAAATAGGAAGTGGAGACGATCACCATACCACTTGTGGGATCATAATGGCTGTAGGCTACTTTGGGTTCAGGCTTGCCCCCGGCAAATTTGGGCATTTGGTAATAGGTAAACCCCCCTCCCTTTTTGGCTTGTTCCACGTAGCCGCACACATAGCACACCTTGTCCACACTTAAAATATTCAACCCGCTCTTCCCTACTGTATCTGGGTTGACTGGGTCAAAGAGCACCGTGCCTTGCATGTCCACCACCACCATATAAATCATGCCCTGATCGTTGTTGATCTTGCCAAAGTACTCTAAAGCCATCTTTCTAGCTTCTGGCTTGGGGTAGCGCTCATAAAAACCTGCAATCGCCTGTTCAATCAGGTGCGTGTCGTACTCTAAAGTCTTCTCTCTATGGGTCATATCGCCCTTTTTCTCACTGCCAATGATCGAATCTATCAGACGATGTTGCTTGTGATTGGCGATCATGATCACCGCCATCCCCACAACAGAGAGGGACAAGAAAATCGCCCCGATGATTTTAGCCCCAAGACTCATGCATGCTCCTATTCTTAGGATTAAATCTTTACTCTAGCATGAATGTGCTAAGATACGCCCATGCAAGTACAAACCCGCATCATCTTAGCCCAAAGCGACACCACCGCCGGGCTTTTTAGCACCCACGCGCGCGCGCTCAATGACATCAAGCACAGCCCGCGCCATAAACCGCTCTTGCAAGTGGTGGAGAGTTTGCACAAACTTCCCGTGCGCGTACCCTCCATCCATCGCCATTTTGTACGCCACACCCGCGCTAGCTGTATTTACCCCACCACCCCCCCCAAAGCCTATAGGGTGGTAAGAGATACCCAAGTACGTGGCTTTTTAAGATTTTTTGGCGCATTGTACAGCACCTCGGCGAATTTAAGCGGTATGGATTTTGATTTGCAATGGGCGCAAGAGGCGGCACAAATCGTTCTTGAAGATCGACGCGGACTCTACAAAGCCCCCCCCTCAAGCATTGTCAAGCTCTCGCGCACGCGCAAAAAGCGTTTGCGCTAGTGGGTGGGTTGTTTGGATTTTTGCGCAATACTAGCGGGCACAAAGCCGTTCTTTTGTAAATCCTCATAGAAAGTCTTGGATTTCAAAGTCGCCTTCCAGTGATTCAAGTAGTCGTATTCGGCATCCACCTCTTCTTTGAGGTTGTCCACATTGCGCACCCTCAGTGCTAAGGCCTTTTCGATCGCGTTCAGGCGTTTTTGGCGTTGCGAAGGGCTGAGTTTAGCGATATTTTTTGCCAAGACATCTTGAAAATGCTTTTGAAACTCCGCTTGGCGCTTGGGTGTCATCTTGAGATAGCGATTCTTCATTTCACTCAAATAGGTGATCACCTTGCTAGCCTCCACCTTACCGGCCATGTCCAACATCTCCTGGTCCGGCTTGGCATGGTATTCTGGGAAGACATTTAACCCGATGGTTTGCGCCCCCAGCACACCCACCAATCCCGAAGCCAAAACAACACTCATAAACCTCATAGGCATCCTTTGTAAAATTTAGACCCGCATTATAGCTTTTTTTTCTAAACCATTAGGATTTATTGGCGTTCGTATAAAAAGGGTACGCTCTCAATGCCTGTCGCTAAAACCTTCTTAGTGGTCTCTTTGACTTCTTTGATCTTGTCATCGGGCACTTCTGCGGGGGTGTAGGCGGTGGCGTACACTTTGTTGAGCAAATCAATTTTGCTTTGCGTGCTATGAGCCTGTTTGACTTGGGTTAGAATGTCTGCAGCCTTGAGTTCAGACTTTTCGCCCAATAACCCGACTACGACCATGTGCACATTCGCGTCCTTAAGGCGTTCTTGCACGCGGCGCAATTCGTTTTGGCAATGCGGGCACATGGGATCAGAGACGATATAAAGCTCTTTGGCGTTCTTATTGCTAGAGGTGAGGGTGATCACATAATCCTTAGGCAACCCGTCAAATAGAGCGTTGATCTTGGCCCCATTGGCCTGTTTGAAATTATGGGTTTGGGTTTCATGGTAGATCGTGTTGATCAATTTGATGTCTTGATCGTTATTGCTGAAAAACACATTGCTAAGCCCTACTATCAAGGTCCCATTCTTATTAGCCAATAGGGGGATGTGGTACTTGGTCTCTGGGTCCTCCACCACCACGATCTGAAAATCCCTATTGGATTTCAGGGGTTGCATTTGCAAAACTTGTACAGACCTCTTGGTTTGTTTGTGGATGAGCTGTACAATACTGGCACTAATGGCCTTGTTATCCTTGTTCTCTTTAACCCCCGTCTTAGCCCCTACAATCCCCACGCACAGCATAAGTACACACAAAAATTGACGCACCATTCTTCCTTAAGTAAAAATTTTGCACCATTCTAACACCAAATGACTAATAACGCGCTTGATTGCATGCATGGCTAAGACTTGAAAAACTTGAAATACCCCTGCGCCTTGTTGGTTTGGGGGGTGCGGCTTAGGACTAAATCGCCCTCTTGCATGGCAGTCGTGATAGTGCTCCCCGCCCCGATGAGTACATGCGAGGGGATGTTTAGGGGCGCGATGAGTTGGGTGTCGCTCCCTATGAAAACATGCTTGCCGATAGTAGTTTGGTGCTTGGTTTTGCCATCGTAATTACAAGTGATCACCCCCGCGCCCACATTGCTCCCCTCATCAATCCTACAATCTCCTAAATAGCTCAAGTGCCCCGCTTTCACCCCCTTAAGCTGGGCGTTTTTGAGTTCTACAAAATTGCCAATATGGCTATCCACAATATGGCATTTAGGGCGCACATGGGCTAGGGGACCGATGGTGCTATTTTCTATGGTGCTTTGCTCAACCACGCTATGGGCTTTGATATGGGTATCTTTGAGCATACAGCCCACCAAGCGCGCCCCCTGTTCGATCACGCAATCCCCCTCAAAGCGCACTTGGCAATCCAAATAGATAGTATGGGGCATTTCTAAGCGCACGCCTTGATCCATCGCTTCTTGACGCAAACGCTCTAAGAGTACTTCTTGGGCACGGGCTAGCTCGCTTAAAGAATTTACCCCCATGCACGCTTGGGCACTGACATGCACGGGCGCAATCTCTACCCCCCCTTGTGCCCCTAAGGCGATGAGCTGGGTTAAATAGTATTCTCTTTGGGCGTTTTGCGCGTCTAACTTGGGCAAATACGCCTGTAAAAACGCCTTGCTAAAGACATAAATGCCCGCATTCAAACTAGGCAATTTTAAAATCTCTGTAGGCGCGTCCTTTTCTTCTACAATGGCTTGGGCTAAACCTTCTTTGATGCGCACGCGCCCATACCCGCGCGCGCCCTCTAGTTCAAACACCCCGATTGCATGGCTATATTCTAGCAGGGGTTGCAAAATGGACGCGTTGATCAAGGGCATGTCCGCATTTAAGATTAAGATTTTTTCATGAGCGCATGCGATGAGCGCGCCCTGTTGGAGCAACGCCCCGCCCGTGCCCGGGAAGTTTGCGGCATCTTGAATATGGATATGAATGGGCGCGTTAGGGAAGGCTTCTTGCAAAGCCGCGCGGATGCGTTCATGTTGGTGGGCTAAGATAACATGCACATCCTCACTGAGTGCTAACGCGCTTTCTAGCACATAAAAAAGCATCGCGCGCCCACAAAGCGGGTGTAACACTTTGGGCAGGCTGGATTTCATGCGCGTCCCCTTGCCCGCTGCTAGTATGATCACAGAGAGATTCATCAAGATCCTTTAGAGTTTTTTAACTTCTAGGGCATTATACTTTAAGACACCATGTAAAAAGGTTTTGGATTGTTCAAACTGATCTTGCTAGGGCTTGTAGGGCTGGACTTGTTGCTGGGTGCTGGGATCAAAGACCCTATAATCCCCACCATCGATCTCTCTTTAAGCGCGCCCCACACCCCCACGCAATTAGTAACCACTTTAAATGTTGTCTTGGTGCTCACTCTCTTGGTGCTTGCTCCCTCTCTTATTTTGGTGATGACAAGTTTTATCCGCTTGATTGTGGTCTTCTCCTTTTTGCGTACCGCTTTGGGTACACAACAAACCCCCCCCACGCAAATTCTAGTTTCTCTAGCGTTGATCTTGACTTTTTTTATCATGGAGCCTAGTGCCAAAAAGAGTTATGAAATCGCCATCAAACCCTATTTGGCTGAAAAGATTTCTTATACAGAGGCGTTTGAAAAGGGAGTTGTGCCTTTTAAAGAGTTCATGCTCCAAAACACGCGGGAGAAAGATTTAGCGCTCTTTTTTAGAATCCGCCATTTGGATAACCCTAAAGATGTCAACAGTGTGCCTTTAAGCGTGCTTGTACCGGCCTTTATGATTAGCGAGCTCAAAACAGCTTTTCAGATCGGCTTTTTGCTCTATCTGCCCTTCTTGGTCATTGACATGGTGGTTAGCTCCATCTTGATGGCTATGGGGATGATGATGTTGCCCCCCGTGATGATCTCTTTACCTTTTAAGATTTTAATTTTTATCTTGGTGGATGGGTTTAACTTGCTGACTGAAAATCTCGTGGCGAGCTTTAAACATCTTAGCTAGTACGCCAAGTACGCCCCACAAAGAGCGCGCAGAGCAAAAAGAGCAGGACTTTAAAGAGTATTTCGCTTTGGGCGTGCATGCGCGCAAACTCGGGCGTGGCGGTGGTGTTGGTAGCTTGGGCGTTTAAAATAAAGGGGGTGTAGTAAAAACTAAAAAGCGCGATGAGCGCCACGCTAGCTAGAGCTAAGAGTGCTAAAATAACTCTCCTGTGGCGCGCAACAAGAGTGAGCAAGAGGCTATCTAAGAGCAACAACACCCCTAAAGCGTTTAAAAGCGCGTTGGCGCGCACGAAAATCTGTCCCATCAACGCCCCCGCCTCCGGGGTGCTCAAATTGACATGGGCAATCTCAGGGGCTTTAAAGATCACAGGAGCCACCCCTGCGCCTGCAAAGAGCACCACGCCCACGCCCATACCCAGCGCCAGCAAGAGCACCACGCCCCACAATTTGCCCAACATTAGAAGTAGAAGTAATAGGCGAGGGTGAACGCCCAATCGCGCTTAAGAGAGATGACAGTGTTATCCACGCGGGTACCATCGTAGTTTCTAATATAATCCGTACGCATCATGGGTACTTTAAAGCCCAATTCAATCCCGTTATGTTTAGCAATGACGGCGCGAATCCCGCCATTGAACAACCATTGGGCCTTGGTTTGTGGGGTATTTCCCTTGACCAGCGACCAAGTGTTGCCCCCCACCGCCAAGCCCCCAAAAAAGCCCAAACTAAAGCCCTCAGCATTGACTAAATTCAATAACAAATCTATCCCCACCCCATAGCCAGATAGGTTGAAAGTGTTGTTTACAAAGGCGGCGTTATTGTTGTACACCACCTTTCCAAAATTGGTGATCCCCCAGTTGTAAAAGCCATAGTAGCGCAGGCCGATCCAACCCTTTTGCCCAAAGAGTTGGTTATAACCTATATGTACCCCCACACCCTGTGTGATCGCGCTGTTGTTCACCTTGGGCGCATTCCCCCCTAGTACTTTGGCCTTAAAGGTAGAACCCCCCATTTCATACATCGCGCCCACGAAAAACGCGCTCTCTTCTGCCTGTAAGCCCCCCCATAACGCGCTCGCCCCCACAATGCTTAGGATTGTCAATCGCATGCGCACTCCTTCTTAATGTGAAACCAGGAGATCGGAAAAACCCTATTTACCTTAAGCCCTCGCGGCTAACTTGCTGATCGCATCGGCATGCAAGTCGTCCATATGCGTACGCAAGACCTTAGAATACATATCTACAAGGCGGTTGGCTTCAATCAAACGTGTCATCTCAGTAACTGCGTTGACATTGCTTTTTTCTAAGAAATGTTGGCGCACAATGGGTGCGTTGAGCTCCACGCGTTCACTCATTCTTTCTTGTGGATAGGTGTAAAGATTATCACCTATTTTCTTCAAAGCTTTGACTTTGAAATCCGACCACCGCTAGCGCGCCCCCGGGTACCTCTTCATTGTCATCGTGGAAAAATAGATTCCCCGTATCATTCACACTCAAACGCGCCCCAGGGAGCATTTGAATCCCCGTGTGGTTTTCAATCCCCCCACGACTGAGCACATGGTAACCCTCTTTGGTGCTCAAAAAGCCTTGCGAATCAATGGTAAAACTCCCATCGCGCGTGAAAGCGATCCCCTGGGGGGTTTGCACCACAAAATAAGCGTTAGGGTCACTGAGGGCAAAATCTAACTCGTTGTCGGTCTTAGCCATCGGACCTAGGCTATAATCGGTGTAGCGTTCGCTGATAATAGGAACGCGGTTGAGATTGCGGTTTAGATACTGGGCGGCATGCTTGGTTTGGTTGGCTAGGGGCAATTTGTCGCGGTAATTTTGATACAGGCGCAAAAAATCCCCCACCACCACATCATCGCGCTTAAATCCAGCCGTGTTGAGGTTAGCCAAGTTGTTAGAAATTTGATCCAAGCGGTTAAACTCAGTAACCATCCCCCCGGCTGCGTCATAATACCCATTTGTCATCGTTTTACTCCTAATTGTACGCGTGTGCTATTATAACCAAAAAATACAAGGATCGGCGTGCAAGAGAGTATTGCGCATTTTCAACACCTGTTTAGCACTTGGGGGTATTTGTTATTATTTGCC
Source organism: Helicobacter vulpis (assembly GCF_003660395.1). Lineage (GTDB taxonomy): Bacteria > Campylobacterota > Campylobacteria > Campylobacterales > Helicobacteraceae > Helicobacter > Helicobacter vulpis. Next base: position 12,419 of record NZ_QXQT01000007.1, read on the forward strand.
TACTCCTTGGGAAGTGGCTATGTGGGGATTGTGGTGGCGGCGATTTTAAGCTCTATGGGACAGATGGACATTAAATTGAGCATGCTCGCTGCAGGTGCGGGCAATTTTGTAGGGAGTGTGGGGTTAGCTCTGCTGGGGCGCACCCAAAAAAAGGAATTGTATAGCTATTTTGCCAAGCACCGCCGTAAATTCGCGCTCGTACATTTGTGGTTGCAAAAATACGGGATATGGCTGATTTTTTTTAATAAATACATTTATGGCATCAAGAGCATTTTACCCCTAGCAATTGGCTTTAGCAAATACGATCTGAAGAAATTCGCCCTATTAAATGTGGGCGCGTGTGCGCTGTGGGCGGTGGTGGTAGGTGCGGTTGCCTTTTATGCCAGTGCGTGGGTGCGCCATATCGCCGATCGTCTCAGCGCATACGCTTACTTGATGCCTGTGTTTATTTTGGCTTTGATTGTGGGGATTGTTTGGGTGCTCAAAAGGGGGAGTCAAAAGACTTAATGAGTATTGGCTTTAAGAGAGTAGAGTTGCGCAAAAAAGGATGGACATGGGTAAAATTCTAGCATGCTTGGGTTTGGCGTTGTGTTTGGTTGGATGTTGCCAGTGCCCCACCAACCCCACCAACCCCCCTAAAAAGCACAAACACCATAAAAAACCTCCCAAAGTCGCCCCCAATGATGGCGAACCCCATCAAATAGAATAGCGCGCGCTTTAAAAGGCTCTGCAATGGCAAAAACGCCACCTTGGGGAGAATCGCCCCACGGTAGAGCAAGCAGACACCTAGCAAGAATAATCCCTCTAGCCAAGGGGGCTCAAAACCAACCCTTAAAACACCTGATCTTGAGCACATCTAGGGCTTTGGGCAGGATAATCAAGACTAAACACTCAAACCAAACCGGGCTAGGATAGCCCAGTTGCGTTACAATGAGATGCAAGAATATGCCAAAAAGGCATAGAAGCGCAACCCCCAAACTGGGCTGAAAACGCCAACTCACCTCATTATACCCCGTAACATTAAAGAATATATCGCCCATCAACACCCCCAACACCATCGCGCCAAAGAAGACTAGAGAATTTTCCCAAGAACTCTCAAAAGTAAAAAACACAAAAGAATACCTAGAACTGCCAGAGAGATCCCCTGTGTTTTGCCAATACAAGATAGAAGAAGCCATACAAATGGCCCTCCCCCGCCAAAGCAGATCGTATATTCTATCCTCAGGATTGCCACCCGCCATAAAGACCTCCTTATGCTGGTAAAAGTGCAAAGACTCCCACTTTTCTAAACCGGGGTGCGTAGTGCTCTACGGGCATCTTGTGCATGCCATCTTCAATAGCACTGCCGATCTTTCCCCCAAGATAAGTACCTACGCGCTCTCCAACCGCCCCCCCAGCTCCCTGGCACTAGCAAGACCGCGTTCATCCCTATTTCTTGTGCCAACCGACATGATCCAGCTTTAACATAAATTTTTAAGAAATATAACTTGATAAATCGCTACAGAAATACATATCTTTTTAAATGTTACAAAAATAAACATCTCTTGCGCTAAAAACCCCTCCTTTGGCGCGCCCTTGAATTTAGGAGCTCGCAGTGCGTAAAAACGCCATTTTGGGAAGAATCGCCCCGCGGTAGAGCAAGTAGACACCTAGCAAAAACAACCCCTCTAGCCAAGGGGGGGTGTTGCATAAGAAGTGAATCAAAGCAATGGGGACTAGGGCTAGGAGCATTTCTAAAGTGGGTTGGAATTGCCATTTGATGGGCCTGGGTTGGAATTTAAAATCAGCCGCCAACTTCCCCTTAAGACTGCAAAAGCAATCGCCAAAGAATGCGCCAACAACAAGGGCTGCCCCTATGAATACAGAATTTCTAGGGTCGATGAAGTAGTTAAACCCCTGGGCTTCATCGCCCGCCTTATCTGCAAAGGTAACAAGCGCGGAGTAGTAAAAAACCGCGCGCAACGAGGAGATACCTGTATTCACAGGAGTATCCTCTTCTTTGCTACGCAAAAACGCCACCCTGGGGACGATTAGCTTGTTATTGATCAGCACTATACCTAGCAAGAACAACCCCTCTAGCCAAGGGGGGGTGTCAAACAAGAAGTGAATCAAAGCAATGGGGACTAGAGCTAGAAGCATGCCTAAGGTGGATTGGAATCGCCATTTTTTCCACTTAAATCTGTAGAGACATTCATTCAAGAATGTCCCCAGCACAAAGGCCGTCCACACGAATATGGAACTTCCAGGGTCGATCACAAAGTCGATTCGCTCGGGCTGGGCTGCCAAATGCCCAAAAACCCACATTGTGCAGAGATAAATGAGCATACTCCAGTGGAACGCGCTGTCTACAAGAACCATCTTTTCTTCTTTGCCCATCACTCCTCCCTAGCTTTTACTCCCTCAGGGAGTTTCATATACCACCCAGTCCAGTGGTGGGAGGTGTTGCGCGGCAGGGCATTATCTTCAATGACGCGATCTATAAACCCGCCAAATTGCCTGCCGATATAAGAACCTGCACGACTTCCGGCATCTGTAGCACCCGTTGAGATCGCTGCCCTAATGATCGGGTTTCTTATATTAGAATTGTTGCCTAGGGCATTTCCAAGCACAGCCCCTCCTACACCAAATGCATGTTCTCCCACAGTCTTACCCACTGTGGATGTGCCCCGCATTTCAGCACTTGTACAGCAAGTGGGGGGCTCTATAAGCGATTTGAGATAACCTCCCTGGGCTCTATCATGGCCTTGTGTCCTGTGATCATTTTGTGGCTTCTGACTAGCAGATATTATATTGTGGAACTGCTTGGCATCGTGCGCATACATCAGATAGGGCTCACGCGCCTCCAAATTTGTTACACAAGAAAAACCCACTACTGCAGGGACAACTAATAACAACTTCCTCATAACTGCTCCTTTGTATTTTCCTGTGCCAACCGACACGGTTTCATTTTAACACAAACCTTAAGCAAGCGGTTTTGATGACTCACACGGCAAAATTTTGCACACTTTTAAATGTTACTAAACTAAACAAGAATATTCTTAAAGATTGCGTTTGTTTTTACGCTATGATCGCGCTAAAAACTGCAAAGAGTCAATATGGATTTATTCAATCTACACGCCCCCTATACGATGAGTTTAGAGCAAGAAAAAGTCGTGCAAATTTTGAGCGAGGGGGTGGCACAAGGGGCGCGTTATCAAACTTTGATCGGGGTTACGGGTTCGGGCAAGACCTTTAGCATGGCGAATTTGATCGCGCGCTTGCAAATGCCCACTTTGATCATGAGCCACAATAAAACCCTCTGCGCCCAGCTTTATAGCGAGTTCAAAGGCTTTTTCCCTAAAAACCATGTAGAATACTTTATCTCCCACTTTGATTATTATCAGCCCGAGTCCTACATCCCTAGACGCGATCTCTTCATAGAAAAGGATAGCGCGATCAATGAGGATTTAGAACGCCTGCGCTTGAGCGCGGTAACTTCACTATTAAGCTATGATGATGTGATTGTGGTCGCTAGCGTGTCGGCTAATTATGGGCTGGGCAACCCGGGGGAGTATTTGAGCATGCTAGAAAAAATCCAAGTGGGGCAGGTGCGCCCTTATAAGCAATTCTTGCTCAAACTGGTAGAAATGGGTTATAGTCGCCAAGACATCTTAGAGCGGGGCAAGTTTAGGGCGGTGGGGGAGTGCGTGGATATTTTCCCCGCCTACAATGATGAAAACTTTATCCGTGTAGAATTTTTTGGCGATGAAATCGAGCGCATCACTAGCATGGACGCGTTAGAAAACACCCCCCTAAAGCAACTAGACTCTTACCCCCTCTATGCGGCAAACGCCTTTATTGTGAGCCCGGAGCGTTTGCAACAAGCCATTAAAGACATTGAGCAAGAATTGCAAGCGCGCCTAAGCTTTTTCAAACAAGCCCAAAAGCCCCTAGAGTATGAGCGCCTCAAAACCCGTACTGAATTTGATTTAGAAATGATTAGTGCCACAGGCATTTGTAAGGGCATTGAGAATTACGCGCGCCACTTCACGGGCAAACAAGAGGGGGAGACCCCCTATACCCTCATGGATTACTTCGCCCAAAAGCAACGCCCCTTTTTGGTGATCGTAGATGAGTCGCATGTGAGTCTGCCCCAATTTAGGGGGATGTATGCGGGGGACTTGAGCCGTAAGCAGGTCTTGGTAGATTATGGCTTTAGATTGCCTTGCGCGCTGGATAATCGCCCCCTTCAATACGAGGAGTTTATCGCCAAACCCCCCCATTTTCTCTTTGTCTCAGCCACCCCCAACCCCCTAGAGTTAGAACTCTCACAAGGTCATATCGCTGAACAAATCATCCGCCCTACCGGGTTACTAGACCCCGAATACGAAGTGCGCCCCGTGGCTAACCAAGTTAGAGATTTATTTGAGCGCATTAGGGTCGTGGTGGCTAGAAAGGAGCGCGTGTTAGTTACTACCTTGACTAAGCGCATGGCTGAGGAGTTGTGCAAGCACTATTTAGAATGGGGCTTGAGGGTGCAGTATCTGCATAGCGATATTGATGCCATTGAGCGCAATCATTTGATTAGAGAGCTTAGATTAGGGGTTTTTGATGTGCTCATTGGGATCAACTTGTTAAGAGAGGGGTTAGACTTGCCGGAGGTCTCTTTAGTGGCGATCTTGGACGCGGACAAAGAAGGCTTTTTGCGCAGTGAAACGAGTTTAATTCAGACAATGGGGCGCGCCGCACGGCATGTACATGGCAAGGTGATCTTTTATGCAGACAAGATCACAGCAAGCATGCAAAGGGCGATGCAAATTAGCGATGAGAGACGGGCTAAACAAAAAGCCTTTAATGCAGAACATGGCATCGAGCCTAAGAGTGTGCAAAGGCATGTGGAAGAGGAGTTGATTGATAGCCTGCCTGCAAAGCCCAAACGCTCCAAAGCCCTAGAAAAAATGCCCAAGAGTGAAAAGGATCGCTTAATCAAAACTTTAAGGGCGCAAATGCAACAACGCGCTAAGGTGTTGGACTTTGAAGAGGCGGCAAGATTGCGCGATGAGATCGCACGGATTAGAGGGTTGTAGTGTGGAGAAAAAAATTTTCTTAGGGCTGGTGTTGGTATTAATGCCTTTCTTCACGGCGTGTATGTGCATTGGGATAATCGTAATATCGCTTGATTATAGTTGCGGGGCTTTGGCAAATATAGTCTTGATGGGCATAGTGGTGTTGTATGGGCTGTCTTTTTTGCCCATTAGAGAGATTTATAAATACACGGGTTGGCGTGATGCCTGTGTGGTGAGTGGGATTGTTAATGCAGGGAGCGTAATACTCGTCCCCATGATATTACTCTATATAAAAATGATAATGATAGAACTCCATATATAAAATTACATTAAAAGGTAAGCCATGAAAACTAAACAAGTGCTCTTAGGGCTGGTGTTGGTATTAATGCCGCTCTTCACGACATGTATGTTTTTTGGGATAATCGCAATGTCGTTTGATTATAGTTGCGGGGTTTTGGGAAATATAGCCTCAATGGGTGTATGGGTGTTGTATGGGCTGTCTTTTTTGCCCATTAGGGAGATTTATAAATACACGGGTTGGCGTGATGCCTGTGTGCTGAGTGGGATTGTTAATGCAGGGAGCGTAATATTATTTCCTACAATATTATTACACATAATATTTTGATGGCACTCCATACAATATAAAAAGGTGAGTGGTGAAAACTGAAGAAGAATCTCTCTCAGGGCTAGTGTTGGTGTTAATGCCCTTTTTCACTCTGTGTATGTGTTTTGGGGTGATAGAAACATTGCATGAGTGTGGTTGCCACGCGCATATTTTGGGGAGTGCGAGCGTAGCGGTGCTGGGCACGCTGTCTTTTTTACCCATTAGAGAGATTTATAAACACACGGGTCGGGCTTTTGGCTGTGTGCTGAGTGGGGGTTTTAATGGATTAGTGGTGGTATTCTGCTATATGATAGCATCCCACACATATTCATATTAAAAAGGTTGGTGATGAAAAATAGACAAGGGTTTCTAGAGCTTTTGGGGCTAGTGTTGGGGTTGATGCCTGTTTTGGCGTTTGGGGCGTGTTTGTTTGTCGGGAGGCAACTTGTGAATGCCTGCCATTCTCACTTAGCAGCTTTAAGCCAAGTGCCCTTAGGCGCGCTGTTTCTTTTGTTAGTTTTTGTAATTTACAAGCGCACGGGCTGGGCTTTTGGCTCTAAAATGAGCGGGATTTTCACCTTATTAGTGGTGCTGAGTGGGTTTTTTGTGGGGCTGGGGGTTTGGGATCGCCCTTGCTATGCAGAGCGGTGCGTGTGTGAGGGGATGTGTATGGAGAGCCCTTGTCCTAACTATAGTGGATGTGTCCAAGATCAGTGTCCTGAGTGTTTGGGTCGCCCTACTAGGTTTCCCGACTAAGAATTTTAGGGGCTATGAAAAAGACTAAGGCGTTTTGCTTGGGGGCGGTGTTGGTGCTCATGCCCCTTTTAACTTTTTGGGTGTGTTCAAAAGCGATGATATACTTTGGTCCTTGCCATGTGCGTTTAGCCTGTCTGAGTGATGTGCTCTTAGGGGCTCTCTCTTTTGTGCCCCTTGTCAAAATCTATCAATACACCGCCTCTAGTAAGACTTGGGCTTTGAATTGCAAGATCAGTATGTACACTAATATGATGGTTGTGGTGTACTTGCTGATTATAGGGGGACTACTTTTAGACATGCAATCGTTTCGTTGTTAGGAGCATAAAATGAAAAAGACGACATTGTTTTGCTTGGAGTTGGTGCTCATGCCCTTTGTTACTTTTGCATCGTGCATTTTCTTTTATGCGCTGGTTCTTGTTATTACTCTTGATCTTAACCTCGCCCTTATCGCTTCATTGATCTTAGGGGGCTTGTCCTTTTACCCCATTTTTAAGATTTACAAGTGCCATGCGCCTAGCGAAGTTTGGGCGCGGCGTTGTGCTATTAGCGGGGTTTTTAATGCTCTAGCTGTGGTGGTGTGGTATGCATTATTTATTTAAGTCTTGCATTCTATACCCTAGTAAGGATAAATGTTGAAAATTTTTTTCTTGTTCTTGGGGTTAGTGTTGATATCTCTCATCATTTTGTTTGTGTATGATAGGTTGGGTTTGGAGCGATTGTGTTTGGAGCGTTATAGTTCAAACTCAGCAAGGATTTTAATGGACGACAAGCTGTTTGGTAAACAAGCTTTGCATGCCGCCAATATTTTTTCGTTTGCCTGGATCGTGTTTTGCATCGTTTTTATTCACGATGGTTTGCGCGCACGATGGATTGATGTATTTCCTTTCGTAATGTGCCTTGAGATGGGTGCTATCATTTTAGCGTTATGTCCTAACAAACACATCTCTTTAGGACTCATTGCTTTAGGATTTGTGCTGTGTTACTATGGCTCTCCCCCTCCCCCAAGATATATGGGAGCAATCACATTTAGTGTAGGAGCTCTCATCTTTTGGGCATATATTGGCGATAAAAAATGGTGGCTCTTTTTCATTCCGCCTTCAATCGCTATCATCATGTTAACCACGCTAATCTACTGTGGCGTTATACTTTTTTGCGTGTTTTGCACTTATCCCATTAAAAACGCACATTGGCTTGTGCGCTGTTCCATAGCTATAGCTATTTTATCGTGTCTCTTTCCCATAATGATGATTGTAAATTAACCATTAGTTGCACGCCTAGTGGCATGGGTTGCTCCGTAGCACAATGGGGGAGGCGCGCAAAAAATCTTATTCTAGATTCGCCAAGGATTCTCATGGACAAACTATTTATTAAACAATCTTTGCATGCCGCCAATATTTTTTTGTTCGCCTTGATCGTGTTTTACATCGTTCTTACTCGCGATTCACGCGCATGGGGATGGGAACTTGATGCAACTTTCTTTGTAGCATGCCTTGAAATGGGTGCTGTTATTTTAGCGTTATACCCTAACAAACGCATCTCTTTAGGACTCATTGCTTTAGGACTTGTGCTATGTTGTGCTCCATTTATCCCTCCCCCAAAACACGGAACAATCGTACTTAGCGTAGGAGCTCTCATCTTTTGGGCATATGTTGGTAATAAAAAATGGTGGCTTTTTCCCATCCCGCCTTTAATCGCTATTATTCTTATCTTGTTTGAGTCGCATGATGCGTGGAAGGCGTTCGTGTTCTTGTTTAAAATGTTAAAAGTCACGCTGAGTTGCTATAGCATTGTATTTCTTTGCACGCTTTGCACTTATCCCATTAGAAACGCGCATTGGTTTTTGCGCTGTTTAGTGGCCATAGTTGTTTTCGGGCTTCTCAATGCTCAAGTTGGATCGCTCATGGTGTCTCTCCTTTTTGGTAGATAAGTTGCACGCTACAAGGCAACGACTCCGAATTGCGCGCCTAGTGGCATGGATTGCTCCGTAGCACAATGGGGGAGGCGCGCAAAAAATCTTATTCTGAACTCGTCTAAGGATTCTCATGGACAAAGCATTTATTAAACAAGCTTTGCATTTTGCTAATACAATTTGGTTCTTTGTTATTGTCAATACAATGATGGCCCCTAACCACCCTCATGGAGTAGGAGGTGGAATGGCAATCATGCTATTTGGCTTGCTTGCCTACATAGGCGCTATCATTCTAGTGTTATGCCCTGACAAACACATTTCTCTAAGAATTATCGCTCTGGGGTTTGTGCTGTGTTACTGCGTATTCGTGCCTCCTGCAAGGTATATGGGATATGTTATAGGGAGTGTAGCATCTCTTGTTTTTTGGGCGTGTTTTGGGGATAAAAAATGGTGGCTTCTCCCTATACCGCTTTTAATCGGCATTGTTTTTTCTTTATCCGGGCGTAAATTGTCAGTATCAGGGACACTGGTATATTATGTCCTCCTGCTTTTTCCCATGCTCTGCACATATCCCATTAGAAACGCCCATTGGTATTTGAGGTTCTTGGGCGTTCTGGTTATTACATTTGTTTTTTGGTGTATATTATTTGTTTTTGAACCCTTAAAGTATTTGAAGCCATATATTGGGACTTAAGTTTGTGTTCTCTATCTTTGCTCCATGCCTGCTTTCTGCACTCATACCCATTTTGATCTTTGTTCATAAACCCAAGTTTAGGTCGCTAGCCCTCATCTTGGCTTTTGCTCCGATGTTCTTGCTTAACACCTTAGATTTTTATGATGTTCTTAAGGATAATTACAACATATGGGGCTTATTGCAACACGAGTTGCGGGTTTCTAAAAGTGTCTTCTTACTATATAAGGGTGTTTGTTTGATAATCTATACACTTCTACTATGGTTTGGGCTTAGAAAGCCTAAGGCGCATGTGTTTATCCTTGCCTGTTTTGTTTTATGCAATCTATTGATACCCTTTAATCTTATGGAGCAGTTTTTATTGGGGAGGTGATCATGCCTATGGCTAAATTCTCTAAAACTAAAAGATTTATCGCTTTTTTGTGGATGTTTGTTAGCAAGGCTAATAATCTTTTTGTTTTATGTGTTATCTCTAAACTTTTGGGGGTTGCTCTTTTGTGTTTTTAGACCTATATTGGTGGGTGTTTCTAGTTTTGAATACCCTAAGGCGAGTTTGTTAAGATGAAGTTAAAAAGCTTTGGTGTGTATGGGGGATGTGCATGGATGTTAAAACATTTTTCTTGGGGCTAGCGCTAGTGCTCATGCCTATTTTGGTGTTTGTGGTGTGTGCATTGGTAGGGGCACAACTCATTATGACTTGCCATTCTTACCTAGCGCTTTTGAGTGAGGTGCTCTTAGGCGCGCTGTCCTTTTTGCCCATTGTCAAAATTTACAAACACACAGGTTGGGTTTTTGGCTGTAAAATGAGCGCGACTTTTACTTTGCTGGTCGTGCTGAGTGGGTTTTTTATAGGGCTGGGGTATTTGGATTACCCTTGTTAAAACGCGTGGGGTTAATAGGATGAAAACATTTTTCTTAGGGCTAGTGTTGGTGCTCATGCCCTTTATCACTTTGTTTATGTGCGGTGTGGTGGGCGCGTGGCTGGCTAAGGCTTGCCATTCTCATTTAGCAGTGTTTAGTGAAATCATTCTAGGCTCTTTGTCCTTTCTGCCTATTTTTCAGATTTACAAATACACCAACTGGGCTTTTAGCTGTACGCTGAGTGGGTTTTTTAATGGTTTGGTGGTGGTAGGTGGGTTTTACATGGGGCTGGTGGCTTTAAAGCCGTTTTGTTAAGATTGGTGTTCTTGATTTGACAGGACTTAAAGGGGCGTTATGAAGAAGTGGATCAAGCGCATAGAGCGGTTTTATTTAGGGGTTTTGCTTTTCATCACACCCTTTTTAACGCCTTTTTTATGCGCTAGAGTGGGGAGCATATTATTGCATTCGGGGCATGTGATTTTAGCGCTTTTGAGCGTACTCCTTTGTGGTTTGCTCTCCTTTTGGACAATTCATGGGGTTTATGATGACACAAAACCTAGCAAGGTGTGGAAGTGGGCTTGTTTGGCGATCGCCGGGCTTAATGGGGTGATTTTAATAGGAGGCATGGGCTTTGTCGCATGGGTTTTCTTTGGTCCGCATGATTAAAGGGGCGTTATGAAGAAGTGGATCAAGCGCGTATATCGGTTTTATTTAGGGCTTTTTCTTTTCATCACACCCTTTTTAACGCTTTTTTTATGCGCTAGAGTGGGGGGCAGATTATCTTATTTGGGGCATGAAATTTTAGCGCTTTTGAGCGCACCCCTTTGTAGTTTGCCCTCCTTTTGGATAATTTATGTGGTTTATGATGAAACAAAACCTAGCAAGGTGTGGAAGGGGGCTTGTTTGGCGATCGCCGGGCTTAATGGGGTGATTTTAATAGGAGGCATGGGCTTTGCGGCATATGTTTTCTTTGGTCCGCACCATTAAAATAAGAAGGAAAAAGATGAAGAGAATACTTGGGCTTTTATGCTTGCTAGGGGGTGTTGTTTTAGCACAGGGGAGATTGGAGATTGTGTGCGCCAAGTCTTATCAAGAAAAACAATGCGGCGATGATTTTAGTTGCGGGGCTTCTAAATGTTGGATCAAAAATACAAATCTTTTAGGCGCGCTCAAAAACGATCTTAACTATTGGTTAGAAAAGACAAGTCGCGACCCTAATGGGGGCGATGCGCGTTGCATACAATTTTTTAAGCGGGTACTAGCCTCCAAGTCCCTTTTGCAAAATCAAAAATTTGGACCCCAAGAAGAGAATTTTTATGGCTTAGAGATCAAACGCCTTGATGCCAAAACCATCTCTGTACATACAGACCTTTGTATGGGTGGGGATGCGGATTTTGCCTACACCTACCACCAGAAAGGCAAAGATGTGGAGAGGATAGAAATGTCAGACAAGGGGGAGTGAAAGAGCCCCCTTGTGCCCCTATACTTTAAACTTGCCCAGTTCTTGGTTAAAGACATTGGCCATGTCGTTGAGGGACGCACTGGCTTTAGAGACATCTTGTACGCTTTGGTAATTCAAAGAAGCCAACTTGCTAATTTCTTTGATGTCCTCTACGATGGTCTTGGTCGCATCTGCCACGCGTCTAAATTTTTCTACATCTTGAGTCGTGGCGTTGATCACCGTTTGAATACTCTGTACATTGGTGTCCACAATTTCTTGTAAGCCCAAAGTGAGCTCAGAGGTTTTGAGAATCTCTTGGGCATTGCCATGCAGGTGTTGGCTAATATCGCTCACGCTTTGCACCACTTGGGTGATCGTCCCATCGATCTCACTCAAACTATTTTGAGTCTTCTCGGCCAATTTGCGCACTTCATCGGCCACCACGGCAAAACCACGCCCATGTTCGCCCGCGCGCGCCGCTTCAATGGCGGCGTTCAAGGCTAGCAAATTGGTTTGATCGGCGATGTCTGAAATGATGGTCAACACCTCTTTAATATTTTGCGTGTTTTGAGAAGTCTCTTCTAGCTTGTTAGAAAACTCTACACCCACGCGCGCGTTGCTAGCTAAATTCGTACTAAAGTCTTGGATTTTGGCGCGCACTTCCTCTAAGGTGTTCCCGGTTTGTACCAAGTTATTATTATTCTGCTGGGCGTTAGCCACCCCGGTTAAAATGCTGTTGGCGATCTCATTGCCATTGGACACCGTGAGAGAAATGCGCTGGGTTTCCTCTTGGGTGTGTTGTTGTACATCATTAGAGCTAGCCTGTAATGTACTGGCGATCTTGGTATTTTGCGCGCTGAGTTCCTTGATCTTGGCGATCACACCCTGGGTTTTCTCTAAAAAAGCGTTGATATTCTTAGAAATGATGGCGATTTCATCCTTGCCTTTCACTGCGAGTCTCTTGGTTAAATCCCCCTCTTTGGACACTAGTTCAATGATCAAGTCGCGCAATTGCAAGAGAGGTTTAAAGAGAAAATGAATCACCCCAAAGAGCACGGCCAAGACGATCGCAATGGCACTTAGGGCAATGATGAGCAACATCTTTTGTAGGCTGCTCAAATCCTTGAACGCGTCTTTCTTGTTGATGACTCCTAGAACTTTCCAATTCAAACCCGGTATGGTGGTGTATACGTAGAATTTATCCACCCCAGCTGCATCGTGTTCTATAAAGCCCGAATTGGTACTCATGATTTGGTCAACAAGTTCTTTACCCCCCGGATAAGCGTGGGTATCGCGATAGCTAGAGCCGGGTTGAAAACGCCTCGAATAAATCACAAAGGCATCCCGATCCAACACGTGGACCCGAATCGCGTCAAAGTAAAATTTTTCTTGATTGTAATGTTCTAAGCTCATATCAAGCCCCAACACTCCCTCAAAAACCCCATTGACGAACAAGGGTACGCTGTAGGTGATGATCATCTTATTGGTAAACATGTCTTTGTAAGGAGAGGAGGTTGTCAGTTGATTGTGCTTTTTGGCTTCTTGATACCAAGGTCTTTTTCTAGGATCGTAGTCTGAGGGGAGGGATTTCATAGTACCCACAATGCGCCCATCTTTAAAACCCACATACGCGTTTTCTGCCCCCATGCCATCGTGCACAAATTTTAGAACTTCATTAAAGCGAACCAAGTCTGTCAAATTCAGTTGTCCTAAACTTTTGGACACAGCGTTTAAGCCTTTGCTAAGGTCGTTATTCCACCCGGCTAAGGAGGAAGACACCAAGCCCACGGCCGTGTTTAAAGAATGGCGTACCGTCTTGGCAATCCCAGCGCTTGTCGTAACACTGATCACATAGATCACAAGGGTAAATGTGATCACCAACAACCCTGCCAATACCAATAAAATCTTAGCTTTGAAAGTCATACGGGATATCCTAATTTTTTTAATCGTTAAGAAAGACGCAGAGATTCTAAATGATTATCGCTTAAGGAATCACATGTTAAAAACGCGCTAAATCGGAAGTCAAGTTTGAGGCATGCGCGATAAAAATCACGGCTGTAGTGTCCCTAGAATTTGTAGTTTGGGTTTATTGGTGGTGGGAGGTCTGCACGCTTTGGATTATAAAATCGGGGGGCGCATGGGCTCCTTCTCGCGCATTGGCTTTAACAATTCTAGCATCAATTCCAACAAGGGGATTTACCCAACCGGTAGTTATGTAACGGCTATTGGGGCGTTGCAAATTGATCTCAATTTATTGCCCAAGTCCATCAGCGCGCACCAACTCAGCGCGGGGCTGGGGGGGGAGGTGGGGGGTTTGGCCTTTGATTCGACTAGAACCTTGATCGATCAAAGCGATCCGCGTGCGGGGTTTCAGCCGGCCAACTGGTATTATATGGGGCGTTGGGAGGGCTATTTAATGGACGCGCCCTGGCACACATCGCGCTATGGCGATGGGGTGCACGCGCGCAATTACATTCTTTACAACGCCTATTTGGACTACCGCTACAAAGACATTTTTGGGATCAAACTGGGGCGTTATAAAAGCGATCGCGCTTTGTTTTTGCGCGGCTATAACCAGGGTTTTGAGGCCTTTGTGCGTTGGAGAAATTTCAGATTGGATTGGTTTAGCACCTATGGGCGCGGGCTGGCCAATATCCAGTTTATTCGCGATTTTTACGCCCCTGTGCAATTCCATTTTGCCAATGGAAGGCGCACCAATTATGGCATGCACGCTCTAAGCGCGGCTTGGCAGTCCAAACACTGGCAGATTATGCCCTTTTTTTGGTTCTATCCCAAGAACTTTAATGCCCCCGGGCTCTATGTGAGCGCGCTGTTTAAACCGGCAAATTGGAAGATCCAAACCCGTGTGTATGTGTGGTTTCCCCTCTATAGCGTGGCTTTGGCGCGCACCTATTATCGCGGGAATCGCATCGATGAGACCAGCGCTAGTCTGCTGGTGCGCCAACGCTTTGAGACAAAAAGTTACAATTTTGGCTGGGGCGTGTATAAAAATTTTGGCAACGCCAGCGCCCAGCTAGGCTGGAATGGTTCGCCCATTCCCTTTGACGCGACAGACGACACCCCCTATGAAGACGCTTACACCAATATTTATAACGCCAATTCTGTTACTCCCTTTGCCTTCCTAGGCACTAGCTACAAGAATTTGAGTTGCGCTCTGCTGGGCAAACTCACCTATTCCCCACGCGCCAGCTCCAAAAGTCTGGGTTTAACCTGTACTTACAATATCACTAAACACATCCACGCGATGATTCGCCTCAATGGCTATGTCGTTTCCATGCACCGGGGCTATAAGGTGGCCTACTTTGGCGCGTCCAATCCAAACTTTGCGCCCACTATTCAAGATCGCTCCTATTTGATGACATCTCTGAGCTACGAGTTGTAATACTTCTCAAAATTAAGTTAAACTGCTATACAATGGTTCCCATAATTTAAAAAAAAAAGGGTTTGTATGTTTTTTTCTAAAGAGCGTAGCAAGCAAGTGGACGATAAAGACGCACAGATTCGCTCCTTGCAGAAAAAGCTAGAGGTTTACAAGCAACTTGTAGAATTGTGCGCCCATGAGGGTCTTGTTGGGATCAAGGACAATAAAGTCGTTTTCAAGAGCGGGAATATCGCAGAAATGGGGGATTTGGAGCAGAGGGCGGGCGAATTGGCCCGCGCTGATCAAAGCTTTGATTGGAATAACCGCACCTACAAGATCAAGAGCACGCGCATTGACGACACCCTCTATTGCGCCCTAAGTGAGGACTTTAAAACCCTAGCTGAATTGGGTAAGAACAGCATTTTCAATCTCTACTACAATAGCATGAAGGGGGGGATTGAGGGTATTCAAGAGACCTTGAATAACCTTTTGCAAGATTCTGACATCTTCGTAGAAGCCGCTAACAATGGGAGCAAACACTCCCAAGGTGCTTTAGAGCAGGTGGCCAAAACCGGCCAAAAGATCGACACCCTTTATGAAAAAATGCAAAACGCCACCACTTTAGCCGATTCGCTCAACCAGCGCAGTAGCGAAATCACTCAGGTGATCTCTTTGATCGATGATATCGCCGAGCAAACCAATTTATTAGCCTTGAACGCCGCCATTGAGGCCGCGCGCGCGGGCGAACATGGGCGTGGCTTTGCCGTGGTGGCCGATGAAGTGCGCAAATTGGCCGAGAAGACCCAAAAGGCCACTAAAGAAATCGCCGTGGTGGTCAAATCCATGCAACAAGAAGCTAGCGATATCCAAAACAACACCTATGAGACCAATGACATCGTGGGGAGTATTAAAGACGATGTGAGTAATATCCATAGCTTTGCGCACAACAATAAGATCGTTGCCGATGCTGCCCTTTTTTCCATTGAGAATTCCAATAACCGCACTTTCTGCGGGCTAGCAAAGGTGGATCACATTGTCTATAAAAGCAATCTTTATGGCTTGATCTTTGGCGTGCCCAACGCCTTTAAAATGATCAATGGCCATGAATGTCGCTTGGGCAAATGGTATTATGAGGGTAAGGGCAAGGAGCGTTTCGCCAACACGCCGAGTTATCGCAATTTGGAATCCTGCCATAATGGCGTGCATGATGAGGCCAATGCGCTGGCAAATCTCATCAAAGAACCCGCTAAGGCTTCCTTGAGTGCCGTCGAACAGGGGATTCGCGCCGTAGAACAAAATGCCTCCAGTGTGCGCGAGGTCATTGACAAGATGTTCTTTGAAAAACAAGATGAGATCAATAAAAAAGTAGACAATCTGAACGTACAGCTTAAGACAACCTCTGAGCATTAATGAGCCCCTACACGCACGCGTTGCGCGCCCTTGAGCGCGCGCATCTATACCGCCAACGCCATCTCTACCCCGATCATTTAGCCGATTTTGCCTCCAATGATTATTTGGGCTTGAGTGCCCATGCCCCTTTATTAGAGCGCGCTTTTGAGAAGGTGCGCCCTTTGAGCGCCCACGCGCCCAAGGCCTCTATGTTGCTCAATGGCTACCACCCCCTGCATGCCCAACTTGAGGCGTTCTTATGTGCGCATTTGGGCTATGCGGCCTGCTTGTTAGTGGGGAGTGGGTTTTTGGGCAATGTGGCCTTAATCGATGCGCTGGTGCGCCCACGCGACATGCTCTTTATGGACGCGCATTACCACGCCAGCGGGCAATTCTTGGCTAAGAAATTGCCCAATGCGCGCTTTTTTGCCCACAATAATGCCCCAGATTTAGCCCAGCAACTTGCCAGCTATCGCGCTTGCCACACCAAGGGGCGCGTTTTTATCGCCATTGAGGGGGTGTATTCTATGGACGGACAGGTCGCGCCCAAAGAGTTTTACCACCTAGCCCAAGAGTATGAAGCCTACTTGATTGTAGATGAAGCGCATAGCTTGGGCGTGTTGGGGCATGATTTGGGGGGGTATTTGAGCCACCACCGCCTAAAACCCACGCCCCAGATCATCATCTTAGGCACTCTCTCTAAGGCTTATGGGAGTTATGGGGCGTTCATTGGGGCTAGCGTGCAGGTGGTAGATTTTCTATGCAACCGCGCCAAGAGCGTGATCTACACCACCAGTCTATCCTTACTAGATAGCGCATTAGCCCTAGCCCATTTAGAACACCTCTATGCCCATTTGCCTAGCTATGTGTCTATCTTAGAAAAAATGCGCGCGTGTTGTGCGCAGATTCTAGGCTTTAGCACCCCTAGTAATATTTTAACTTTACCCTTTGGGCGCGTTCAAGCCCTATTGAGTGCCCATTCAAGCCTGCTTGAAGCGGGCTTTTTATGCGCGCCCATCCGCCCCCCCACCGTGCAAAAACCCCTATTGCGGGTGTCTTTGAACATCCAACCCCATAACACTTTGCAACGCCTAAGCGCGTTATGCACGCTTTTAAAGACACTCTGTTAAGTTGCGTGTTCTAAAGCCAGTCCTCCTTTAAACCAACATAGATTTTATAAAAAGTTTCTAATCTATTTTAAACCTTACACTATGATTAGATTGTTGAAAGAAAGGAAACTCCATGCACAGCTCTAGTATTTTTGAAAAACTCACCCACCAGCTCAAAGAAAGCTTGGATCAAGCCCTCTCTCTAGCCCTGCACGCCAAGAACCAAGAGATCGAACCCATCCACCTTTTTTGGGCGCTCTTGAGCAATAGCCAATCTTTACTAAGTCATGCCTTGATCAAAATGGGCGTGGAGAAAACACCCCTAGAGTTAGAGGCTAGAAGTGTGGTGGACAGCTTGCCCAAGAGTTCGAGTGTGAGCGCGCAGGGGATTAGTTTGGGCAAGAATCTTCTAGACGCGTTGCACAACGCCTTGGGTTTGAGCGTGAAAAATGGGGATCAATTTGTGGCGGTGGATAGTTTTATTAGCGCCAATGCGGAGCTTTTTAGCCATTATTTCAAGCAATTCTTAGATGTTTCAGAACTGATTAAAACCTTGCAGGGGTTGCGCAAGGGGGCTAAAATCACCCAAGCTAGCGATGATGCCACCCTAGAGGCTCTAGAAAAATACGGGATCAATTTGACCACCAAAGCCCTAGAAAACACCCTAGACCCGGTGATCGGGCGCGATGAAGAGATTTTGCGCATGATGCAAATCTTGATTCGCAAGACTAAGAATAACCCCATCTTATTAGGGGAGCCAGGAGTGGGTAAGACCGCCATTGTGGAGGGGTTAGCCCAGCGCATCGCCAAAAAAGAAGTGCCCTTATCCTTGCAACACAAGCAAGTGGTGATGTTGGATATGAGCATGCTCATTGCCGGGGCCAAGTATCGGGGCGAGTTTGAGGAGCGTTTAACTAAGGTAGTAGAAGAGGTCAAAAAAGCGGGCAATGTGATTTTATTCATTGATGAAATCCACACCATCGTGGGCGCGGGCGCGTCTGAGGGGAGCATGGATGCGGCTAATATTTTAAAGCCTGCCTTAGCGCGCGGGGAGTTGCACACCATCGGGGCGACCACGCTTAAGGAGTATCGTAAATACTTTGAAAAAGATAGCGCGCTCACGCGCCGTTTTCAGCCCATCGCATTGGAGGAGCCCAGCGTGAATGAAACCTTGCAAATTCTAAGAGGACTCAAAGAGAGTTTAGAAGCCCACCACAATGTGAGCATTACTGATAGCGCGCTAGTGGCTAGCGCGAAGCTTTCACACCGCTATATCACCAATCGCTTTTTGCCCGATAAAGCCATTGACTTGATCGATGAGGCCGCTGCCGAGTTGAAAATGCAAATCGAATCCGAACCTTACGCGCTCTCCCACACCAAAAGGCTAGTGCAACAACTAGAAGTAGAAAAACAAGCCCTCTTGATGGAGGAGAACCCCAGCAACAAACAACGCCTAGAGGAGGTGCAAAAAGAACTTAGCAACGCGCTAGAAGAGAAGCAACGCCTAGAGGCGCAATTTGAAAACGAAAGGCGGGTATTCAAAGACATCGCGCAGGCTAAGAACAATATTGAGAGCTTGAAGCGCGAATCTGAGCTAGCCAAACGCCAATCGGAGTTTGAAAGGGCGGCTAAGATCGATCATGGCGAGATCCCTAGATTGGAGCAAGCGGTGCGCGATTTAGAAGCGCAATGGGCGCGCATGCAAGAGCATGGGAGCTTGTTACAGCACGCTGTGAGTAAGGATAGCATCGCGCGCATTGTGAGCAAGTGGACCCAAATCCCGGTGCAAAAGATGTTGCAAGAGGAAAAGGATCGCATTTTACACATCGAGCAGGAGCTAGCTAAGAGCGTGATCGGACAACCCCAAGCCATTAGCGCGATTGCTAAAGCCATTAAGCGCAATAAGGCGGGTCTGAGCGATCCTAATAAACCCATTGGGAGTTTTTTATTCTTAGGACCTAGTGGGGTGGGCAAGACCCAAAGCGCTAAGACCTTAGCCCAATTTCTCTTTGATAGCCAAAAGAATTTGATTAGACTAGACATGAGCGAATACATGGAAAAGCACGCGGTGAGTCGTCTGGTGGGCGCGCCTCCCGGGTATGTGGGCTATGAAGAGGGGGGGCAACTCACTGAGGCGGTGAGGCGTAGCCCCTATAGCGTGGTGCTTTTTGATGAGATTGAAAAGGCGCACCCGGAGGTGTTTAACATGCTCTTGCAAGTGTTAGACGATGGGCGACTCACGGATAATAAGGGCGTGGTGGTGGATTTTAAAAACACCATCATTATTTTGACCAGCAATATTGCCAGCGACAAGATCATAGAGCTAGAGAATGTACACGCCAAGCACAAGGCTGAACAAGAAGTGTTAAAAGCCTATGATATTCAAAACGATCAGATCATGGAGTTGAGCGAGGAATACGACAAACAAAAGGTGGTGCAAGAAGCTCTCAAAGCCTATTTCAAACCCGAGTTTTTAAACCGCCTAGATGAGATTGTGATCTTCAACCCTTTGCACATGGAAAGCATTGTGCAGATTGTGGATTTGATGTTTGCCCAAATCCAAGACAAGCTAGGCGAGCGGGGCGTACAAATCGCTTTGAGCGATCGCGCTAAAGAGTACATCGCTAAGAGCGGTTTTGATCCCATCTATGGCGCACGCCCCTTAAAACGGGCGTTGTATGAGGAAGTAGAGGATCGCCTCGCCACGCTGCTTTTAAAGACGGATAGCACGGATTTGAGCGACAAGAGTTTCTTATTTGATGTGGAAAATGATACAATTTTACTTAAGGAAGTTTGAGAGTGGGTACGCGCTGTTTAGAGCGTTGCGGATGTCTATGTGTTTAAAAGTCATTTGAGGAGTGGCCATGACTTCTTTTTCTTTAGGTAAGCAAATCATCGTTTTATGGGCCTTTTCTGTCATCACTATGGGAGTGACTCTACTATTATTTGCCCAAAGCAATAAAGAATCTGTCCGCCATGTGCACGAGCTGGTCAATGTGGATTTAAAACACTTGCTAGGGGAACAACTCAAGCTCGCCACAGACGCGCTAGCCCATAGCATTTCTAACGCCATCAAGGACGCGCCCACAGACGCGCTCAAAAAGAAAATTATTGCAGATGTCCTCAAAGGGTTTCGCTTTGAAGAAGACAAGTCGGGCTACTTCTTTGCCTATGAAGAATATGTCCCCTTTTATAACCCCAATCTTAAGGACAAGCTAGGCACAAGTCTTAAGAATGTCCAAGATAAAAACGGCGTTTTCTATGTGCAAGAACTCTATAAGGCAGCGATGGCAGGGGGGAATTTTGTCTACTATGTCTTCCCCAAACCTTTAATAGAGGGGGGCATGCGCGACACGGATAAAATTTCCTATGCCCAAAAAATTGAAGGTACGACTAATTTATGGATTGCTACGGGAGTTTATATGGACAATGTAGACGCCCGTGCGCGCACCATTATGCAAGAAATTGACAAAGGCATGAAGTACCACTTTTATCTCTATGGCGCTATTGTGATCTTATTCCTGTTTATCGTGGTGATGCCCCTATACTATTTGTTCTATCGCAAAATCACAAGGAATATCCGCACATTGAGCGTGGCTCTCAAAGACTTTTTTGCCTTTGTGAATTACCACGCCAAAAAAGAGCCCAAAGAGATCGTCTTGCATTCTAAGGACGAGTTGGGCGAGATGGCGCACGCGCTCAAAAACAATGTAAAGGAAGCCGTAGCGCATTTCCAAGCCGATCAGCACTTTTCTAAAGACGCGCTCAATGTGTTAGACAATGTACACACGGGCGATTTTGCCCAAGTCATCTACGCCCACGCGGCTAATCCGGAGCTAGAACGCTTGGGAGCGGATCTCAACGCCTTTTTTAAATTCTTAAATGACATTTTTCGGCATATCTGTAACACTATTCAAACTTATTCTAAAAATGATTTTAAAATGGGCATAGACACAAGCCATTTGCAGGGCGGGTTTTTGCAGCTAGCCAATGACATCAACACCTTGCAACAAAGCATTGTCGCCTCGCTCAAGCACTCCCTAGAATTTGCCCACGCGCTCTATCAAGAAACCAACACCCTCAATGAAACCACACACCGCCTACAAGACGCTTCTAAGCAACAGGTGAGTTCTTTAGAGCAAACCGTGAGCGCATTAGGGCAAATTAGTGGGTCTATGCAGAGTGTGAACGCCAAGAGTCAAGAGGTGATCGAACGCTCTGAGGGGATTAAAAATATGGTACTCATCATCAATGAAATCGCCGATCAAATCAGTTTGTTAGCCTTGAACGCCGCCATTGAGGCCGCTAGAGCGGGCGAACATGGCAGGGGTTTTGCCGTGGTGGCCGATGAGGTACGCAAACTAGCCGAGCGCACCCAAAAGTCTTTGGGTGAAATTGAGGCCAACACCCAAGCCCTCACCCAATCCATCAACCAAGCTGCCAGCGCTATAGAAGAACAAACAAAGAGCATTACCCAGATCAACAGCGCTATGGAAACCCTAGAGCAGACCATGACTCATAACGCTGAGATCGCGAGCACTTCTTTAACCATTAGCAAGAATGTACAACACATTGCCCAAAATATTCTCAATGAAGCCAATAGCAAGAAATTCTAAGAAAAGTTGTCAAAAGAGGTTTTGATGCGTTCCTTTTCCCTAGGTAAACAGATTGTCGCTTTGTGGATGCTCACCATTGTGGCGATGGTGGCGACCCTCTTGCTCTTTGCGCAAAACAATAGAGAATCGGTACACCGCGTGAACACATCGGTTAGTGTGGATTTAAAACGCATGCTAGGAGATAAGATTCAACTGGCTGTAGACCTCGTGAGCTTCGATCTCGCCCAAGCCATCAAGGACGCGCCCACCCTAGAAGCCAAAAAACAGATTGTAATAGCCATGCTCAAGGGGTTTCGCTTTGAAAAAGACAGGTCTGGCTATTTCTTTGCCTATGATAAATACAGCCCTATTTACACGGCCAACCCCAAGTACCGCGCGGGTGTGAGCGCAGAAAATGTCAAAGATAAAAACGGAGTCTTCTACACGCGAAAACTCTACGAAGCGGCCATGGCTGGAGGGGGCTTTGTCTACTATGTCTCCCCCAAACCCCTAGCCGATGGCACCACCCGTTATACAGATAAGGTTTCCTATGCCCAAAAAATTCAGGGCATGCCCAATTGGTGGGTGGGCACGGGTGTGTATATGGACAATGTGGAACAACGCACCCAGACCATCACTGGGGACATCAAGGACAAACTCAGCAGCAGCTTTAATTTTTATGTGTTGATTGCCTTGGTTTTTTTGGTTGTGGTGGTGATTCCCCTCTACTATCTTTTTTATCGCAAGATCACGAGCAATATTAGCGCGCTCAACAAGGGGCTCAAGGATTTTTTTGCCTTTGTCAATTACAAACAACAAGAAGTCCCCAAAGCGATTATCTTGCACTCTAAGGACGAATTGGGGCAGATGGCGCGCGCTCTCAATGAGAACATCCAAGAGGCGGTGGCTTATTTGCAAGCCGATCAGAATCTCTCTAAGGAAGCTTTGATGGTGCTTGATAGCGCGCGTACGGGCGATTTCACCCAAAATATCCACGCGCAAGCAATCAATCCAGAGCTCCAACACTTGGGTGCAAATCTCAATAATTTTTCTAGCTTTTTAAATAATATTTTCCAACATATTTCTAAAACTATTGAAACGTATTCGCAAAACGATTTCACAAGGGGCATGGACACTTCCTCGCTACAGGGTGGGTTTTTACAATTGGCCAATAATATCAACACCTTACAACAAAGCATTGTCGATTCTTTGAAAAACTCCTTAGATTTTGCTAACGCGCTCACTCAAGAAACCAATATCCTCAACCAAGCCACGCATGCGATGCAGGATGCGTCTAAACAACAGGTGATCTCTTTGGAACAAACCACCAACGCCCTAGTCCAGATCAGTCAAGGCATGCAAAGTGTGAACGCTAAGAGTCAGGAGATGATCGCGCAATCCCAAGGGATTCAGAACATGGTCGTTGTCATCACAGAGATTGCCGATCAAATCACATTATTGGCCTTGAACGCCGCCATTGAAGCGGCGCGCGCGGGCGAGCATGGGCGTGGGTTTAGCGTGGTGGCTGATGAAGTGCGCAAACTAGCTGAGCGCACCCAAAAGTCTTTGGGTGAAATTGAGGCCAACACCCAAGCCCTCACACAATCCATCAACCAAGCTGCCAGCGCTATAGAAGAACAGAGTCATAGTATCACTTTGATCGACACTGCTGTACATGAGTTAGAACAGACGATGGCCAACAACACTAAAATAGCTACCACTTCCTCCACCATTAGCGAAAATGTGCAAAAGATTGCGCAAAATATCTTAGATGAGGCCCATCGCAAAAAGTTTTAAGCAGGGGGTTTTGAGTTAGAAACCCCGATTCCTTTTATAAGGAGTTTCCATTGCGCCTATTTGATGGTTTAAAACTGCAAAGCAAAATTATCTTGATCCTTTCTGTCCCCGTGGTCGCCCTGTTGTCCTTTATGTTTTGGCAATTGCATAACACCTATAGTTCCTTGGCGCGCAATAAGGATTTGGCGCGCCAAATAGAGGTGTCTAAATACTTGTCCTTGCTGGTGCATGAGATGCAAAAAGAGCGGGGAATGAGCGCGGGGTTCTTGTCCAGTAATGGGGTACAATTTGCCAGCGCGTTGCAAGAACAAAGAGCGCACACAGATGCCAGATTAGAACAGCTCAAAAGATTTCTAAGCTCCGCTTCAGATTTAGACGCAGCTTATATGCGGGTTTTGCAAGAGGGGTTGCGCTCCTTAGACAAATTGCCCCAAATCCGTAGCGCTATGCAAGCTAAGGATAAAAGGGCACTTGTGGACAGCACAGTAACCTACTTCACAAAAAGCATTGCGATGTTCTTAGACACGGTGCTAGAGTCCATCAAGATCATCCCTAATTCTAAAATCTCTGATGCGGTGATGGGCTATATTAGTTTTCTTTACGCGAAAGAAGCAGCTGGGCTAGAACGGGCCACGGCTAATCAAATCTTCAACGTAAATGCCCCTGCTGATCCCAATTACGCGCATTTTATTGCCCTCGTGGCCAAGCAGGAAGTCTTTGAAAAATTTTTCCTATCCTTTGGGGACGCGCAGAGTATCGCGCTATTCCACCAAGTCCGTAAGGATGCTAGCTTTAAAGATGTGGAGGCGATGCGCCAAGTCTTGATCAAAAAATATCTCACCGGGGGGTTTGGCATCAAGCCCACAGTGTGGTTTAACACCATTACCCAGAAGATCAATTTGCTCAAACAAGTAGAAGACAACATCAGCGATCACATCACAAAGCTCACAGAGATTGAGATCACCAAGAACACCCATTACTTTAGATTTTTGGTGATCTGTGAAGTGTTGCTCATTTTGATTACCATTATTTTATCCTTTGTGGTGGTGCGCAATATCTCTAGGAGATTAAAAAAGGTCAACAAGACGCTAGAGCACATCATAGACAGCAAAACTTTCACCGATAAGATCACCATTGCGGCCAATGACGAAATAGGCTTGATGACTAGGTCTGTGAACGTCTTCATAGGATACATACACGACACCTTACAAAGAATTTTTGCGCAGGTGCAAACCAATACAGCTATCTCCAAATCTCTAAGCACCATCTCTATAGACTTGGACTCCAATTCCAAGCAAATCAAGCAAATCAGCCATAATAATACGGATTTGAGCCATTCTAGCCGCCAAATACTAGATGAAAGTGTAGCGGTGTCCATGTCCACTAGGGAACTGTTGGAGGGCGTGCTCAAAAATGTCTCTGAAACTAAAAGTGCGATGGGCGTGATCAACGAGTATGTCCAACGCAACATGTCCCATGAAGAAAGCAATGTCGTGAAAATCCAAGCGCTCTCCACAGAGGCCCAAAATATCCAAAGCGTGCTAGATGCGATCACAGACATCGCCGATCAAACCAATTTACTCGCCCTTAATGCCGCCATTGAAGCGGCGCGCGCGGGCGAGCATGGCAGGGGCTTTGCGGTGGTGGCTGATGAAGTGCGGACTTTGGCCGAAAGGACTCAAAGGAATATCACAGAGAGCGAGTCCATTGTCAAGAATATCTTAGAATCCATTGCCAAGATTAACCAAGAGAGCAAGGACGATCTAGGCTTGATGCAAACCCTAGCCCAGCACTCAAGCCAGATGCAAGATCACATGAATCATCTCTCTGCCGTGATTGTTAGCGCGGTGGAGCAGTCTTTGGTCAATATCAACAATATCAA
This sequence comes from Helicobacter vulpis, assembly GCF_003660395.1. Classification (GTDB taxonomy): domain Bacteria; phylum Campylobacterota; class Campylobacteria; order Campylobacterales; family Helicobacteraceae; genus Helicobacter; species Helicobacter vulpis. The sequence goes on from NZ_QXQT01000007.1 coordinate 37,880, forward strand.
CAAAATCAATGAGCACACCACAAGCATCCTAGAAAATGGGGACAAGATCGCCTTCTGCGTGCAAGATTTATTAAAAATTAACGATTCTATGCAAAAGTCTTCTCATGAGCTCAATGAACACACCGCTGATTTGGATGGCTTTTTGAGCATGTTTAAAATCTAAGGCAGAGGTCGGGAGGGAAGTACTCCCAGCATGCTCAAATATTAGGAAAGTTTTAGTACAAAATGCCTATACTCTCGTCTCTAATATTTCTAAAAAGGGAAGAAAATGAAAAAATTAGCGCTGGGGCTTGTGGCTGTGGGGGTTGTCTGCGCCTCTGATTTTAAGGGGATCATTGAAAATATTGATGCTACGCAAAAGACCATTGCGATCAATGGGATGGTGATCAAGGTGATGCCCTACACGAAAATTGAACAAGATGCATGCGGTGTGGGCTGGGATAAGGCAAAGAAATTTGTCGATCTCAAAAAGGGCGATCTGGTCAAGGTAGATTTGCTCCACCACAACACTACCCCCATTGCCGAAGAGATTGAAATCAAGTGCATGGATCAGCGCGCCTATTGATTTAATAGCCATCAAGCCTCAAGGAGCGAGCATGGAAGAGAGCAAAAAACCCATAGATTACGACAACCCTCCCCCCGAGAATGTGATTCGCATAGAATGCAAGGATGGGAGTAGCGATTACATAGAAATTGTCTTTGATCGACCGGTTGCAGAGATTGACAAGCAGATAGAGGAGGAGAAGCGCCGTAGGCGTCTGTGGTATAGAATCAAACGCCTTTTCAAAAGAAAGCCCTAAAGGAGAGTTATGCCCTTGATCCCAGAGATTGTCGCGATGCAAGAGGAGTTTAAAGCGATTCGCCAACAAATCCACCAACACCCCGAGCTAGGTTTTGAAGAAGTGCAAACCTCTAAGCTGGTGGCTAACAAATTGCAAGAATTTGGCTACAAGGTGCATACGGGTGTGGGCAAAACCGGTGTGGTGGGGGTGCTCAAAAAGGGCGATTCGCCCAAGAAAATTGGCTTGAGGGCGGATATGGACGCATTGCCCATGCCAGAAGAAAATGACTTGCCCTATAAGAGCCAACATGCGGGCAAAATGCATGCCTGTGGGCATGACGGGCATAGCGCGTCTTTGCTATTAGCTGCTAAGTATTTAGCCACCCAAGAGTTTGAGGGCGCGTTGCATCTGTACTTTCAGCCCGCTGAAGAAGGGCTGGGGGGCGCACAAGCCATGCTTGAAGAGGGCTTGTTAGAACAATTTGATAGCGATATGATCTTTGGCTGGCATAACATGCCCCTAGGCACGGATAAAAAAATCTACCTGAAGAGTGGGGCGATCATGGCGAGTGCGGATTGCTACACCCTAGAGATCAAGGGGCGGGGGGGGCATGGGAGCGCGCCTGAAAAATGCGAGGACCCTATTTTGGCCGCCTCTTTATTGGTGGTGGCCTTGCAAGGCATTGTGGCTAGAAATATTGACCCCCAACACAGCGCGGTGGTGAGTGTGGGGGCGTTCCATGCCGGGAGCGCTTTTAATATCATCCCTAATCACGCCACTTTAAAACTAAGTGTGCGCGCTTTGGACGCTGCAAGCCAAGAGATCACCGCTGCACGCATTGCACAAATCGCTAAGGGGATCGCTTTGGCTCAAGGGGTAGAAATTGAGATAAGCAAGCAAGCCGCTGCCCCTGTTACAATCAATGATCCAAAGGCTAGCGCATTCGCCCAAGAAGTGGCTAAAGAAGTCTTTGGAGAAGAGGCTTGTTGTTTTGAACACCCCGCGGCTATGGGGAGTGAAGATTTTGGGTTTTTCACCCAGTTACGCCCCTGTGCCTACGCCTTTTTAGAAAATGAGAACACCCACTATCTCCACACCTCTGGCTATGTCTTCAATGACGCGCTTTTAGCCCGCGGCGCGAGCTACTACGCGAGTTTGGTGCTCAGGTATTTGGGCTAGGGGGCCAAAAGCCCAAGCCAAGCCAACAAGGCTTAGATGACCACATCTAGTACATGGGGTTCTAAAAAGCCCTCTAATTCCTGAGTGTTCTCTAGGGCGCGTTCTAAAGCGTGATCGCTGTAATAGTGCCCGTGGTAACAATGGCGTTTATCACCCAAACAACGCGGGTCGGGCTGTTGGTGGGGTGGGGGGTTGTGCTGTTGGGGGGGGTTTTCATCCTTGTCGCGATGGATGGCCTTATTCTTTTCTAAAGCGCGGGTTTCTTGCACTGCTTGCAAGCGCTCTAAGAACTCCTTGTGGTTTTCATTATCCAGTTTGGGCAGGGCATTTTGATACACAATAGAGCCAAAGGGGGCATTCTGATTGACATGGGTAACATTGCCGGTAACATAGGACATGCACGCCTCCTTGCTTTAGCTCTAAATCGGCGTTAAACCCCTCCTATTGATAGAGATTATCGGTGTACCTTGCGTAAGATGAAATTGAGTAGATCGTAGCTATCTAGTGCCACAGTGAAATAGACTTGGTAGGAATCTTGGGTGGTGGTGTAATCACTCATCAAGTTATAGACAAATTGGGTACGGATTTTGGCAAAGGAACTCCTAAACTCATAATAAATGTCTAGACGATTATAAAGGGGAGCTTGGAAAAAGGGTACCCCACGATAAATAGGGGTGGGGCAATAGTCCTTAGAACAGATGAGATTCACCTTAGCGTATCTGCTGTAGTAGAAATCCTCACCATGCTTGCTAGCAAAGAAAAGATCGCTCACCCCAAAACCTTTGAATTGGACATGGCTTTCCACAAATAACCCCGTGCTGATTCTGAAAGGCTCGGCGATACCAATGCGGCGCAGGCGTTCCAAATTGCCCAACACACCCACAGAGAAGTTCAATGCTTCCATGAAGGGGGCACTATTGAGCAGGTCGCTTTTGACATAGGCTTGGTAATAGAGTCGATCTAACAAATAGATCGAACCATGGCGGATGCCTTTAATGGGGCGGGCCAATTGAGTAAAAACTGATCTTCGACATGGAAATACTCCGCATTGGCCCCGATTTTCAAAAAGTCTTTAAAACTAGAGAATTCGCTAGCCCCCATGAAACTGAAGCGATCCATGCCATTGCCCAGCGCATTGCGCCCATATTTACAGGTATAACAATTGCCCCCAAACCAATCCAGTAGAAACTCTGCTTCTATGTGGGTGTCTTGATAGGGATTGGCAGGGGGTTTGTACTGCAAGGCAAACCCGCGCGCATTCGGATCGGAGAACCAATAATAGGGCGCAAAGACATTTAGGGGATAATGCCCAATAAGGTATTTTCTAGGGAAAATGCCCCCATAGAAATTAAAGGACTTGGCGCGCGCTTGGTAATAGACCGTAGGGCCCCATTTGCTAGGGAAGTTCATCTGATAGGTATGGATATTTTGGAACAAGAACGCTCCGACCATGATTTTCTGCTCCACACGCCCCAAATCAAAGGCAAACCCGACTTCAGGGGTCAAACGCGTGCTTAAAGTGGTGTTAGTGTTGGGCCAATAGGTGGTCGAACCCTCGTGATCCATGATGAAGAGATTGAAGCCCAAATCATAGCGCATGTAATCCTTAAAACCCTTCCCATAGGACAGCACGGCCATACATAACAACAATACAGCCCTTCGTAACATTCTTTCCCTTTTCAGTCGATCGAGCTCTGCATTATAATATAAATCGCAGAAGTTGATCCCAGCTGCCACTATAAGAGCAAGTGATTAGCCCCCTTAAAGCACCACACACAGCCATAGTTTTTAAAAAAGCTCCTCAGAGCTTGCGCGTCCATGATCGCATCTTCTAACCCAATGAACACTTCTAAACGCACTCCCTTAGCGCATAAAAATTCTAGCTTTTCAGGGGCGTAGGCGTAGTTGAGCAAGATTTGCAAATCTTGCAAGCTGCCCAAATGCGTGAAACGCGCCAAACTGGGGTCTTGTTGCAAGAGCGCGCTCCAACCAATTTTTTCAAAGAACGCGCGCATGTAGGCGTGTGGGTCTTGTTGGTAGGCTTTGAGTTGCAAGTTTTTAAAGGCTTGGCTCTTGTGGGCAAGCATGCAAGGGGCGATCAACATCAAGTTTTGTACCCGTCTGCCCTGCTTTACTTGATGATAGGCAAATTCTAGCGCGCGCGTAGCCCCATAGCTAAAGCCAGCCACATCGTAACGCGTGCCCTTTTCTAAGAGCCATGCAAAAAGCCAGTCTTCATTAGAAAAGCCAAAACCGCTAAAGTATGTACCCACCATCACACAAACGAGTGTAAAATCTCTTGAATTTGGGGCTTACTAAGCTTTTCTTTTTCTAGCAAGATTTTCGCCATCGCCTGCACCTGCATTTTAGAATTGCTCAAAAATTCTTTTTGTTCTTTATACAACGCGCCTAATAACGCCTCCATGTCCGCGCGATCCCCAATGAATTTACGCCCCATCGCATATTCTTCACACATGCGCTTGGCGATTTCAAAGGCGTGTTTGAGGTCTTCTTTGGCTAAGGTGTAATGCTCTTGAAAGAACAATTCTAAGATGATCATCCCGCTTAAATACACCTTGATACTATTGTTCATCTCGCTTTGGCTACGCACCTTTTGATCGCTAGCGATCAGAAAATCCCCCATCAACAAGACTTTATCAAACTCCACTTCTAGCCAATACGCGCTGAGCGCCTTCGCGCTTTGGTAGAGCGCATAGAGATTTTTTTCTTGTTCGCTTAAGGCGACATGTTTTTTCTTGCCAAAGGCGATTTTATCCTTGACTTCTAAAATATCGCGCATGCTAATGGTGTTGTGGTTGTGGCGCAAGGCATTCAGCGCGCTTTCATTGACCAAAGAGGAGAGCATCGCCCCGCTAAAGCCCACACAAATACGCGCCACCTCTAGGCAATCTAGGCTGTGTTGCTTGTCTTTCAAGTACGACTCTAAAATCTGGGTGCGCTCCTCTAGATCGGGCAGGGAGATAAAGATACGCCGATCAAAACGCCCACTTCTGAGCAAGGCTTCATCGATCACATCAATTTTATTAGTCGCCCCGATCACAATCACCTGTGCGCTCTCCTCAAAGCCATCCATTTCGGTTAAAAGCTGGTTGAGTGTGGCTTCTCGTTCGTCATTGCGTTGGTGTCCACGCGCCTTGCCCACCGCATCGATCTCATCAATGAAGACAATCGAGGGGCTAAAAGCCTTCGCCTTGGCAAAAAGTTCGCGCACCCTCTTAGCCCCCACGCCTACATAGATTTGTACAAACGCGCTCCCACTATGGTAAAAAAAGGGCACTTTGGCTTCAGAGGCTAGGGCTTTGGCAATCATCGTCTTGCCCACTCCTGGAGGTCCCACTAAGAGCACCCCCTTGGGCAATTTGATTTTTAAATCTTGGTATTTTTTGGGGTTTTTGAGATAATCTACGATCTCATAGAGCTCTTCTTTAACCTCTTTAGTGCCCGCGACATCTTCAAAGCGCACACTGGGCAAGGTGGCGTGCAAAGAGGGCATGGGCGGGCTTTGGGCTTTTAAAACGCTGTCATAACTGGTTTGCAGGGGGAGGTTTTTGCGTGTCCAGGCAAAGCGCAAAATCAACGCCAATAAAATGAGAAAAAAGAAAATGATCACCATGTCTAAGAGTTGCTGGGTCGTGTTCTCCTCCTTGAGAATCTCAATAGGGATATTGCTAGGGAATTGCAAGCTCTCTTTCCAACCCACCCGCGCGTCTTGTAGATTTTGAAATTCACTTTCAAGTAGATGTAATTGTCATCCATTTGAATACTCTGGATTTTATCAGAATGCAAGAGGGCGTTAAAATCCTTGATACTCACCAGTTTTACTTGATCTCTTAAGAATAAAAACGCCACCACAATCGCCCCCACCAGCACCCCCAACGCCCCGATCACAACCTTTTTATTAAAGCGCCGCATAACTTCTTTCTCTTTGCACTTGGTAATTTTCTAAGCGCACCCATTGGGCACGCAAATCGCGCGGCGCGCTAATCACCACGGGGTTAAAATACTGATCGCTCCCATGATAATACCCATCTTTGTAACTCTCCACCAACACCTCTAGGGGGGTGTTCTGGGCGCGCATGCGAAAAGCGTGGTTCTTCTCTTGCACGCATGCGCTAATCGTTCTTAAGCGCTGCTTGGCAACATCTCCGCGTACGCGCGCACCCATTGTACTAGAGAGCGTACCCGCGCGCGCGCTGTAGATAAAGGGGTGCAGATGGGTTAGGGGCAAAGCTTTAAAATTTTGCAACGCCTCTTGCCAAAGGCTTTCACTCTCATAAGGATGTCCTACAATAAAATCTGTCCCCAGTGCAAAACCCTTGAGTGCGATCTTTTCTAGGAGTTGGCGATCGCTGTGCGTGCGGTTACGCCGCCGCATGCGCTTTAACATGCTGTCATGGCTGTGTTGCAGGGCGATGTGTAAATGGCGCTCTAAAATGGGGTGATCGAGCAATTCTAAAAACTCGGCATCAATTTGGCTAGGCTCTAAACTCCCGATGCGCACGCGCTTAATCCCCTCAAGGCGTGCGATGTTTTTAATGAGGCGCGCGATGTTGCTCCCTGTCTCCTTGCCATAGCTCCCTACATTCGTGCCTGTGAGCACAATCTCTAACACCCCGTTTTGGGCTAGGACTTGGCATTGTGTTAAGATCTGACTCTCTGGCAAGCTTCTAGATTTACCCCGTACCAAAGGGATCACACAATAGCTACATTTGAAATCACAGCCCTCTTGAATCTTGACAAAGGCGCGCGTTTTGCCCACAAAGAGAGGCACAATGCTAGAATCGACATGCGCCAAGCTATCGGCGTGAAAAAAGCCCTCTTTGGCGTGCAATAGGGTGTTGATTTGCTCTTTAGCATCGTGCCCAAAGACTCCAAAAGCATGCCCGCTTTCAAAGAGTTTTAAACCCTGAGAATTAGACCCACACCCGGTAAAATACACCTTTTTGCCCAAAGCACTCATCTTTCTAGCATAGGCGCGCGCGCTATAATCGGCATCATTGGTGACTGTGCAAGAGTTGAGCACGATGATATCGGCTTGATCCTCTTTGCAGGTGTGCTCAAAATCTTTGAGGTGTGCCAACATCACTTGGGTGTCAAAGAGATTAGTGCGGCAACCAAAGGTTTTAAAGTAAACTTTCTGTTTCATGTTTCTTCCTGAGCTCATAGTCTTTATTGCCAAACCCATCACCCACATCGCGCACGAGCTTGGTTGTGTTGTAGGCCACAAAAATATCGGGTTCTTGTAAGAGCGCTTCTATAATGTCGCTAGAGATCTTAGATTTGAGCGCGAGGGTGGCATAAGAATTGGTCTGATACCACACACTGATTTGAATCCCATCTTTCTCCAAAGACATGAAAACCCTAGGGCTGACACTGGTGTTGCGCAAGGAATACTTGGTGCGCATTTTACCTAGCTGTTTATAGGTCATCTCGGTATACTGTTTGGCGTGGATGTTAACAGTGTTGAAAGCAATATCCATCGCCTTTTTGTAATTAGAATCAAAGGTAATGTGAAACGTGATCCCATCCCAAACGCTTCTCATGCCAAAGTGGCTATAATTGGCGATGAGGCTAGTAAAGATGTAATTATTAGGTACAAAGACAATGCGCCCCGCGCGGCAATGATTCTCTTTATAGGCTAGAGGGGTTACATCTTCAAAGATGGTAATATAGAGCATGGAAATGTCGAGTACATCGCCCACATAAGTATTGCCATCCTTAGAGACTTTTATACGATCCCCCACATGCACATTACCCCCTACCATAATTGTCAGCCAACCTAGTAAGCTCATAAAGAGATCGCGCATCGCAATGGCTAACCCTGCACTAGCAAAGCCTAGCACCGTGACTAAGTAGGAAACATTTTCTAGGTAGGCAAATAGAAAAATCAAAATGACAATATTGGCGTTGATGAAGTTAATTGCCTTGTTGATGGTGTAGGCGCGCTCATTGCTTTGTACATACTTATGACTGATGACTTTTAAAATCCATGCTAAGATAATACTCACTAAAGCGATCAACACCACATACAAGAGTTTAAAAAGTTGGGCTTTAATTTGGGTTTGGATATTAGCATCCACTTCTTCAATGTCTTTAGCATAGAGATCCATGCTGGTTGTTAAGAGTTTTTGCGCCCCTTGCAACTCGATCTTTTTGATTTGTTCTTGATAGAGTTTCTTAGCCGTATTGTTATCATCTTGCAGGGCTTGTAAACGGGTGAGCAGACTCACTTCTTCTTCCAAAAAGCCCAAAGCTTCCATTAAAAGCTTTTTATTGCGCCTCATGGTGGCGTATCTAGCCTTGATGTTTTTCACAAAGGAAATCCCGCTGATGATGGCGACAGGATTGCTAATAGTGGGGATATCGCCAATCTGGGGCTTTTCTACCAATTCTTTAAAAGGGTTACCCTTGTACTGCTCTAAGAGTTCTTCTTGGTGTTTAAGGGCTTGCAAAGTGTGTTTTAGCGCGCTAATCTGTAGGGCATTGCCATCTTTCCTATGTTTGAGGATCTTAAGTTGGCCTTGGATACTTTGAATTTCTGCGTAGATCTGCTCGTAACTCTCCGTATTGTTGAATTTCTTCAACCAAATATTGTTGCCATTGTCTAAGTGTTTTTCTAAGCGCGTTAATTCCATCAACAATTGCGCGCGTCCATCCTGGCCGGGCATGCTAGAATCCTGCGCCCCGGACAACACCCCCCATAGCAAGAAACAACACAGCCACCACCTTCTCATGGGGCAGACTTAGGAGTGATAAAAATGTCTTCTGCCTGCTCAAAAGCTTTGAGGATTTCTAAGGCGATGGTGGAGTGTAACCCCAAAGTATCATAGGCACTCACCAAGTAAGAAACATACAAGCGCATGCCCTCTTTTTCGGGCATGAGGGCGATTTTAGGTTCAGAATCCAAGGCGCGCAGGGCGTATTTAGCGCGCAACTTGCCCAGCTGTGTGCGGGTGGCTTGGCTATAGGGTTTAGAGTGGGTGGTGGCAATCTCTAGGGCGATCTCTATGGCGCGCTGATAATTAGAGCCAAAGGGCAATAAGAAGTCTAGACTATCCCACACCGCGCTCAAACCCAAATGGGTGTAGTTGGAGAAGAGTCCGGTAAAGATATAATTATTGGGGATGAAAATAATGCGCCCCGCGCGCCCGTTATTCTTGGTGTAGGTGGTGAGAGTCACCTCTTCTAAAATGGTGATATTGAGCATGGAGATGTCTAGCACATCGCCCACATAGGTATTCCCATCTTTAGAAATTTTGACGCGATCCCCCACATGCACGCTCCCCTTGATCAAGATAGACAACCACCCCAGCGCGCTCATGAACACATCGCGCATGGCGATGGCAAACCCCGCGCTAGCAAAACCTAAAAAGGTGATCAAATAAGAGACATTTTCTAAATAGGCAAACAAAAAGATCAAGACAATCACATTGGCGTTGATGAAGTTGATCGCCTTGTTGATGGTGTAGGCGCGCTCATCGCCCACTAAGTATTTATGGCTTAGGTGCTTGAGCGACCATGCTAACAACACGCTTCCTAACGCGGCCAAGACCACCCAAAATAATTTGAAAAGCTGATCTTTGATCTGGGCTTGGATGCGCGCGCGCATGGCTTGCACATCTTTAGCGTAACTTTCTAGACTCGCGTCCAAGAGACTTTGTGCGCTTTGGAACTCCAAGATTTTAACCTGTTCTTGGGAGATCTGCGCGCCAAGCTGGGGCCCAGGGCTTAGAGTGTTGAGCTGTTCTAGGAGGGCGTATTTTTCTTGAATAAGGTGTAAGGCGCGCTTTAAACTCTCTAAATTGGTTTGCATGCTTTTATAGCGTGCCTGTAGGCTTTTGAGAAAAGAAAGCCCCCCGATGATGGCAAAGGGGTTAGTGATGGTGGGGATGTTGAGGATGGGGGGCTTTTCTACCAATTCCTTAAAGGGGGGGCTTTTATAGGATTGCAAAAGCTTTTGTTGGTGCTGGAGACTTTGCAGGCTGTGTTCTAACGCGCTTGTTTTTAAGCCATGTTCCCCCTTGCTTTTGAGCGTTTTGAGTTGTTGTTGGAGGTGCTGGATTTGTGCAGAGAGTTTTTGATAAGATTCAAAATTTTTAAATTGTTGGATCCATAAATTGGGTTCGAGCTGTTTGTCCAAACTCTCTAACTGGGCTTTGAGCGCGCTAGGCTCTGGTTGCGCACTCAAGAGCGCGCACAGCATGCCCAATGCCATTAAAATTTTCAAGCCCATGTGCCAAGCACCTCATACACCACGCTTTGGGGCACACCATCCACGATGTTAAAACTCCCAATGCCGGTGGGCAAAATGAAACGCACACCGGTGCTATTTTTCTTATCCTGCTGCATGGTGGCGTAGAAATTTGCCATGTTTTTAATTTTGTAGGGCAAATCCAAACCATAGGCATGCAATAATGCCTCCATGCGCGCATGGCTTTTTTCATCTAACAAGCCTAATTTCATGGCGAGCGCATTAGCCATACGCATACCCACTCCCACGGCTTCCCCGTGCAATAACTCCGTGTAATGCCCCTCTTTTTCAATGGCATGCGCGAAAGTGTGCCCATAGTTGAGCGCCATGCGTGCCCCACTCTCTCTCTCATCGGCTTGTACCACCCTAGCTTTGATTTGCACACTTTTAAAGATCGCCTCTTCTAAGTGCGCCTCTATGGGGTGGGTGTGTAGCCATTCAAAATAGGGCGCGTCCAAACAGATTGCCTTTTTGATCATCTCTGCGACACCTGCCCTAAACTCGCGTTGGGGCAAGGTTTTTAGAAAATGCGGATCAATATAAACGGCTTTGGGGGGGTGAAACGCCCCAATGAGATTTTTCCCATGCGCGTTGTTAATGCCCGTCTTGCCTCCCACACTCGCATCCACTTGGGCTAAAAGTGTGGTGGGGATATTGTAAAAATCGATCCCGCGTTTATAAATCGCGCTCGCAAAGCCCACCATATCGCTCACCACCCCGCCCCCTAAAGCCACCATTACATCCGTGCGATTCAAGTGTGCCTCAAAGGCGCTCTCTAAAATGCCCTCTAGGGTTTGCCATGTTTTAAAGGATTCGCCCATAGGGACTAAATGCGTTGCGATCTCTGCAGCCTGCACATGCCCTAACAAAGAGCTCAAATATAATTCTCCCACTTTTGTATCACTCACAATGAGTGCTTTACAAGGGAGTGCGATGGGAGGTAGACCCCCTACATGCACTCTATAAGCCCCCTGCCCCGTTTGGATGTCTAGGTACATCATTCCACCACCGGGATAAAGAGCTGGGGATGCATATCGCTTAAAAAGGCGATCTTTTCTACTTTGGTAGAAAAGGCCCAAAAAAGTTGGCTCTGGGTGATACAGGATTCAAAGGGCAAGAATTGCATGATGGGTGTCTCCAGCTTTCTTAAAAATAAAATGGGGTTTTTCATAGAGGTACGGATGATCTTGATCTTGCGGCTGTAAATATGGGAGAGGTGTTTGTAGTTGTCAATGACTTCTACCTTGTAACGCTTATCCGGGTCAAAGTCGTATAATAGCATGTCTAAGCTCATTTGTGCGCAAATATCAAACATCACCGAAGAGATGTCTTCGCTCTGTTGCATGCTCTCATTGAGCACCACCATGCCCTTTTTGATCTCTGCCAAGCCATGGGCATTGGTCTTAAAAATAGGGGTGGCGATCTCAAAAAGCGCCTTTCTGTGCTCTTGATGCCCAAAGATTTCCTGCCCCACCACCACCAGACCGATTTTTTTCTGGCTATCCGTATAGAGTTTTTTCATAAAGGGCATGCCGCTAAAATCTAGCACGACATGGATATCTGGCTTTTCTATCATGCGGATTGACTCGATCATCCCCACTTTAGGATTGAGAACACACACATACAGCGCGAGACTCTTGAGATTTTCATGCAAAAAAAGGGCTTGTTGGAGATCGCGATTCAAAGCTTTGGGGCTTTGTAGGCGCATGTCTATATAAAGATAAATATCGCGTCCAAAGGGAGCGGGGAATTGCCCCACATTGCTTTTGACCTGCAAGTACACATTATTAAGCACTTCTGGATTACCCGCCACTAACAACTGATCGCGAGGTAAAATGATCGTAGAGGGGTGGCTTAAAAAGAATTTATTTTTACGATAAATTCCCACGATTTTGTAATCTTTTTGGCGCAACGCCCCGACATGGCGATAAGCAAAGACGCTTCCATAGGGTACGCCAATCTCCATCACCTCCCCCTGCTCTAACCCAAAGCCTTGGGGCACATTGGGCACATTGGGAATCTTGGTGATGCATTTGTTAGCTAAGATCTGGGTGTTGTCAATGATGAGCAGTCTGTCGTCCTTGACTCCCCCCCACATGTCCGCATGGGGTAAATTTACCAACAAACGCACATCCTTATTACGCTGCCTGATGATCTCATAGATCGCCTGTTGTTCTTGGGCATTATCCAACATAATGAAGACATCGCTGACCTTCGTGTCTAAAACAGTGTGGAGTCTGTAAGCAGAAGTGGGGTCAAAAACATGCGCTTCAAAGGTGCTAGGCAGAGTGCTAGGAAGACAGGAAGCGTCTTTGGTGATCACAAGATAGAAATTATTACTAAAGTATTGGGTGGCCACTGCTTCTAGGAATTTTTTAGCAACAGCACCCTCTAAAATCAACGCAACTCGTTTCAAGCACTTCCTAGTGTTTTTGGCTATTATATAGCAAAAAAGTTAAGACACATGATTCCTCTTTGTTTGGATGCTCAAGACGGGCATGCGCGCGCCTTGAGCATGGAGCTTGTCCATGGGTGCGTGCAAACCCCTATCTTTATGCCTGTAGGCACGCAGGGCAGTGTTAAGAGTCTTGATACCCAAGACCTCTATGGGCTCAAAGCTCCCATTATTTTGGCCAATACCTACCACCTCTATTTGCGCCCCTCGCACACACGCATCGCCAAGTTGGGCGGTTTGCATGGTTTTAGCGGATTTAAAGGGAATTTTCTAACCGATAGTGGGGGCTTTCAAGCCTTTTCTTTGCGCCACAATACCAAAGAACACGATCAGGGCATCGTGTTTAAATCCCATATTGATGGAAGTTCCCACCTTTTTACCCCCGCTAAGGTGCTGGACATCCAATACGCTCTCAATAGCGATATTTGCATGGTTTTAGACGATTTGGTAGGCTTGCCCGCCTCCTATGAGCGCCTTTTGCAAGCCGTGCAAAAAACCACAGCTTGGGCACAAAAGAGCTTAGAGCACCACCGCCAACACGCCAGCCCTAATCACCATATCTTTGCCATTGTGCAGGGGGGTACGCATTTAGCCTTGCGCACCCAAAGCGCGTTAGAACTTAGCGCGTTGGATTTTGATGGGTTTGCCATTGGCGGGTTGGCTGTGGGTGAGAGCGCGTTAGAAATGTATGAGACTATCGCGCACACCGCCCCCCTCCTACCCCCCCATAAACCCCGATACCTCATGGGAGTGGGCACGCCTCAAGACTTGTTAGAAGCCATTGATTTGGGTGTGGACATGTTTGATTGTGTCATGCCCACGCGTAACGCAAGAAATGGCACACTCTTTAGCATGCAGGGCAAGATCGCCATTAAAAACACGCGCCACAAGGACAGCGACATGCCCCTAGATTCTAGTTGTACATGCCACACCTGCGCGCATTACTCTAGGGCATACCTGCATCATCTTTTTAAGGCTAGGGAGTTGAGTTATTTTCGTTTGGCGAGTTTGCACAATCTACATTTTTACTTGGAATTAATGCGCGGGGCTAGGGAGGCCATTTTAACACAGAACTATGCAAGCTACAAAGCCTGCATGCTAGAGAGATTAGGCTAGTCCTTTTGGTTGCGCAAGAAAGCGGGCTTGTCTAAATCGATGCCTTGAAAGGTCTCTCCACTGCTCACCAACTTGATATTTTCTAGAGCACTTTTAGAAAGGCTAAAGGAGGGTTCGGATTTGAGCTCTTCTTTGGGAGGGGCGGGTTTTTCAAACCCGGTCGCCACGATGGTAACCTTGACATGATCGGTAGGGGTGTTGGTGGAAGTGCATTTACCAAAGATAATATCGGCATCCTCATCGGCCATTGACTCGACAATGCTCACAGAATTGGTGATTTCTAAGAGGGGGTAATCTGGGTGGCATTCAAAATTGATCAAAACCCCCATCGCACCATTGATAGAGACATTGTCAAATAAGGGCGAAGCGATGGCGTTCTCTACGGCCACTGTGGCGGCATTAACCCCCGTTGCCTCCCCAATGCCCATTAGAGCTAACCCACGGTGATTCATCACGGTTTTAAGGTCGGCAAAATCCACATTAATATCATTTTCGCCATAATTGATAATCATCCCTGAGATACCATTCACCGCCTTAGCCAGTATGTTATCCACCTCTTTAAAGCTATCCTTCATACCCATGCTCTTATCCACGTAACCAATGAGTTTTTCATTGGGGATCACCACAATCGAATCGCTTACCGCCTTGAGCTCCTGCAAGCCTTCTTCGGCGATCTTAGTGCGTTTGCGCCCCTCAAAGCTAAAGGGCTTGGTTACCACAGAGACGGTCAACGCCCCCGCGTCTTTGGCGATCTGGGCGATCACGGGGGCTGCCCCCGTGCCCGTCCCTCCACCTAGACCGGCCGAAATAAAGACAATATCTGCCCCCGCGACCATTTCTTTAATGACTTCTACGCACTCTTGAGCGGCTTGCTTGCCAATCTCTGGCTTCATGCCCGCCCCCCTGCCTCCGGTGATCTTCTCCCCCAAACGGATTTTATTCTTGGCATTAGACGACTTGAGTGCCTGCCCGTCTGTGTTGGCAACAATGAGTGTGATGTCCTTATAAGTGCCCGTGGCAATCAAATGGGCGATCATATTAGACCCTCCACCCCCCACGCCGATCACGACAATCTTTGCCCCATTGGTTTCAAAGACTTCTTCTATTTCTACGCCCGCTTCATTCAATACCGCCACCCATTGTCCTTTAAAATAACTTCGATCCCCACTCTTTGATCTGCTCAAAAAAGCCCGCTTTCTTAGGCGTGTTATAGGGGTATATTATATCCTTTTTCCGCTCTTTTTCGCCCTCTTTGAGGGGCTCACTGCTGTGCTTGAGATTGGTCAAATCCGTTTCAATATAGTTGCGCTCGGGCGCATAAGTGAAAGCAGGCTGGGCATTATGCCGACTTTCTTTATAGCGAATGGTCTTTTCAGAATCTTTTTCGTAATTGGTATGCCCCCCTGCGCCATAAAGAATCAAGCCGATCGCCACCGCATAGGTGGAGTCCTTGAGTTCCTCAAACAACCCGCTGATTTCTATAGGTTTGGCGATCCTTACGGGCATGTTGCCAAAGATTGCCCCAGCTACATGGGCTATGCCCTGCATGTGGGTCATCCCCCCGGTGAGCACCACCCCCCGCCCTAAACTATCCTTAAGCTTGCTGCTAATGAGCGCGTTATTGAGCAAGTTGAAAACTTCCAACACGCGGGTACTGATGATTTCATGTACAAATTTGAGCGGGAAGCGGTTTTTCTTGTTTTCAACACCCACAGCAGGTACTTCGATCTCTTGATCGCTCTCTTCAGCGAGCAAATTCCCGTATTCGCGCTTGACATATTCGGCTGCCCCTAGGGGCGTGTGCAAACCAATGGCTAGATCGTCTCTAATATGCTCAGATCCCACCGGCACATAGCCATTAAAGCGCATGGAATTGCCCTCATAGACCATGATATTGCAAGTACTCCCCCCAATGTCAATACAAGCCACGCCCAAGGTTTTTTCATCTTCGCTCAATACCGCAATAGAGGCCGCGTAAGCCCCCAAGACAATGTTTTCAATCTTGACCCCAGCAATTTGGATCACACGGCGTAGATTCTCCAAGCTGCTATGTTGCACCGTAACAATGTGGGTAAAGACCTCTAGCCTTGAGCCACTCATCCCCATGGGGTCTTCAATATTGTCTTGATTGTCTAACTTGAATTGATAGGGCAGAATGTGGATCACTTCATGCCGGCCGGGATAGAGGCGTTGTGCAAAGCGGTGTCTAAAGCGCGGTTGATCTCTTTGAGGGTGATCTCATTATTGGGCACATTGATAATTCCTGAACTATTCACGCTTTGGGTATAGGCCCCTGAGATAGAAACAATTGCCTTTTCTACAAAATCCAAACCGGCCATGCGTTTAGCGTCTTCAATGGCTTTTTTGACAATCTCGCCCGCTTGGGAGATATTGCTAATGCTCCCCTTGCGTACTCCCTCAGATTTTTGCGTGCTCGCCCCGATGATCTGGGGTGTCCCCTCTTTGAGCTCGGCGATGATGGCACAAATCTTGCTGGAACCAATATCCACGCCCAGAACGATCGGATTCACAGCCTACTCCTGTAAATTCTTTGCATAGATCACAACCGGATACTTGCTCTTGAGCATGCCCACTAATGCCTGATCAAAATCCTGCGCTTTAAAATTACTGGCCATCTCCTCTAAATAGGGCCTGTTTTGCAGGGCGTGTTGGAAATCCTGTTTGTAGATTCGATACAAGACTGCTTTGTCTTCTAAGACAAGAAACCCCCTAGCGTTGGGGCGTTTAAAAATGTAGGTGATGAGTTCTTTAGCCTGCTTGGGGTCTAACTCTTGAATGCTGCCTTGAAATTCGGGCGAAATCGCGCCGATGTCATCGCCCTTAAAATCCTTGAGCTCTTTGCGCGCCTGCGCTTGAAGCCATGCCCGCTGTTCTTGCTTGGTGAGCGCGTCCAATACGGCATCACGCGCTTGTGCAAAACTCTTAAGCATGTCGCTAGATTTTTTAACCAGTTTGAGTACCAAGTAGCCCTCTTGGTATGCTAGGGGTTTGAGCACCTCCCCGGGGCGCATTTTGGCAATTTGGGCGTTAATCTCCTCGCTATAGGGAAGATCGCTAAAGGTTTGTTCTTTGGGGGTGAGCTTGCCTTTTTTAAGAGCTAAATATTGCTCCAAAGCGCGCTCTTTGGCTTGGGCTTGCAAATAGTCATGGGCAACCTTTGACTTGGCATGCTCAAAGTCCTCTAGCTTGCCATCTGCACCCATGTAGTTGCCTTTGTGGGCCTTGTAGTGTTTGTGCAATGTCTCTAGATTAGGCATGTCGCTACTAGGTTCTATTTTCAGCACGGCTAGGGTGTAGCTAGGCGGCAATTTGTAAGCACTCTTGTGCTGGTTATAGTAAGTTTTGAGCGCGCTTTCTTCAATTTTGAGGGGTGCGTCTTTGGCATGCAAGATTTTGATGAAGGCGCGATCCTGTAGTTGCAAGGGATAGGCAAAAGCATTTTTCTCTAAGGGTGTGGTGGCTTTAGGAAACAGCGCAGAGATCTTTTGCAAGAGTAGGGCATTCTTGATATTCTCTTCAAACGCGCTGGGGCGGTAGTGGTTTTGTTGCAAGAGTTGTTTGTACAAAGCCTCATCAAAGTGCCCATCTTTTTGAAACATCTTGCTCTTTTGGATTTCTGCGATGATTTCGGCGTTGCTCACCCCCAAGCCCACATCTAGGGCAAGGTTTTTCAAGTAGGCTTGGTTGATCAACATGCGCAACGCGCTTTTTTCTAAACCCATCGCCTGAATTTGCTTGGCATCTAGGTCTTTAAAATTGGGGATGGACTGGCTATAAGCGTCCACAAGGCGTTTGTACTCCATCTCTAACTCTTCTTGGGTGATGAGCACCTGCCCCACCTTAGCCACACTGCCCCCTCCTAATGAAAAGCTATACTGCCCCCAGCCAATCATCCCGGCTGCAATGAAAGCGATGGTGCTGATCCAAATGGTAACAACTAGGTATTTCTTATGCTTTTGCATCCAGGTGATCACGAAAGCCCCGCGCTTAAGATTTCTATGCTAAAGGGCTATTTTAGTGAAAGCTGACTAAAATTTGCTTTAAGATTTGGTTTTTTGGCAAAAATGACGATCTACAGAGATTTTAAATGCACGCAAACACCCCCTATCACGACTTAGACATGCGCTATATTTGGCATCCCTGTAGCCAAATGCACGATCACGAACAACTCCCCCTAGTGCCCATCCAACGCGCCCAAGGGGTCTATCTTTACGATTTTGAGAATCATGCCTACATCGATGCGATTAGCAGTTGGTGGGTGAATCTCTTGGGGCATAACCACCCTCATATCACCCAACAACTCAAAGCCCAAGCAGACACCCTAGAACATGTTTTGCTGGCCGGTTTCACTCACCCCCAAATTATCCGCCTCTCAGAACGGCTTTGTGTTTTAAGCGGGTTTGAGAAATGCTTTTATGCAGACAATGGCTCGTCATGCATAGAAGTCGCCTTGAAAATGAGTTATCATAGCCACCTGCTTCAAGGCGCGCACAAGCCCAAATTCTTGTCCTTGAGCAATAGCTACCATGGCGAAACTTTGGGCGCGCTTTCCATTAGCCATGTGGGACTCTATAAGGACACCTACAAACCCTTATTTTTAGAGCATTTGAGTACCCCCGTGCCCAAAGACGATACAGACATCCCCCAAGCCCTGCGCGCGCTAGAAGAGATTCTAGACACGCACCAAAATAGCCTCAGTGCCTTTATTTTAGAACCCCTAATCCAGTGTGCAGGGGGGATGCATTTTTACAGCCCAGAGTATGTACGCCAAGCTAGCCAAATGTGCCAAGAGCGCGGGGTGCATGTGATCTTTGATGAAATTGCCGTGGGCTTTGGGCGCACGGGGACTCTCTTTGCCTTTGAACAATGCGGAGTCAAACCCGATTTTTTATGTCTTTCTAAGGGCATTAGCGGGGGGTACCTGCCTCTAGCGGTTGTGCTCACTTCTAATCGCATTTACGATCAATTTTACGCGCCCTACACGCACCATAAAAATTTTCTCCATTCGCACAGCTACACGGGCAACGCTCTAGCCTGCGCTTGCGCCAACGCCACTTTAGATATTTTAGAGCAGGAGAAGATCCTAGAACACAACCGCATGTTAAGCGCGTACATGCAAATGTGTTTGCAGGATTGCTTAGGGGGGCTAAAGGGGGTGGCTAATTTGCGCGCGCTGGGGATGGTCTTTGCTTTTGAATTGGTGGGGTATGGGGGTGAGCAACGCCCAAGTTTAGCTATCTTTGCTAAAGCCATGCAAAAAGGGGTACTCTTGCGTCCCCTACACAACACGATTTATTGCATGCCTCCCTATTGTATTAATAAAGCACAGATCCAACACATCGCCCGCGTTCTAAGGGAAATCGTCCTAGAACTCACCTAGATCACGCATTGTTCTGCGCGCTAAAGAGCGCGCCTAGTTTTTTTAACAAAGCGGGCGCGTCATGTTTGTCCATAAACACTTCAATTAAGGCCAGTTTGGAGTCTTCTGTTCTAGAGATATCGAGAGCTTCTTGCAACGCAGACACGCTAGACACTTGAAAACTCAAGCACTCCCTAGCTAATTGCACATCAAAAACACTAGGCAATTTGGAGTAATGCCACATATTAATGTCATTGTATTGGCGTTGGGCTCCATGAATACAACGCTCCACGGTGTAGCCGTCATTGTTGATCACGATAATAATGGGCGTGATATTTTCTCTTAAAATGGTAGAGAGCTCTTGGACAACTAATTGCAAAGACCCATCGCCAATTAGAAGGATATTGCGCCGATCTCTATTGGCTAGCGCACTGCCCAGCAACGCCCCCAAAGTGTAGCCAATAGAGCCCCAAAGGGGTTGTCCTATGAAGCTCACCCCACTGGGCAAGGGAATAGAAAGCGCGCCAAAAAAAGAAGTCCCCTGTTCGGCGATCAGCACATCATCGGGGCGTAAATACCCTTGGATCACCTTGAAAAATTTATCTTGGGTGAGTTTGCCACTGAGATGGTTTTTTTTAGGTGGGGTGGTTTTGGGAAAATGGTAGGTAAATTTTAAATCAGCTAGGGCATTTAATACGTCTTGCATTAAAATATCGTTGTAAATTCTCTCCCCAATTTGGCTATAGAGCGGGTGAATCTCTATGGTTTGGTGGCCCTGCTTGCGGACATAATTAAAGCCCGCGGTCAACGAATCGGTGAGCTTGACCCCAATCATCAAAGCGCAATCTACCTGTTTCATCAACGCGCTGACTTTAGAATCGCTCAAAATCCCGCTATACACTCCCACAAAATTAGGGTGGGTTTCATCAAAAACCCCTTTGCCCATAGATAAAGAGACAAGGGGTAAATGGGTGATCTCGATAAATTTTTTGAGCTCTTGGTTGAGGTGGTAACGATTGACCTCATAGTCTGCCACCACGGCTTGGGATTTAGATTTTTGCAAACATTCTTTTACAGCGTCCACAAAGGTTTGTAAAATCTTACGATCGCTTTTGGGGGGCATGGGTGAACACAGAACGATTTCAATGGGGCTATGCACGACATCGGCAGGAATGCCAATATAAACGGGCTTTTTGTGCAGAAAACACGCTCTTAGCACCCGATCGATCTCTGAGGGGGCGTTTTGCTTGTCTAGGATTGTTTGGGCGACACTCACCTCCCTGTACATGTTATAAAATTTCAAAAACTCCCCATCGCCCAAAGTGTGGTGCACGAATTTGCGCTTATAAGCCACACTTCTAGAGGGCATGCCCACAATTTTTACCACGGGCACGCTCTCCGCATAAGAGCCTGCCACGCCATTGATCGCGCTGAGTTCCCCCACCCCAAAGGTCGTCAGCAATGCCCCCATAGGTTTTAAGCGCGCATACCCGTCAGCCGCGTAAGCGCGTTGAGTTCGTTACAATTGCCTACCCAACGCAAATGGGGGTCGTCTTCTACCAAGTCTAAAAAGGACAAATTGTAATCTCCGGGGACTCCAAAGAGGTGTTCTACCCCATAGTCTTTCAATTTGTCTAAGAGATATTGCCCGATTGTGCTTTGCATGTCTTTCCTTTATGTAGAGATAATGTAACTCTAATCTCATAAACCCAACAACGCCTTAAGCAATCCCTTTAACCAATTCTCTATGTGGTGTACAGAAACATTTTTACCTTGACACGACTTTTAAGCCTTTTTACTATAAAATGCGCCCTTTAATGATGTAAGGGAGTACATGCAACATAAAGGGCATAAGAATAGGCGCGTGTTGGTGAAATTTTCTGGGGAGGCCTTAGCCGGGGAAAGCCATTTTGGGATTGACATCCAAATTCTAAGCTATATCGCTAAAGAGATCAAAATGCTTGCTGAACATGGCATAGAGGTGGGGATTGTCATTGGCGGAGGCAATATTATCCGCGGGGTGAGCGCGGCTAAGGGAGGGGTTATTCGGCGCACCAGCGGGGATTACATGGGCATGTTAGCCACCGTGATCAACGCGGTAGCTATGCAAGAGGCACTAGAACATTTAGGCTTAGAAGTGCGCGTACAAAGCGCCATTGAGATTAAAGAAATTTGTGAAACTTACATCTACAGAAAGGCGATCCGCCATTTAGAAAAAGGGCGCGTGGTGATCTTTGGGGCGGGCACGGGCAACCCCTTTTTCACCACAGACACAGCCGCCACCTTGCGCGCCATTGAAATTGGGGCCGATGTGATTGTCAAAGCGACGAAGGTCGATGGGATTTACGACAAAGACCCTAACAAGTTTGAAGATGCTAAAAAGATTGACACCATGAGTTATAATGACGCGCTCATTGGCAATATTGAAGTGATGGACGATACGGCTATTTCGCTAGCCAAGGATAACAAACTCCCCATTGTGGTGTGCAATATGTTTAAAAAAGACAATCTCTTACAGGTGGTTAAACACAATCAAGGTGTGTTTTCTGTGGTAAAATAGGGAGAAATTCTAAAAAGGACATAATTGAGAACAGAAGAAATTGTTGCCCAAGCCTTGGTGAAGGTGGATAACGATCGCTACGTACTTTCCAACTTGATCTTCACACGTGTAAAGCAGCTGGGTGCTGGGGCAAAACCTTTGGTAGCGCTAGATGCCAAACACCACAAACTTACCGATATCGCGATCCTAGAAATCGCGCAAGGGAAAATCAGTCTTGAGTGCATTGACACAAGATACTAAGAAAAAAGTCTATGGGGATTTGCTGGAGATTCTAAGTGCGATCAAGGAGGTTTGTAGTCCAAGCGAGGCCACGCGCATTTTAGAAAATGTTACCCGAATCACCCCTAAGATCACGCAAGCCTTAGACGCCGCCTATCATTTTCACGAAGGACAGACCCGCAAAGGGGGAGGTCCCTACATCACCCATCCCATTTGTGTGGCCGCCATTGTGGGGTTTTGCGATGGCGATGAAGCGATGGTGTGTGCGGCTCTGTTGCACGATGTCGTGGAAGACACCCCTTGCAGTGTGGAGTATGTGGCGCGCGAATTTGGGAACGATGTGGCTAATTTGGTCGACGCGCTCACCAAGATCACGGAGATTAGAAAAGAGGAATTTCCTAAAGAAGCCCAAGATTCTAGACTATTGGCCTCAGCCCTGACCTTTAGGAAGATTTTAGTGAGCGCCATTAATGACCCGCGTGCTTTAGTGGTGAAGATCAGCGATCGCTTGCACAACATTCTAACCCTAGAAGCCCTGCCTCGAGATAAGCAAATCCGCATTTCTAAAGAGACGCTAGCGGTGTATGCGCCCATTGCGAGCCGTTTGGGCATGGCCTCCATTAAAAACGAGTTAGAAGACAAGAGCTTTTATTACATTTACCCGCAAGAGTACCAAGAGATTCGTTCCTATCTAGATGAAAACCAACAGTCTCTCTCGCTCAAACTCAATGGCTTTGCGGCCAAATTAGAGAAACTATTTTTTGAAGCAGGGTTTGCAGAGGGAGATTTTACCATCAGCACACGTATCAAACGCCCCTATTCTATTTACTTGAAAATGCAACGCAAGGGCGCGGTGAGCAAGGATGAGATTTTAGACTTAATGGCCGTGCGCGTCTTGGTTAAGAACCCCCTAGATTGTTATAGGATTTTGGGCATTGTGCATTTGCGCTTCAAACCCATTATTTCACGCTTTAAAGACTATGTCGCTTTACCTAAGGAGAATGGCTATCAAACTATTCACACTACGATTTTCGATCAATCCTCTATTTATGAAATCCAAGTGCGCACTTTTGAAATGCATATGGGGGCGGAGTATGGCAATTCGGCGCATTGGAAATACAAGGCGGGGGGGGCTGAACCAGACGCGCTCAAATGGCTGCACAACTTTAAATACCAAGGGCATGACTCCAAGTCCAACCCTAAAGAGTTTTACGCGCTGGTACAAAATGATCTCTATCGCGAGGACATCACGGTCTTTTCCCCTAATGGAGATACCTACACCTTGCCCGCAGGGGCGATTGTGTTGGACTTTGCCTACATGATCCATAGCGATTTGGGCGATCGGGCTAAAAAAGCCTTTGTGAACAATAAAAAAGCCACTCTTAATCAGGAACTCAGAAGTGGCGATGTGGTTAAAATTATCAAAGGTGAGCACTCCATCCCGCGTTACATTTGGATCGACCAACTCAAGACATCACGCGCTAAAAACCACCTCAAGCTCCAACGCAAGAATCAGATCAAAGAGATCGACGCTAAGAGCATGATCAATATTCTCTCTTGTATTTTTGAAGGCCCTATTTTTGCTCAAGACATCGAGCCCAAGGATTACGCCTTGTTTGAAAAGAAACTCGCGCAATATGGAGTGGAAAGTTCGCTGAGTGAAGCCAGCAAGAACATCGGAAGCTTGAAAAAATTGGTAGAAGAGATTCAAGAGAAAGTTAGGGAAACTCCTAAATACCAAAAGAAAAAGGTACAATACAACGAATTTGGATTTTTGATGAAGAATCTCTTGCAGTTTCGTTTGACAAACAAAATGCTCAACCTCATCAATCCTCATATTGGCTTAAAAAAGAGTTATTTGGAAAACTTTATCATCTACACAAATCCCTATGTACATGTCAAACAAGTGTTGTTTGATGATTGTTGCCACCCCAAATACGGCGATGAGATCGTAGCCATCATGCCCACTTACAAGGATCACAAGATCATTGTACACCACAAACTGTGTAAAGAGGTGGGCACAGAGATCGATCTAGGCCTGCCAATGGTCTTTGTGCAATGGAGCAAACGCAAAAGAGAAATTTATAAAGGGATATTCTATCTTGAGGATAAGAAAAGCGCGTTGGTGCGCCTGTTAGACTTTTTAGCTAAGAATGATTGTACAATCATGGGTGTGAATTATTTGTCGCATGGGGATAATTTCTCCTCGCATTGTGAGGTTTCCATTGAGTACAACGCTAGGGAAGCTAGCGTGCTTAAGGAAATTCTCTCCCAGAGATATCAAGAGAGACTTGTGAGTTTCTTGAGCGCTAAAGACGCTTACCAACAGGCCTAAAGGACGAGGATGCAGGCACAAATGCAACACGCGATGATTCAAATCACCAAGGGCATGGGAGAGTGCATTGGTTTAGACACCTTACAACACCTAGTGGAGCGTTTTTACCACACACAGGAACGCTTTATCATCAAGGCCGGTTTTGACCCCACCGCCCCGGATCTACACTTAGGGCATGCTGTGCTCTTAGAAAAACTGGCCACCTTGCAAAAGCATGGGGGGTTTGTTAAATTTTTGATTGGGGATTTTACCGCACGCATTGGCGATCCCAGTGGGAAGAGCGAAACGCGAAAACCCTTGAGCGAAGAGGAAGTGCAAGAAAACGCCAAGACTTACGCCAAGCAGGTGTTCAAGGTGCTTGATCCCACTCTTACAGAGGTGTGTTTTAACTCCACATGGCTAAATGCTTTGGGGAGTGCGGGGATGCTAACCCTCGCCTCTAAATTTTCAGTCGCGCGCATGCTAGAGCGCGATGATTTTGAAAAACGCTACCAAAATAACCAATCCATTAGCCTTGTAGAATTTCTCTATCCGCTTTTACAGGGTTATGATTCAGTCGCCCTAGCATGCGATTTAGAATTAGGGGGCAATGATCAAAAGTTTAATCTGATGGTGGGGCGGTTTTTACAACGCGCCTATGGGCTGGATAAAGAGCAAAGCGTGCTCACCATGCCCTTATTAGAGGGGTTAGATGGGGTGCAAAAGATGAGCAAGAGTTTGGGCAATTACATCGCCATCACCGAAGAGCCCGCTAGCATGTATGCTAAACTTCTAAGCATTAGCGATACTTTGATGTGGCGCTATTACGAACTCTTGAGTACTAAGACCCCTGATCAGATTGCCCAGTTGCAAGAGGCGGTACGCACTAGCAAAGCACACCCTAAGGCTGTGAAAGAAGAATTAGCCCTAGAGATCACTACGCGTTGGCACTCTGAACAACAAGCCCAAAGTGCTAAGATCGAGTTTGATAAAATCTTTAGCCAAAAACAAGCCCCAAGCCAAATGCCTGAATGGCATTTTGAAAGTGGAGCATGGATTGCTAGCGTGCTCAAAGAGTGTCAGCTTTGCCCTTCTAGCTCACAGGCGCGTAGGGACATTGCCGGGGGCGGGGTGCGCCTCAATCACGAAGTGCTCAAGGACGATCGCTATCAATTCAGCAAAGGGTCTTATATTGTACAAGTGGGGAAAAGAAAATTCGCCTTGGTCCATATCCACTAAAAGGATAGTGCATGATTTCCACACTCAAACCCCTTAAAATCGGCAAACACACCCTCAAATACCCCATTTTTCAAGGGGGCATGGGGGTGGGGATCAGTTGGGACGAATTGGCCGGCAGTGCGGCTAAAGAGGGCATTTTAGGCGTGATCTCAGCAGTGGGCACGGGTTACTATAAGAATATGCGTTTTGTAGAAAAGATTGTCGCCAAAAAGCCCTTTGAGGCGTTGAATTTCTACTCCAAACAAGCCCTACAGGAGATCTTTAAAAACGCGCGCAAGATTTGCGGGGCTAACCCCTTGGGCGCGAATATCTTACACGCTATCAATGAATACGGGCGGGTAGTGCGTGATGCCTGCGAGGCGGGGGCTAACGTGATCATCACCGGGGCCGGTTTGCCCACCAATATGCCCGAATTTACTAAGGACTTCCCCAATGTCGCGCTGGTGCCCATTATCTCTTCAATCAAGGCTTTACACATCATCTGTAAGCGCTGGAGCGCGCGCTACAAACGCGTACCCGATGCGATCATTGTAGAGGGGCCTTTGAGCGGGGGGCATCAGGGCTTTAAATACGAAGATTGCTTCAAAGAGGAGTTTCAATTAGAAAATTTAGTCCCGGGCATTGTAGAAGCCTCTAAAGAATGGGGGCATATCCCCATCATCGCGGCCGGGGGCATTTGGGATCGCAAGGATATAGACACCATGCTCTCTTTAGGGGCTAGTGGGGTGCAGATGGCAACTAGGTTTCTAGGCACAAAAGAATGCGATGCGAAAGTGTATGCCCAAATTTTGCCCTCCTTGAGCAAGGAAGATATTTTACTCATCAAATCCCCCGTGGGTTACCCCGCACGTGCGATCAACACCGGGGTGCTCAAGCGCATCCAAGAGGGCAATGCCCCCAAGATCGCCTGTGTGAGTAATTGTGTCGCGCCCTGCAATCGTGGTGAAGAGGCCAAAAAAGTGGGCTATTGTATCGCCGATGGGCTGGGGCGTAGCTATTTGGGCAATCGCGAAGAAGGGCTTTATTTCACGGGAGCAAATGGGTATCGCATTGAGCGCATTTTAAGCGTGCACGAACTCGTGCAAGAACTCATCAGGGGTTGAATGGGTGCGTTTTATATTCTGTTTGCTCATCGGGATCTATGCCCATGCCTTGAGTATCACCCAAGTGGTGCCCTTTGGCACCAGCAGTGTGCGCATTAGCTTTGATCAACCCCTTGGCAAGCACCACATCAAAAAAACCCATATAGGCAAGTTTGAGAGTGTGCTAGATATTAAGGCGCATTTCAAATTTTCCCCTAAACATTACCGTTTTGACAACCAAACTTCTATTAGCATTGCACATAGCAAGACGGGTTTGACTAAAGTGGTGGTACTGTATCCAGAGGGGAGTTATAAAATTAGGCACACGGGTAATCATCTCTACATCATCATCACAACCGCCTCCTCTGCGCCTAGCCCGACCCAGCCCGCTTTAAAACGCTTTAAAGTGGTTGTAGACGCTGGGCATGGCGGGCATGACTGCGGGGCTAGAGGCGTGAATGGAACTTGTGAAAAGTGGATCGTGTTGGCAGTGGCGCAGTTCTTAGAAGAGGAATTGCAAAAACGCCACTACACCGTATTCATGACGCGCAAGAACGACACCTACATTAACCTCAAAGATCGCACTGAGTTTGCCAACGCCAAAAACGCCGATCTCTTTATCTCCATCCATGCTAACTCCATCCCCAAGAACTCCCCGACAAACCCCCAAGGAGTAGAGACCTACTTTCTCTCTACAGCTAGAAGCGAGCGCGCGCGCAAAGTCGCCGAACAAGAAAACCAAGACGATGTCAAGGTAATGGACTATTTCTCCAAGCTCTCTTTTTTAAATTCGCTCAACTCCCAACGACTCATCACCTCTAATAAGCTTGCCATCGATATCCAATTTGGCATTTTAAGCCAGTTGCGCCATCACTATAAACATGTCGTGGATGGGGGGGTGAGAGAAGGACCTTTTTGGGTGCTCGCAGGCGCGCTCATGCCCTCCGTGCTCATTGAGATCGGCTACAACTCCAACCCCAGCGAATCCAAGCGCATCCAAAACAAGGCTTACCAACAGAGTTTGGCAAAGGGGATTGCCAACGGGATTGATAGTTTCGTAAGCAAGAATTTTTAATGTTTTCTAAAAAAACCAATCCCTATAAGGTCTTTGTAGCTTCTGTGTTCTTTGTGCTGGTTGTGTGCAACGCGCTAGGTTTATTATTTTCGCATTTTAGTCATAATTTTGCCCAACTATTTGCGCTCTTGAACACGCGTTTTTACTCTAGATTGGTACATTATTTTCATGTTGTGGGCACATTGGGTTCACTCTTTTACTTTGTGCGCGCCTCTAGACACAATGTCCTAGCCCCTAAACTTGTCGCGTTAGGCAGTTGTGTAGGGTTTATGTATTTGGCTTTCTTGGATTCGCCGGGCTTTTTTCTTTGGGGGGCTTATGGATTGCTATTTGGCACTCTATGGGGGCTATGGACACACTACGCGCGCATACCCCTTTTATTGAAATTTGCCCCCTCGCTCAATACCTACATTATTTGGCTTTTTGCCTGTGGGTTTCAGACCTATTTATATCCCCAATGTGTGGGGTTAGACTTTGCGCTTTTTATTTTAGGATTTATAGGGCTTATGAGTCTAGTTGCCAAACACAAGGAGTATTTGGGGTTTTACGAATATGCCAATTTGCTTGTTTTATGCGCGAGCTTGGTGGTCTTTATGCTCTGTGCGCCGGTGATTGTGCATCCAGAGAGCGCAAGACGCGCCTTTTTTTGGCTAGGGGTTTTGGCATGGGTAGGGGAGTGGATGCATGAGAGCATGCGCGCCCATTTTGTCTAAGACTATTGGCAATGCTGGCACTCTAAAGAGCGATCTAGCACACATTTATCCTCTAAACTAGGGCTTTGGGTGCGCAAATAATAAGTGGATTTGAGTCCTAATTTCCATGCCAAGTGATAAATTTCATGCAAGAGTTTCCCATGCGCGTTTTCAGGGCGCAAAAAGAGATTCAAGCTCTGCCCTTGATCGATCCAGCGTTGGCGCACAGCCGCTAACTCCACAATCTTTTTAGGGTCGATGTCATAGGCCGAAGTGTAATACTTCCAAGTGTCCAAATTCAAATCGGGCACAACCACGGGGATAAATCCGCTCAAATTCTCCTCTACCCACTTCTTTTGATAGATGGGCTCGATGGTCTGGGTGGTGCCCACCAAAATAGAGATCGAGCTCGTGGGCGCGATCGCCATCAAATAGCCATTGCGCAAGCCATGTTGCTTGACACGCGCTTTTAAACTCTCCCAATCACAACTGGGCTTGGGGAAATCCCCACGGGCATGATCCATAGGGAACACTCCATAACTCCACGCTGAGCCTTCAAACAGACTATAAGCCCCGCGTTCTTGGGCTAAAGTACAACTAGCGTTGATGGCTTCATAGCTGATCTTCTCCATGACATGGTTGATCTTTTCTACATGTTCTGCACTCCCCCATGCCATGTGCGCACAGGCTAACATCTGTGCCTCTCCCATCACTCCCAAGCCTACCGCGCGCCCCTTAAGATTGGTGTACTTAGCCTTAGCAATGGGGTAGAAGTTCAGATCGATAATATTATCCAGCATGCGCATCGCAATGGGCACCACGCGCGCGATGTCGCTATCGCTATGCACCTTGCTCAAATTAATGCTTGCCAAATTGCACACCGCCACATCCCCCCCTAGCGCGCTCTTGCAGGTCATGAAAATCTTCTTGCCCCCCAATGAATCGTTGCTACAGAGTTTGTTAGCCTTCTTGGTAATGCCCTCATCGGTGCAGACTCGATCCTCCTCTTCAAAAAACGCCACGCTTTGATCTTCAAAGCGCACTTCTACGCGGTAATGACTGCTAGCGGTATTTTGATAAATTTCAGTGCATAAATTAGACGAGCGGATGATCCCCGCATGGGCATTAGGATTAGCGCGGTTGGCATTGTCTTTAAAGCCCAAGAAAGGCAATCCGCTCTCAAAGTAATTGGTTAAAATCTTGCGCCAAAGCTCTTTGGCTTTGATTTGCTCTTGGGGGATCTGCGGGTCTGCCTCGTAAGCTAGGTATTTTTGGGTAAAATCTTTGCCATAGCATTGTGTAAGGTCCGCGCACACATAGGGGTCAAACAGCGTCCACATGCCATCTTGTTCAAGGCGCTCCATGAAGAGGTCGCAAATCCAAAGTGCGGGGAAGAGATCATGAGCGCGTCTACGCTCATCCCCGCTATTTTTACGCAGATCGATAAACTCTAGCACATCCTTATGCCAAATCTCTAAATAAACCGCGATCGCCCCCTTGCGCGTGCCCAGCTGATCGACGGCGATCGCGACATCGTTGACAATCTTTAAAAAGGGGATCACCCCCGCGCTCGCACTCTTATGCCCATCAATATAGCTTCCTAAACAGCGCACTTGGCTAAAATCCCAGCCGATCCCCCCTCCATATTTGGACAACAAAGCCATGTCCTTATAACTCTCAAAAATGCCCTCAATATTGTCCGGAGTAGAGCCCACATAACAAGAGCTCAGTTGGTGGTTGGGGGTGCGTGCGTTAGCCAGCGTGGGCGTGGCGCACATCATTTCAAACTTACTCAAGCACTCATAAAACTCTAGGGCGCGCGCGTTGGGTTCGCTCTCATTTTGGGCTAAGAACATCGCAATCGCCATGAACATATGTTGGGGCAATTCAATGGGATGCCCCTGTTGGTCCTTGAGCAAGTAACGATCGTAGAGTGTTTTGATGCCCAAGTAGTTAAATTGCAGATCGCGCGCGGGCACAACCGCGCTATCCAACAAATTGAGATCAAATTTCTCTTTAAAACCGGACACAATGCGCCCGGCCTGCTCGCCTTTTTCTAGATAGCTTTGCAAGCTTGGGTATTGCATATGCCCATTGACGCGGTGGTAAAGGTCGTAGAGAAACAAGCGCGCGGCGACAAAGCTCCAATTGGGCGCATGGGTGTCGATCTTGTCTAAAGCCTTGTGGATTAAAGTTTGCACAATGTCTTGTGTCTTCATCTTATCGGTAAAAAGATGTGCCTCTAATTCCAATTGCGCGCGATCGATCCCTTCTAAGCCTTGGGTGGCGCTTTGGATGTATTTATGGATTTTGCGCGTGTCCAAAGGTTCTATTCTGCCATCGCGCTTGGTAACCATCTTGATTTTCATGTGTGTTCCTAATGGGTGTTTATTTTTTAGCACGGCGGCGCGCAGTCGGGTCTAATACCTTTTTACGGATTCGTAAACTCAAAGGCGTAACCTCTAAAATTTCATCTTCTTCAATCCACTCCAAAGCGCGCTCTAAAACCATGTTCTTGGGAGGGGTGAGTTTGATAGCGTCGTCTGAACCGCTGGCGCGCATATTGGTCAAGTGCTTGGTTTTGATAGGATTGACCTCTAAGTCATTATCCCGGCTGTGCTCTCCAATCACCATGCCCACATAGACTTTTGTTTGGGGGGTAATGAAGAGCGCGCCCCTCTCTTGGATATTGAAGAGAGAAAACGCGCTCGCTTGCCCATTCTCCATGCTCACTAATGCGCCGTTTTTACGCGCCTCTACACTCCCGCTAAAGGGGCGAAACTCTAAGAAAGAATGATTCATCACCCCTTCGCCCTTGGTGTCGCTCAAAAATTCGCCCCGATACCCAATGAGCCCACGCGCAGGGATTTCAAACTCCAAGCGGGTATAACCATCCCCAATGGGATTCATCGCTTTCATCTCCGCCTTGCGCTTGCCCAATCGTTCGATGACCACGCCCCCAAAATCTTGAGGCGCGTCAATCACCAAATGCTCAAAGGGTTCTAAACGCACCCCATTTTCTACTTTGACAATCACTTCAGGGCGCGAAATGCTAAACTCAAAGCCTTCACGGCGCAGATTCTCGGCTAAAATGGTGATTTGCAATTCCCCACGCCCACTGACTTTAAATTTGCCCTCTCCCATCTCTTCGCATTGCATCGCGATATTGGTTTGCATTTCTTTAAGAAGGCGATCTTTGAGCTTGTTGGCTGTAACATGCTTGCCCTCCGTGCCGGCTAAGGGAGAATCATTGATACTAAAATACACGCTCATGGTGGGTTCTTCTAGGTGCATGGGGTCTAGGGGCTGGGGGTTATTGGGGTCCACCACACTATCGCCCACATCTAGCGCATTGAAGCCCGCCACCGCGACAATATCTCCTACGCGCGCCTCTTCAATTTCCATGCGCGCCAAGCCCAAAAAGCCAATCAGCTTGGTGATCTTGCCACTCTCCTTAGAACCATCGCTTTTGACTAATAACACACTCTCCCCCTTGCGCACCCGCCCGTTAAACACGCGTACAATGCCGATTTTGCCCACATAATTATCATAATCCAAAGTGAAAACCTGCATTTGTAGGGGGTCTTCTAGAGTGCCACTGGGCGCGTGTACATGGGATAAAATGGTTTCAAACAGGGGTTCTAGGTTTTTCTTTTCCTCATGCAAGTCCCTAATGGCATAGCCTTCGCGCGCGGCGGCATAGACAACAGGGAAGTCTAATTGCGCATCGCTAGCTCCCATTGCCACGAAGAGATCGAACACTTCATCCACCACCCTATCTGGCTGCGCGGCCGGTTTGTCAATCTTATTGACCACCACGATGGGGCATAATCCAAAACTCAACGCTTTTTTGACAACAAATTTTGTTTGGGGCATCACGCCCTCCTGTGCGTCCACCAGCAATAATACCCCATCAACCATTTTTAACACCCGCTCCACTTCGCCCCCAAAGTCGGCGTGTCCGGGAGTGTCAATGATATTGATCTTAACCCCCTTGTAGTGGATAGCCGTGTTTTTAGAGAGAATGGTGATCCCGCGTTCTCTCTCTAAACATTGCTATCCATCATGCGCTCATCTAATTTATCGCGATCGCTAAAAGTACCAGATTGGGTGAGCAGGCCATCTACCAAAGTGGTTTTTCCATGGTCAACATGCGCAATAACGGCGATGTTTCTAATCTCTTGCATTTGAAAAATCCTTGTTGTTGAAGTGCGGAGTATAACCAAAAATTACTTAAAGGGGTCATGGGCCAAACATTTGAAAGTAAGAGCGCATAGAGGGGTTAAAGGGCTAGTTTCATGCCCTAAAACACCCCACAGATTGCCTAAAGCCAAAAGGTTCTATAACTTGGAGTATTACAAAAGCGGAATGTTGCACCGCTAGCTTAGGTCGCGCGGGTTTGCAAGAGAGTTAGAGGGTATAAGAACCTAAACAAGTTAGAAGATGACGTTGGATACCGACTTTTAAGGCCCAATCCCGATCAAAATCAAAGGCACGGCTGGAGTGTTGCGCCCTTGTCTATAGAGATTATAAACCTCACTTTCATAATAGGCGATCCCGCTAGACATGCACGCGCACATCGCCTTAGCGGGCATGATCTCAATGCCCACATCAATGGCGTTAGCCACATAAAAGGCCATGTGTTTTACAAAGAGATCGTAAGCCACAAAGGCGTATTTGCCAAACTGCACCTCTATGGCGATACGCTCTTTTAAGAAGTCAGTTTGATTGTAGGAATAATAGGCGGTCTGCCCTTGTGCTTCTATAGTATGTTTTTGTAGCTCAGGACTTAAATACATGGTTTCAAAAGCTAAGGACTGATCGGGTGTTAAGTAATAGCTTTGTCTTTTTTCCAGCCAACCCAAAGAATTTAAAGAAATTTGAAACGCTTTATTGAGTTCTACGGGAGAAAATAAACGATCGCCCGCTCTGCCTTTTTCTAAGGAGATTTTACTTTGACATGCATGAGCATTGATGCTAGTGATCACATGGATAATTTCTTGCCACAAATGAGGATGATGTACTTGCAAGAATTCTAGCCCATTTAAGTGGGAATGCACATATGCAATGTTCAATACACGCCTCCTAAGCCACGCCACTCTTCTGGCACACGCGCCACGCTGTCGTTTTTGGGGCTGTAAATTTCTTGACTCATTTCACGCCATTTAAGAGTGCCCTTAAAAAAGTCTAATAGTCTCTCTCTTGCGATCACGCAATACTGCTCTTCTTTTTCAACACATACGCCCTTGCGTCCATTTTTAAGCGCGCTAATGAGGGTTGTGCCCACCCCGCCAAAAGGGTCTAAAATGCGATCCCCTGGATGACTCAGGGCTAAAATAAGACGATCCACTAGTTCTAGGGGGAACTGACATGGATGTATGGTCTTTTCTACATGATTGCTCTTAACATTCACAATATCCCAAACTTGGCATTCCCAATCTCTAAACACAATCTCCCACACATCCGCCGGATTTTTACCTTTTGGATTGCCTGAGAGTTGCCCCCTTTTTGCGCCCTTAAAATGGCGTTTACCCGGGTATTTGGCCGGCACGCGCACGCTATCCAAGTTAAAAATATAAGTGTCACTCTTGCTAAACCAGAGTATGGTTTCATAACGCCCGCTAAATCTAAGCTTAGAATGCAGGCCATGCCCAAATTTCCAGATGATGCGGTTTCTAAGCTTAAAGCCCAAGTCCTTAAACATGGGGTAAAAATAAATATCCAAAGGATAAACTTCTTTATCTTTAACAAAATTGCCTACTTGCCATGCAATGCTCCCATTTTGTTTGAGCACTCTTTTAAGTGCGTTTAAAATGAGTTTAAAGTCGCTCAGATAGTCATTTAGACTTTTGATTTTTTCATAGTCCTTGCCTACATTGTAAGGCGGGGAGGTGATGATGAGATCAAAGCTAGAATCTTCTATTTGGGCTAAAACATCTAAAATAGAGCCATGTAAAATCATAACTACTCCTTGACACACTATCTTACCTGATCCTAACTTAGGGTGTTAGTTAGACTTTTAAGTCAACAGCCGCGACTTTGTGATCCAAGAAAAAGAACAGCGCATGAAAAAGACCAATCTTTTAGAAATGGTGCGCCCCAAAGAGGGCGAGGACTTAGACTACACCGGCGGGCTAGAAAAACTGAAAAACTGGCTACAAGCGCAGGCGCACATCATCGCCAATTTAGACTTAGCCAGCCAAAAGGGCGTGGACATGCCAAAGGGGGTTTTGGTCGTGGGGGTGCCCGGGTGTGGCAAGTCTTTAAGCGCGAAGGCGTGCGCGGGGCTGTTTAAACTGCCCTTAGTGCGCCTAGATGTGGGGCGTTTGTTTGGGAAATTTGTCGGGCAGAGTGAGGAGAATATGCGCGCGGCTTTGCAATTAGCCGAGGCGATCAGCCCCTGTGTGCTGTGGATCGATGAGATTGAAAAAGCCTTTAGCGGGATGGGGGCAAACGAGGGCGCGCATGAAGTGAGTAGGCGGCTATTTGGGCATTTTCTCACATGGATGGAGGAGAAAACCAGCATGGTTTTCATCGTAGCCACAGCCAATGACATCACCCGCTTTCCCCCTGAGTTTTTACGCAAAGGGCGGTTTGATGAGCTCTTTTTTGTGGAT
Organism: Helicobacter vulpis; assembly: GCF_003660395.1. Classification (GTDB taxonomy): domain Bacteria; phylum Campylobacterota; class Campylobacteria; order Campylobacterales; family Helicobacteraceae; genus Helicobacter; species Helicobacter vulpis. The sequence goes on from NZ_QXQT01000007.1 coordinate 72,862, forward strand.
TTGCCCGGCGCAAAAGAGAGAGAACAGATTTTAAAAATCCATTTGCAAAAACGCCAGCAAAACCCAGAGCACCTAGACTTAGCAAGCCTTGCTAAAGAGTGCGAGGGCTTTAGTGGGGCGGATTTAGAAAACCTCGTCAAATTAGCGGTGCAAGGGGCGTTTATTGAAAAGCAGAGCCTAACCCCCGACTTGCTAAGAAAGGCTTTACACGCCACCACGCCCATCACCAAAACCATGCACGCCAAAATCCACGCCATTCGGGTGCAAGCCCAAAAATTACACCTAAAAAACGCCGGCGAGGCTGTGGCGCGCGAGGAGGCAATCAGCGAGAGCAAAGATTGCCATTACAGCAGTCAATTACGCGAGAAAATCCGCTTGAATGTGCGCAATAAATTAGTGGGGGCGTTGGTGCGCTTGGATAAGAACGCGGGCAGTGAATACGATGCGGGCGAGCTTAGCGACATTGCCACCATGCTTAATCTCGTGCAATCTATAGATAGCTTTTACCAGTCAGTAGAGAGTCTTGTGGTTTCTCACTCTGGTCTTGACTATAGTTCAAAACAAGATATACCAAAACCATCTATAGCCAAACCTAATAACCTTGACTATGGTAGAAAATAAAGGACTAGCATGCCCCCTATAATTTTTAACCCCACACCCCTACCTAGCCTTTTGCCCACCTTCACCCCCGAGCAAGCTCACGCCTTTAGCGCAATTTTAGGGCGGTTTTTAGAGGCAGAGGCAAAGGGCGGGTTAGCGGGCATTGAGGCGCAATTAGCACAAGAATTGCCCGGATGCGATGCTAAAGAGATTCGAGCAGAGATTGAGGCAGAGGTGAAGATTTACGAGCAAAAGCAAGAATCTTTAGAAAAAGCCCTAGCAAATGGGCGCACTAAGGAGCAATGGCTAGCTAGCGAGTTTCACAAAGCCAGCCAAAACCTAGCCACGCAAGAGGTTATGCCCTACCTAAACAACCTAGACCATGCCCTAAAAGAGGCAAATTACAAAATACAAGAGGCATTACTTACTAATGAGGGGCTCATTAGCCAAAATCCTAATTTAGACGGCTTTATCGCCGAACAACAGCATGCCAATAGCTTTAATCTCAACGCCACCGCCAAAGGTTCGCAATACCGCGCAGAGGTGCTAAAACCCGAGGGGCAATATTCTAAAAATGGCGTGGATCTTGTGATTAAGGACGCAGAGGGCAAGGTAGTTAAGCGTTACCAATCCAAATACACCCAAGACGCGCCAAGCACACAAAAAGCCTTTGAAAAAGGCGACTATCGGGCGCAACAAAAATTAGTCCCCAGCGACCAAAAAGCACAACTCCAAGAGCAGGGCTTAAAAGTTACCGACAGGCTAGAAGCCCCCGATGGCACGACCAGCACCCCCTTAAGCAAGCAAGAGGTCAAAGAGCTGCAGAGCAAAGCCCAACAAGAGGGCAAACTCCCCCAAAACACTTACAACGATTATCAAGCTAGGGATTTGGCTTTAGGGATCGGCAAAGAGGCGGGTAAGGTGGGGCTAATTAGTGCGGGGATTTCTCTAGCGATCGATGGTGTTGCGCTCATGTGCTCTAAAGAAAAACTAGACAAGGGCAAGGCACAAGAGATGGCTAAGAGGGCGATCACCACAGGCGCAGACACAACCGCCAAAACCGCCATGGCTGCTGCCATTAAAGTCGCTGCTGAAAAAGGGATTTTGCCTAAAGTGTGTGGGGCTAAAAATGTCTTTGTGGCGCTAGGCACGCTTGTTATAGACCATGTTAAAGTGTTTTACAAATTAGGCAAGGGGGACTTAACGGGCGAGCAGGCGATCGAACAACTCCATATAAACTCTTTATCCACCCTTGCGGGCGTTGTTAGTGCCGCTGCGGGGGAGTGGGTGTTTATGGCTATCGGCTCAATCTTTGGACTACCGGGTGTGGCTGTGGGCGGACTTGTGGGGGCAACTTTAGGCTATATGGCTGGCTCAAGCGTGGGGCAGAAAATCGCTTCAAGCTCTAAATCCTTTGCCACTAGCGTGGCAAATGGCATAAAATCCTTTGTCAGCTCTGTGGGCAATGCCATTAAATCTGTGGCGAGCTCTGTAGCTAGCGGATTTAAATCTGTTTGCCAAACCGTAGCGGGGTGGTTTAGCTAAAGTTTGATTAAAAGATGCCAGCGGGGATGAAGAGAGTCCCCTGCACAAAAAAGTTATAAAGTTGGGATATATTGGCCGATCCTTTAATCGTTGGATTGTTACAAAAACTTACGCATCAAATTTCAAGCCCTACGGACTTGTTAATATTTGGGTTTTCCTGTGGTGTTTTTTATGTCTTGGTAGTTTTAATTTTTTACCAGGTCAGCTCCATATCCAAGATTTTGCAACTTCTGGTCGTGTTTGTCTTAGGGTAACGAACTCCAAGTAGGCGTGGTGGTTGATCTGCATGTTGCTTTCATCATCTACATGCCCCTCATTTCTATGAATATAATCTGATAGCACTGAAACCCATACTTGTCGTTGAAGTGTTGGGCTAGCTCTTGGATGGTAACTAGTGTCTTTGGGATTGACCACGGTGCTCCATAGGTGGCTCTTCGCACAAAATCTTTATTTTTTGTATTGAAAATAATCTTGCGTTGCCTTTAACACAACTCTATCTTGTAATACTAAAGTTTCTGATTCACCTCTATCCCTCCTCCTGCTTTTAATACCTGCTCTTTAGATAAGTCTATCATTGTGGTTAAGTTGCAAACTAACTATCACTCTTTGAATATCGTTCGCAAGCTCACTATGGTTAATTTACCACTCAAGCGTCGTGGAGCCCAAAATTCTCCTAGTATAGATTGATGAAAGTGTGCCACAAGCATTAAGACATTTTAACCTAATTTAAAATCCTTATGCAGGCTTTATTGATAATCTTTTCTTTTCTTTGTTGTAACACTGCCTTTAAAAAGTCTTTGTGTAACACCGAGGCAATAGTCTTTGTTTTTTGTTGTTAAGAAATTGTAGTATCGTTGAGCTTTTTTATCGTTATCGTCTTTGAGCATGGAGCAAGGGTAGCTACATATCTGAGCCTCTAATTCTTACTTGTCTGTGAGGGCTTGTTACATTTCGCTTTGTGGAGACAAACACGCACCACAATCAAAAATGAGCGCGACGTTATGGCATGTAGCTAAATGCTATTTTTCACAGAGAGAAAATCCACAAACTGCGCTATGTCTCTTTTGACATACTCCCCATAGCTAAAGTTAGAGGCTTTACCACGCGAGTTGGTAAAATCCCGGCAAGTTCTCTTACACCTTAAGCCCAAAGACTTAACAATATGGCAGGTTATAAATTCGCAAGAACAGGCGTTTGTATGCAGTATTTCAAGGTTTTGGAGAGTTTAACTTTGGATGGGAATTTTAGCATCTAGCAGGTGTTGTCTAAGAATATTTTGCACCACCATAGAATTTTGTCCTATTTTAAGGGGCAAGTTGTGAAGTCAGTGGCCATGTTAACGCCTTAAAAAGGAGTTTTGGAGCAAGCAGAGTACCTTTGTTGTAAGCGTACCCATTGGCTGGAACAAGGACCGGTCTTATTTGAGATGGGAGGCGATCATACAAGCAACACACTTTGGTGTACGGGAAAACAGGGAGTGGAAAGTCTAACTCCTTAAATGCATTGATCCAAAATCTTGACTTTTACTATCCCCCCCAATGAATTGCGCTTATTTTTACTGGATTATAAAGAGGGCGTGGAATTTAACGTCTATGCCAACCCACCCTTAGAACATGCCAAGTTGGTGAGTGTGCAAAGCTCTGTGTCCTTGGGGATCGATTTTCTAAAATGGCTTAATAAGGAAATGGTTGAGTGACCAAAGGTGTCTAAAGAGTGCGGGGAAAAAGACTTCAAGGGCTATCGCCATGATGCTAAACAATCCATGCTCAGAATGATCGTGGTGATTGATGAGTTTCAGGTACTCTTTGCAGAAGTGAACAATGAGGCAAATGAACACTTGACAGGACTTCTGCAAGCATTACTCAAAAGGGGGCGTAGTTATGGAATCCACCCCATTTTTCCACCCAAACTATGCGTGGTACTACCATCCCTCCGGCCATGAAAACCCAAATTAGTAACCACATGGCTTTGGCAATGGATGCAGAGGATAGCCTGAATATTTTAGGCAATGAAGCCGCTGGCGATCTCATACTCAAGGAACGCAAGGCTATTTACAGCAATGTGGGTGAGAAGAAAATATCCGCGATGATAACTTACACGATCATCCCCTATGTAGGGCATGCGACCTGTAGAACATGAGATTTACGATGGGGAAACTCCTATTCCCATGCCCACGAGTTTACAAGTACAGGGCGTGGCTTTACAGCTGAGAATCTAGAACCGGGTAGCCTTATTCTCATCGACTCTTTGGATGAAGCAACGGATTTGCATCACAAGCCTAGTTTAGGTATTTGGCAGGTGTTTTTAGAGCTAGCTATGGATAATGACAACACTTGATTGTCTTTGCCAGTGATCTTTAGAATATCGTGGGGAACCACGAACTCAAACCCATGTTGGAGCATTTCCGCTACCGCGCGATCTTTAGGAGCAATCGAGAGAATTTAAACAAAATATTTGGCATTGGGCCCGCGCTACACCCGGTGTACGCGCGTTTTGTGGATAAAGCAACCGACAGGTGGGAGGATTTTAGACTCCCATAGCTTAGAGCAAGAATCCTAGTTCCACACACAAATATATAAAAAATAGCCACATAAGGTATACTCGTTCTAAAGCGCATTGAAAGGAACGCGATGAAAACGATGATCCTCTTGGGGCTATGTTTTTTAAGTGCTTTGCAGGCCACGCAATACTTTTTTAGGGATTTTCACTCCGATGATTTGGAGCGCGCGATCCATTTGCGCAAAAAACTTAAGAAAGAAATCCACACCTGCGCACAACTCAATACACTACCACACTACACCCCAACAGGCGAGAGAAAAGCCGATCCATGTAGCGCAGAGTTTAAGAGATCAGCCACTTTGTCCTACGATCTGGCTCTAGGTTTTCTGACCAGTGGCAAGCAGCCATATGCCCAAAGGGCTAAAGAAATTTTAGAGCAGTGGGCCCAAAGTCTTGAAGTGGTGGGCTCCAAAGAGGCTAAAAATCTGGTCAATTTCTATATGCCCTATATGAACATGGCCTATCTCTTTATCCGTGCCAAATTTCCCAGCCCCATATTTGAGCGATTTTCTCATAACATGTTAGCGTATGCGCGCACCAACAAAGACAATAACATCGGGGCTTGGAGCGTGCTTTTTGAGCTAAGTGGCGCGCTGGTAACCCACGATCGCGATCTGCTTTTGAGGATGGCACAACAATGGCAAAGTTGGATTTTAAACGCCATAGATGAGAATGGCGTGATGGCAAAGGAGATCGTGCGCTCCAACACAGCCAACTACAATGGTGGCCCCACTAAGGGCATTAAAGGCATCGCTTATACACATTTTGCCCTTAAGCCTATCAGCATAGCTGGCCAGCTGCTTGCAGAAAATGGCTTTGATCTGTGGCACACCCACGCCGCACAAAAACTTTTTAAAGCCTATGACACAACCGCTCGGTGGGTGCTCAACCCCAAAAGCTTCCCCTACTACCAACCAAACTTAATTGGCATCCATCACAATGCCTATTTTCTCTTGCTAAACAAATATTTTAAGAGTTTGGCAGGACAAGAAGCGATCAAACAAGATCATTTCAAGCGGGATCGTTTTAGACTAGAATTTAACCATGCCTTGATTTTTTAGCCAAAAAATTAAAAGTACTATCAAAGCCTTTAACCAGAAGGTCAACACCGCGGCACTCAGACACCACCTCAAAGCCGCTTTAAACAAGAGCCACAGCGTGGAGGCCTTTAAAAACCAATTGCACCAGCTAGTCCAGCGCACCGATTTTGACAACGCCACCAAAGCCCTCATCAGAGAGATTGAGGGGGGCTTACCTCCAGATGATGGAGGTAAACGCAGTTTAGAGATTGAAGAATTGGCTAAGAGAAAAGAGGGGGAGAGCGAGGAAGAGTTAAAAGTGAGAATTAAGCAAGCGGTGGTGGATGTATTGCCGTATTTTAGTTTAAGCACAAAACAAGAGCGACACATGTGGGGACAAAAGGGGTATGTTATGGGGCGGGGTTATTATGAACAACCAATAGATATAGGTTTAGTAAAGTCACTCTTTGAAACAGGAGAAGTGCTCTTAACAGAAAAAGGCGATTGGGATAAAAAGATGATCATCACACACCCCGAATTTTATGGCATGTGTGTGCCTCATGGCGACATGAGTAGGGCAATTAAGACTTATAAAAGTAAAGTGCATTTTGGCGATAATAGTTTTCATATTGTACCTTATGCTAATAAAGGAGATTGATGGATATATTTAGCCTTAAAGAATATGTTGGTTGGTTTGTAAAAATTACAAGTCCTGAAGGGAGAACAAGGGAGGGGATTTTTGAGGGCTATGATGGCCCTGCCTACGACCCCGAAGAAGAGGAAGATGTTATTTTACTCCACACTAGGGCTAAGAATGGGGGCTTTCGTGATTATGTGGTGTATAGAGCCCAAGACATCGCGGAGTTCATCCCCATACGAAAGGCGACTAAGGAGGAATACGAAGCGTGAAGTAACGGCACTTTTTATAAGAGCTAGCAGAGCATCTGCAAAAACTTATAGCTTAGAGAGAGCTAGAAGGTTTAGATCCCCTACCTTAAGGGCTGTAGCACACCCATACATCCCAGTAGAGGCAGGCTAGACTCACTAACGCTTTGGAAGATGTGCGAAGTCCTCGCGAACTTTTCCACGACTATTGTAAAGCCCGTGGGGGGAGCGTATAATAAAAACGCTTAATCTCAAATTAAAAGCCAACGCCACCAAAGCTCTCATTAGAGAGATTGAGGGGGGCTTACCCCCAGATGATGGAGGAGGAGGAGGCTTACCTAACCCCCATTTGGGGGATAGTGGGGGTAAAGGGGGTAATGGTGGCAAACCCCCTAGCAGTGAGTCAAGCCCCTTTAGTGGAGGAGGTAAAGATGGAAATGGGGGTCATGGCGATGGTGATGGGGAACTTATTAGCAAAACCACGCCCACACGCAAAGCTAGACCCGAAGAGATTACACAAGAACTCTTAGACAGGGTAAAAGAAACTAACGCCAAAATATGGGTAGGAGACTTAACCAATGTGCAAATCTTGGAGCATTTGGGGTTAGACCCTAACAAAACGCTAAAATTTATCGCGGAGGGGGATGTCCTCAAACATGTAGAAAGCAGACATGGCAAGGATTCTATACACGCCAAAAGAGGGCAACCCTCTATAGAAATTGCAGACATAGCTAACTACCCAAATATGGTTAATGGCGCGGACATCATCCAAATCAAGAAGCACAATAATATTAAGACACTGATAAGCGGAAAGCAGATTAATGGGTATTTTATAGTCGTAGAAACTGTAGGCACAAAGAATGGGCAACTCATCTTAAAAACGATGTATAAAGAGGGGGGAAATTAGAAAATAGCCCCGTGTTTAAAGGTGGCGAGAATATACGACTATCTAAAGATAGCGGGGAGTCCATAGTCGCAACAGATGCGAGCCTCCCCTTAGACGCTATCAGTCGCCACCAAGACAACCCTACCACCCCAGAACTTAAGAGTCAAGCCCAAACCCTCTACACCCAAGCCCAAGAGCAAGAGGGTGGGTTTAGGGGGTTATTGGAGGGTTTGAAAACTACTAGCAACACAATA
>NZ_QXQT01000079.1 GCF_003660395.1 Helicobacter vulpis
CAAGCAAGATATTTTAGACGCCATTAGATTTAAAAACAAGCTTTTAGAAGACATTTTAAAACCCAATCCCGCCTTTGGGGAGAATTTTAAAGAATTTGCGCTCAAGGGCAAAGAGGCGGTTAGCAAGCTTTTAAAAGAAAAACGCGGGCAAGTAGCCGGAGCGTTTTATAAAGAGGGGTTGGGCTATATTGATTTGGTGTGGGGAGAAGTTAGAAACAAAGAGGGCAAGATACAAGGACATGGCTTAAGCAAGATTGTAGAAAAGCACCTTGATGACTTTAGTCCTTTTGAGGGGGCTAATGCTTTGGAGAGGTTGGGGAATGGGCTAGAAAAAATTATACAAAATGGGGAAGTGGTGAAACAAGAGGGGGGGAGAATAGGCATGGTATGCAGAATAGGAGATAAGACCTTTAGAGTAGGGCTAAAAAAGAACTGGAAGGGAGAGGCTACGCACAACCACTGGATCATTACAGCCTATCACGACAGGGAGAAACCTTGAGTACTATTCCCTCTCAAGGCTTTACTAGGGGCAAGAGTCCGCCCCTAAACTCCTACAATAAGGGTAGCATAAACCCCCCCAAAAGTCAAACGAAATGGGATTACAAGAAAGAGCCAATCAATGAAATCTTTTAACTTTGTACTTCTGTGCTTATCTCTTGTGTGGTACTTTGGGGGGTTTTAATGCTCACCCCCTACCTTAACCAAGTCTTT
>NZ_QXQT01000080.1 GCF_003660395.1 Helicobacter vulpis
CACAAGTACCGTGAGGGAAAGGTGAAAAGAACCGTGGGTAACGGAGTGAAATAGAACCTGAAACCATCTACTTACAATCATTCAGAGCCCTATTGTGGGCTTCAGTTATTGATTAATTCAGAATACGCTACCATGCAGGCTTAAACACATTTCATAGGAGTTAGTCATGTCAGAATCTACATCTGAGTTTTTTGTTGTCTCTAAGGGTTGTTTTGTTAAGCATGCTCAAGGGACTAGCGAAGAAGAATGCATAGAATGTGGGTCTTGGATAGCTCATTGGGAGAACATCTCAGGAGAAGAGATTCCAAAAGAGTGTCCTCTTTGCTCAGTGAGGTTTTGCTCAGATGATCCTGAGAGAGAGCCTGTTGGTGCACATGTAAGGTTTTATCATAGCTCTAAAAAGCTGTTCCCCTTAGTGAAAGGGGTGTGGATTATACCTGTATGTAAGTCTTGCAATTCTAGTGGTGATGGTGCGAAGTTAAAATTTGATATTTGTGCGGTTACTGCAGATGAATGTGATTCAGATGAGATTGATTGATAACTGAAGCCCACAAGGGTGATGGACTGCCTTTTGCATAATGATCCTGCGAGTTGTGGTGTCTGGCAAGGTTAAGTGAAAACGAGCCGTAGCGAAAGCGAGTCTGA
>NZ_QXQT01000081.1 GCF_003660395.1 Helicobacter vulpis
AATGTGCCAAAATGGTGGACGCTTATTTGAAGTTTGTGCGTCCCGTAGCGCTTGAGCGTTTGATCCGTGTGGGGGGCAATACGGATGGAGGGTATGTAACCTCAAAGCCTAAAAACGCGCAAAACTCCCCGCTTCTAGGATAACGATCATCTTACTTTGATCACGCAAACGTTTTTAGAATCATGGAGTTGATGGTGCTTGTACGCGCAAGAAAAGCGGTTGGGAGGTTGTTGAGCTTAAGCCGGCTTGTGTTATGATAGGGGCACAAGAGACATATGTGGTTATCTCTTAGGCCATTTGGAGAACTAGACATATTTTAAGCGCGCTCTAGGGTGATCCCCGTTAGGTGAGCCGGGGCGAAGTAGCATACTTTGCCCCGTTGCGCTGCTTCTTGCTAGCTCCTCGCAAACGGGATTAAGCATACTGCTTAATCCCGGCTCGCGTCACAACCCCGCTCTTTTGAACACCCGTTTTTTGAGCCCTTTGTGGACCTTGGCATAATCTAGGCGGTTTTTAGCCCTAGCGATGCGCATGGCCATTTCCAAAGCGTCCAAGCAGTCGTCATGGGCGCACTTGGGGTAGCTCTCTAGCTCAGCGATGAGCTCATGGCTATAGGCGTCAATGAGCAAGGTGCGTTC
>NZ_QXQT01000082.1 GCF_003660395.1 Helicobacter vulpis
GGCGTTTTCTTACTACTTTATTCGATCCCAGATCGACCATGAAAATTTCCAAACCCAGATTCGCCACCAGCAGTTTGTAACCACCATCAACCAAGTGTTGGCCGACAAACATAACCGCTACTCTGCAGAAGTCTATTTGCATGAATTGGGCTTTAAGGAAATTAGCGCTGAAGAGCTCAAGGAAGTGTTGGCCTTACAGAAGAACAAAAATGAGATTGAACGCAGTGAAAACCCCTTAGCGAGCATTATCAAGGTGGGCAATAAAATTTTCATTTCTCTAAAAAGCAATGGAGACATCGTACTTTACAAAGAGATTCAAAAGACTTCTTATCACAACTATTATTTTGCCATTTTCATCGGAGGGTTTTTGATCGTGATGATCTTTGTCTTCATGATCCGCGGTTTTATCCCCATCAACGAATTGCGTAAAAAAGTGCATTTGTTTTCTAAGGGCGAAATGGACATTGAATGCAAGATCGACCAGCAAGATGAGATTGGGGATTTGGCAGCGGCCTTTGACTCGGCGATCAAAAAGATCAAGGGGTTGAATGAGTCACGTATCTTGTTCTTACGGGCGATCATGCACGAATTGCGCACACCCATCACAAAGGGCATT
>NZ_QXQT01000083.1 GCF_003660395.1 Helicobacter vulpis
AAAGGGATAGGGCTCTTCGTGGGCGGGGCGTTTTTTGAGTTGCTCAAAATGGAGTTTTTGGAGTCCCCACCCCTGTTTTAAAACCGGGGCTTGTTTGAAATGCTCTAACTTAGTGATCTCCCCATTTTCTAGGGTGAGTTGGTACCACCGCCCTAAGTTCTGCCCTAAGAGCAAGTGGGTTTTATTTGCCCTAGCCACTAATAGGGGGTTTGTCATCACCTCTTGGGCATAATAGAAGTCAAAGAGGTCGTTATTAGGGTTGGCGACCAAAGTCGCCCCTTTAGGGTGATGGGCCTTTGAGGTATTTTTTTGCGCAATTTAAGCGATTTTCTAGCCTTTTTTGTTAAACTAAAGGCTAGCTTCAAAGAGGGATACGCGGGCTCCTTATAGTCGGCGGCGGCAGGGTTATCGACCCGTGCCCCCTAAGAAAGCGCATAGTCGCTAATCCGTGTTGGTGGCGTGTGGGAGGAAAAGCGGCGCTTTTCTCCTCCTTCTTGAAGTGCCTTTAGAAAACGCGCCTTCGCTGGTAGCTAGGATACTCACGGGGGTACCCCAAATGGGGGTCAGGCCCTGCTGGTCTTCTTAGGAAGTAATCCCCCGGGGTGGTACAT
>NZ_QXQT01000084.1 GCF_003660395.1 Helicobacter vulpis
GCAAACGGCGCGAGTATTCTACTTGCACCGGCTCGTCTGCGCTTGCTAGCTCAGTAGCGCAAAAACCCGTACTCCCACACTTTGGGGGTGATTTGCCCTGCCAGGGTGTCTAGGTTTTCTTGCAAGGTAGCATAGAGAGTTTTATAAAAAGTATCTTGGGCTTTGCTTGGGGGGTTGAGCTTGCCCTTGCTATCACGCCCTGCAAAGAACTCCTTAATATCGTATAAGCTCGCATTAGGGTTAGAGTCTTTATGGGAGTGGTAATAGCTATAAATTTCTTGAGCGCTTTTGAGCACTTCTAGAGCGCTAGGGCTAAAGGTGGGGAGTGTGGGGCGGGGTGTCTTAAAAAGCTTGTCTTGAGCAAAAGCTAGGCTTTTGCCCTCTAGAAAATCTAATAAAGTGTGGTGGGTGTAGCGCGCTTTAGGGTGGAGCGCTTGCTCTTTAAAGGGGATGAAATGATTAGCCCCCTGTTTAATAGAAATGCGATTTTGCGCGTGAAAGAGCATAAAGACTAGGCAATCGCCCAAAAAGTCGCGATCCTCTTGCCATGAATCCCCATAGGGGGCGTAGAATTGATCGCGATCATTGATCCATGTGGGTTTAATGCA
>NZ_QXQT01000085.1 GCF_003660395.1 Helicobacter vulpis
TAAGCACATCTTAGAGAGTCTACAAGCCAACCCCAGCATTGAGGACATCAATCCTAGATTCATTAAAACCCAAGACAATTATCAAGGCGCGCATATTAACTTTACTTATGAGGGCATCTCTAGTGAGATACAGGTGCACACGCCCAAGAGTTGGGAGGTGAAGAAAGAGTTAGACCCGCTTTATAAAGCCAAGCGCAGACTCCAATTAGAGGGCAGTTTAAGCAGAAAAGAAGCCAAAAAGCTAAGAAGAAAGATGAAGGCGATAGGTCAAGAATCCGACCTGGATAGTAGCTTATTCACTTCGCTTAAACTCACTTCACCACAAGAATCGCCACACCAATCTGTGGTAGTAAAAAACTCCTTATCGGACTTAAATGGTATCCAAGAACCTTCTTTAAACTCAAAAATAGGGCTTTCTTCAGAATCCGGCAACGCATACAATCTACGCGAATCAAAATTAAACCAAAAATCCACATCTTTAACCGGTGGCAAGGGGATAGAGACTGACATACAAACTCCTTTATCTAACCCTACCAAACCCCCCCTTAACAATCAAATCCCCTTACTTCCCTATAAGCCCAACACACATATCCCAGCCACG
>NZ_QXQT01000086.1 GCF_003660395.1 Helicobacter vulpis
TTACATACCCTCCATCCGTATTGCCCCCCACACGGATCAAACGCTCAAGCGCTACGGGACGCACAAACTTCAAATAAGCGTCCACCATTTTGGCACATTCATGGCGGAAGTCTAAAATCAGAGGTGTCTCACTTTGCAACAACATGTAAAGCAACTTGCGGTGTTCTAAATTGTCTACACAATCCTTAATGATATTTCCTAGAGTGTTGTACTTGATCATATGCAAGCGGGAGGTCATCTCATTCAATCTAGCATTAATCTTGCCGCGCATTTTTTGGAGTAACCTGAACTTATCTAACATCTACACACACCTTGAAGATCATACCCAAAACCTTATTCTAATTGAGGGAGTATAACACATTTCCTCACCCTCACTCCAATACATTTTCCAAGACTTCTAGATATAATACCAACGATCAAGGGAGGAAGGAGAAGTTGTTATAGGAATTTAAGTTGATTTGCCCTACACTGCCCAGAAAGGCTCTTGATGTTACAACCAACAATTATTCCCATAGTGATGGCGTTCGATCAGAATTACTACTTACCAGCAGGGGTTGCCATGCACTCCATGCTCACCTATGCAGCGCGTGTTAGGGGGGG
>NZ_QXQT01000087.1 GCF_003660395.1 Helicobacter vulpis
AGAGAATTTTAAAGAATTTGCCCTTAAGGGCAAAGAGGCGGTTAGCAAGCTTTTAAAAGAAAAACGCGGGCAAGTGAGCGGAGCGTTTTATAAAGAGGGATTGGGGTATATTGATCTGGTGTGGGGAGATTCTAAAAAAGGGTTAGCGCACATCCTAGAGAGAAGGACACAGCAACACGGGGAGCAACAGGCTTTAGAGTTTATCCACGACTTGCCTAGAATCGTGCAAGAAGCCAAGTTTTACAGAGAATTAGAAAACAAGATTGAACTTGTTACGCCTACAGATATGGTTGTTTTGGGCAAGAGGGAGAATAACAAGTTTGTTCTCACAAGTTTTAGAGACAGAAGAAGCAAGCAGAGATTTACAGAGTTGGAGAACCCACAGACCAGAGACGATGTGGGCTTTACGGGCAAGTCGGTGTCAGAGCAGCCAAAGGCTGATGATGTTCTCTTGCCCAACCAAGAGCATCCTACCACATCCCCCCTTAAACCCATCACAGAGCGCAGTATAGAGGAGCTCACAGAGAACACCACTTTGCAGGAGTATAAAGCCCTCATAGAGCAGGCTAAAGCAGA
>NZ_QXQT01000088.1 GCF_003660395.1 Helicobacter vulpis
TCTAAATCCTTTTCTAGCCCCTCGGTGTAGATCAACAACGCCTTCACATACTCCAATAACCCTAAATCCTTTGCCGGTCTAACCGGCTTGACAATGTTACAAGGCGTGGGCACATAGACATCTTTATAGACCACCCTAGGCGCGCACGCGCTCAAAAAAAGGCCTAGCATGAACATACTCACCCGTGTGTGCATGTTAAGGCTTGGAAAAAAACCAGATGCACGCAAAACCTAGCGCGAACATCACGATGGAAAAAACCCATGTTTCCATTATCTCCTCCTACAGCGCGCAAATATGTAGACAAAAGCCAAAAATAAAGCAAGTCTTCTTAAACCCATTCTTCTTTAAAGTGTTTGGTAAGGACTTTCTAGCCCCTATTTTACGCCCACTCCTTTCTAAAATGTAGAGCTCTACAAACGGGCTTAAGCTAACTTGCTAACGCCTAAAGCTCCCACTCGCTAACGGGCTTAAGCATACTGCTTCAGCCCCGGCTTGTGCTCGCTAACGGGGTAAATCTTGCTTGCCAACGCCTAAAAGCTCGCCCTCGCTAAGG
>NZ_QXQT01000008.1 GCF_003660395.1 Helicobacter vulpis
CTAGAAAAAGCGGGGGCAAAGGGGGATAGCCAAGCCTATAATGAGCTGGGATTGATTTATCAAGATGAGAGCAGCAATCTTAGCACGGGGACTATCCTAAATGATATTGGTTGCTGTAAGGCAACCTGTAAGGCAACCCAAGAAAATAGGGATAAAGCGATGGAGTATTTTAAAAAGGCGGCAGCTGTGGGGAATGCCAATGCCTATGTTAATATGGGAAAGTATTGCGAGTCTGAGTGCGCGCCTGAAGAGTATTTTAAAAAGGCAGGGGAGTTAGGGGACGCACAGGGGTATATCAAGTTGGCACAAATGGAGGGGACACTGCTTAGCAAGAGCATAGAGTATTTAAAAGCGGCGGGAGATTTGGGAGATGAGGATGGTTATAGCATGCTTGGCGATATTTATTTTTATGGCGGTTGGGGAAAGGATGAAAATGACCCTAGTGCTGCCCATATCCCACGCGATTATAAAAGAGCAGCACATTACTACAAAAAATGCGCAGACATGGGGAATGGCTATTGTTATCTATCTTTATCAGACATGTACAAAAAAGGCTTAGGGGTGCAAAAAGATCGTAAAAAAGCACGGGCATACGCCAACCATGGGAATGCCATTTTGTGTGATATGGGATCAGACAGTGCTTGTGAGGGGGATGAGGAGTAGTTGCTTTTACCTCAATCGCTCTTCCACTCCGGATGCCGCTTTTGGAGGGTTTCTAAAAGCGTTTTTGCGCTGTAAGGGCAGATGTGGAGGTTGGGGGTGGTTTTGCTATTAAAATACTCAAGAGATTTGTATGCATCTGCATATTTGCCATTAGCATCCACGGCATAAGTGGCTGTGTTGTCATCTAAGAACTTGAGCCGTTCGATCCAACCACTATAACTAGGATGCTTTTCATCATCATAATCACCATACCAAATACGCAAGCGTTGCGATTGTTGTAAATCGCCCTTTAAATCACTCAAATCCTCAAAGAGAGTGGCAAGCACTATGGTAAAGACATCATTCTTGAGTTTCACATCAATCACGCGGTCAAGCTCTGTAGCCTCTTTGTTATCAGCTCCTTGTATACCTCTCAATAGAGTGGGTTTGTAATAGAGGAAATACTCTGGATACTCCATTTCCTGACTGTAGTTAGGGCTTAACTCCAAAAGCTTCTGGCAATTCTTAGGGTTGTAGACAAAAACCTTATCCCAAAAAGAACGCCCCTTAGAGTCCTTTAAGTCCGTATTGACTTTTAACACTCTAGAGTCAGAAATATCCCCTTGAGTGATCACAAAAGTCGCCTCTCCGGGTACTTGAGGCAGAATGCGATAAGACCCATCGCTGAGGCTTTCTTTTGGCGCGCAATTTGCCACGCTCAACAAAAAAAGACAGGCCAAGAAAAACCCCACAAAACCCCTCATCTTCACAAACACCTCTCTAGGGACTTTAGCGCAAAAATACCAACACAAACAAGTTTTAAGGCCTGTTCTTTAAAACCTCCAGCGGTTAAAAGGCGCGTAAAATCGTGTTGTGGAGTCGTTGGTTGAAGTCTTTGGCGTTTTTGAGCGCGCCCTTTTCTAGCAGATGTGCGCTCTCAAAGAGTAAGTGCGCCACATCAGAAAGCACGGCTTTATCCTCTATGCTTTTGAGTTTTTGCACGATCGCGTGGTTGATATTGAGTTCTAAAGTCTTAGGCTTATTAGGCACTTCCTGACCCATTTGGCGCATCAAATTTGCCATCATGACATCTTGGGCATCGCCCACTAACGCCACCACAGAGCTTAGGTCTTTAGAAAGGGCAACATCCTTGATCTCGTCTTTAAGGGCTTCTTTGAAGGCTTCTATCAGCGCGCTAAACTCTTGTTTTTCCGTTTCACTCACTTCCTGCAAATCCAATTCTTTGAGGGTCTCTAGCGCGCTGGCATCCTTGAGGGGGGTTTTGTCGTATTCTTGCACACCCGGGATCACAAAAGCATCCACTTCATCGCCCATTAAAAGTACCTCAAACCCCTTTTGGGCGTATTTTTCTAGCAAGGGCGCGCCCTTGAGTAAATCGAGGTTTTCACCCATCATGTAGTAAATACTCTTTTGGGTTGCGGGCATATTGGCTTTATACTCTTTGAGGGAGAGAAAATCCGCGCCCTTAGAGCTCTCAAAACGCAATAGCTCTAAGAGTTTTTCTTTATTTTCAAAATCACTATGTAAGCCCTCTTTGAGCACCTTGCCAAATTGGGCATAAAATTTCTTATAGGTCTGCGTGTCCTGACTCAGAGTGGCGATTTCGCTCAAAATCTTCTTGGTGGACGCGCTCTTGATGGTGGCTAGGATTTTGGTTTGCTGTAAAATTTCGCGACTCACATTCAAGGGCAAATCTTCGCTATCAATAATTCCGCGCACAAAGCGCAAATACTGAGGCAGGAGCTCCTTATCATTGTCAGTGATGAAAACGCGCTTGACATAGAGTTTTAGCCCGGATTGGTAATCCACGCGGAACAAATCAAAGGGCGCGTTGCTGGGGATATAAAATAAGGTGCTGTATTCTAAAGTGCCCTCTGCTTTGTTGTGTATCCATGTCAGGGGCGCGCTATTGTCATGGGCAAAACTCTTATAAAACTCCTCATAGTCCTCCTTCTTGAGTTCTGCCTTATTCATGCGCCAAATCGCGCGCGCGCTGTTAATTTGGGTGCATTTCTCCTCTTGGACCTCTTTTTTCTCCTCACCCTCTCCCTCGCTCTTGCTTTCCGTATAAGTTAGAAAAATGGGGAAGGGGATGTGTTCAGAATATTTTTTGATGATGTTTTCAATTTCCCAGCGGTTGGCAAATCTTTGCGCTTCCTCTTTGAGATAGAGCGTGATAGTTGTTCCAAAACTCTCCTTGACACAGGGGCTAATTTCATATTCCCCCTTCCCATCGCTCATCCACGCATAAGCCTGTGTCTCTAGGGGCTTTTTACTTTGCACGACCACTTTGTGCGCAGCCATAAAGCTAGAATAGAATCCCACTCCAAATTGCCCAATGAGCGCGCTATCCTTTTTCTGATCCCCACTCAATTGGGCTAAGAAGCTTTTTGTACCCGATTGGGCGATTGTACCCAGATTGGCGATGAGCTCCTCTTCATTCATGCCAATGCCATTGTCTGCAATGGTGATGGTCTTTTGGGTGGAATCAAAGCTCAGGTGAATTTGTGGGGTGAAGTCTAGCTGCTTGTACGCGTCATTGCTGATGACTAGGTAATTGAGTTTGTCCAACGCGTCAGAGGCGTTAGAGACTAGTTCGCGTAGGAAAATTTCGGGGTTGGAATACAAAGAGTGGATCATCAGATCTAAGAGTTGGGTGATCTCTGTTTGGAAAGTGTGTTTTTGTCCCATTGAAAAACTCCAAAGATTTAATAGTGTAGCGCGCGATTATAACATAAAACCCATCTAAAAAACATGCTAAAATACCCCTTTATCAAGGAATGGTGATGTTAGAGAGTTTTTTAGAGAGCTTGCCTTCCTCTATACTGCGCTTGGGGATTTTATTCAGCGCTCAGGGTTCTAACATGCAGGCTCTCATAGAGAGTTTGCACCAGCGCACTTTCTTGGGCACAAAGCCCATCCTCATAGAAGTGGCCTTGTGCTTGAGCAATAGGACTGAAGCTCCCGGGATTGCGCGCTGTGCCAAGTTGGGCGTGCCCTGTCAAGTGGTAGAACCTGCCAATTACCCCACACCCCTAGACTTTGATCGCGCCTTGATCGAATATTTGAGCTTGGCGCGTTGCCATCTTGTCTTGCTAGCAGGCTACATGCGCTTGGTAACTCCTTTGTTTTTAGAGCATTTTCCCACTTTGAATATCCACCCCTCCATGCTCCCCCACTTCAAGGGCAAGGACGCGTTGCGCGCCAGTTTTGAAGCCAAGCAACACACGGGGGTGAGTGTGCATGTCGTGACTGCCCAGCTAGATAGCGGCCCGCTCATCGCCCAACAAGCCCTAGAAGTCCAACCCCAAGAGAGTCTGCAGAGTTTCACCCAGCGCATCCACGCCCTAGAACACCAGCTCTACCCCAAGGCCCTTTTGCAAGTACTAGGGCTCAAGAGTTTCTCTTGAGTGATTTTCTCATTTTAGCCATTATCACCCCCCTGGTGGTGCTAGCTCCCTATGTGAGCAAGATCACTAAAATGCCCGTAGCCGTGTTAGAGATTCTCTTTGGAGCGTTGGGGGTGTATGTGGGGCTATTTGCCCCTGGTCCCGGGTTTGATTTGATGGCAGAAGTGGGCTTTTTGTTCTTGATGTTTCTATGCGGCATGGAGGTGGACCTTTACATGTTCAAACACCTCAACCACGCCCTACTCAAACGCATTTTACTCTATTTTGGGGTTCTCTACGCCCTTTCTTCGACGATCACCTTGAGCGCTAAACTCCCCGCACTCTACATCATTGTCCTGCCCATTGTGAGTTTGGGGATGATCATGACCTTGGTGCGCGACTATGGCAAAGAGGTGCCCTGGTTGGACCTAGCGCTCAAAGTGGGGGTACTAGGCGAACTCACTAGCATTGTCTTGTTGGTGATTGTAGATGGGATCTATTTGCATGGGATCAGCTTAGAATTGAGCAAAACCCTGGGGATTTTACTGGCCTTTATGGTGGCCATTGTGAGTTTGGTGCAATTATTTAAGATCTTATTCTGGTGGTTTCCGCGCTTGAAACTCTTCATCATGCCCCCCACCAACGAATCCAATCAGGACATTCGCTTCACGATCATGCTTTTTTTCGGGCTGGTGGTCATTGTGGGCTGGCTCAAGCTAGAGCTTGTGTTGGGGGCGTTCTTGGCAGGCACCATTGTTTCTACCTTTTTCCCCCATAAACACGAATTGTTCAACAAGCTAAACGATGTGGGTTTTGGCTTCTTTGTACCCCTCTTCTTTGTGCATGTGGGATCAACTTTAGATTTAAAATTGGTCATCAGCAATCCCATGCTCATCTCTCATGCCTGCGCGACCGTGTGCGCGATGTTGGCGTTGCATTTGAGCGCGAGCTTCACATTATTTGGGAGATATTTCCGCAGTTCTTTGCACACCGGGCTATTTGCCCTGAGCGCATCCATGCCCCTAACCTTTTTGATCACTGCGGCCAGTGTGGGCTTAAGAGTGGGGGCAATCGATCAAAACACCTATTATTCTCTTGTGATTGCGGCGATTTTTGAGGGCATGCTTTTCACCAGTACGATCAAGTTCTTCATGCGCACCGCACAAAAACGCCAAAATTAAACCCCCCTCCTTTTAAGTACTAGAAGCTATAGAGATAGGCGACATACACAGAGTAGTCGCGTTTGAGATCGTAACGCCATCGTTGTGCGTGCAAGAACTTGTTCACCAACAAGGGGACCTTAACCCCTAGCTCCACCCCATTGTGTTTATAAAGATTGGTGCGCAAGCCCAAATCCAACCATACTTGAAAGCTCACAGGCGAGAATGTGGGGTTAGAGCCTGATAGATTCTTGAGCGTCTGTTTCCAATAGTTAGTCGCCGAGCTCGTCCAGCTATTCCCCCCGATAGCCACCCCCGCAAAAAGCCCCACACTCGCATTCGTCTTATCAATGAAGTTGCCCAGCGCATCGACACCCACCCCCCAAGCGGTCATGTTGAGGCGGATATCTTGGGCGTAGCCATTGACAAATTGTGAAGCGATCTGGGGCCCTAAATTGGCATGCCCGAAATTAAAAAAGCCATAATAGCGCAAGCCCGCCCATTTGGTCTTGGCATTGTGGGGTTTGAAGAAAAACTTCTGTCCGACTTGGATTCCAAAGCCATTGAGCGCGCCATTGTCGTACTTGGCATGCCAACTCACATTCGTGCCCTGCCAGTTGTTGTAGTTAGGGCCCGTGCCGGGCGGGTAAAGTGCCCCATCCTTCCACTGGCTATAAACATCGGTATACGCCCTCGCTTGACCGATTTGGTAATCTGCCCCCAGGTAAACGCCATTTTCTTCGGCTAAAAGCCCACTCACCGATCCTAAAACTAGAGAGATACCCAAGCAAAGCCGCTTCATTACCATCCTTTAACTATAAAAAAAATTCAATGTGAAAGCAATAATAGCATGTTTAAACTCAGAAAACAAGATTTTCATCTTTTTTTTTATGCTTAACCTCCCACCTGTGCAAATCTAGTATAATACCCCCGCAAAATTCACCATAAGAGCGCACCTTGCCAAACCATATTACTATCTACGGGGCTAGAGAACACAATCTAAAAAATATCACCCTCACTCTGCCTAAAAACCGCTTCATTGTGTTTACGGGTTTGAGCGGTTCGGGGAAGTCCTCTCTAGCCTTTGACACCCTTTATGCCGAAGGGCAACGGCGTTATTTAGAATCCCTCTCTAGTTACGCGCGCCAGTTTTTAGACCGCGTGGGCAAGCCTGCCGTGGACAAGATCGAGGGCTTAACCCCCGCCATCGCCATCGATCAAAAGACCACCAGCAAAAACCCGCGCTCCACCGTGGGCACTATCACCGAAATTTATGATTATTTGCGCCTTTTGTACGCGCGTGTGGGGACGCAACATTGCCATTTATGCGGCGCGTCCATCGCCTCTATGAGCGCGAGCGACATCATCGCCCAAGTGATGCGCGATTTTCAGGGGCGCACAATCTTAATCCTAGCCCCCCTTGTGCGCGACAAAAAGGGGAGCTTTAAAGAAAAACTCCAAGCCCTGCGTTTAAAGGGCTTTGTGCGCGCCCAAATTGATGGGGTGTTGGTGCGCCTAGATGAACAAATTGCCTTGTCTAAAACCAAAAAACACACCCTAAAACTTGTGCTCGATCGCCTATTAGCCCAAGCAGACAACCATGCGCGCTTGGCAAGCGGTGTTGAAAAAGCCTTGGCGGAGAGCTATGGCGAAGTGGAGATTGTGGATGTGCAGAGTCAAAAAAGCGCGCATTACAGCGAACACTTGGCATGCTTTGCCTGCAAGGTGAGTTTTGAGCCCCTAGAACCCTTGAGCTTTTCTTTCAACTCCCCTAAGGGGGCGTGTGAGGCGTGCGCGGGGTTGGGGAGCAAGCTGAGTTTGGACATCCATAAAATTTTAGAGCCCAACGCCCCCCTAGCCCAAGCCAAAGCTATTTTCAGCTACCCGCATAGCTATTATCGGGCGTTCTTTGAGGGCTTTTGCCAAAGCAATGGGATTGACATGCGCTTGAGTTTTAACGCGCTCAGTTCTGCCCAGCAAAAAGCCCTTTTGTATGGCAATGCCAAAGAAGTGTGCTTCACATGGAAACAAGAGAGTTTGCAGCGTCCATGGAGGGGCGTGGTGCAGATGGCTTATGAGGCGATCAAGGACGCGCGCGATTTGCAAAATTATATGCACGAAAAGCCATGCCCTACATGTCAGGGGCATCGCCTTAAGGGCGCGTCTTTGGGGGTGAAAGTGGCTAATTTGGGGATCGCCCAGCTTTTAGAGATGCCCATTGATGCCGTGCACGCCTTTTTTAACAACCCCGATCACTTTGCCCACCTAAGCCCCCAACACGCCCGCATTGCCGCGCCCATTTTAAAAGAGATTGCACAACGACTCTCTTTCTTGGTGTCTGTGGGGTTGGGGTATCTGACTTTAGGGCGCGATGCTAGAAGCATTAGCGGGGGGGAGAGTCAACGAATCCGCATCGCTAGCCAGATAGGGAGCGGGCTAACCGGGGTACTCTATGTGCTAGATGAGCCTAGTATCGGCTTGCATGAGCGCGACACGCTCAAATTGATAGAAACTCTGCAACATCTGCAACAAAAGGGCAATACCCTCATTGTGGTCGAGCATGACAGAGAAACCATCAAACAAGCCGATTTCATCGTAGACATCGGACCTAAGGCGGGCAAATACGGCGGGGAGGTGATCTTTAGTGGCAGTGTTTCAGCCCTCTTAAAAAGCGCGCACTCCACCGCGCTTTATTTGAGTGGGCGCAAAATGATCCAACGCCCCCCCATTAGCACCCCTCCTACCCGGTTTTTAGAACTCCAGCAAGTGCATATCCACAATATTCATAATTTGAGCGTACAAATCCCCTTGGGGTGTTTTGTGTGTGTCAGCGGGGTGAGTGGGAGTGGCAAGAGCTCGCTCATTTTGCAAACCCTATTGCCTATGGCACAGAGCGCACTCAACCACGCTAGGCTATCTAGCCCAGCTCAAGGTGTTATCCGGGGCTTAGAGCATTTGGACAAGGTGATTTATCTCGATCAAGCCCCCATTGGCAAGACCCCGCGATCCAATCCGGCCACCTATACGGGCGTGATGGATGAAATTCGCCTCCTCTTTGCCCAAAGCAAGGAGGCACAGGTTTTGGGCTATAGCGCGAGTCGCTTTAGCTTCAATGTGAAGGGGGGGCGTTGTGAAAAATGCCATGGGGAGGGGGATATTAAGATTGAAATGCATTTTCTGCCCGATGTGATGGTGCGTTGCGATAGCTGTAAGGGGAGTAAATACAACGCCCAAACTCTAGCCATCACCATTAAGGGCAAATCGATCGCCGATGTGCTCAACATGAGCGTAGAAGAAGCCCTAGAGTTCTTTGCCAAAATCCCTAAAATCGCCTCTAAACTGCAAACCCTAGCGGCGGTGGGTTTGGGCTATATCACCTTAGGGCAGAGCGCGACCACTTTGAGCGGGGGCGAAGCCCAGCGCATCAAGCTGGCTAAAGAATTGAGTCGCAAAGACACGGGCAAGACACTTTATATCTTAGATGAACCCACCACCGGGTTGCATTTTGAAGATGTGCAATTATTGCTCAATGTCTTGCATTCTCTGGTAGAGTTGGGCAATTCTATGCTGGTGATCGAACACAATCTAGACATCATCAAGAACGCCGATCATGTCATTGACATGGGTCCAGAGGGAGGGGGCGGGGGGGGGCGTGTTATCGCACAGGGCACACCCCTAGAAGTGGCTAAAACGCACACCCAAACAGGCAGCTATACGGGCAAATTCCTAGCTAGAGAATTGGGGCTAAAGTAGCTATTCCTCATCTTCAGATTTTTTAGGCGGGGGGGGTGGGGGCTTGGGGGGGTCTTTAAAGGGCGGGCCTTTTTGCAACATCTCTGTGAGCATCGCGGCCTTAGCGGGGTCCATCTTGGCTAGAATCTTGCCCATGTCTTTGGCCTCTAGGGTGGAGAGGATTTGAGCGGCTTGGCTGGGGCGGAGGTCTTGCAAAATGGGGGCGGCTTTGGAGTCCTTCATCTTGGCATAGGTGCTAGAAAGCTTGCTTTGGCTGGCGGTTTTGATCTCCTTTAATAACTCCTCATTCTTGGCGATCAAAGCTTTGAGCTTTTTTTCGCTCTCTTCTTGGGCTTGTTTGAAATGGGCTTGCTTGTCTTCTAGCTCTTTGAGCTTGACTCCTAACGCCTTTTCGCGCTCCACCACCTTAGCGCTGCGTTGATCGAGCAGGCTTTGGGTTTGATTCTGCAAGGATTGCAAAGTGAGCGCGCGCTCTTGCAATCTCTGTAATTGCGCGTCTATCTCAGCCTTGCGGGATTCAAAAATGGCGTTGCATTGCAAGAATTGCTCTGAGGGGGTTTCTTTGGCATGCAAGAGAAGGGCACACAACGCCCACACATAAAACCTAACCATGCGCATTTCTTTGTTTTTGGATAAAAACGCTTGTACCAATTGCGTCCATTTCTTGATGTTCGCGCTTTTTGAGCGCTTCTAGCGCTTTTTGCGTCTCTAAAGTTTCTAAATAGGCGATTTTTTCGTATTCAATACTGGCTTGTTTGTAGGCCTCCTGCAAACGCGCCTCCTCTTGTTCTAGCTGGGCGATTTGGGCCTGCGTCTGGGCGAGCGCGTAGCGGTAGTTGTGCTTGAGCGCGTTGAGTTGGGCAAAGCCGCTCATACCCCCCTGTGAGGGCACGCTCAAATCGTATAATTGCGCGCTAAGGGCGTGCAACTCCTGCTCTTGATAGGCGATTTGGGCTCGATTGGTCGCAAGGGCTATTTCAGCGCGTTGCACGGCTTGGTACTTGATTTGACGCAGGGCTTTAAACTGACTCATCGCAAAATCATTTCTTCGCGCTTGGGGCTGGTGGAGATGGCGCGGATATTCACCCCTACCAACTCCTCTAGCGCGTTGATGTAGATTTGGGCGGTTTTGGGGAGATTGGCAAAGGCGCGCGCATGCGCGCTGCATTTCCAACCCTCAAAACTTTTGTAAATGGGTTGAATATCCTGCAAAGAATCGGGCATGTGCTTTAACACCTCTCCCCCTCTGCTATAGCCCACGCACACCAAGATCTCTTCTAGGCCGTCCAACACATCTAATTTCATCAAGGCCAATTGTGTACACCCATTCAAACGGCAGGCATAGCGCACCGCAATCGCATCAAAATACCCACAACGGCGCGCGCGCTGGGTGGTTGTGCCAAATTCATGCCCTCTTTGGCGCAACCACTCCCCAATAACCCCCTTTTCTTCACTAGGAAAGGGGCCATTGCCCACGCGCGTGCAATACGCCTTAGCCACGCCAATCACTTCTTTAATGTCCTTCACACTGAGCCCACTCCCGCTACACGCTCCCGCGCTAATCGTGTTGGAACTGGTTACAAAGGGATAGGTACCAAAATCCACATCTAACATACTCCCCTGTGCGCCCTCTAGCAAAATGCGCTTGCCCTTTTGGGTCTCCTCCCAAAGCATGCTAGTTGTGTCAGCGACATAGGGGAGAATTTGGGGGGCATAGGTGTCTAAATAGTCAGTAAGCGTGCGCATTTGCATTTTTATACGCATGTGGGCTAAATTCTGCGCGATTTTTTCTTTGAGCAAATGGGGGTGGCGCAGATCCCCCACGCGCAGACCCACCCGCCCGATCTTGTCTTGATAAGCCGGCCCAATCCCCTTACGAGTTGTGCCAATCGCGCTTTTGGCTTCTTGATCGCTTTCTAAAATTTGGTGGTAGGGCAAGATCAAATGGGCGCGTTCGCTCACAAAAAGCCTCCCCTTGAGATCGCCAAAAAGCGCGATCTCTTGGGCGAGCGCGTCCAGCGCGACCACCATGCCATTGGCGATAATGTTTTGACACTGAGGGTAGAGCACCCCTGAGGGGATGAGGTGCAAGGCATAGGTGCGATCAGAAGCCACAATGGTGTGCCCGGCATTGTGCCCGCCTTGAAAGCGCACCACAAAATCGTAATCTTGCGCCAAGCGATCCACGATCTTCCCCTTGCCCTCATCTCCCCATTGCACCCCCACAACTACATCTGCCATACACTTCCCCTACACAAATAGCGATTGCACGCTTTCATTATGGTACACCCGGCGAATCACCTCTGCAAACAAAGGCGCCACACTCAAGATAGTGATCTTGGGGTGGGGGCCTTTGAGCGGGATCGAATTGCTCACCACCACCTCATCTAATTCACTCTCTTTAATGCGCTTGATGGCATTCCCGCTCAAGACCGCATGCGTACCTAGCGCCATCACCGAATGCGCCCCCTTAGCCTTGAGCATGGCAGCGGCCTTGCAGATGGTCCCGGCCGTGTCCACCATGTCGTCCACCAAGATTACATCGCGCCCGCGCACCTCCCCGATGATATTCATCACTTCGGACTCGTTGGCCCGTTCGCGCCGTTTGTCTACAATGACCAAGTCCATGCCAATCTGGCTAGCAAAATAACGCGCCCGCGCCACTCCCCCAATGTCCGGGCTGGCCACCACCGGGTTTTTAAAATCCTTGAAACAAATATAATCTCTAAAAACAATCGATCCGTAAAGATTGTCCACAGGGATATTAAAAAAACCCTGGATTTGCCCGGCGTGCAAATCCATAGTGATCACGCGATCGATGCACACACTCTGCATGAGATCGGCGACTAATTTCGCGCTAATGGGCACTCTGGGGGCGGCCTTGCGATCCTGTCTAGCGTAGCCAAAATAGGGCACTACAGCGGTGATCGAATTGGCCGAAGAGCGGCGCAGAGCATCCACCATCACCAACAACTCCATCAAATTGTCATTGACCGGCGCGCAAGTGGGTTGTACAATGTACACATCGCGCCCGCGCACCGATTCGCTGATTTGTACATTGATCTCCCCATCGCTAAAACGCCCCAAGACCACTTTAGAGAGCCCCACATTGAGATGTTTGGCCACTTCTTTGCCAAAGCTAGGGTGCGCGCTCCCGCTAAAAATTTTAAAGCTCCGCGTCTTCATGCCCGTTCCTCATCTGGAGTGAAATAAGACCCCCCCTTTTCTTTGAGTTCTTGATAAATGGCTTCAAAATCCACGCCATAAACGCGCGTGTCCCCGATCACACTGATAAAATTCGTGTCCTTGTAAAAGCGGGGTACTAAATGCCCGTGCAAATGCGCGCTCACCCCCGCCCCGCCCGCGTCCTTGAGATTAAAGCCCACATTGATCCCATCGGCTCCAAAGGCATAGAGAAGTTGCACGCCCTCATAGATGCGTTTTTGCAGGTGTTGCCAATCCTGCAAACTCAAAAGCTCTGGGCTGTCTACATGCTGGTGGGGGATCACCATGAAATGCCCGGGATTGTAAGGGTAGCGATTCATCACCACGAAAACCCGCGCATCGCGATATAAAACATGGTTGCTCGCATCTAAATGGGCAGCTTGGCTAATGGCACAGAACACACAGCCTTGCATGTCCTCGCCTTGTAGGTAAGGGCTTCTCCATGGCGCATAAAGTCGGTGCATGGCATTCCTTTAGATGTAGTTGGGCGCGTCATTGGCAAATAAAATCAAATCTTTGGCCTGTGTGGTGCTTTGCAACACCGCTTCTAATTGACTCTTATCTTTAAGAAAAATCCGCTGGGGTTTGTGGATCGCTTGGGCTAGGGTGGTGGCGTTGAGTTCGCCCGTGATAATGGCGATGTCAAAAACCCTGTCAATGGCTTGGGCTAGGGTGGTGTTGGATTCTACATCGCTCTCCACCAAGCCCGGGGTTACGATGATCTTGCGCCCGGCATACAAACTACACAGCCGCACCCCCTCTAACATGCCCTTTAAATTGCCATTAAAGCCATCGTCAATGATGATTTTGTCATTCAAATGCAGGACATGCAGGCGATGGGGGACGGGGTTGAGTTTGGCCACTAGGCGTTGCAACTGCGCGATGGGGATTCCAAAATGAAAGCCCACCATGATCGCTAGAGCGAGATTTTCCACATTGAACGCCCCTAGAATCTTGGTTTCAAAACGCACCCATTGATCCTCTAGCCAGAGTTCAAAACGCGTGCCCTCCAAAGTGGCTTGTACATTTCTGGTTTTCTCCGGATAAAAGGTGATCTTATCTTGAACGCCCTGACAAAGGGGCTCTAACACTTCGCTTTTGTAGCAAAAAGCGCGCTCCAAACGCGGCGAGTCAAGCAATTCTGCCTTAGTTTTGGCGACATTTTCCAAGGTTTTGAAATACTCAATGTGTTGTTTGCCCACTTCGGTGATCACGGCATAATGGTGTTTTAAAAGCGCGCTAATGGCCTTAATATCCCCGGGTTGGCGCGCGCCCGCCTCAGCGATGTAGAGCGTGGCGTTTTCCCCTAAATTTTGATTGATGTCTCGACTCAAGCCCAATAAGGTGTTCACACTCCCAGAGGCGCTATAGGCAATGTATTTACCTTGCAAGATTTGATAGAGATAGTTCTTAATGCTCGTCTTGCCAAAACTCCCGGTAATGGCGATGATCTTTAAATGAGGCAAGCGCGCCAGCTTATCCTTAGCCAAGCGTACATAACCTTGTGCGCAACTCTTTTCAAAGCCCCAAGAAGCACCATGGGTTAGGGCAATGAGCAAGAGATAACGCCAAAAGGAAATCTCCCCTAGCGCGCGTACCAGCCACGCATCCACCAGTAAAAACAGCCACAAGAGCAGAAAGAAGCGCACCACGCGCGGAGTGAAGACTAACTTTTTATCCAAATGCCCCGCCCATAACACCAGCCAAGGGATTTGTACCCCACCCACAAAGACATAAAAGAGAATCTCTAGGTGCTTGGCATGGGTGAAGGCAAAGATTCCCAAAGGCAAGATCACATGGTAAACATGCCATCGCTTTTTGTGGTGCTTGGTGAACACGCGCGCAAAGCTGTAATGATACCATTGTAACAAGGTCATCAAGTAGTAATTCAGCCCCAGCATAAAGATCCATACCGCGCTTAATTCTAAAATCCCCATGCTCATTCCTGCTGGCCGTTGCCAAAGTGTTCCGCACAATACGCTTGTACTCGCGCGCCCTGCTTTAAAAAGAAGTAATGATCCCCTTGCAAGACTATGAAGCGGTTCTTGGGGATCAAGCTTGCGATTTGTTGTCCCGCTCTTAGGGGGGTGGTGCTGTCCTGTTCCCCCCATAAAATCAAGGTGTTCTTAGTGCATGCTCGAAAATGCGCGCTAAAATCCTCTTGAACTGTGTATTTGAAAGTCTCATACATCGCCGGGTTTAAACCCTGCGCGTCCGCACTCCTGAGCGCGCGATTGCTCACCCCCAGTGCCCTTAAACCCTTAGCAATTTGGATTTTCAAACGCGTTTTAAAAGACTTGGGTAGGACAATCCCCGCGCTGCTCAACAGCACCAAATTGGGGCTTTTGGCTAAAGTGGCGACCTTACCTCCAAAACTATGCCCAATCACTAAATCAGGAATGATCTCTAGGGAGTGGAAAAACGCGTCTACGACTTGGGCATAATCTTGGGGGGTTAAAAAGGTTTCATTGGGACTCTTACCAAAACCAGGCAAGTCTAGATAGAAGTGTTGGTAGTGCGTAAAACACGCCTTGAAGGCCTGTTGCATCAACTCTTTGCAACTCCCCCAACCATGCAAAAACGCCACGCTTTTGGGCGCACCAGCATGGAGTCGATCGTAGGCAATCTCAAATGCGCGCCCTTGATACACCACTCTACGTCTAGCCATCACTTATGTTTTTGGATTTGGTTAATGTAGTGGTAGGTGATGGGGATGGGCGCGCGCTTGGGCAGGAGGATATTCTCAAGTACATTTGTAAAATCCTCAAAGAGATAATGCGCTAGGCTCCCGGGGATGGGGTTGATTTCATTTAAAAAGATTGTGTCTTCGAGTACAAAGAAATCACAACGGATAATCGCCCCAATGAAAAAGGGCGCGTATATCCGCTTGAAAAGCGCGCGCATTTGTTCTTCTAACACCGCGCTAATTTGTGCCCTGGCGACCTTTTGCGTGCGCCCAAAATCTAAATACTTCTCTTCAAAACCCAAGAGTTCTTTTTTCTTGGGTTCTTCTACAATGGAAAAGAGATAATCCCCATTCTCGACCATGCAACCTGCTAGATTATACTCCTTAACCCCTGCTTTGAAGGGCTCCACGATCACTTGGCTATCGAATTCAAAGGTTTCATCTAGGGCGTAATCCACATCCTTAGTCTCTTTGACGATCCTAATGCCAATAGAACTCCCCAAACGGTTGGGTTTAGCGATGAGAGGAAAGTCTAGCGCGCCAAGTGGGGCACTCTCATGCCTGTCTAAAAACACATAGGGCAAGACTTGAATCCCCCTCTCTTGGGCAAAGGCCTTAGTGAGATACTTGCTATAACTCAACACACATGCCTCCACCCTAGGGCCAATAAAGGGCACTTCAAAGAAGTCCAGTAGGGACGCTAATAAACCATCCTCTCCATCGCCTCCATGCACGAGATTGATAAGCGTGGAAAAGGCCACCTGCTTGCCCCCCCCTAGGAGCCCTTGTGTGTAAAAACCGCGGGGCTTTAAAATAAGTTTAGGACACTTCTTGTACTGGTTATTGGCAAAGAAATTAGAGCGCATGTCCTTTGTGGGAATGAGATAAAAATGGCGCGCCCCATCTAAGAAGATAAAATGCCCGATCTGTGTGCCCAAGACTTCCTTGAGGGCGATGGCGCTCACAATACTGATTTCATGTTCGTAGCTCTGTCCCCCAAATAAGACCCCATAGACCACTCTCATCCTTTTACCTACTTAAAACAATGCGCGCATTATAGCCAAAACCCTGTTAAGATTGCCTGCAAGCGCGCTAGCATTTTAAAGGTTTTTTAGGATAGAATGCCCCTTTGCAAACTCCATTTTAAGTTATGAAATGCAAACCAATATCTCCAAAGCACTTTATGAAGCAAAGAAATTTCTCAAAGATAAGGGCGTGCGCACTGCGCTTGAATCTGAAGTACTCTTAGCCCATTTGCTGGGTGTGGATCGCGTGTACCTGCACATGCATGCCCAAGAAGAATTAGATGATTTTGCTGTGGATCGTTTCATGCGCATGGTTAAGGCGCGCGCTAAGGGCAAACCCATTGAATACATCACTCGCGAAGTGAGTTTTTACAGCCGTCTATTTTTCGTGGACGAACGGGTGTTGATCCCCAGGCCAGAGACCGAACTCCTAGTACACCAAGCTTCTGAAATCATTCAAGAATATGGAATTAGAAATGTGATTGATGTAGGGATAGGAAGCGGGGTCGTGGGGGTGAGTTTAGCCTTGCAACACCCTAAGATTCACGTTATGGGGACGGATATTTCTATGGACGCTCTAGAAGTGGCTAGTATCAACATCACCACTTTTAGCCTGCAATCGCGCGTCTCTTTGATGCACACCTCACTCATACAGGGCGTGGATATTCCTGCGCGCACTTTGGTGGTGAGCAACCCTCCTTATATCCCCCTAGATTATCCCCTTGAGGACTCGGTGCGCTATGAGCCTGAAATCGCGCTCTATGGGGGTGAGCAGGGCGATGAGATCATCAAGGTTTTGATTGATGAGGCTTCTGAAAAACGCGTAAAATACCTCATCTGCGAAATGGGCGCAGACCAAAGGGCTTCTTTAAGTGAGCATTTGGAATTAAGGGGGTATCGAGGAGTGTTCTACACCGATTACGCCAAATTAGACCGCGGCTTTGTGGCCACCCTTAGAAATTAATTGCGTCCCTTGTAATGTGTGTAGTCAAAGCTTTTGAGCAAAGTGAATTTGTCATGGGCTAGCATACCCAAAGCGGGCAGAGCGATGCCATTGAAGGTATTGTTTTTGACGATTGTGTAATGTAGCATGTCTTTGAAGACAATTTGATCGCCCACTTGCAAGGGGGTATCAAAGCAATAGGGCCCGATAAAATCCCCAGCCAAACAGCTCGCCCCCCCTAGAAAATAGCTAAATTCCCCCGTCTGCTTGCCCTCAAAGACATTCCCATCCCCAGCCACTTTAAAAATTTCCGGCTTATAGGGCATTTCCAAACAATCGGGCATGTGGTTGGTGATACTCACATCTAAGATGGCAATTTGCCCCTCATTTTCTACAATGTCCACCACACTAGAAAGCAAGAACCCGGCTTGCCAACCCACTGCCTCTCCGGGCTCACAAAAGATGTCTTGTAGATCCGGATAGGTCTTTCTCAAGCCCTGCACTGCCTCCACTAAAATATTCAAGGCGTAACCCTCCTTGCTGATATGCTGCCCCCCGCCCATGTTCAGCCATTCCATTTGGGCTAGAGTGCTCCCAAAATGCGCGCTGACATGCGCTAGGGTTTCTTGGAGCGCGGGCGCGTCCTGCTCGCAATGGGTATGAAAATGCAAGCCACTCACCCCCTCCAAACCATAGCGCGCCACGCCCTCTTTAAAGGCTTGAGGCGTGATACCCAAACGGCTATGCGGGGCGCAGGGGTTGTAAATTAGGGGTTGCACTTGGCTATAAAGGGGGTTGACACGCAAGCCGATCTTAATGGGCGAAAGCCCCAATTTGCGCAATTTTTGATTCTTCTCAAACACCCTGTCTCTATAGGTATGGTATTGGGCAAAAGAATTGAAGATAATATGCGTGGCGATGGGCAAAATTTGGGCGATGTCGCTGGGTTTAAAAGCCGGGCTAAAGACGCAGATTTCCTTACCGCTCTCTCGAGAGCCAAATTCTTCATAGGCCAACAAAGCCTCATGCACCCCGCTTGCACAACAGCCATGCAAACTCGCACGCACCCATTCAAAACTGCGCCAAAAGGCAAACCCCTTGAGCGCGAGCACGATCTTAACCCCGGCTTCTTTTTGCGCTCTCTCCAAAATGGCAAGATTGTGTTGTAATTTAGAGAGCTCCAACACATAGCAGGGCGAAGGGATGGCGCGGTAGTCTAACATCAGGCACTTTTGACGGGTAAGAACTGCTTGATGATACGCTCCACATCTAGAGGGTTGGATTTAGAGATAAAATCATCGGCATGCAAAGATCGCGCCATCTCCTCATTGCTGCTCCCACTCATAGATGAATTGACCACGATGGGAATCTTGGAGGTGATTGCATCTAATTTCACGCGCTTGATCACCTCAAACCCGCTAGCCTCCGGCATTTCTAGGTCCGTGATGATGAGCCCGATGTCCTCCACAACGGTCTCCTTATCAAAGAGATAATTCAAGAGTTGTTGTCCATTGATAAAATCTAGATGTTTGATGCCCAATTTGTCCAAGATCACCTGCATGGTTTTGAGCACGCTAGGCGAATCATCGGCAAACAAGACGATCTTATCGCTATAGAGCTTGGAGAGTCGGCTCAATTCCTCATGGCTCTCCTCTTCAATCCAAGGGAAGACATCAGTGAGCATTTTTTCAATGTCCACCACCTGCACCAGCCGCCCATCAAAATAGCGCGTGCGGCTCACTAATTTAGAATTGCCCGTATTACCCCCCACGCCCGCGCTCTGCTCGATTTCCGTCCATTTCTTGTTTAAAATGCGATCAGCCTCATAAATGCGCACCCCAATGGTCCAACGCGAAAACTCGCAAATCATAATGATGTCGTCCTCATTGGGTTCTTTTTCAATCCTAAAGGGGCGCAGATCCTTTTGCTTGTTATTGCTGTCGTAGTAAAACCACTTTTTCATGTCAATGAGCGGAATGGTGAGTTCGCGAATGATGATGAGTCCCTCCACTAAGGAGTTGGGTTCATGGCTAATCATGGTGAGAGTCCCATCATACTTCACCACTTCGCGGATTTTGAAGACATTCACGGCATAAAGGTCTTTGTTCTTGCCTAATCTAAAACACAAGAGTTGTAATTCGTTATTGCGGTGTAGGTTGGTAACCTGATCAATGTGGGCAAGATTATTGGCCATGCGCTTTCCTTAAGGGTAAGATAAAAGCCTATTATAGCACACTAGACATTGAACCTAAAATGCATCACATCGCCATCTTGTACGATGTAATCCTTGCCCTCAATGCGCAACGCCCCCTTTTCCTTAGCCCCCTGCTCGCCCCCATAGGCGATAAAATCCCCATAGGCAATGGTCTCTGCGCGGATAAAGCCCTTTTCAAAATCCTTATGAATCACCCCGGCGGCCACAGGCGCGCTAGAACCCTTGGCAATGGTCCACGCGCGCACTTCTTTCACCCCTGCGGTAAAATAGCTAATCAAGCCTAGTTCTTGAAAGCCTAATTGGATAATCTGTTCTAAGCCACTCTGTGCGACCCCCAAACTCTCTAAAAACTCTTGAGCCTCTTGAGCGGACATGTCTACCATCTCCTCCTCCAATTTGGCGCACAGGCTCACAAAACGCGCCCCGCGTTCTTTGGCTAAGGCCTGCACCTGCAGAGCATAATCATTTAAAACGCGGACATGTTCCTCATCCACATTGGCCGCATAGATCACTTTTTTAGCGCTTAAAAAACGCAATTCGTGATTTAAGGTCTCAAAATAGGGGTGATCTTTGTGCGCAAAGGTGCTCACCGGTTGCATCTCTTCTAAATGCGCTAAAAGGGCGCGCGCGAGTTGGAGTTGTACTTGCGCGTCCTTTTGGCTTTTGGCGAGTTTTTCTAGGCGTTCTAGGCGTTTTTGCAGACTTTGCACATCGGCTAAGATGAGTTCTAATTCAATGGTTTCAATGTCAGCCAAAGGGTTGATCGCAGAGTTGACATGCACGACATTGCTATCTTCAAAACAGCGCACGACATGCAAGATGACCGCACACTCGCGAATATGGGCTAAGAATTGATTGCCCAAGCCCTCGCCAGCAGAAGCCCCCTTGATGAGCCCAGCGATGTCAATAAACTCCACGCTAGAGTATTGAATTTTTTCAGGTTTGACAATTTTAGCCAAAGCTTCTAGGCGGGCATCGGGTACATTCACTAAGGCTTTATTAGGATCGATGGTACAAAAGGGGTAGTTAGCGCTTTGGGCTGAAGCACTGCGCGTGAGCGCGTTAAAGGTACTGGACTTACCCACATTGGGCAAGCCCACAATCCCAATAGAGAGCCCCACTATTTAAGACTTTCTAGCACAAATTCTACGCACGCGCGCACGCCCGCCCCGCTGGCTCCGGGCGTGTTCACATCCCAATCCTTTTCCACATAAGCGGGCCCGGCGATGTCAATGTGTAACCATTTGTCCTTGTATTCTTCGCGGATAAACTCGTTTAAGAAGAGCCCAGCGGTTACCGCGCCTCCGTAACGCACAGGGGTGATATTGGCAATATCTGCCATGTTAGAGTCTAGAAGTTTGCGCAGATGGCGGTTAAAGGGCAATTTAGCGACCAATTCCCCGCTTTTAAGTGCGGCGTGTTCAAACGCGTTTTTGAGTGTTTCATTATTGCCCATGATCCCGCTGGTATACTGCCCTAAGCCCACCACGCATGCCCCCGTTAAGGTGGCAAAATCCACCAAAATATCTGGCTCTAAATCCTGCGCAAAACTTAAACAATCTGCTAGCACCAAACGCCCCTCTGCATCGGTGTTGCGCACCTCGATAGTCTTACCCTCTTTGGAGATGAGAATATCATCGGGGCGGTAAGCGTCCCCAGCAATCATGTTCTCTGCCAAGCCTAGCACGGCGTGCACTTCGGCCTCTGCCTTCAGATGTGCGAGCGCGTTCACCGTGGCCAAAACCGCACATGCCCCGCCCTTATCTGCCTTCATGGTAATCATGTATTCAGCCGTTTTAATGCTAAGCCCCCCGCAATCATAAGTTAAACCCTTGCCCACTAGGACAATTTTTTTCTTAGCGTTCTTGGGTTTGTAGACCACATGCACGAGTTGGGGGGGGTTAGCTGAAGCGCGATTCACCGCTAGATACGCGTTCATGCCCTTTTCTTTGAGGTAGTCCTCCCCATGTACAAAACACTCTAGCCCATTCTTCTCGGCCAAATCTTGAGCCTTTTTAGCAACATAGGGGGCACTCGCGACATCCGGAGGGGTGTTGACCAAATCACGAGCCAAGTTGACATGTTCAACGATAACATGGGCTTTGTGAGCAAACTTTTCTAGGTTGCGCTCTAGGGTTTTAACCTCATGGTTAAAATCCTTTGCCTCGCCCAAGGCGATCACCACTTCTTGCAGGCGTACGGGCTCTTTTTTGCTCTTATAGACCTCATAGCTATAGAGTCCAAATTGCAGACCTGTCAAAATAGCTAGCATGGTTTGGCCTAAGGGGCATTCGCCCTCATCAGTGTGTTTAGCCGCATAAAGCCCGACTTTGGCGCGCTTAAAATGGCATTTTTTGAGGGTTTTCACCGCCAAACACGCCGCTTCTCTAAAGAGGTGTACATCATTATGCGCCACCCCGACATATAATCTCTTGTGCGCCTGATCTAAGAAAACCCCCTCGCCCTCGTAGTGGAAGGTTTCTAAGACCTCCTTATGGTGCACCCATGGGTGGTTGAGGTCCTTTTCTACCACAAAGACAATGGACACATCGGCTTGAGCCTCTTCAAAAGGCGCATGATCTAATCGGATTTGCAACATCACTATCCTTTCTTGAGTTTTAAGTCCTTTTGGACTTTTTGGATTTTTTTGTCAATCTTTTTTGTGTGGGTTTGGAAATACCAAAACACAAGCCCCAACACACAGACCAATAGTAGTATAACAAGATAAGGATAATGCTTAAGCATACCCAGCACCTTGAAGATTTGCTCCCCAAAAAACCACGCCAAAATGATCGTGATAGAAGCCCACACAAAGGCACTCAACAAGTTAATGATGGCAAATTTAAGCGCGTTATAGCGCGTCAGGCCGATACTAATGGGAATGATGGTGCGCATGCCATACATGTAGCGTTGGATAAAGATCACAAACCAGCCGTATTTTTGCAAAAGCAAATGCGCTAGGGCAAGTTTACGCCGTTGTTTCTCCAACTTTTTATTGATGTAACTCTTGCTAGTACGCCCGATGTAAAAGTAGATTTGATCCCCGCTAAAGCCCCCCAAGGCGGCCACCACGATTGCCCATAACAAGTGCATGTGTCCAGCATAGCATGCCATGCCCGCTAGAATTAATCCAATTTCGCCCTCTAAAATGCTCCAAAAAAATAAAATAAGATAGCCCCAATTGGCGGCGTATTGATCCCATAGCCCTATAATGTAGGCTTCCATCCACACCTGCTTTTGGGGTTTAACATGGATACTCCAAAACACTGAAGGTGTTGACTTTTTCGCCCACCTTCTCTAGCCCCCCCAATTCTGCCAAACTGATCAAAAAACAGGCCTCCAAACACTTGGCCTGTAATCTATCCAAGAGCTCCAAACTGGCTAAGGCTGTGCCCCCCGTGGCGATTAGATCGTCTACGAGCAAGACATGCGCGTCTTTGATCTCTCTTAGCGCGTCCGTGTGTATCTCCACACTATCTGCGCCGTATTCTAGTTGGTAGGACGCGCTGATCGTCCTAAAGGGCAATTTGCCTTTTTTGCGCACGGGTACAAAGCCCGCCCCTAGAGCGTAAGCCAAAGCCGCCCCTAAAATAAACCCGCGCGCTTCAATGCCCACCACAAAATCAAGACTATGGTGTTGGTAGCGCAATTTGAGGGTGTCGATCAATCTAGAGAATAAAGTGGGGTGGTTGACAAGCGGGGTGATGTCTTTAAATAGGATTCCAGATTTGGGGTAATCTGGAACTTCTCTAATGGCTTCACGAAGTTGGGTTTTGAGTTTTTGGCTGAACATAGATTTCCTTATAACAACGCTTCGATCTTTTGTTCTAGCTCGCGAATGCGCGCCTTGTACTGATCGGTTTCTAAGCGGTATTGGGCGTTGCGCTGTTTTAAGACTTTTACTTCATCCTTGAGCATATTCATCTCGTGGGTAAGAATATCAATATTGCCTAAGGATCGTTGCAATTGTAATTGGTGTTTTTGGATCAACACTTCTGCCTCTTGCAAGGTAAGTTTCATGGACGCAGCGTACTTTTCCTGCCTTTTAGCCACTGAACGATAAAAGAACGCTCGAATTGCCATATAAACCACAAAGAGCACGATGAGGGTGATGATCATCCATTGGGCTAACATGGCATGTCCTCTAACTTGGCAATGCGGCGTACATGCCGCCCCCCCTCAAACTCCGTATGTAAAAAGGCCTGTAAAATGCTTCGAGCCACCCCAAAGCCGACCACATTCTGCCCCAAGCAGAGCACATTAGCGTCATTGTGCAAGCGCGCCATTTGCGCCATGTAAGTGTCCGTGCACAACGCCCCACGCACATGGGGCACTCTATTGCATGCCATGCTCATGCCAATCCCACTCCCACACACCAGTACCCCCCTAACCCCCTCTTTGATTTCTTGAGTTACTTGTTTAGCCATGTCTGGATAATCCACCCTCTGCCCTCTTGAAGGCTTGTAGACTCGCAAAGCAACCCCCTGTTCTCTCAAACACCCCTCTAAAAACGCAGCCAAATCCAGCCCGGCATGATCGCAACCTAGCACAACTTCCATCATTTTCCCTCAGCTGCTAATGTTTCTAAACCTTGCAAGCTCTTAAACATACGCTTCCAACGGACTTTAAAAATATCTCTAGAATTGCGTACTCCCTCGCTATTAGTCAGGTTAAGACTGAAGTATGTAAACCACGGTGTACCCACAATGTGGCTATAAGACACACTCCCCCAAAAGCGCGAATCGCTACTATCGTCCCGATTATCCCCAATCATAAAAAAATGATCGGGATCAACTTTAGTATAAAATACCACCTCATCACCCATGTCTACTTCTTGCATGCTCACCTTGAGATCTTTAATTGGGAATTGGTGGTGGTAGATTGCGCGCATGACCTCAAAAGTCTGGTTGTGGTGGGCATAAAAGATGCCCTTGTGGTTAGATTCATAGGGGGCAAAGACAAAATCCTTCCCCATAAAACGCTTGATCTTGTGCTTGGGGAAGTGTTTGGCAATATAGCCCGGATCGCTTTGGGCTTCAAAAGGGCGTAGGTAAAAACCCGTGGCATTGAAGATCACCTCATCTCCCCCCACCGCAAAGAGCCGTTTGACAAAGTAACCTTTATTGGTAAGCGGGATAAACACCACCACCTCACCCCGATTAGGGCGTTTCCCTTCAATCAAATGCCCATTGCCCCTAAAGTCTGGCAATAGGGGCAAATCTATCCAGGGGAGTCTGGGGATGGGAATACCATAGACAAACTTTTTTACAAAGAGCATATCCCCCTCATAGAGCGTACCCACCATCGAGCGCGTGGGGATAATGAAGGTTTGGGCGACAAAAAAGATCGCCAAGAGCACTAAAACAATCGTGCCCACCCAGCTAGAGACAAAACGCGATAAAGCTTTTAACATGAATGCTCCAATAAAGCAGTTTGGGTGGCCAAAAGCGTGTTTTGCAAGAGCGCGCTAATGGTCATAGGCCCCACTCCCCCGGGTACAGGGGTGATATAGCTCACCTTGTGGCGCACCGCCTCAAAATCCACATCGCCCACGACCTTATTTCCTTGTTTGTTAATTCCAATGTCTACCACCACTGCCCCCTCTTTAATCAAATTCGGACCAATAAGCCCTACCTTGCCAACTCCCACGCATAAAATATCTGCGTGCGTGCTATAAGCCTGTAAATCTTTGGTGAGAATATGGCACAGACTCACACTCGCCCCCGCATTGAGCATTAAGGAGGCTAAGGGCTTGCCAATAATATTACTCGCCCCCACAATGACCACATCTTTACCTTTCACTGCAATTTTGTAATGCTCTAAAAGTTGCATCACCCCCATGGCTGTGGCGGGCAAAAACCCCTTGAGCAAGCTATTAGAATAAACCCGTCCCACATTGAGCGGGTGAAAACCATCCACATCTTTATGGGGGGCGATGGCTTCTAAAATCTCGCGCGTGTCCATGTGTGCGGGCAGGGGGAGTTGGACTAAAATCCCGTGCACGCTTGAATTGGCATTGAGCGCGTGTAAAATTTCTAAAAGTTTGCTTTGTGGGGTTGAATCTTCTAAATGCTGTAGTTGGCAGGTGATCCCCACGCGCGCGCAGGCTTTGGCTTTCATGTTAACATACACCCGACTAGCCGGGTTATCGCCCACCAAGATCACCGCTAAAACGGGCACGACATCTAAGCGCGCCACTTCTTCTTGCAAGATGCTCTCTTTGTGCTTGGCTAAGGCCTGCCCGTCCAATAAGACCATATCCATCCTAAGAACTTTTTGCGCTATTATAGTGAAAATTCTTTGAAAAGGGCTAGGATGCGCAAAGCGATCGTTGCGTGGCTGTGTTTGGGCGGGCTTGGCTTGGGCGCACAGAACGCGCCTAAGAACAAAGACAATAGCTTCATCACCATCTTAGAATATGGCAAGGAACTGTATAAAAACCCTAGAGACATTAGCTGTGTGAAATGCCATGGCCTGCTAGGAGAAGCTAAAGTGATCACCCGCTACACCCAGCATAATAAAGAACGCGTTTTTAGTGCCCCCCCCATTTATAACTTGAGCTTTGAGCGTTTTAAAAACGCTCTAGAGCGGGGGCGATCCATCATGCCCAAATACAACCTAACCCCCGATGAGATCAAGGCGATCTATTACTACATCACCTCCACGCGTAAAAACTAGGCCCCTTGCGCGTTGTTATAACGCTTAAACACCTCTTGACTCACCTTGTAACTGCAAAACTTGGGGCCGCACATGGAGCAAAACTCCGCCTCTTTGAAGACTTCTTGGGGTAAAGCCTCATCGTGATACTCTCTAGCGCGATCGGGATCCAAGGCGAGCTCAAATTGTTTGTTCCACTCAAAGGCATACCTAGCATCGCTCATCAAGTCATCGCGTACCCGTGCATTCACCCGACCGCGTGCGATGTCAGCGGCATGGGCGGCGATCTTGTAGGCTAAAATCCCCTCTCTGACATCTTTAGCATTGGGCAAGCCTAGATGTTCTTTAGGGGTTACATAGCAAAGCATCGCCACTCCCTTCCAGGCGGCTACACACGCCCCAATCGCGCTAGCGATGTGATCGTATCCGGCCGCAATATCGGTTACCAAAGGTCCTAGCACATAAAAGGGGGCTTGGTTACAAAACTCTTGTTGGAGTTTGACATTGCGCTCAATTTGATTCAAGGGCACATGCCCGGGGCCCTCAATCATCACCTGCACATCTTTTTCATACGCTCTTTGGGCTAACTCGCCTAGCACTTTCAATTCGGCAAATTGGGCGGTGTCGCTCGCATCGGCTAGACATCCCGGGCGCAAAGAATCGCCCAAACTCAAGCTCACATCGTATTGTTGGCAGATGGCTAGAATCTCATCAAAAGCGCTATAAAAAGGGTTTTGCTTGTGGTAATGCATCATCCAAGCTGCCATCAAACTCCCCCCCCGACTCACAATGCCCATTTTGCGTTGGCTCACATAGGGCATGTGTTCGAGCAAAAACCCGCAGTGAATCGTAAAATAACTCACCCCCTGTTTAGCTTGTTTTTCTAACACCCCTAGCATCGTCTCAATGTCTAGTTGCATCACATCGTTATTGACATCGTGCAAAATTTGATACATCGGCACGGTGCCAATGGGTACACTAGAGGCGTTAATAATCTCTTGGCGAATCGCGTCCAAATCCCCCCCAGTGGAGAGATCCATCACCGTGTCCGCTCCGTATTTCATAGCAACCCGCAATTTTTCTACCTCTTCTTCTACAGAGTGGATGATGGCAGAGCTACCGATATTGGCGTTGATCTTAGTTTTGAGCGCGATCCCAATGCCCATGGGTTCTAAATTTTGGTGCTGGATATTGGCTGGGATGATCAAACGCCCCCGCGCCACTTCAGAGCGCACAAGCTCAGGGCTCACCTCTTCTACATTGGCGATATAAGCCATCTCCTCTGTGATCACGCCCTTTTTGGCGTAGTGCAACTGGGTTTTAATGGGGTCGTTGGCGCGCTTGGCGCAGTACTCACGGCTCATAGGACTCCTTTATTAGTAAAGTTTCTAAGACTAGCACACTTTTATATGCCCTCTCTTAAAAAAGGCTCTTCATCTTGATCTATTGGGTCTTTTGTATTATGATTATCTAATCATAAAAATAAGAAAGGTTAGACATGCGCAGGTGCTTGAAACTGGGGGGGGGGGGGGGGAGATTGCTTTAGTCTCTTTGGTGGCTACGGTGCCCATTCCTAAATATAGGAGGTTTTCATGACATTTTTTGCCACCGCCACCAAAAGAAGCAACAAGCTTGAGTCTCAATATGCCCAGATTATCACTGATCTCACCCAAAAAAATAACGAACTCGAGGCGATTTACAACGCCATCAACCGCTCTATGGCGTTGATCACATTTGACATAGAAGGTAGAGTGATAAACGCGAACGAGAACTTCCTAAGGTGCATGGGCTACTCTTTAGAGGAGATCAAGGGCAAGCACCATTCCATCTTTTGCGATGCCGTGTTTGTTAGGACTCCTCAATATGTTACCTTTTGGGATCATCTCAAATCTGGGCAGTTTAAGCAAGGCACTTTTAAGCGCATCAGCAAAACCGGGCAAGAGGTCTTTTTAGAAGCCACCTACAACCCCGTGCTAGACACACAAGGCAAGGTAGTGCAAATTATCAAATTTGCCACAGATGTTACTGCCAAGACTCTAGAGCTCAACGAGCTACGCGCCATCTATGAAGCCGCCCTAGCTTCTATGGCCTTGATCGAATTTGACACAGAGGGCAAAGTAATTACGGCAAATGAAAATTTTCTCAAGTGCATGGGCTACTCTTTAGAGGAGATCAAGGGCAAGCACCATTCCATCTTTTGCGATGCTACATTTGTTAAGACTGCTGAGTACACTGCCTTTTGGGATCATCTTAGATCCGGGCAATTCACTAGGGGGACTTTTAAGCGATTCACCAAGTCGGGTAAAGAGGTGTATTTAGAAGCCAGTTACAACCCCGTCTTTGATAGCGATGGCAGGATTTACAAAATCATCAAGTTCGCCCTAGATGTTACTAATAAGGAGGGGAAAATCCGCATGACT
Source organism: Helicobacter vulpis (assembly GCF_003660395.1). Taxonomy (GTDB): domain Bacteria; phylum Campylobacterota; class Campylobacteria; order Campylobacterales; family Helicobacteraceae; genus Helicobacter; species Helicobacter vulpis. Next base: position 28,137 of record NZ_QXQT01000008.1, read on the forward strand.
TTAGAATTGATCAAGGAAAACCAGCAGCTCACAAGCAATGGGAGCAACATGATCGAAAAAACCACGTCCAATATGCAAAATGTTGCCGATGTCATGAAAGACAACACGACGGTGGTCAATACCCTCAGCGCGCAATCTGATTCCATCTCTAGCATCACCCAGACCATTAAAGACATCGCCGATCAAACCAATTTATTAGCCTTAAACGCCGCTATAGAGGCCGCGCGCGCGGGCGAACATGGACGGGGCTTTGCAGTGGTGGCCGATGAAGTGCGCAAACTAGCCGAGAGAACGGGCAAATCGGTCGCAGAAATTGCCGCCATCATCGCCTCCATTCGAGAAATCACCGCGCAAGCAGTGGTCAATATCACCGCCTGCGCCGCAGAATCAGAAAAGACAGTCGCGCTCTCCTGTGAAACAAAGGTTTTAATGGAGCAAATCAAGGCCGCTAGCGATCGCGTAGCCCAGGGGATGGAAGTTTAATATAAGAAACAAGCCATGAGACAACCCCTTAAAAAAGCGTGCTGCTATCCAAGTCCCACACCCGCCAATTGTCAAAAAACGCGCCCCGAAATTTGCTTTCAATATCTAGCAATGTCCATTTATCACTGTCATGAGTGCCGGTCAAACACTCGTAGACAAAAGCGTGGCAATTGCGTTCATAGCTCTCTGTGGGGATGCCGCTGTAGTGCAGTGTTTCTCCCACCATTGCGCGCGCGCGTTGGGCTGCTTCAGGGAAGCCCACCGCCTGCGTCCCCTTACAAGAGACGTAAATACTCACCGCCAAAGTCCCGCTAATAAATTGCTTGGGCGTTGAAAGGCGCACCTCTCCTGAACCCAACAACTCCACGATTTGGTTTTCTCCTACATAAATGCCAGTATGGGTGGTGGGCCCATACAAGCGACAATACAAAATGCTACCTAATTTTGGGATAACTTTGTCATAGAACACATTATCCACAAAAGACTCGGCTAAATTCAAGGCGGCAGGGATACCCAAGATCACAAGGGGTAAGGCCATAAACTTTCCTTTTAGTGGCATTAATTTAGAAATCTTAACATAAAAACTCTTATCTTAATTCTTATTAAGTTTAAAAACGCTAGAATCAAAAGTTTTCTTTTCTGCGCAAATCTTAAGAAGGGGCCTTGTTTTGGATGTGAATTTTCAGGTGTTTAAGCCCATGGGTCTTACGCTTGTCTTGGCTGCAGCGGGAAAGGGCACGCGCTTTTTAGAGGGTTTGCAAAGTCCCATAGAACTTAAAAAACAATGGTTGCTGGTGCGTGGGATGCCTCTATGGCAAAGGGTTTATGAGCAATTCGAACGCTTGGGGTGTTTTGAGCGCATTGTGTTGGTGGTGGGTAGCCAAGTTGAGCAGGTGTTTGTGCAACACCGCCTCCCTAGCGCGTGCGTGGTGCTGGGGGGCAATACCCGCCAAGAGAGCGTACAAAACGCCCTAGAGCATGTACAAAGCCGCTTTGTGGTGGTGAGCGATGTGGCGCGTTTTGGGCTGGATTTGCGCGTGCTCTCTGAGCTCTTAGAGGGCATGCGTACCCATCAGTTAGAGGGCATGGCCCCTGCATTGCCTCCCACAGACACCTTTGTATACGAACACCGCGCGCTAGAGAGGGATCGCGCCCTTTGCGTGCAAACCCCTCAAGTTTGTTTGACCAGCGCGCTCAAGAAAGCCTACGCATTGGGCAATTTTAGCGATGAGAGCAGCGCGCTTTTACACGCGGGCGGGCGCGTGGAATTCATTCAGGGTAGCCCCCATCTGCACAAACTCACCACGGCAGCGGATTTGGCCATGCTCTCTGGGCTGCTGGACCCTCCTAGCCAGCATGTGGGCATGGGCTTTGATGTGCATGCCTTTGAACCCAACAAGCCTTTAAAGCTAGGGGGGGTCGCCATTGAGCCAGCCGATTGCGCGCATTTAGGGCTTAAGGCCCACAGCGATGGAGATGTGCTCTTGCACGCCTTAAGCGATGCGCTCTTGGGGGCGATCAAGGGGGGAGACATTGGGATGTATTTTAGCGATCAAGACAGCACATTGGCCGGCTTGGATTCTGCTATCATCGTGCAAGAAATCCGCACTCTAGCCCAAAACATGGGGCATGCGATCGTGGATGTGGACTTGAACTTATTAGCCCAAATCCCCAAGATCGCGCCCTATAGAGCGCGCATTTGTGAGAATATCGCGCGTTTATTGCACATCCCCACCCATCATGTCAATCTCAAAGCCAGCACCACAGAACATTTAGGATTTATTGGAAGAAAGGAAGGAATGGGCGCGCAGGCGCTTGTGCAAACCAAAACCTGCCCCCTAAAACCCGCATGAAAAAAGTTGAGAAAGTCTTGATTATTGAAGATGAAGTACATTTAGCCCAAAGTATCTCCAACGCCTTAGCCAGTTTGGGCTATCGATGCCAGAGCGTGTCTAGTATTTTCCACAATTTTAAAGAAGATTACGATGTGGTCTTGGTTTCTTCTAAGGTTTGCGTGGATCGTTGCGAGCATTTTGTGCGCAAAAACTCTAAGGCGATCACCATCATGATGGCTTCTTTCATCAGTGAAGATAGCGTGAATCGCCCCATTCAGGCAGGCGCGCGCGACTATATTCTCAAGCCTTTCAAGATGGACGATTTGATCCGCAAGATCACCTACCACAAATCCTATCAAGAAACCATGCAGCGCGCGCGGCTCTATGATAAGTATTTAGATTTCATGCACGCCCCCCATGACTTCAAACCCTATCTAGATCAAGACCCCCCCTTCATCGTACGCAGCCACACCCAAAGCCATGCGGATCTTTTTGTCCTGCACTACGCGCGCGCCAACCACCTAGATTTAGAATTTTTCTCACTCCAAGATGCCCCCCTAGAATCCATGCGTGGCATGTTCTATGCCACCCATTTAGAGACTCTCAAAAGCGCAGAGCGCGACAAGTGCCTCAAAGCCCTCAGCAAACAAGAGGCCATTATGTCCTTTGTGGGCGCGGGGCCTGTAGAATTTGAAAGGGTGATCGCTTTAGACACCAAGCAACCCCAAGGCGCTCCCCTAGAATTACTTTCCATCCAGGACTATGAAAAACACGCCATCGTACAATTTGGCCCCTTTTACACAGACACCCAATTGGCAAAACATCTAGGCATTAGCCGCAAATCTCTATGGGAGAAGCGCCGCCGCTACAATCTGCCCCGCCGCTCTAATATTTAAAAACATGCGCTAGCACCACCCCAAAGTGCACGCGCACCTTAGCGCGTCTTACAGCCTGCAAGGCTTGGCACATGGTGGTCCCTGTGGTGAGAATGTCATCAACCATAAAGCCCTCCAACCCGCTTTGCCCCTTGTACACAAAGCCCTTACTATGGCTTTGGCGAAAGGCTAGGCTTTGTCCGGCATAGGTGACCTGGTTGCTGGCATGCAGGGTGTTATAAAGGGGGTAAAACACCCTCTCTTGGCAAAATTGCCTTAAGATGACCGCAGTAGGCGCGTAGGCGCGCTTGAGGCGATCGTCTAAGGCGATCCCATAAAGAGGCTTAGGCAAATGAAGAGTGGGGTATACTTGGGCTAAAAAGGCTAAATACGCCTTGTGGGCTAAGAGGGCTAAGAGGCGACTCCCGATGTCATAATACTTGCTCTTCAAGAGCATCTCCATTTCTTCATAGAGATAAAACCCATAGATAACAACCCCCTCCACTTCACGCGTTAAAATTTGGGGTTCTAGGAGGGGATCACAGCGCGCGCACACCAAAGCAAGGGGGCGTATCCACCTCTCACACAGCACACAGCGCATGCGCGTGGACTTTCTCTAACACCATTTTATGTACTTGTTCTACGCTTTTGGAGGCGTCTATGGTGTGGGTGGGTACCCCTAGTAGAGTGGTGGCTTGCTCAAGGCGTGTTTGCACCTGCATGAGAAAATCCACCCCCTTAAGCTCAATGCCATCGGGGTTTTTGGCATGCAAGCGCGCTTTTAGCGTGTGCAAATCCAAGCTTAACAACAAGACCATGTCGGGCAAACAATCTATGCCGGTGTTGCGGTGTAACTCCCATGCTTGCTTTAGAGAATAAGGCGCATAAGCCAAACCGGAAATCAGAGAACGATCGCTAAAAATCAGCTTGTGGGCGTTGGGTTTGATCACCTCTTCTAAATGCAGGGCGCGATCGGCTAAAAATAAGAGAAATTGGGTTTGCGCACAAAGGGCGGAGTGCAGGGCGGCATGGCGCAGCTGTACCCCTAAGGGCGTGCCCCCGGGCTCACAAGTGAAAATTGCCTCTGTAAAGAGGGGCTTGAGCAAATTAATTTGGGTACTCTTGCCACTGGTGTCCACCCCCTCAAGCGCGATCCACATGCCATCTCCGCTCAATAAAATCCACCACGCTTTCAGGCACTAGGTGGGTGATTTGCCCCTTGTGGGCTAGAATGCTGCGCACCACAGAGGCGCTAATAAAGGCGTTTTGCAAGGCGGGCATGAAATAGATTGTTTCTAATTGCGGGTTTAAAGACTTGTTGGCATAGCCCATCTGAAACTCAAATTCAAAATCGCTCACCGCCCTAAGCCCTCTAATGATATAACGCGCCCCGCGCTCTTTAGCCAAATCCACCAATAGCCCCTCAAAGCCCACGCACTCCACGCGCCCCAAAGAGCCAACACTCAAGCGCATCATCTCTAGGCGTTCTTCTAGGCTAAACATGGGCGATTTGGCCTTAGAGCGCGCGATCGCCACCACCAGCCCCCCAAAAAGCGCGCTAGCGCGTTGGATAATGTCCAAATGCCCGTTTGTGATGGGATCAAAAGTGCCCGGATAAATGGCGCAATGCTCTAACATGGTTGCCCCCAACGCGCGTAAAGATTATTCACAATCCCCAAAGCGTCCAGCCATTTGCCCACCAAAAAGAGCTCCATACTCTCCAAATTCTGAGGGTTGGTGTAATAGGTGAGCATGGGCGGGGCGATGAGCGCTTGGGCGCGCGCAAGGGTGAGCAGGTTTTCTAGGGCGATGCTGTGCAGAGGCAACTCCCTAGGGGCGATGAGGAGTTTTTTTTGCTCTTTGAGGATTACGGCCGCGCAGCGGCTCATCAATTCATCGCAGATCCCATGGGCGATCTTGGCGATGATGTTCAAACTAGCTGGGATGATGGCCATCGCGTCTATGCCAAAACTCCCTGAGGCGATGGGCGCGTCAATTTGGGATTCTTCAAAGAGTTCTAGGGGGCGAGGCCACGCTTTAAGCGTGCTTTTGAGATCAAGCCTAGCTTCTGTGCGCGCCACGCGTTTAGCACTCTGGCTCATCACCACAAAGAGTGCGTACTCTTGGGGTACATGTTCTAAGAATCTAAGCGCGAGCTGTGTACCACTCGCCCCGCTAATGCCCACGACTAATTTCATAACACCTCTCCTTTGAGCAACCCGGTGATTCTCACCTGTACGCGCTTTTTACTCTCCACATTCAAGGCTTCAATGATCTGATTCAAACTCCCATTTTGCAAGGCCTGCAAAGAAGTTTCTAAGGAGATCGATCCGCTGACTAAGGTGGCGCTAAAGATTTCATTCTTGTAAACTAAAATCTTGGGCGCGACTTTGTCTATGCTTAAAAGGGTGTTTGCCCCTAAAAAACTCTTGGTACTGCTATTGTTGATATAGGAGCGATCTAGGGGCATGGTGTTGAATTGCTCAAAGGGCACGCTTTGGGCGTAGGTGTTGCTAGAGTCCAAATTGACATCTTTTTTGAGCATGTTCTTAGTTTTAAAAACCTCAATTTGGGCGATCACTTGGTATTTGACTAACGCCTCTCCCACACGCACCAAGCCCTCTTTTTTTAAGAATTGCTGGGAGCGTAGGTTGAGGGGGGGGTGGGGTTTGGCCAAAAAGGCTTCTAAACGCGCTGGATCGCCGCTGATTATTTGGGCTTGCACGGAGGCGATGTCAAAGCGGTAGGCGTGGTAAAAGTGTTGGTAGGCCTCTTGAATTTGCAAGGCGATGCGCGCTAGGGGATCGCCTAGCAACCATTGCCAACACAACAATCCCAAAAAAAGCGCGCGCATTAGTGGCCTTTGAGAAATAATTTGGCCTCTTGCAAGAAGCTAGAGGGGGATAAACCCTTCTGCAAGGTGTTGAAATACACCCGCTCCTGCGCGCTGCACAAATAGAGTTCTTCTTTGGCGCGCGTGATGGCCACATAGCACAGGCGGCGTTCTTCTTCTAGGTCTGCTTTATAGTAGGGGAAGAAATCTTCTTCAAACCCCACCACGAAAACCACCCGAAATTCTAGCCCCTTAGCCGCGTGTACACTCATGCAAGAGAGGGCTTGATCGTTGCGGGGGTTAGGTTCTTCTAACACACTCTGTTCTAAAAACTCTACTAGGCTAGCCTCTGGGTCCTCAAAATGTTCTTCTAGCATGCTATAGAGGGCTTGTATGCACTCTAATTCTTCTTCAGAACAACGCGCCTCTAAGGGCACAGCCTGCAAAAGCGCGCCCAACACTGCGGCATTTTTATAGGAGGCTAGGGATTGTAAGAGCGCGTAGAACTGCTCTAAGGCTTTGCCTATCCGTTTGGACAACACCCCTTTTAAAAGGCCTTGTTGGTGGAGCTGGTAAATTGAGAGCGCGCGCGCTTTACAGAGTTCTTGGAGTTTTTTTAAACTGCTTGCACCAACCCCCCTAGGGGGGGTGTTGATAATTCTGTACAAATGGGTGTCGTCATTAGGATTGACAATGACCCTCAAATAAGCGAGCAAGTCCTTGATAATGGCGCGCTCAAAAAAACCCGTCCCCCCCACCACCCTATAGGGGATTTTAGCCCCGCGTAACCCCTCTTCAACGCCCTTACACAGCGTGTTAAAGCGGTATAAAATGGCCATCTGCCCATAGGGCACGCCCCGTTTGGCGCATTCTAAGATCGTGGAAATGAGGAAGGCGTTTTCTTCTTGGGGGGTGGTGGAATGCTTAAAAACGAGGTGTTGGTTGGCATGGATAGGGTTATGGCTAAAGAGGATTTTAGGGTGGCGGCGGGTGTTGTGCTGGATGAGGGTGTTGGCGCATTGGACAATGTCTTGAGAGGATCGATAGTTTTGCTCCAACTTGATCACCTTGGCCTGGGGGAATTGATCGTCAAAATCTAGGATATTGCTAATGTCTGCGCCCCTAAAGCCATAGATACTCTGATCGTCATCGCCCACCACACAGAGATTTTGATGCGTGGTACAGAGCTTTTGCAAGAGCTTGAATTGGAGGGGGTTGGTGTCTTGGTATTCATCTACCATGATGAATTGGTAGCGTTGGCTGGTCTCAATGGCTAGGTCTTGATAGGTTTCTAGCAAGGCATAGGGGAGGGCTAATAAGTCGTCTAGATCGATCAAATTGTGCGTTAAGAGGAGTTCTTGATAGATTTGATAGCTTTTTTGGACATCGGGGTAGCAATCCTGCAAAAGGATTTGCTGGTTTTTGATCATGGAGATTTGTTTAAGGACACTGCCCAAATAGGCGCGCTCCTCCATGTGGGGGGGTTTGCATTTTAAGATCGCTTCTTTGCTAAGAGTCTTGGCCTCTTGGGGGGAGAGCAATTTGAAATTGTGGCGATCTAGCAGATGGGCGTACTGCTTGAGAAAAAAGAGCCCAAATTTGTGAAAAGTGGTCAGCAGGGGGCTTGTGGCGCGCGTGTAACCACAGGCGCGCAAGAGCGCATCGGCGCGCGCTTTCATCTCGCGCGCAGCCTTGTTGGTGAAGGTGAGCGTAAGGGTCTGCTCAGGGCGCACCTGCGCGCAACCCAACAAATAGGCTAAACGGGTGGTGAGGGTTTTAGTTTTGCCACTGCCTGCCCCAGCCAAGATGAGCAGGGGACCTTGCACATGCGTACACGCGCGCACTTGAGGCGCGCTTAGACCGGCTAGGAGTTTGTCTTTCATCGGAAATCTTCCCTATTGGTGGGGGCTTTGATCACAAAATCTAAATAATTGGATTGGAACTTATTATCCTTGATCACGCCAAAGTGGTTCAGGCTGGCTTCTAAATTCCCGTTGCGCTGGTACAATAACCCCAAACCATAGCGTACATCATAATTCCCGGGCAATTTGGTTTTAGCAAATTCTAAGATCAACGCCGCATCGCTGTAGCGTTTCATGGCAATATTGGCTAAAGCCCCTAGCATCAAGGGTTCTGCATCCACTTCTTTGCGTTCGTCAATGAGAAAATTAAACAAACTAATGGCCTTTTCATATTTTTTTTGAAAAATACTGATCAAGCCTAGCATGCGCATTAAATCCGTGCTCAAATCTGGGTCTTGGGTCGCGCTCAGGCGTAGGGTGAGTTCTCGCTCTTGTTGGTTTAAGAGCCCGGTGATAAAGCCCAAATAGATGTACATCTTGCGCGCTAGAAGGGGGCCGTGGATGAGCTCTTCTACGTTCATATTTTTATTAGTTAAAAAGGCGTAAGCCCCTAACATCTGCTTGATGTCCGCGCGGTATTTGAGCATCATCTCATAAAAGAGATTGGTGAGCATGTTATTGGGTTGCATGGTCTGCAGGGCTTTAAAGCTATTCACGAGGCGTTGCTTGTCATGGGCTTTATGCGCGTAGGCGACATTGAGCGCGTAGTAAATTTTTAGGGGTTTGTGTACATGGCTTAACCAGCTCAAATCGTCATTGCTCGCGTCATTGAGGTAGGCGATAAAGGAATGCAAAAAGGCGCGCTGGACTTTATTGTTAAAATTCATGTTTTGAAAGTCTGTGGTGAGCTTCTTTAAAAACATGTCTGTGTCCTCGTAATTGAGCCGCCCCGCTAGCACCGCAAAGATACCCGCTAAGATGTTGCGGCTGTCTAGATAATAGGACTTCTTAAAATGGAAACTCGCATGGTTGAAGTCCTCTAGTTGGGCATAAATGAGTGCGGCATTGTAATGACTCACTGCATTATTAGGATTGGCCTGCAAGGCTAGCTTGAGTTGGCGCAACGCGCTTCTTAGATGGGATTGGCCCACATCCTTAAGGGCGCGCAAGGTGTATTGATCTGAAGTGCTCATATCCTTACCCGTGTTTAAGACCTGCAACGCGCTCTCTAAATCCTTGTCTCCATTGGTGTCCACAAACGAAACCCCTGCTTGTACCACGGCTAGCCCCCTCTTGACATCTATGAGATTGAAGGGCGCGTAATAAAAGAAAATACGATAAATAGGCAGCCCGATACTCCCTTTAAAATTATTGGTCCAAAAATCGCGCCGCACGGTGTTGATGTCAAAAAAACGCGCGTTGAGTACCGGGGCGATGGGGTAGGTGTCGCTTAAAATTTTGAGTTTGTGGGCATTATTAGCGCTCTGTTGGCCCAAGAAGCCCAGTACACGGCTCGCTTCAATGAGATTCCCCATTTTTAAATAGATGATCTCCATGGCCATGAAAGTACTCATGTCTTCTGGGAATTGTTCGCTATAGTGCTTGAGATGTTCTAGGGCTTCATCATAACGCCCCAAGCGCGCGGCAAGCAAACCTAGGGCTTTTTGATCTTTGGGCGTGGCGACTGCGTCCAAATTATCTAAGGCGTTTTGTGCGTCTCCAAAGAGGAGGTATATTTTGCTCGCTAGGCGTTGGCGCGCGCTTTTAAACATGGTCGAATCGGAGTGGTTTAAAGTGGAGAGAGTTTCAAAGTAATGCCCCCCATAGTAGAGCCCTAGGGAATACGTGTAGGCATAAACAGGTTGGTTGGCGATTTCAGGGAGATGTTGCATGGTGAGTTTCAAATAACGGGTGTAGAGGTCCATGTTATTGAGATAAAAAGAAGCCACCATCGCGTTGATCGCGTTCACGCTGGTATTTTGCCCCGATTCGATGGCATTGTTAAAGGCAGAGAGCGCGCCGGTGTAGTCGTGTTCGCGCATCTTGATCACACCTAAATTGTGGTTAGCGATACTAGAAGAGAGGCGCGAAATGTCGTTAAAAATATTTAAAGCTTCTTGGCGCTGCCCTTGTTGGTAAAGAATGTCGGCTTTGGCGATCAATGCGTTGATCGCTTCTTCATTACTCAAGCGAATCGCATTACCCTCCTGTAAGGTGGGCAAGTAGGCAAAATCCTCATCCTGATTAGCGTTGCTTTTTTCGCGCTCTTTTTGGAGTTGCCCTTCAGTTTCTAAGAGCTCCTTGCGTTCGTTACGGTGCTTGTAATGGATCGCCACAGAAGTACCTACGATCAATAAAATCAGGGCTAGCAACCCCCCACCCACAGCGATAATTAATTTATAGTGCTGTTTTATCACCGATAAGGTGTTGGTGATTCTTTCAAAAGTGGTGTGGCTAAAGACCGATCTTAGTGCTTGGAAAGAAGAGGCCAGCCCGGCTTTGTTCTTGGAATTTTTTTCGTTATTTTGAGGATCGTCAACCATTTCACACCCACGCTTTCAAATAGGGTTCTAAGACCTTGGGGATGTCAATCTCCCCATTGTGTTGTTGGTGGTTTTCCATCAAGGCCACCAAAGTGCGCCCCACAGCCAAGGATGAGCCATTGAGGGTATGTACTAGCGCGTTTTTCTTGCCCTCTTTGTAGCGGATTTTAGCCCGGCGGGCTTGAAAATCGCGCGTGTTGGACACCGAGCTAATCTCGCGATAACACCCCTGCCCGGGCAACCACACTTCAATATCCACCGTGTTGCTCGCGCTAAAACCTAGATCCCCGCTACAGAGTTGCACAAAGCGATGGGGGAGCTCTAGGGCGCATAAAATCGCGCTGGCCGCCTCTAACATCTTTTCTTGCATGCGCGCGCTCTCATCTGGGTGGGTGATTGCGACCAATTCTACCTTGTCAAATTGGTGTTGGCGGATAATGCCATGCGTGTCCTTAGACGCGCTGCCCGATTCTTTGCGAAAACAGGGGGTGTAGGCGGTCATCATAATGGGCAGGTCCTGTGCGCGTAAAATTTCATCGGCGTACAAATTGGTCAAACTCACCTCAGAAGTGGGGATCAAAAACAAGGATTCGCCCTCAATCTTGAAGAGATCTTCTTGGAATTTGGGGAGTTGCCCCGTACCAAAGAGACTAGCCGCGTTCACAATCACGGGCGGGCTGACGATCTCAAACCCGCGCGCGGCATTGGAGTCGAGCATAAAATTTGCTAGGGCTCTGTGTACTAACGCCCCTTGCGCGCGCAAGACATTAAAACGACTCTTGGAGATCTTCACCGCTCTTTCAAATTCGATCCAGCCATTTTTTTGGGCGAGTTGGTGGTGTTCTTGGGGGGGGAAATCAAAGTCCTTAGGGGTTAAAACGCGCTTGATCTCTACATTGTCGTTTTCGTCCTTGCCAAAGGGGGTGGTTGAATCTAGCAAATTAGGAAGCCCGGCTAAAAGGGTGTCAAGCTTTTCTTCTAGAGTGTTGGCTTGGGCTTGCAAATGGGCGATTTTGGCCTTGTTCTCTTCTAAAGAGGTCTTGATGGCAGACGCGTTAGGATCGTTTTGGCGTTGGGCTTGAAAAAAATCCTTAGAAATCCTATTTTGGAAGGCTTGGGCCTCCTCAAGCTGGAGTTGTTGGGCTTTAAACTCTAATAAAAGCGCCTTTAAATCTAGCAAGATTTGGGGGTCTACAAAACGCTTTTGCAAATTGGCCACCACCCCCTCAAAATCCTTCAATAACAATTTTTTATCAATCATGACTCTCTCCTGCATGAATCTTAGGTTCTCTAAAGCCCCACTCGCGCGCCCATGCGTCTAGATATTCTTTGTGTACCTCTAAATGCAACACCCCCTCTTGCCCCTGCAAGCTGTCGCTAATCTGCCCATTGGGCAGGGCGATGAAACTATCCCCATAGAAACGCCAGGGCAAATTGTGTTTGACACCCTGATAATACTCTTGGCGCACCATCCCGATGCGATTAGCCCGCGCACTAACATGGAGTTGCAAAAGGCGCGCGCGCTGCACACCGCACGCCAGCGATCAAAGGATTCAAAGGCGCTCGCGCTGCTCAAGAGTACCATGTCCACCCCGATTTCTTGCAATTTGAGCCAAAGCGCGTCAAAATGCACCTCAAAGCCAAAAAGAGGGGCGATTTTAATGCCCTCCAACACGAAGTTTAAAGGGGTTTGAAAGCCCTCTTTGGGGTTGGCAAAAAAGGCTTGTTCATCCCAGTGATCAAAGGCGATGAGGCGTTGTTGGAGGTAGTAATGGGTGTGCTGGGGGCTAATCCATGCCATTTGTTTATAGAGTTTGTGATCGCAAAAAGCCAAAGTGGGCACCAGTACATGCACGCCCCTTTGGCGCGCTAGAGATTCTAGCTGGGTTTGGCGAGTGTGGGCTTGGCTAGCGCTATGTTGGGGATCGCTATGGAGCAACTCTAAAAAAAAGGGGCTTAGGACATATTCTGGGAAGAGACAGAGCGCGCCCTTAGGGATCTGGGCTAAATTCTGCTTAATAAAGTCCAAATCAAAGCGCGCCATCTGGAAAATCGCTAGGTGCATGATCGCCCTTGTGTGTTCTTAACCGCTAGGATACAAGAAGCGCTTTTGTACAGATAATGCCTTTTTTCTACGACCTCTAAGCCCACCGCGCTCAATTCGTCTTCTAATTCTTCTACACTGATAAACCCTTCAATGGAGGCAGGCAAATAGGCATAAGCCTTGTAATTACGGCTGAGCAACATGCCAAAAATGGGCAGAATTTTAGAAGTATAGCAATGCGCCAAAGTGCCCAAAATGCCGCGTTGATCGCAGCGCATGAACTCTAAAACCACCAACACCCCCCCTTTTTTGAGAGTGCGGCTAAATTCGCCCAAAGCAGCGCGCCGATCGAGTACATTGCGCAGGCCATAGGCGATGGTGATGAGATCCAAACTCTGGCTTTCAATGGGCTTGAGCTCTCTAGCTTCTAGGCATTCTAAAGAGATTTTGGTGGCATGTTCTTGGGCGCGCCTAGCGATTTTCTCTTGGGCTAAACGCAGCATTTCTAAGGAGGGGTCGATCCCATAGATGCGCTCCAAACTTCCCTTTTGCGCTAAATGGCGTACAAGGTGCAAGAGCATATCTGCCGTGCCACAGGCCACATCGGCGATACGCAGATTTTGCAAATCTCCCTTAAAGGCATAGACCCAGTGCAACGCGCGCGTGATCGCGTCTTTACGCCATTTCTCATCTTGTTTAAAGCTCAAGAGGCGGTTTGTAGTGTCGTAAGTGGGCGCGATCGCATCAAACATGCCAATGATCTTTTTTTGATCGAAATCGCGCCCAGATTTCAAAAGAATTTCCCCACCACGCAAAAGACGATCACCACCATGCAAATTGTGGGTACTTCGTTGATCCACCTAAAAAATGCGGGGCTTTTGTAGTGGGGATCGCGTTGCAGTTCGCGCATGAACTTTTTACACATGAAGTGGTAATGCAATAAGATGAGCACACAGAGCAATTTGAGATGCAACCATCCATGGTGAAAGACTTCTACGCCCAGCATGTAAAGCAAAGCCAAACCGCTCAAGACTGAGAGGATCATCGCGGGCATGGCGATGTAGCCATAGAGCTTTTGTTCTTGCACCTGCACAATGGCGACAAATTCTTGCTTGTCTATGTTTTCACGATGATAGACCAATAAACGGGGCAGGTAGAACAACGCCGCCATCCACGAAATGATCCCAATCACATGTACGATTTTAAGCCAAATATACCAATCTTCCATCTATTTTTCTCCTAAAATGAGATGCGCCTGCGCGCCCTTGAGGCATACCCACACCCCATGAGGTTCTACCGCCTGCTTTTCTAGAATGACGGCATATTTTTTAGCGCGCGCGCGCAAGCTATCTAGTTGTATATAGGGTATAAAACGCAACAAGGGTTCTTCAAAGACTTCTAGGGCGTTTGTGGCGTGCATTTCTTGGATACAGAGTTGCACACTGGTGGCATAAGCCCGCATCAACCCCCCCATGCCCAAGAGTACCCCGCCAAAATAGCGCACCACCACCACCGCGCTCTGGCATAGCTCTTGTTGGCGTAGGATTTCTAGCAAGGCGCGCGCGCTGTTCTTGGGCTCTTTGGCTTCGTGCAAAGCTTCTTCTAAGCACCCGGCTTGCATGCGCCGATAGGCATAGAGAATGTGGCGCGCCTTGTGGTGTTCTTGTTGGATTGTGGCCAAAGTGGTCTCAAAATCCGCGCTGGGCATGAGAAAACCCAAAAAAAGCGAGCCTTTCACGCGGTGTTGGGACTGTAAAAGGGCGCTCACAGCGTGCATGGCATTAGTGTTGCAAGTAGATTTGCATTTTTTGGTTGTCTAACACTAGGGTTTTTTTATCCCGCGTGATGGTGAAAAGCCCCTGTAGATGCCCATAAAAGGCCAATTCAAACGCCATTAATTTCTCATTCTTACACACGCGGCGTGAAATGCCCTTGTCCTCAATGTGGAGATGATCGTCATCGCGAAAGGCATAGCTAATAAAATACTTGTTGCAATAGGCTGTTCCATAGGCGCGCAATTGTTTTTGATCGAACTCCACGCGCCCGATGGGGCTACTGGCAATCGCGCTAGCATATTGGAGGTTTTGGGCGTTTTGACGGTTACGTGCGATGTCTTCTTGCAAGCGTTGGATGTCGCTTTTAATCAAGGAAGCATCGGGGGGCACGCCCTGCGCGTTGAGATTTTTGATCTTGGTCTCCAGCTCGGCTTTGAGCAAATCGAGTTTGTCTTTTGGCGGAGCGGGGGTTTGAGGGGTTGTAGGGGTTTGAGGGGTTGTGGCAGTAGAAGGTGGGGGGAGAAGGTGGGGGGGGGGTGCTGGGTTGGGGATTAATGGCTTCTAAGACCAAATCATCGGTATTGAAACTCTGCCCATCCATCACCACGCGCACAATGCGGTAGGAGTTGTAGGCGAAATCCTTGCTAAAAAAGCGCACCAAAAAGCATCCGCTCAAAAACAAGGCAATCAGACATAGCCCTAGACTCAAGCGCACACCCTTACTCATAGCCCTCAAAACACTTTTTTGCACTCCAGCCCCTTTGCGCGTTAAAGCCTAATTATAGCATAAGCCCGCGCGCATATCTTGCACAAAGGCACGCAAACACGCCAACATGCTTGGCAAATTGTCCAAATGCGTTTCTAGAATCTGCACCAGTGCCGAGCCCACGATCACGCCCTGCGCGCCCATTTGCAAGGCTTCCTGAACATGTTCTGGTTTAGAAATGCCAAAACCTAGCAAGCAGGGGGTGCGCGTGTGGGTTTGGAGCTGGGTGAGGACTTCTTTAGCCCCCTTTTGCAAGTTTTCTTTAGCCCCTGTAACCCCTGCGCGCGCAAGTACGTAAATGTAGGCATGGCTGTACTGGGCGATCTGTCTTAAATGGGTGGCTGTGGTGTGGGGGGCGGCGATGAAAATGGGGGCGATGTGGTGTTTATGTGCGCTCTGCACAAAGGGCGCGCTCTCAAATAGGGGTACATCAGCCACCAGTACGCTATCTACCCCACTCTCACCACAGGCCCTATAAAAACAATCGATCCCAAAGCGATGCACGAGATTGGCATACACCAGTAAACCGATGGGAATGTGGGCATTGTAGGCGCGGATTTTAGCAAGCCATGCAAAATTGGCATGCATTGTTGCCCCGGCACCAAGCGCGCGTACATGGCTAGCCTGAATCACCGCCCCATCGGCTATTGGGTCTGAGAAGGCAAACCCCAATTCTAGCGCATCTACCCCCGCATCGATCAAGGTCTTGACGATCGCAAAACTAGCCTCATAAGAAGGATCACCCAACATCACAAAGGACACGAACACGCCCGGCTTTTCAAATATCTTCTGGTATCTCATAGCCACTACATCGGCATGCAAGTTAAACGCACAAAACATGTTAGAATCCCTGCCTTGTCAACTTCAATCATGGAAGCGCGATGACTTGGATCGAGCGTTATTTTTACGCGCCCAGCCTCTCTCAGAAAATTTTAGCCCATGCGCTTTACCCCTTTAGCCTTGTTTATGGGGGTGTGGCCACGCTCAAGCGCGCCCTAACCCCCTATGAAGATTTGGGCGTGCCCATTATTAGCGTGGGGAATTTGGTAGTGGGAGGGAGTGGCAAAACGCCCTTTATCTTAGAGATTGCAAAGGCTCTAGAGCCTTTGCATGTGGGGGTGGTGAGTCGAGGTTACAAGCGCGCTTCTAAGGGTTTGGTGGTGGTGAGTGAGCGCGCTCAATTGCGCGTGTCTCAGGAGTACGCGGGTGATGAAGCCTATCTCTACGCGCTAAATCTCAATGCAAGCGTGGTGGTGAGTGCGAATCGCAAAGCGGGGGTGTTGAAAGCTAAACAATTAGGAGCGCAGGTGGTGTTGCTCGATGACGGTTTCCGCTTTAATTTTAAGAAACTCAATATCGTGTTGCAACCAGAACACCCCCCCTATTTTAATTTCGTCTTGCCCAGTGGGGCATTCCGAGAATTTCCTTGTCATTATTCCCAAGCGGACATGCTCTTGCAAGAAGGACGCGATTACACGCGCCAAGTGTGGGTGCGTAGCCCTACACCTAGAATGATCCTAGTTACCGCAATTGCCAACCCCCGCCGTCTAGACCCCTTCTTGCCCAAGCAGGTGGTGCACAAACTCTATTTTAGAGATCATGCCCGTTTTGACATACGCACCTTAGAACAGGCCTACCAAGCCCACCAAGCCACCTCTTTACTAGTTACCACAAAGGATGCGGTGAAACTCTCAGCCTGCCCCTTACCCTTGAGCGTGCTAGAACTCCAGTTAACAATCGCCCCCCTTTACAAGCAAGCCATTTTGGCCTACGCACAAACCTAGCCCATCTACTTGAGCTAATTTGGTGAATAAAGCCTAAATTAATGCGATCGTAAAGTATAATCGTTTTTCAAATTCCATGAAAGGCCAGTGATGAATCCTCTGCAGGCGATCTTACACGACTCCCAAAAGCGTTTGATCCTAGACGCGCGCGCTTACGCGCATAAAGTGTTGATGCAACACAAGCCCTACCCTTGGCATGACCCCACCTTGTATAGCAATTACATGAAACAAGTTGCTTCTCTATTGAAAGCCGATGCGCTGGTATTGCGCTTTGACAAACTCTTGGAAGAGGAATTGCAAAATAACGCCGCGCTTGTGGCTAAAATGGGAGAAAAACGCCGCAGTGGGTATGCCCTAAAGGTGTTTTTAGCCGATGAAGAGTTGCGCGCGATCACTACTTCGCTTGTCAATACCGCTACCCAAATTCTGCATGTACACATCTTAACACAGCTCCCCTCCCCCTTAGCGCTCTTAGAAATGACTGCTAAGGCCGTGGGGGCTAGTCAAGACTTTGAAGAAGAACACATAGAAAATGCTGGGGTTTACTACGCTGATTGGTTGCGCTCTTATAAGGATTCCAAAGTACGCGGGTTATTATTTGATGCGCGTACACACGCGCTCTCTGAAAGCCTGTATCAACCCATTGTCAACACCGCGCAAAGTTATGCGTGGCTGGTGGGCTTTAGACAGGAACAAGCCCTGCATTTCTTGGGCGAAAAAGATTCCATCCCCGTTTTGGATTGCGATTTTTGGATCGATCAAAGTCAAGGGGGGGCGTGCGCGGGGGGGGCGTGCGTGAATCGCGTCTTTTTTACAGAAATCCACCAAAACGCCGTGCCCGAAGTGGTCTTAGAAAAGCTCAATGAATTTGTCAGCTAATCATTTGAAATGCGACATTTCCGTAATGCTATAACGCGTAACCTGAAACCCGGTAGGGTTTTTGGGCATGGGGGCGTAGTCAAACTGGGGTGGGGGCAGGAAGGCGTAGCTTAGGGTTACGTTGTAGCGTTTTTCATAAACCAGCTTACCTGCACGAAATAACTTCGCGCTGATTTGGGCATTGGCAAGATTAGCCCCCTTGGCCCGTTGCAAAATGGCGACATTGATGACCTTAATATCGCGTTCCATGTGTGTGTCGGTGTAAATGCTATTTTTGGAGGCAACCAAACTTTCAAACACTGCCCAAACCTTGTGATCGCTTTGCAGGCGTACCACTTCATAGCGTTCTTGATCGTCGATGTGGTTGATGGTTTCGCGATTGAGGATGTAAGTACCAATGAGCGATCGTACCAAGGCTTCATTGCTAGAAATGCTCTCATCAGCGCGTTGGATAATGGCATAATGTTTGTCTTGGTTGGCAAAGTCTATAAAGTGGTGCTCTGTGCGTTTTAGGGGCAAAAGCACCACCAAAGCGATGGCCAAAGAAAGACTCACCACACTCAACACCCCCACAAGTTTATAGGCAATGGCCACGCGCTGGCGTTCCAGCCTAAAGACACTGTTCAAGTCCAGCTTCTGGCTTGCCAAACTCTCCATCTGATGGCGCATTTCTGCCTCAAAGGCTTTTTGCTGGCGTGTGAGGCGTTCTAGCAATTCCAAAAACAAGGCTTCTTGCAAGGGGTCTTTATCCATCTCTCCCATTATAGTTAATCCTAACTTAACGCAAAGGCCACTATAATAGCCCAATGTGGGCGAGATTTGGGAGTTTTTTGCGCACTAAGGCTTGGGATTTGCTCGTGGGTGTGAGTCCTAAAGTCTATTCTATGGTGGAAGAAAATAATATCTTGGGGCTTTATGACGCGCGTTTTTTGCTCACCAAGCAAGAACAACTCGTGGGGGCCGTGCAAATTGAAGGCCTGAGTTTGAGTGCCCTGTCCCAAAAAGATTTAGAAAATTACTTCGAATGCAAGTACAACGCTTTAAGCCAACTCTCTGAGATTGTCTTGCGCATCTATACCAAACGTCAAGAAATCATGCTCAAGCAAAACCCCGCTGTGCAAAACCCGCATGCACAAGAAATTATCCATAGTTTTGAGAGCAAATCTATTTATGAGAACAGCTATTACCTCATCTTAGAAACCAGCACTCCCCCCCTCAAGGGCTTTTTTGAGACTAAGAAACGCGCGCTGATCGCTTCAGATTCCAAAGACCCCTACGCGCACAAGATCTCTTCGCTCAACAACGCCATTGCCCAAATCACCCATGCCCTGCAAGACTTCCAACCCAAAATCTTAAGCGCGCACGAAGTGTTAGAATTTTACGCCGCTCTCATCAATGGCATAGAATTACCCTTGCAACCCCATTTGGGTTTCTTAAGCGATAGCTACATCGCCACGAATGTATTCTTTCATAGGGATTATTTTCTGCAAGAACGCCATGGCATGCGCATTTATAAGCGCATTCTAGGAATCAAGGCCTATGAGAGCAAACAGATCACTTCTGTAGCCCTCTCCTCCCTACTCCACCAACCTAAAGAATTAGACATTGTCTTTTCCATCAAACCCTTAAGTCTCCAAGAAGCCCTAGCCTTTATCCAAGAAAAGATTCGCTTGAGTCTGACTAGACTGGTGCGTACCCAGCTAGAACACTACCACGAACTCCTCAAATCCAAACGGCTTTGTTTGCAACAATGCGCCCTCAATATCATTCTTAAAAGCCCCAGTTTAGACACCCTCAACCAACACACCCAAGAGGTGTTGAGCCTGTTAGCCAATGAACACTTAGTAGGGGTGGTAGAAACTCTAGGACTCAAACCCGCGTATTTTTCGCTTTTCCCGGGGCGAATCCAGCTCAACCCCCGCTTGCGCTGCCAAAGCGCGCAGGCGTTAGCGTGTTTGGTCGTCTTTGAGCGAGCCAATCGGGGGTTTAAGAGCAATTCTTGGGGGGATATGCCCTTGAGTGTGTTTAAAAATTTGGATCACTCCCCCTATCTGTTCAATTTTCATAATCAAGAAGTACGCCATAAGGGGGTGGCAGCCCATAGCATTGCTAAAGTCAACGGGCACACCATGATCATCGGGGCTACTGGGGCGGGTAAGACTACCCTTATGGGTTTTTTAATGATGAGCGCGCTCAAATACGATCATCTCAATATCTTAGCTTTAGATCGCGCCTACGGGCTTTTCTCTTGTACGCATTACTTTGGGGGGGTGTATAATAGCGGAGCGCACTTCCAGATCAACCCCCTCTCTTTAGAGCACAGTCAAGAAAATCACGATTTTTTGCACTCTTTTTACACTGCCATGCTGGGGGTGGGCGTGCAAGACACACAGGAGTGCCACGCGATCCACAAAGCCCTAGATAGCTTGTATGCTACCCTCTACCCCAAAGCCTTTTGTTTGCAAGATTTTAAAGACGCGCTCATACATAACCCCAAACTCTCTCTAGCTTTAGAACCCTATTGTAAACACCCTCTTTTTAACGCCATGCAAGATAGCTTAGAGTTTAAGACCCCATGGACGACTATCAACATGGACGCGATCACGCTCAATGCGAAGGATTTGGGGCTACTAGCTTATTATCTCTTTTACAAAATGTTGCGCCGTGCGCTCAAAACCAAGCAAGGCTTTTTACTCTTTGTGGATGAATTTAAGAGTTACGCCCAAAATAGTGCTCTGAACGATCACATTAACACACTCATCACCCAGGGGCGAAAGGCTAATGGAGTGGTGGTGTTGGCATTGCAAGACATCCACCAACTCTACGACTTAAAACACGCTAAGAGTTTTATCAATAATATGGGCACCTTGATTTTCTACCCCCAAAAGCACATGGACAGCGCGGCGTTGCGTACCCAGTTAGGCATCCAACTAAGCCACATGGAAGCCCATTTTTTAGAAAACACCCCCACCAATGCCCACCAAGTGCTTATCAAGAACATGGGTGATGGGAGTTCTAATATCGTGGATATTAGTCTCAAAGCACTAGGGCCTTACTTGCAAATCTTTAGTTCTAACGCCACTCACGCCCAGCATTTGGAAGCGCTCATGCGCGCTCACCCCAATGATTGGCGCAAAAAACTTCTCAACTGAAAGGGACGCGATGCTATTCACTCTACAAGTTATCACCTTACTAGGGGCAATTTACTTAGGCGTGCGCTTAGGGGGCATGGGGATTGGCTTTGCAGGCGGGCTAGGGGTGGTGGTGTTGAGCCTGTTTTTAGGCATGCGCCCGGGTAATATCCCTTGGGATGTGATTCTCATCATCATGGCCGTGATTGGGGCGATTTCAAGCATGCAATTAGCCGGCGGGCTGGACTATTTGGTACATATCGCTGAGAGGATTTTACGGCGCAATCCCAAGCATATCAATTATTTAGCCCCCTTAGTAACCTATGCCCTAACCCTGTTAGCGGGCACAGGACACACTGCCTTTTCTGTTTTCCCCGTGATTGTGGAAGTGGCTAAGGGGCAAAATATCCGTCCTTCCCGCCCCCTATCTCTAGCTGCGGTGGCTTCCCAAGTGGCCATTACAGCTAGTCCGGTTTCAGCCGCTGTGATCGCCATGAGTGGGTTTTTAGAACCTTTGGGGGTTTCTTACCCCACCTTGCTAGCTATCTGCATCCCCACCACGCTGTGCGCGTGCTTGATCACGGCCTTTTTAGTGAGCGCATTCTTACCCAACCAACTAGAAACCCCCACCCCAACGCAAAGCGTGCCCACTCCACACACCTCTGAAGAGATCGGCCAAAACGCGAAACTCTCCGTGTTGATCTTTGTGTTGGGCATTGTGGCGGTGGTGTTTTATGCGACAGCCATTTCTAAAAATGTGGCTTGGATCAAACCGGTGATCTTGCCTCGTGATGGGGCGATCATTAGCTTCATGCTCGCCATTGCGGCGTTCATCGTGATGGCATGCAAACTCAACGCCAACCAATTGGTGCAAACCAGCACCTTTAAAGCGGGCTTAAGCGCGTGCGTGTGTGTGCTGGGCGTGGCGTGGCTGGGAGATACCTTTGTTAAGGGCTATATTGAGCCCATTAAAACCATCGCATCCACTTGGCTCACCCATTACCCTTTTTTGCTCGCCGTGGGGCTATTTTTTACCAGCATGTTGCTTTATTCTCAAGCTGCCACCACCAAAGCCCTGATTCCTAGCGTGATCATCGCCTTAGGGATCACCCCTGAACACACCCAACATGTGTATATCGTGGTGGCTTCTTTTGCAGCGGTCTCTGCGCTCTTTGTGCTGCCCACTTATCCCACCTTGCTAGGGGCGGTGCAAATGGATGACACGGGGAGTACGCGTATTGGCAAATACATCTTTGATCATCCTTTCTTTTTGCCCGGTTTATGCGTAGTGAGTTTATCTGTGGGGTTGGGTTTTGGGCTAGCGCCCTTACTCATTTAAGGGAGATTTGGGCGTGGGTTTGAAGAGGGATTCGAGCATGCTTAACCCGCTTTTGACTGGGGTATCCTTGGGAGTTTGGGGGGCCAAGACATCAAAATCAATATCATATCCAGTAAGCATGCACGCCAAGCGCACATTCACCCCGCTTTTGCCAATGGCTTTACTCTTTTGATCCCCATGCAGGGTAACCAAAGCGTTTTTTTGTACCTTGTCTTCTAAAGGGGTTTGACTCAATTCGATCTTGATGATTTGGGCGGGGGATAGGGCGTTGGCAATGTAAATTTCTGGGACTTCGTGGTAATGCACGCAGTCAATGCTTTCATTACAGAGCTCTTTACTGATGGCGTTGATACGCGTCCCCCTAACTCCCACAGTCGCGCCGATGGGGTCAATTTGGGCATTGTGGGAACGCAGGGCCAATTTGGCGCGATCGCCTGGAATGCGCGCAATCCCCATGATCTCAATCTCTTTATCAGCGATCTCAGGGACTTCTAAATGCAACAAGGCTTCTAAAAATTTGGGCGTGGTTCTAGAGAGCTCTAAAATCAAGCCCTGTTTGCTAAAGCGCACATTTTTTAAAATCGCGCGTAGCGTGTCGCCCACTTTGAAACTCTCGCCCTTGATGCGGTTGCGCAGGGCTAACACGGCTTGTACACCCTCGATCTCCACAAAGGTATTTTGGCTCTTGTCCACATCTAAAACCACCCCCCGTACAATGGTGTTGAGCATGCCCTTGTACTTTTGGAAGTACTGATCTTCTAGGCTCCTTTGAATATTGTATTCCAAATCCTTAAAGAGCGCGTTCACCGCGCCCCGTTTCATGTCTTTCAAACTGATCTCATAATGTACTAAGTCATTGGGCTTTAAAGAGGGGTCATCTTGCAAGGCTTTGCTCAAGGGGAGCGTGTTGGTAGGGTCTTGCTTTAATTTGGGATCGTCATCGGCGCACACCTCCACCACATGCAATAGGGTAAAGTCCTTATTGCTATCATCAATCATAAAATTTGCTTGCGCGTCTAGGGTGTTTTTAGCCACTTTCAAAATGCTATTTTTCACGACTTCTTTCACCATTTCTAAACTCAAGCCCTTTTCATAGGCAATCAGCTCTACAATGTCTAAGATTTTTTCCATTTACGTCCTTAAGGTGTGGGGATTTGATTTAAGAGAGATGGGCGCAGTATAGCAAAATTCAGGTTAAAGCCCTTTGATATTAGTTAGCCATCGCGTTTTATAATGCGAAGAAAGGATTGCTATGAAACAAATCGCTGGAGTGCGCGATGCCTCGCGCAAGCATTGGGTGGGCAATGGGTTTTATGTCAGCACCATGATTAGTTACAACCACCAACATGCGTTGTTTGACCCATTTTTGCTTTTAGATTACAACGAACCCTACCATTTTGAAGCGGGCAGGGCGCGCGGGGTGGGCGAACACCCCCATAGGGGCTTTGAAACAGTAACCATTGTTTATCAGGGGGAAGTGGCGCATCGAGATTCGCATGGAGGTGGGGGTGTGATTGGGGCGGGTGATGTGCAATGGATGAGCGCGGGCTCTGGGGTGATGCATCAAGAATTCCACTCAGAGACTTTTGCCAAGAGGGGCGGGGTATTTGAGGCTGTGCAGCTGTGGGTGAATTTGCCCAAGGCACATAAGATGATGCCCCCCAAGTACCAAGCGATTCAGGCTAAGGATATTCCAGTGGTGGAACTCAAAGCAGATAGCGGAGTGGTACGCGTGATTGCTGGGCAGTTAGAGGGGGTGGCCGGGGTCGCGCACACTTTTAGCCCCATCAACATGTGGGATGTGCGCATGCATGCAGATAAGAATTACGTCTTTGGTGTACCTGAAAGCCATAATTTGGTGATCTTAGTGCTAGAGGGGAACGTATGCATAGGGGAGCGTACCATTACAGCAGGGCATTTGGTGAGTTTTCAAGAGGGGGGTGCGGATGTGGAGATTAGGGCTAGAAGTGTAGCCAAATTGCTTTTCTTGAGCGGCGTACCCTTAAAGGAAAGTGTGGTCGGCTATGGCCCCTTTGTGATGAACACGCAAGAGGAAATCCAACAGGCTATCTACGATCTAGAAAGCGGACAATTCGGGCGGATTGCGGGCAGTGAATCTACTCTCTGATAAAAGCGTGGTGCTTCACCTTATAAGATTTGAAACCCATAGGTGAGCGTGAACATCAGATGACTGCGATCGGAGTCCACATTATGGGGCAGGGGGAAAGCCCCCCACGAGCTACAATACCCAATGCAATACCCCTTTTTGGTAACATTGTTGTAATACTCTAGCTTGAGGTCAAATTCTAGGTTATATTTGCTCCAAAAGTAGTTTAAAAATAAGGCGATGCTCTGCTCGTTGGCGCGCGGGGAGCCAGTCAGCCGCCCTAGCACTTTCCATGTGAATCCCCGGTAGCGCGAACCAAAGTATAAAAAGCCATTGAGCGCGTCTTTACCGACAATGTTGTTGATCTCTGCATCGTAAATACTGTTGGTCCAGATATTGTAACCTAGCGGGTCGCCATAAATGCCGATGTCGCCATTGGCGTTACCGATGTTCTTGTAAATACTCCCCCCAAAACTCCATTTGTTGTAATAGAAGCGAGAGCGAAAAAAGAGGGTCTGCCCGTCCTTGCCCATGCTCTCTTGTTGGAAGAGAATGATATCTGGTCCGCGCCCTGAAGGGGGGAAGAAGGGGAAGAAGCCCACAAAAGTGCCCACCCACCTAAAACCCTTGTCTTTAAAGTTAGGATTCGTGTCGTAGGTGATGTTGATCCCAGGGGCGTTCATGCGCCCAAAGATGGAGTAAAAATAAGGGTTGACTTTCCAGCCTTTTTTTTGGTAGCGCACTTCTGCGATCATCAGAGGTTTGCCACTGGTGTAGTAGCGCCCAAAAGGCCAAAACCAGTCGCTAGAGGCAGAGGCGCGCGCATCCGAGTAGAGTACGCGTAATTTGGTGTCCTTGTATTTAACATAGCCTTCCACGCCCTGACTAAAGGAGGTAAACCAATCGTAATCAGAGAGTTCATAACGCCCCCCCTTGATACCAAAGATGCCTTTATAATCATAGCTCAAGTAGGCGTTGTGCACCATTGCATAACGGGGCTTTTGTACATGCAAACCGCTATGCCCAGCAAACCAACCGATGTATTCCCAAAAGATCCCTCCATCGTGCTGGTAATACTGCCCTGGGCCCCCAGGCTGGCCTGGGGGAATATTATTGCCCTGATAGGCCGTAGAGTCATAGGGCAATGCTGAGATCATACCCCCTACTTCGGCGCGCAAACCCTTGTAAAGGTCCAAACTCAAATTCATTTCAGCTAACAGCGAGGTGTAACTCCCGGTGGGGTAAATGAGGCGTGCGGGATTGTATTTTTGGTTATTGAAGCCAAACTTAGTATAGGTGCTCAACTTGCCCGTTAAACTCATGTCAAAAGCCGACACGCGCCCTAAAAATGCGAGTAAAACCCCCAAAAAAAAGAGTGTTTTATGCACAATGATCCACCCTTAAGCTGTTTTTGCGATCAAAAGGCGATTATAGCAAATTCCGCCCCGCTCCAAAAGCGAGGTGGGTGTTTTTAGAAGCTGTAGCTGATGTGGGTCATCAAGTGGCTGCGATCTTGAGCGACGGTGTTTCTGATATACCCCACATTGGCAGGCCCTTGTGCAAAAGCACTAGAAGAAAAAAGCCCGGTGTTGATATCTAGGGGCTGGCCGTATTTGCTCAAGTAGCCCACCCCGGGGTTATAACCCGCACGGATCACTTGTAAGAACCATTCTAGCTTGATCCCAGCCTTGATGTGCTTGCCAAATTGGTAGTTCATGTACAAGGCTAAGGCTTGGCCATCAGCGCGCGGAGAGGTCGTATAACGTTCGGCCAATTCCCAGTCAAATTTTCCATAAATACCACCGGCTTTTGCGTATAGAGTTAAGGCATCTGCGGCGGTGATATTGTTGATGCTGGCAAACCCTAGCGAGTAGATACCACCCGTCCATTGTTCCACACCATCGATGGCCACGGGGTTACCATAGGTCCCAATATTTGGGTTGGGGTTGCCTAGGGCGTAATAGATACCAAAGGAAGCGTTGTGGTTATTGAAGTCAAAGCGTTGTTTGAAGAGCAGGACTGCCCCCCCGGGCCCTTGCAACCCGCGCCACTGGCCTTGATCTAAGAAAGGGTCCCAAGTGTTATAACGCGCGGGGGCATAACGCCCAAAGTTAGCGTTATCCCACTGGTAGACATACATGCCATAGAAAGTAGTCTGCGACCTAAACCCACGCCCATCAAAATCCGGATTGGTATCGTAGTAGATTTTAACCTCAGGAGCGGTAAAGACCTGCGGGGAGAACCACACATGGGGGTGGACATAGAAATGCTTGTTCACCTGGTAGATAAACCCGATCTTATGCTGGCCCCATGGCTTTTCGCGATAGATGGGGAACATCCATTGGCCATCAGCGATACCACGGCCCCAGGAGCTGAACACTTGAAAAGTCAGCTTGTCAGTCAGGTTAAACATCCCATAGAACCCCTGTGTCAACTGGTAAAACCAGTCGACCATTTTGATCTGAGTGGTGTCATAACGTCCTAAGATCATCCATACTCTATCGCTCTTATATTGCACATTGGCCTTGTAGATTTCATAGCGGCGCGACTGCCCCGGGGTATAAGCGCTGGCCGGATAGTAGTTAGGAAACAAGCCATTCCACTCCCCCATAAACATATACCCAATCCCCCTAGGGTCGGCAATGCCCCCGGGCTGGTATTGGTTAGCATAAGGGCCGCCTGTAACAATGGACGAACAGAATTGGCCACCAGCAGTGCTACATTGGTTAGCATATTTTTCCCATTCTTTCCATAGCGCGGGGTTAGAAGATTTCACGTCTGTCGCATAGCGATCGTAACGCGTGCCATCATAGGGCATCCCCCCCAATGCCCCGCCCACTGTAACACTCCAACCCTTGCCCAAGTGCAAGGTGCTCTCTAGCTTGCCGGTGAGTTCCACGAAAGTACCCGTGGGGTAGATCCCCTTGATGGGGTTGATAGGAGAAGTGTTAAAACCCACCTTAGAGAAGTTGATGAGATCGCCATGTACTTCATAGCTCAGAGCGTCTAAGCCACACACTCCTAAAGACGAAGAAGCCAAGAGGGCGGGAACCACCCTACCTAGGAGCCACCCGCTCTTGTGGTGCTCCGTTTGTTTGATCGTTGTTGTTTTTTCCATACTACACTCCCTTTCAGATAGCTTAGGATAAAAAATTGCCTTGTTTAGAGACCTTCCTAGAGCACGCGCTCTTGTGCGTGCATTTTAATGTTTTTTTTCTTAAAAAAACCCTAGTTTCTGTCTTTTTCCCATCGGTTAAGGGTATTATTTTGATTTTTCTGCTCATACTGCTACGCCTAGAACTTTAAAGTGATATTGGTCATGATGTGGCTTCTATCTTGGTAATTGGCTTGGTAGGCGGGGTTGTTGAATTGGGGCAGGCCAAAGTAAGCCACGCGATAGCCTTGATGCATTTGCACGCCGTAATATTCAATTTTAAAGTGTAGAAACACCGCAGGGGTGAAAGCATAATCCAAACTCAAGGCTGCGGAGTATTCATTGCTACGCCCCCGATGCCCTTGAGCATCTTTGTTGGCATTACTCACCCGCCCAAAGATATGCCAGGCGAATTTCTTATACACACTCCCCACGGAGCCATAAACGGTCGTAGTGTTGGCATTGGTAAGCGCGTCTGCTAGGCCATCATAACCGATATTATCCCAAAAATCATAGCCCACCATGCCATAAATGTTATTGACATAGGAGGTGTTGTTCCCCATGGGCATGGTGTGGCTGCCAATGAGCGCGTTAGCATTGCCAAAAGTGTTGTAAATTCCAAAGATGTAGGTAAACTTGTTCCAGCGGAAAATTTGGCGGATATTCAGACTCACCCCATACTTGCCAATGGGAGACCCGTGCTGGGCTTCATCCCAAATGCTATACAGACCGGTTTTAGGGTTATACCAGCCAGAATAGTAAATAGGAACGGTAACCATTAGTAAAGTTTGGGAACGAAAACCCACCTGATGAAAATTCTTATTGGTGTCGTAAACGAGCTTGATCCCCGGGGCGTTATAGGTTTTGGGGGCAAAGTAGTAGTAAAATTGCGCGCTCAAGCCTTCGTAATCGTAGGTAGCGCTCACCCCATGCCAGCCATAGTTGATATATTCCCCATTTTTTTTCAAATAGGGTACGACAGCGTAGAATTGATAAATCCAAGAGTTAAATGCCAAGCCCCGCCCAAAGGAGCTCCACCACCATAATTTGAGGTTTCTGATGGGTCGATAGTAGAGTTCCCACCCCTGATTAGACCCACTCATCAAGTCAATATTAGCCTCGTAACGCCCCAACTTCACCCCAAAGATGTTTTTATACTCGTAATGCAGATAAGCTGTGTCTAGCACATAGGGGCGCGCGTTGTAGGCCCCGGATTTACTAGGCCCTTCATAATCGGGGCCAAAATACTTGTTGAAGAAGTAGCCATGCCAACCCCCAATGAAGTTATAAACGTCTGAGCCAAAGAGTTTTCCATTAGCCTGATCGATCAAATACTTCGTAGAGTTGTAAGGTACCCCGGCCATCTCCCCGCCCAAATGGAAATTGAGCTTGTGATCAGCGGTATGCTTGGGGAGCAAACCCACTCTAATTTGGGCGATCCCAGCCACATCCACAAAGCTTTCTGTAGGAAAAATGCCCTTAGCCGAATTAATGGGGGAATGGTTGAATCCAATTTTAGAAAATGTGTCCAGATGCCCACTAAAGCTATAGTCAAAAGCGTGTAAAAAATACACACATAACAATCCCCATAGACCGAATAGACGCGCTAGGCCTGTCCATATTCTTTTGGTTAGTTGTTGCAACATAAAAACTCCTTTACTAACTTGTTATCATGGAAAATTTGTTTTTCAAAAATTCTACAACCATGGTTGTCTCCCAGTGTTACTAAAATACTTAGAATTGCGCTTTTAAAGCGGTCATAATATAACTACGATCTTGGGTATTTGGAGCAAAATCAGGGTTATTAGGATTATAGGGGCCATTATAGCCCACCTTATAACCTCTGTGTGTGCTCACCTCGTGATAAACCAAGCGTATATCACTGGTGATGTAGCGATTCCATTTGATTCCAATATTAAAGGCTAAAGTCTGCTCATTGGCGCGCGGGGAATAGGTGAGCTTGCCTAAAATCCCCCAGGAGAGTCGCCTGTATACTCCCCCGCCAAAGGCGTAAATGGTGATCGCATTGGGCGCAAGCATGTTATCCATCAACCCCCCATAAACGCTATTATCCCGGTAATCTATAGCAATGGGGCTTCCATACCAGTTAATTTTGGCATTTGCATTGCCGATGTTTTGGAAATAACCCAGCCCAAAATTAAACTGGTTGTAATCAAAGCGTTGCTGGATGTACACGCTTGACCCCCAAGTGCCCAAAGGAGAACCCCTAAAATAAGCGTTGTAAACATGCGGGCTATAGATAGGAAAAATCACCACAATTTCACTCAAGGACTTAAACCCCACCCCCTCAAATTTGGGGTTGCTATTGTAGTGGAATTTAAACCCCGGAGTAACATATGTGTTAGGAGAAAAATACACAAGAGGTTCAAAAAATACATGCGGACTATCATAGCTCAAGCCAAAGGCGTGGATACCCAGGTTAATAGGCTTGCCCTCTTTAGTGGTGGTGGTGATGGGCGCGTACCAATCGCGCACAAATTCCCCCACCGCTAAAGAACGCCCAAAGGAACTAAACCATCGAGCCCGAAAGTATTTTAAAAACCAATAGGAGATCTCAAAGCCTTCTGTATAGCCGCTCATAAAAGTCGTTTTAGCCAAATACCTGCCCACTAGGATATTTAAGGTTTTGCCATAATCGTAGCGCAAATAGGCACTATAGAGCACATAGGGGCGGGTGTGTTGGTCGGATTCCACATTCGAATCTTTCCACGGCGCATTGCCCAAATAGCCCCACCACCTGCCTATGTAGTAGAATACCCTAGAGCCATAAACCTGCCCGGTACTTTGATCGATCAAAAAGCGCGTGCTGTCATAAGCCAAGCCCCCCAAAGCCCCTCCAATCCCGCTACTGATCTTGTGTGCGTTTTTGTTCCATAAAGTCGCGTCCACTTGGGTTTTCAAGGTCATGGCGACAAAGGTTTCTGTGGGGTAGATTCCCTTAGCAGAATTGATGGGAGAATGGTTAAAACCCACTTTAGAAAAAGACTCCACCATCCCACTCAATTTATAATCAAACCCCCACAAGAAGCCCCCCTTTGCAATGGACACAAAAACTAGCGTGCGGGCAAGCAAGCGCATCGCACTACAGACTCACTTTAATTTCTGTAAAAATATGGCTTCTATCTTGGTGTGTGGCTGGCTGGCTGTCTAAAAAGGGGCCATTCCAGCCCATTTTATACCCGCGGTGCATGTCCACATTGTAATACTCTACCTTGATGTCCGCGTAAAAATGTTTGGAAAACTCATAGCCCAAGTTGAAAGAAAAAACTTGTTCGTTAGCCCTAGGCCCATAGGTAAGCCGCCCCAAAGAACCCCATAAAAAGCGCCCATGCACACCGCCCCCAAAGATAAAGGCGGTAAAAGCGTCCGCGTCCATCATATAGGAAAGAGAGTTAATGGTGTTGGCGTACACGCTATTGGTCCAAAAGTCAAAACCCAAACGGCTTCCGTGGTAGCCAATCATCCAGTTGGCGTTGCCAAAACTCTTATAAATCCCCCCCCCAAAGTTGTAGTTATTGTAGTCAAAGCGTTGTTTAACCATCAAGCTATGCGCGTTTTTCTTGGAGAGCATCCCAAATTGGTAAGTATCCCAAAAGCGCTTGGCATAAAAGGGGTTTAAAACTGTGATGTCGGTTTGTGAACGCCAACCCAAACCCTTAAAATCCGGTTTACTGTCATAGAGAATGGTAAAGTTGGGGTCGTATTCATTATTGGGCGAAAAATAGACAAAGGGCACAATACTCAAGCCCTTATACTGCCAAGTGATGTAAAAAGCATGTACCCCGGGGTTGATTTCCTTGCCATTGGCCAGAGTGTAAGTTTTGGGCGAATAGAAGTTATAAAGCCACTCATTGTAGGCAAAGCCCCGTCCAAAGGAGCTAAACCACCAAAATTTGAAATTCTTCCACTTCACCGTCATATCCAACCCCTGGGTATAACCACTCATGTAGTCTGCTGGAGATTCATAGCGCCCCCCCCTGAAACGGAAAATATCCTTGTAGGAATAATCAATATAGGCGTTGTAAATCACGTAGTGTCTAGAATTATCCGCATACCCCTGCGCGCAACTCTCATGGGTTTGATCGGATAGGGCAGTCAACTGGGCTTGAGTCATGCTCTGCCCTTGGGCGTAATCTTTTACCCCATTACTTAGGCCACACTGCGCCCATGGTTTTTGCCCCACTAGCCCGCCCCAATAGCCAAAGTAGTTCCAAGCCATGTCCCCATAGGGCTTTCCTGTAGCTTGGTTGATCAAATTGCGCGTACCATCATAGATCAACCCCCCTCCCATGCCCCCTAAACTCCCAGAGAGATGATGTCCGGCGCAGTCGCGCTCTTGGAGAGCAATTCGGGAAAATCTAATTGCAAATAGGCCACTACGGTAACAAAGGTCTCTGTCGGGTAAAGCCCTTTATTTGTGTTAATGGGCTTGTTGTTGAAACCCACTTTAGAAAAGGATTCTGCCCCCGCCTTGAATTTGGCAAAGGATTCTAGATTGCGCCAATCTAGCGCGTCCATTTCGCCCCATAAACCCAATGCGGCTACCAAGCCTCTAGACAGCAAAGCGACTTTTTTCAATGCCTGCCCCTTTTAGATGATGCGGGATAAATGTTGGGCATGCGTTAATGCTTTGCATTTACCTTCGAGAAATCATAGCATGCTAGGCGTGAATTTTCTCTTAGTTTATACTTTTATCAAGAAAACACACCCCAACAAGCCCTAGAAAGTGGCGATCAAGTTTGTCGTTAGGCTACTGCGATCTTGATACCCTCCTTTGCAGTAGCCTGTGCAGGGTCCGTCATTTACATCAGCGCGGTAACCTTTGTTCATGTGTACCCCAAAATAGGTAAGATCCACACTTGCGCTTATGATCTTATTGAAGGTATACTGGAAAAACACGCCCACACGCGCCGCATAAGCGATGGGCGCGCTACTCCACTGCCATTGCATTTGCCAGATAAACTTCTTTTTGAAATGTGTCCCCCCATAACCGATATTGCCCGTTACTGCATCTGCTGTGATGGAAGGCCCATTAAGCCCTTCCCATGCGCTGTTAGAACCAAATGCCACCCCAGCTGGGTTACCCATGTTTCCGATATAGGTATTGGGATTTTGGAAATTCTTTAAAAAAGTGCCCACGAGGTAAAACTCGTTGAAATCAAAGCGTTGCTTGATAGCCAAACTCTGTCCAGTGCGCGTAACAGGTGTAGCATATCTGTAAATGTGCCCCCCACTGCTATTAATGACCATCCAAGGATAATAAACCGGCAGGAAGACAAGCACAGAGGTTTGAGAGCGGAAACCCCGTTTAACAAAGTTAGGATTGGTGTCCCATGCGACCTTAAAGCCGGGGGCATTGAAAATCTTGGGCGAAAAATAAAAGAAGCCCTCTAACAAGAGTTTGTGGCGTTGGTAGTTGACCTGCAGGGCATGGGTGCCTAAAAGTGTCTGAGCCCCATGCGCATCCCAGCCCCCTTGAGCATTTTTAGTATAATTGCCATAACGGGTTGTTCTGGCGGCAAACCAATCGTGGATAAATGAGCCAGCCGCGAACGCGCGCCCAAAGGAGCTAAACCATGTTACACGCAAATCCCTAGTCCCCCCAAAAACCTCAAAGCCCTGAGTTTGACCGCTCCTATACTCCATGCTAGATTTATAACGCCCTAGTTTGATCCCAAAATACTGCTTGTACTGGTAGTTGAGGAAAATATCACTCCATACATAGTTGTGTGTGAGTCTCTTTTGGTCGGCCTCTGTTAAAGTATTCTCATCGTCAGACAAGAACTTGTATCCTCCCATAAAACCACTGTAGCCTCCAAAGATATCGCTGATGATCGAGCCCCCTTGTTTATACTTCGTGCCATCATAGAGCACACCCCCCACAATGCCCCCGATCTTAAAATTAAGAGTGTGATCTTTTGTATCTTTTGGCAACAAGCCCACCTCTAAGCCTAAATATCCGGTGATGGTCGCGTAACGCTCTGTGGGGTAAATTCCCTTATCTCTGTTGATCTTACTATTATTAAAACCGATGGAAGCAGCTTGGTTGGCAAAGCCTGCAAGCTTATAACTAAAGCCCTGCAGAGCACCCGCGGCCAAAGCCAAAGAGCCAAAAAAGGTTAAAAGAGAAGGTTTAAAAACGCGCGATCCCAGTGGCATGTCGCCTCCTACAATTGAGATTTTAAAAAATGTTGCACAAAAACTCATTTGCTCACAAATGGTTTACCTTAATGTAACTAAAAAATTATAGAATGACCTTTATTTGTGCGCATGCTTCGCATTTTCAACAATAAAAATAAACCAAATGCTACATAAAGCAACAATTGGCGTTCAGTCGCGGGCTATTTAGTTGCTTGAGCGCGTGTAAACTTTAGAGCCTCTTGCAAACTGGCTTGGTCGGTAATGCTCAAGGTGGGTTTGGAACTTAGGCGCTTGTTGAGATTTTTGAGCACACTGGTGCCAAATTCTAAATAGTAGGACGCGCTGGATTCGCATAGTTGCACGCATGCATCGTAAAGCACGGGCTGGACCAATTGCACGCCCAAACATTTTAAAGCCTCTTCTTTGGAGCGGTACAACAAGGCATTCGCGTTTGAGACCACGCTAAAAGTGTAGTGATCTTCTAGGCTTTGCGCTAAGAGTGCGCTAAAATCCTTTAACATGGGGGCTAAGATCTCGCAATGACTCACCACATTCATGGGCAATAAGACTAATTTTTTAGCCCCTAAATCCTTGGCTTGCAGGGTACATAGTACTTCTTTAGTCCCGGCTAGTACAATTTGAGAGCCATTAAAATTAGCCGCATAGAGCGCGCGCCCCTGTGATCTCGCTTGGGTACAAAAATCTAGTAAACTCTCTTTAGACGCGCCCAAGACGGCCAACATGCCTAACTCTTTGGGGCTTTGCGCGCACACGCGTTCCATCAAGCTCCCCCGCTCAAACACGAGTTGTAGCCCCTTAGCTAAACTGAGTGCCCCACTAGCCCCATTAGCACTAATTTCGCCCAAAGAATGCCCCAACCCTGCACTCACAGGCAACTCTCCGATTTCTCTCATAAAGACTCTAAAAGCCACCATAGAGACCAAAAACAGCGCGCTTTGGGTGTAGGGGCTTTGGCTGAGTCGCGCATCTTCCTCCCATAACAGGGCTTGCATGTCAGTTTGCAAAACATCGCTAGCTTCTTCAAACATTTCTCTAGCCAAACTAAAATGCGTGCAAAAATCCCTGCCCATGCCCACATGTTGAGAACCCTGCCCTCCAAATAAAGCCACTACCATAGTGAATCCTTTTTAAGGGGAATTGTAACCTAAAAATACCAAGTATGGGAAAGAAAGATACTATAATCGCGCACAAATTTAGAGCCGATCTCGCCATTGAGGGGGACTTTAAAGCCAAATTCTACAGACACATCATGATAGAGAATGACCGTTTGGAAACGCACCCCCACTTGGGCAAAAACCCTAAAAAAGGTATGCCTAAAACGTAGACTGGTGAAAGAGCGGTAATTTTCAATGAGAAAATTACGCGAGAAACGCGAGGTGGTCCATGTGTTGCCCCCAATCATCATGCCATAGAAAAGCCCCCACACATTCAGAGGGTTTTTATTGTATTCCACTACCAAATCCCCCCCCGCGCCATAGGTAAACATGTTGGTTTCTATATTGCTATTTTTATCCAGCATGACAAAACCATAATCCAAGAATCCATAGTAACGGGTGTAAAACCAGCGATCTAAAGGATTGTATTCATACCCAAAGAGAATACTCGCCCCCTCAATGGTGCGGTAATGCTTGACAAACTCCCCATTAGCGTTTTGGGTATAAAAGTGCATCTGCCCCACTTGGAACTGGCTGAGCAAAAAAGTGCGGCTTTTAGCCGCGTCCAAGCAGACAACTAAGAGCCCCCACACTCCCATAAGGCATAGAAGACGCGCAAAAATACCCGATCCTAATAATTGTGATTGAGTGGCGAACTCAAATTGTCTTCGTGGTTATTCCAATTTTGCAAAATATTGTTGTTTTGCGGGGTATACATTGGGCCGGTGGGCTGTGTCGCGTCCTGAATCGCGTCCTCTACATTGATAATACGATCAACCTTCTGGGTCGTCTTAGCGTCATCGATGCGGTGTTCCAAACTCTCTATAGCTGTGTCCTGTCCAACCACATTGTTGGATTTTGGTTTTTGAGCGACTTGACCTTGCTGCGTGGGCGCGTTCCGGGGGTGAGACTTGCTGGACCTTGCTGTGTCCTTGCACCCCACCAACATGCCCAAGCAAACCAAGACGAGGGCATAATACTTCAATGGATTCAACATCTCAATATCCTTACATTTTTGGGTTATAATAGCATGCTTTAGGTAAGAAAAAACTAACTAAAAGTATGTGGTGGCGCAATTGGATAGCAAACTAGATTTAGGCGTGGGGCTTTGCTTGGTGGACTTTTTAGAACTTGTGCTACACCCCCCTAAGGGGTATCGTGCCTACACCCTCTTAGAAAATCTCCAGCCAAATCAACAAGGTTGTCTCGAAGTAGAGTATTTAGGTATGAGCGCGGCCAAAGTGCTTAAGGTGCGTGCACGTGCTCTAGCTTTCCAACGTGAAATTGAACTGGTGTGTTTTAATTATTCTGCCTACCATGTCCACGCTCTATCGCAAAAGCGTTACTTTGTCTATGGCAAGATCAGCCATAACCACTACAGCGGTGCGTTTCAAATGACCCAACCCCAAGTGGTCCAAACCCCCCAGACCATCGCTCTGTACTTCAAAAAAGAGGCTAAACACACCCGCGCCTTCAAAGCCCAAAAAACCACGAGGAATTATCCCGACTTCGTACGCCAAATCTTGAGTATCAAGAATCTTGCCAAATTGGCTTTAGTGGGTGTGTCTGAAGAGATGATCCAAGATTTAACTCTGCTCTTCCACCCTACTTTGGAATTTGTACACGCCTTTGACACCCATAAAGGCCTCTTTGGCAAATACTTGCAAGCGCTTAAATTCATAGAAGCCTTGGTGTATATGTTGCACTTGAGTGGCAAAAGATGGGAGTTTCCTAGTAAATTTAGTGGGCATGCTAACACCAAAGCACTCCAAGAGTTTATCCAAGCCCTGCCCTTTGCTCTCACCCCCGATCAACAGCGCGCAATCGCTAATGTTCAAGAAGACATGCAAGGAGAACTGGCGAGCAAACGTCTAGTGATGGGCGATGTGGGTTGTGGAAAAACCATGGTGATTTTAGCCAGCGTGGCTTTGGCCGCGCCTTATAAAAGTCTTTTAATGGCACCTACTAGCGTTTTAGCCAAACAGCTCTATGAGGAAGCGCGTAAATTTTTACCCCCCTACATCAAGGTAGCATTACTCTTAGGGGGATATACGCCCAAGAAAGCCTTGCAAGCCCTGCAAGAAGCGACCTTTATCATCGGTACAACCACCCTCCTATATGTGGACTTAGACATGTCCCAAGTTGCCTTAGTACTCAGCGATGAACAACACCGCTTTGGGACAAAACAGCGCTATGACTTAGAACAACGCGCGCGCATCGGGTTTACAGATGGTTCTGTGCGCAAGCCCCATTATTTGCAGTTCTCTGCGACCCCTATTCCTAGAACCTTAGCGATGATGAGCGCGAAATTTGTCAAGACCACCCTCATCAGAGATAAGCCTCACCACAAGGACATCGCTACTCATTTGATTGATAAGACCCATTTCAACGCGCTTTTAACCCATATCTATCAAGAGATCGCTCGACACAAACAAGTTGTCATCATTTACCCCCTTGTAGAAGAGAGCGCACACACCACGTATATGCCCCTTAAACAAGGCGCGCTTTACTGGCAAAAACATTTTGAAAAAGTTTATATTACAAGCGGAAAAGACACAGATAAAGAAGAAATTTTAGAGGACTTTGCTAAGGCAGGCAATATTCTCCTCACCACCACACTTATAGAAGTAGGCATTAGTTTACCCAAACTCTCTAGCATCGTGATCGTGGGGGCGGAGCGCTTGGGGCTGGCCACCTTGCACCAACTCAGAGGCAGAGTCGCGCGCTTGGGCGGTAAGGGCTATTGCTTTTTATTCACGCACAATACTGACAACCCCCGCTTACAAGAATTTAGCAAAACTTTAGATGGGTTTGAGATCGCCAATTTGGATCTGAAATACCGCGATTCTGGAGATTTATTACAAGGCACGCACCAAAGTGGGGCGCATTTCAACTATTTAGATTTGAGTGCCGATCAAGCCCTCATTACTCAGGTGAGTGCATTATTTTAGCTCCTTTCATTAGCTGACTTCACCAGAAACCATGCTATACTCGAGATTTTTAAATCAGATTGAGGAGTGTGCATGGATGTTGGCATGCAACAGAGCTACGCCAAGTCTGTTGGGGTGGCAAGGGGGGAGGTCGCAGAGTATGACTACTCTATAGCGCGCCTGTTCATCATTGCGATGATCACCTTTGGGGTTATCGGTATGGTAATTGGCGTGATTTTGGCTTTTCAGCTGGCTTTTCCCCAACTCAATTACATTGCTGGAGAGTATAGTATCTTTGGGCGTTTGCGTCCCCTCCACACCAATGGAGTGATCTATGGCTTCACATTGGGGGGCATTTGGGCAAGCTGGTATTACATTGGACAAAGGGTCTTGAAGATCACTTACCACGACCACCCTTTCTTAAAGATGGTGGGGTATTTGCACTTTTGGGTGTGGATCGCGGCTTTGGTGGCGGGCGTGGTGAGTTTGCTTGCGGGCATCACGCAAAGTAAAGAGTATGCCGAACTTGCTTGGCCCATCGACATTTTGGTGGTGATCGTGTGGGTGCTTTGGGGGGTTAGCATGTTTGGGAGCATGGGGGTTAGACGCGAGAATACCATCTATGTCTCTTTGTGGTATTACATCGCTACTTATGTCGGCATCGCCGTGTTGTATATTTTTAACAATCTCTCTATCCCTACCTATTTTGTGGCAAATATGGGGAGTGTGTGGCATTCTATTTCGCTTTATGCGGGCAGTAATGACGCGTTAGTACAATGGTGGTGGGGGCATAATGCGGTGGCGTTCGTCTTTACCAGTGGGGTGATTGGCACGATCTATTATTTCTTGCCTAAGGAGAGCGGGCAACCTATTTTCTCTTATAAATTAACCCTTTTCTCTTTTTGGAGTTTGATGTTCGTCTACATTTGGGCGGGCGGGCACCACTTGATCTATTCCACCGTGCCCGACTGGGTGCAAACCCTCTCTTCTGTGTTTTCTGTGATCTTGATCTTGCCCTCATGGGGAACGGCGATCAACATGTTACTCACTCTAAGAGGGCAATGGCATCAACTCAAAGAGTCCCCCTTGATCAAATTTCTAGTCTTGGCCAGCACCTTTTACATGCTTTCCACTTTGGAAGGTTCTATCCAAGCAATTCGTTCCGTCAATGCGCTTGCACACTTCACCGATTGGATCATCGGGCATGTGCATGATGGTGTGTTAGGCTGGGTGGGCTTTACCATGATTGCAGCGGTCTACCACATGGTGCCCCGTGTTTTCAAAAGAGAACTTTATTCAGCCAAGTTAATGGACGTGCAATTTTGGCTCATGACTTTGGGGATCGTGCTTTACTTCTCTTCTATGTGGGTGGCAGGCATCACGCAGGGCATGATGTGGCGCGATGTGGATCAATATGGCAACTTGGTTTACCAATTCATCGACACTGTGCGGGTCTTAATCCCCTATTATGTCATCAGGGGCATAGGAGGTGTCTTGTATCTGACTGGGTTCTTCATCTTCCTTTACAATGTCTTGATGACGATTCAAAAAGGGCGCGTGTTAGAAAAAGAACCTGCTTACGCCACCCCTATGGGCATGCGATAAGGAGTGGCTATGTTCGAGTTTTTAGAGAAAAACCCTTTCTTTTTTACTCTGGCCTTTGTGGTTGCTTTTGCCATTGCAGGCATTGTAGAAATTTTGCCCAACTTCTTCAAGTCAGCTAGGCCTATTGAGGGCTTGAAACCCTATAGCATTTTGGAAACCGCCGGGCGACAAGTTTATATCAAAGAGGGGTGCTATAATTGCCATTCCCAGCTGATTCGCCCTTTTCAAGCAGAGGTACAACGCTATGGGGCTTATAGCCTGAGTGGGGAGTACGCTTACGATCGCCCTTTTCTATGGGGTTCTCGGCGCATTGGGCCAGATTTGCACCGCGTGGGCGATGTGCGCACCACCGCTTGGCATGAAAAGCACATGCTAGAGCCCACTAGTGTGGTACCCGGAAGTATCATGCCCGCTTACAAGCACCTATTTACCAAGGACAGCGATTTTGACACTGCCTACGCAGAAGCCTATGCTGAGAAAAAGATCTTTGGCGTGCCCTATGATACCCCCAATGGAGTCAAGCTAGGCGATATTAAAGAAGCCAAAAAGCTCTTTCTAGAAGAGGCAAAAGCTATTGTGGATGACATGCAAAATCCCCAAATTGCCCAAGCCCTTAAGGAGGGGCGGGTTAAAGAGATTGTGGCCTTGATCGCCTATTTGAATAGCTTGGGGCAGTCTAGGATTGCCCATGCCACCCCCACTAAGGAGGGCAAGTGATGGATTTGGATACAGTTAGAGGGCTTGCCTATGTCTTTTTTACAATTCTCTTCACGCTGTTTCTTTACGCCTACATTGTTAGCATGTATGTGAAAGATAAAAAGGGTATCACGGATTACGAGCGTTACAGTCAGCTAGCGCTCCAAGATGAGCTCCATGATGCGCCCATTGAGCCGCGCCCATCCCTATCATCACACAAAAGAGGTTAAATGGAGATCTTAAAAGACCACATCAATTTGTTTGCCTTGGGGGCGGCCTTAGTGATCTTGGTGCTCACCTTGAGCATGAGCTCATCCTTGTTCAAGGCAATGCGTGAGAAAACCAGCGGGGGTAATCTTTACAATGGGGGGCATCAATACGATGGGATCGCCGAGTTTTTAAACAATATCCCCACAGGATGGATCCTTAGTTTTTTAGCTATCATTGTATGGGGTGTATGGTATATCTTTCTTGGCTATCCGCTTTTCAATTATTCCCAAATTGGGGAATATAATAAGGAGATCGCTAGATATAACCACAATTTTGAAGCGCGCTGGAAAAATCTAAGTGCTAAGGATTTAGAGCAAATGGGACAGGGAATCTTCTTGGTACAATGTTCCCAATGCCATGGCTTAGAGGCGACTGGCTTGGATAATACTGCGCGTAATTTAGTAACTTGGGGCAAGGAAGCCGGAATCATGGAAATTATCAAACAGGGGTCTGTGGGCTTGGGTTACCAAGCAGTGGAGATGCCCCCCATCGAAATGAGCGATGCGGACGCAAAGGCGGTCGCTAGCTATGTCATGGGGAAAATCTCCGATCTCAAGCACACCAGCAACCCTCAGTTGGTACAAAAAGGTGAAACGATCTTTGCTAATATGTGTGCGAGTTGCCACGGGGCAGATGGCAAGGGGCAGGGGGGTATGGCTGCGGATCTAACCCACTATGGCACGCAAGTGTTCTTAAAGGAAATCTTAGACAAGGGCAAGAAGGGGCATATTGGGGAGATGCCCAGCTTTGCTTATCGGCATTTCAATGATATTCAGGTGCGCGCGCTCGCCCACTATATCCAGTCTTTACAAGGAGAGGAGTGATGAAATGGCTCAATGGTTTATTGGGGTATTGGCTTGTGGTGATAGTACTCTTGGGCGTAGTGGCCTTTCTTGGTACTAAAGCAGTGCATATCCAACAAGAAGAAGCCACGCATTACTATAAGCTAGATACGGGCAAGATTCAAATGTTTGAAAAAGATCGCCAATTCTATCAGAGTAAGGAATAACATGTTTACGGGTATGGAAAAATTGCTGGGGTTGTTTCTCATCGTTTTATTTGTCATCTCTGTGGTGCTTTACTTTATCAAACCTACTTTCTTGTTTGCGGTTTAAGTGGGGCGCGCGCTCGGACTTGTGCTTTTGCTATGGGGAGGGCTTTTAGCCGATCCTAACTTCGTGCGCGCCAATTTGGCCTTGCACTTTGTACCCAAGAGCGTGGCATTGGTGCAACGCGTTTCTACAGAATTGTACGAAAAAACCGGGGTCTCTCTTGTGCTCTTCATCGCAGACGCGGATTTGCCTAACAAACAAGCGCGTTTAGATTACCAGCAAACACACTTAAAAGAGTTAAAAAGCCCTTTTGTGGCTTTATTTGCCTATTTCCAAGCCCAAAAGATTGCCATTGTTGCTAATCCTGCCGATTTACTGGACGTGGATCGGATATTTTTTGAACGCATTGCGCCCTTGTTACCCAAGAAATGGGGGGATGACATGCGGGAGAACAACGCCCGTTTTTCTTTCGCTTTGCTCAATGGCTACACCTACATGGCCGATGCAGTGGCACACAAATACCGCGTGCATTTGCAAAGTAATATTCAAGAGGAAAACTACAATAGTCTTATTAAGACAACGCTCTACATCTTACTCTGTTCCCTTCTAGCGTTGTTTTTCTATGGCTATTTCTTTGGGGGGAAAAAGCATGAACGCTAGAGAGAAAAATTATTGGCCCTTGGGGATTTTGGCCATACTCCTGCTAGGAGTTGTTTTGGTGAGCGCGTTGGTGGTGGTTGCTATTAAAAACACTCCCCAAGATGACAATTCTTACTTGGAGAAGCACACTTTCACAGATGCGCACATCAACACCATGCTAGCCCACTACCGCGCCTTTTTAGAAAATTACGATTTGGTGTTGCTCAACCAAGATCAAAGTCTAACCCCCCTTTTCCCCTATTATGTGAATCAAAACACCCCGACTCTTCGGCTTAAATTGCGTCATAATCAGGTGCGTATTGTGATCGAAAAGCTCCAGCCCAAAGCCCCTCCCCTAGAGTTGTCCGTGCTCCTCATTAGAGGCAGAGATCACTTACAGCCTTTTAGAGAACCTGAATGTGTGGAGAATACCAAGCAGATTGCATGCACTCTACACCCTTTTAACTTACCCTCAGAGGGGCATTACAAGATTCTCATTCGAGTGCATTTTCAGGGGGAAAATATCCCCCTAATCCAGCCCGCCTATGCGCGCGCTAAAAAGTAAAGGTATAATTAATATACCAAGAGTAAAGACGGCGGATATAGAGATTGCCATCATTCTTAGTTTGTAAGAAAGGATTTTTTCTTATCATGGGAAATTTGACCCCCGCCTCAACGCTGCTGTGCTTTAGTAAGCGCACCCTGCCTCCCACATTGAAGAGAAATTGAAAGCCCGTTGGTTTTTTATTCAAGCCCGCGTAAGTTAGGGCGACATCTTTAAAATCTGGGGTGGCTAAAATCCACGAATTGCCTGCAAACTGGATTCCTCCCACCACACCCAAAGCCATTGCTTTATTATTGATGACATTTAAGATGATATCTGCTCCTGCCCCATAAGTTAACATATTGGGTGCAATGGGCTTGTTGCTCCCGACCAACTCTTGCAAAATACCCATGACATTGAGTTGGCAATTGGGTAAGCCCACATTGGGCAAGCCGGGAGGAAGCCCAACAGGAGGGACAACTCCAGGGGGCACAGGTACACCCGGAACAGGGGGCTTCACCACGGGAGCTTGGCACACCAATGGATTACCAGACGCGTTTTTTTTAGCGGCAAACTCGACTCCTTTCGCGTGGGCGTAGTCAAAAAAACCATAAAGCTTAACACCGACATATTTGAAGGGGAATAGCTGGTAACCTATTTGGATTCCAAATCCCTTTAGGGGAGCGGTGAGCTTTGTGGTTTGGCCTTTATCTTGCATCTGTATTTGTGCCTTCCCCTGTTGATATCCTCCCCCAATAAAAAGCCCACTCCCATCAGCAGCCCCCAGTATAGAGACTAAAGAAAGAGCGATAAGAGACTTAACACGCATTACAATCCTTTTTGTAGAATTTCGTTTAACATCGGTTAATTGTGTTTGCGTTCAAGTCTTATACAATGTCCGTTTTCAAATTAGCTTAAAATCGTCCGAGTCGCCCTACTAAGTGGTGCTTACCTGATATTAGTAATAATATTATCTTTTAACTTAATATTCTCTAGAATATAAGAATTTTTTTTATATTCACTAATGGGGGTTAAAAATGTCTGCGTGTCATTGTCTTTTTAAGTGAGTTCATGTTAGAATACTACACTATATCATACCCTGTATGCGTATATGCCCAGTTCATTGTGAGGTGAGCATGTTCCTTATCTTATATCTGAGAAGTTTCTTAGTAGGTTTTCTTGTGGCGTTTGTATTCCTGTGTTTGCCGTTGCACGCGCGCGCTATGTTCACTCCAAAAAGTAAAACTGAGTTGCAATCCCTTTTAAAAAATCCTAACACCATGCTCTCCCAGATCAACACGCGCTACATCACGGACATGAGCTACCTTTTTTGCTTGCAAACGCCTTTAGAGAAAAAGGGAGTTTGCACCCCCTATCGAGAAGATTTCAATGGGATAGAAACATGGGATGTAAGTCATGTGGAAAACATGGAGGGGTTGTTTATGAACCAAGTGCGCTTCAACCACTCTTTAAGACACTGGAATACCGCCCGCGTGAAGAATTTTAGCTACATGTTTGCCAACGCCATCAGTTTCAATCAGCCCTTGGCACATTGGAACACGTCTAGAGGCGTAGATTTTAGCTACATGTTTGCCAACGCTACAAGTTTTAACCAACCCTTAAATGCTTGGAATACCTCTAGAGGCGTAGATTTTAGCTACATGTTTTACCGTGCCAAAGCCTTTAACCAGCCTTTAAACCGCTGGAATCGTTGGAATCGCGCCCATAAACCCCGCCAAAACTTTAGCTACATGTTTGCCAACGCCACACATTTTAATCAAAATCTCCACATGTGGAAGGGTTTAGAGCAGGCCAATAAACAGGGAATGTTTCTAGGTACGCAACTTGAGAGTGCTTCTGATATTCTCCACGCCCCCTCCAATATCTTTACTTTTTTACACTACCCCCAAACCAAACAAGAGCTTATTGCATTATTGCAAGACCCCAACGTGGCACTAGAGAGCATCAACACCGGACTTATTGAAGACATGAGCTATCTCTTTTGTAATAAAGAAAATGTCTACGCGCGACTCCAACAGCTTCCTATCAAGAGTGGTATTTTATGGGAAGTGCAAGATAATGAATACGGCAAGATTGTAGAATTTTACCAGCACTGCCGTATTTTAGAGGGGCGCACAGATTTAGAGGGTATTCAGACTTGGGATGTTAGCCATGTTAAGAATATGGAAGGTCTGTTTATGGGAAGAGAGGTACAGGTTTCTTTGAACAACTGGGACACATCTAGCGTAGAAAACATGAAGGCGATGTTTGCGCTAGCTTCGTTCAATGCTCCCTTAGATGCATGGGAGATGCAACATGTCAAGGATACGAGTTTTATGTTTTACGGATGTAAACATTTCAACCAAAATCTCAATACATGGGATGTCAGTCATGTAGAAAACATGAGTTACATGTTCAGCTTAACCTATAATTTTAATGGCGAG
The DNA here is from genome assembly GCF_003660395.1 of Helicobacter vulpis. Lineage (GTDB taxonomy): Bacteria > Campylobacterota > Campylobacteria > Campylobacterales > Helicobacteraceae > Helicobacter > Helicobacter vulpis. Next base: position 73,004 of record NZ_QXQT01000008.1, read on the forward strand.
ATCGCGCGTTGGAATCCATCTCACGCCACAAATTTACAAGGTATGTTTAAATACGCTACCGCATTCAACCAACCCATTGGTACATGGAATGTCAGCCATGTAACCAATATGTCCTATCTATTTTACGGGGCTTTTGCGTTCAACCAGCCTTTAAATACATGGGATACTAGCCACGTAACCGATATGCAGAAGATGTTTTTCTATGCCAAAAGTTTTAACCAAACCTTGGCAAGTTGGAACACTAAAAGGGTGATGAACATGTATAAAATGTTCGCCTATACCCAAAACTTCAATCAGGATTTAGGCACTTGGCATTTGCACCAAGCCAATGTACGTTGCATGTTTTATCACGCAGTTGGCATGAAGCATTTGAATGAAAGAAAAGACCTAGATTGCACCTAACCCCTTAAGCCCCCCCTAAGCTTCAAAAAGATAGAATCGCGTTTTGCTTCTAAGAAAGCTTGTTTGAAAAGCTTCTTGGTTATGTTATTTGACT
>NZ_QXQT01000089.1 GCF_003660395.1 Helicobacter vulpis
GGGCTTGAGCCAGTCAGATAGGCCCTTGATGGGCGCGCGCGCCCTAGCCCAAGAAAAGAAGCTAGATTTTAGCCAAGTCTTCTTTTACTCCAAGGGGGAAAATTTGGACTTCGTGGAGCGCAACAAGAATGCGCTATTTGAGGGGTATGTAGATTCGCATTTTGCTCGGGAAGAAGCTAGGTTAAGGGAGGCGTTTAAGGGGGCGGAAGAACTTTAAAAGCATTGTTTAACTGAAAGGGCCCCCGTTAGGGGGCGGTCCTAAGTTATCGCCTCACAAGTGTAAAGCAGATTTTAAGCCCCAAAAAAGAGACTTTAAGGCATAATGCCCACTTAGGACCCTTGCCATGCTTGCAGCTCATGGCTAGTCCTTTCTTGCCCGGGTTTGGTTTGGTTTGCCCGGGCATTCTTATTTTAACGTGTTTTTACCCGATTAACTTTTGCTACTCTTTAACCCTTGATTCACGCGGGGGTTTTTTGGTTGAATAGGGCTATAAGGGGCGATGATGTTGTTACACGACAAGATACAAGAACTTTTAGAAGCCACC
>NZ_QXQT01000090.1 GCF_003660395.1 Helicobacter vulpis
TCTGCTTTAGCCTGCTCTATGAGGGCTTTATACTCCTGCAAAGTGGTGTTCTCTGTGAGCTCCTCTATACTGCGCTCTGTGATGGGTTTAAGGGGGGATATGCTATCCTTGCCCAAGTCCTTCTGGGCAAGATCGGAGCCATGCCCAGACTTAGCCGCGACTTGGTCGAACTTCTGCGCGGGGGACTTTCTATTCTCATATGCCGTAACAATCCAGTAGTTTTTGCCCTTATGCTCCCAACCCTGCGAAACCCCTACCCTAAATTCTTTACCATTGTCTTTTAGGATAATGGTTTTTACGCCCGCCTGGTCGCTGACTAAAGCCCCCCCGCTTACAATCTCCTCAATGCCATTAGCTAACTTCTCCAAAGGCGTAGCCCCCTCAAACCCACTAAAGTCATCAAGGTGTTTTTCTACAATCTTAGACAATCCATAGGGCTTAAGTGGCTTGCCATTGGCTCCTTTTAAGCCTTGCAAACGCTGTGCGTTTGCTCCCCACACCAAATCAATATAGCCCAACCCCTCTTTATAAAACGCTCCG
>NZ_QXQT01000091.1 GCF_003660395.1 Helicobacter vulpis
GGGACGGAGTGCTAGACCCTTTCCTAATGGCTTTAAACAACAATGCGAATTTATTTGTTGGGGGACTAAGGGGGATTTACCGGATATCCCGCGCAAGCAGAGTGATTTTCATTATGGCTATGTCCAAGCCTATTTACACGCCAGTAAGAAACAACATGCCACACAAAAACCCCTAGAGGTGCTTAAGCACTTGTTAGAAATCTTGCCTAGGGGCTCAGTGGTGTTAGATTGTTTTGCAGGTTCAGGGAGCACAGGGGTGGCATGCGCGCAACTAGGGCTAGATTTTATTGGGGTGGAGAAATCCCCAGAGTATGCTAAGATCGCTAAAGAGAATTTAGCCAAAGCGTTAGATTTGGGCTTGTTTAATGCGAGCCGGGGTAAAACAGACGCGCCGCCTAAAAAGCAGACGAGCCGGCAAGAAGCGGGACGCTTCGCAGCCCTTAGCGAGGGCGAGCTTTTAGGCGTTGGCAAGCAAGATTTACCCCGTTAGCGAGCACAAGCCGGGGCTGAAGCAGTATGCTTAAGCCCGTTTGCGAG
>NZ_QXQT01000092.1 GCF_003660395.1 Helicobacter vulpis
CAAATTCTTTAAAATTCTCCCCAAAGGCGGGATTGGGTTTTAAAATGTCTTCTAAAAGCTTGTTTTTAAATCTAATGGCGTCTAAAATATCTTGCTTGTTTAAAGACGCGCTTCTGCCTGCGGCTAGAATTTCTTTGGCTGTGGCTGGGATATGTGTGTTGGGCTTATAGGGAAGTAAGGGGATTTGATTGTTAAGGGGGGGTTTGGTAACATCACTTAAAGGAGTAGCTATGTCAGTCTCTATCCCCTTGCCCCCGGTTAATATCTCCTCATTCTGGTTTAATACAGAATCAGGGCGGGTATACGCTATCTCTGCTCCCGGTGAAGAGGGGGTTTTTGAATTTGATTTTAAACGCAAGATGTGGGTTAGATTCTCTTCTACTTCTGAGTTTAGACGCTTTAGCGACTTTGCAGAAGTAGACTGCGTAGAAATAACTTCAAACGATGTGAAAAGATTAATATCTAGGTCTGAATCTTGACCTAATAACCTGCTTTCTTGTTTGAGCTGGGCTAACTCCTCCTTGCTTAGCGTGGGG
>NZ_QXQT01000093.1 GCF_003660395.1 Helicobacter vulpis
CTACAAAGAAAAAATGATCTCCCTCTTGCTTGATGAAAAGCAAATCGGGCTTTTTATTGGGGTGCAACACAAAATCCGGGTTTGTGAGCGCGGCTTTAACACTCTGTGCCTCTTGGAGCAATCCTCCTACTGCGCCCATTGGGTGGGCGCTCTCAAGGTTTAAAACTATACTTCTGTATTTATAAATATCCGCGCTAAAGCCCTGATGAAATGCGTCCAAGGTATTTTTTAGCCCTTGGGGGATGGGGGGGAAGTAGCAATAATAGTCTACCCCCTTGAATCCTCCATAAGCCTTGGCAATCTCTTGTAGTTCTTTCTCTTGGGCGATCTGCTCTCTGTAGCCTTTGATACGGCTTGCAATCATCCATCTGTGTTTTTCAAGCCCTAAAAGTTCGTTTAAATCTTTAAGCCTTCTCTCATCTAATAGCCCCTCTGCTTTAGCCTGCTCTATGAGGGCTTTATACTCCTGCAAAGTGGTGTTCTCTGTGAGCTCCTCTATACTGCGCTCTGTGATGGGTTTAAGGGGGGAT
>NZ_QXQT01000094.1 GCF_003660395.1 Helicobacter vulpis
GCAGAATATCCAAAACACCCACAAGCAAACCCAAGCCGGGCAGAGCTGTAGCTTTGTGTGTTCTGTGCCCCCTAATGAGGTGATTAACTTTGTTAAAATACCTGATAACAACAAGTATCAAGGGGTTTTTACCTTGAGCGTGTGGAGCTTTGATGGGCAGTACGGGGGGGGGTTTTAGCTAATTTTAGTTATAATGTTCTTGTTGGCATATGTGGTTACTTCTTAGGGCATTTGGAGGACTAGATGCGCTCTAGGGGTTGGGAGGTTAGTGGGTGAACCTCCGTTAGGAGGTAACCGCATGCAGAAAATGCTAATAATCTTAGCGTTGATGGTGCTACTGGCTCAGTACCTCCGCTAAGGCGAATTTCCCCCCTTTTTGGGGGGTAATTGCGCTAGGGTTATTGTGCCATAATTTTGCTATTTAAAACTTAACCCTTGAAAAATTCTTAAGGCCTTTGCTAGACTTTTGGCATGCCAGTTAGACCTGAAAAAGAGCATGCGCGCGCGCATTATGAAACCCATGAAAT
>NZ_QXQT01000095.1 GCF_003660395.1 Helicobacter vulpis
AAGAGCAAGAACATGGGTTTAAGCAACTCTTAGAGGGGCTTAAAGAGCCTAGTGCGCATTTAGAAGCCAATAGCGTCTTAAAGAGTGTGGGGAGCATTGTTAGCAAGCTAGAGCGCAAGCAGGGCCGCATAGAAAGCGTGAATGACTTGTTAAGGGGGGTGATCATCACTCCGCAAAGAGAGGAGATAAACGACCAGCTTGTCAAAATTGCCACGCATTTAAGAGACACAAATACGCCCCATAAGATTGAGTACAAAGAGAACCGGGGCAGTGGGTATGAGGGAGTGCATATCCACTTTAGACATAACGATGTCCCGGCTGAAATCCAAGTACACACTACACAGAGTTGGGGAGTCAAGAAAAAGCTAGATGAGAAGTATCATATCATCAGAGAGCAAGGGATTAACCCCACGCTAAGCAAGGAGGAGTTAGCCCAGCTCAAACAAGAAAGCAGGTTATTAGGTCAAGATTCAGACCTAGATATTAATCTTTTCACATCGTTTGA
>NZ_QXQT01000096.1 GCF_003660395.1 Helicobacter vulpis
GTCGTGATAAAGCTGGCATTCTAACGCGCTTTGGGCGATAGCCAAGTAAAGGGGGTTGGTTTTGATCTCTTCAAGGCTAGGCTGGGGGAGGGGGAGTTGATAGACATAGCGTTTATTAGTGTGTATCTGTATGAGCGAGCGCAAGTAAAAATCCACTACCAAAGAGTTAAACAAGCCCAACGCAAAGAGAGTTTGCAAGGGGGGCACTTCTAGTATGCCCTCTGGGGTGTAAGTGTAGGGCACGCTTGAAAACATAGTGTTTCCTACCGCACAATTTTTAGGCAACAAACTCACAACAAAACTTCTTTCATCGCTGTCTCTAGCAATATCTCTATACCCCAACCTCAAATATTGATACTCATAGGCAATCGCCCCGCTATACCCCCCCTTTTTAGCGCGGTGCTCTTCTTTGCTTTTTAGTCTCTCTTGGAGTGCCTTTAACTCCACACAAAAGCGGGGCGGGGCAAACTCTGCATTGAATTGGT
>NZ_QXQT01000097.1 GCF_003660395.1 Helicobacter vulpis
CTTGCTCCATAGATTTTTTGAGTTGTTTAACCACCTTCTTGCTTCTAATCTCCCACGCAATGGTTCTTAAATCTCTTTTGGCTTGTTCTCTGTCTTTGCCGGTCTTAGTGAGTGGCTGAAAATAGAATTGGATATGGGTGATGCGATTACCCATACCCTTTGTCTTTAATTTCTCGTAGCATAGGTTCTCAAAGTGGGGGAGTTTGTGGAGTTCTTGGGTGGCGGGTTTAAGGATTTGTGCTTCGAGCTCACCCATTTGATAATCAGTGGATATGCCCATCAACTCCCTAAACTTCGCCCACTCCATTTTAGGGGGCAATCCTGTGCTTTTCCACTGCTTGAGAAGGCGGTAAAGGGTCTTGGCGTATTTGCCACTGATGTTTTGAAACTCAAAGAGCTCAAAGGAAGTGAAGTTGCCATGGAGGTAGTTAAGCAAGTAGCCAAAGTAAGGCATATTCACT
>NZ_QXQT01000098.1 GCF_003660395.1 Helicobacter vulpis
CCAAGCCAAAGAGCAGGCTCAAGGGGCTAGCCCCACACAGGGGGCTAAGAAATTAAAGGGCTCAGAGTGGCAAAAATACCCTAGCGCGCACCATTTGGAATATTAATTTAAGTTTTAAGCTAGTTTGTGGCACAATAGCTTTTAGTGTCCGCCCCCTAAAGGGGGCTTCACACTTAGCGCAACTGCTGGGTGAGAGCAATCATAAGCGCTAGCACGATGAGTATAACTCTCATTGCGACACCTCCTAACGGAGGTCCACCCTCTAACCTCCCGACCCCTAGCTCTAAAGTCTAGTTCTCCAAATACCCCTAAGAGGTGTACTATGTGCCATCTGTATTTTAGCATAGAACAATCTTTAACCCTTGATTCACGCGGGGGTTTTTGGGTTTAATCCTTAAAAAAGGAGAACAGAATGTATAAAAAGTATTTGGTCTTTGATTTGCCTAAAGTGCA
>NZ_QXQT01000009.1 GCF_003660395.1 Helicobacter vulpis
GGATGGCTTTAGCTTGCTCTTGTGTCTGTGCAAAATTGTAGAGTTTGGGGAGTTCTTGCTCTAGGGTGTAGGGGGTGAAGAGGGTGTTGTGCAGGGGGGAGATGTAAGAGTCAAAGAGAGTGGGCATGGGGGTCTTCTTGTGATCTACCTTGTTGTAGTTCTTTGGGGTATTTTAGCATGGGATGGGGGGCATTTTGGCTATACTTGGGGCGAAAGGATTTGCATGCGCTCTTTTGTCTTGTTTTTGCAAAATTACGCGCCCTCGCCCTTCATCTTTGCCATCGCGCTCACTTTGGTGGCGATGTTGTGTACCTATGGCGTGGTGGGGGTGGGGGTGGAGCAGATTTTAAGCCAATGGGGGCAGAGTTTGTTTTTGCTCTTGAAGTTTTCTATGCAAATGCTCTTGCTCTTGGCCACGGGGATCGCCCTGGCCCAATCTAGCCCCATTAAAAAGCTCTTTTATGCGCTAGCCTCTTTGGTGAAAACCCCCAGAGGGGCTATTTATACGATCACCTTAGTGGCGTTGGTGGGGTGCTATGTGAGCTGGGGTTTTGGCTTGATTGTGGGCGCGGTGTTTTCTAGGGTCTTAGCCCAAAAGATCAAGGGGGTGGATTACCCCCTCTTGGTGGCTAGCGCGTATTCGGGCTTTTTAATCTGGCATGGCGGGCTCTCAGGGAGTATCCCCCTAAAGATCGCCACTGCTGATGGGGATTTGGGCAAACTCAGCGGAGGGGTGATCACTAGCCCCATCCCTCTAAGCCAAACCCTCTTTGCGCCCTTTAATTTGGCCATTGTGGGCTTTTTGCTCGTGGGCCTGCCTTTAATTAACATGTACTTGCACCCCAAAAACCCCACCCCCATTGACCCGGCACTGCTCAAGCCCCCCCATCAGAGTGATCCTTCACCCACGCCTAATTTTGCCTACCGCCTGGATCATAATAAGTATTTGGGCTGGTTATTGGGGGGCTTGGGCTTGATCTACTTGGGGGGCTATTTTGCCCACGGGGCTTCTTTGAATCTCAATAGCTTGATCTTGATCTTTTTGTTTCTAGGCCTGCTCTTGCATGCTAGCCCGCAGAAATATTTAAAGACGATGGAGAATGACATGAAGAGCGTGACCGGGATTGTCTTGCTCTTCCCCTTTTATGCGGGCATTATCGGGGTGATGGGCTTGAAAAATGCCCAAGGGGTGAGTTTTGCTAGCCTGCTAGCCGACTCCTTTGCTAGCTTTGCCACTAAGGACACCTTCGCGCTCTTTAGTTATCTCTCTGCTGGCTTGCTCAATTTGTTTATCCCCAGTGGGGGAGGGCAATTTGCCGTGCAGGGCCCCGTGCTCATCCCTAGCGGGGTGGCTTTGGGGGTGAGCCCGGCGCTGACAAGCATGAGCATTGCATGGGGGGATGCGTGGACGAATATGATTCAGCCCTTCTTTGCTCTGCCCTTGCTAGGGATCGCCCGCTTAGATGCGCGCGCCATTTTGGGGTATTGTTTGGTGGGTTTTGTGTATGCGGGCGTGGTGAGCATGCTCTGTTTGTATTTTTTCACTTAAAGGTTTGGGTTTGGCAAATGAGAGTTTTTTAAACAAGGCAGAATCTGTCAATAAGACCTTTAGCACGATTGTGATTAGCTATGTGCTTTTGGCGTTATTGGGCGCGGTGTTGTTGAGCTTTGAGCCCATGCGTACTAAGCCCATTGCCTTTATAGATTTGTTTTTTACCACCGCTTCGGCGGTGTGTTTGACCGGGCTCATCACGGCCAACCCGGCCGTGGACCTCACTATCTATGGGCAGGGGGTGATCATGGGCTTGATTCAGGCCGGGGGGTTTGGCTACATGGGCTTGGCGGGCTTTTTGTTCTTACTTCTGGGCAAGAAGATGGATTTTAGAAACCGCGTTTTGCTCAAAGAATCCCTAGATTATCCTAACCTACAGGGCATTATCAAGTATCTTAAAAAAATTCTGCTCTTCACTCTGGCCATTGAGGGGGTTGGGGCCTTGATTCTCACTTGGCATTTTCTCTCCACCATGTCCTTTAAAGAAGCCTTATGGGCGGGGATTTTTCACGCCATTTCGGCCTTTAACAACGCTGGGTTTAGTATCTTTGAGCCCAATTTGATGGATTATCGCGATGATGTTTTGGTGAATTTGGTCATTTGTGTGTTGATCGTGTTGGGGGGGCTGGGGTTCTTGGTGCTGAGTGAATGCTATAACTACCGCCATAACGCGCGCTTGAGCGTGCACACCCGCATTGTGCTCATCGCCACGGCGATCTGTATTGTGCTGGGCGTGCTGGTGCTCTTGCTCTTTGAGTGGCATAACCCTAAGAGTATCGGGTCTTTAAATTGGTTTGACAAGTTCTTGAGTACCTTTTTTATTTCGGTGAATTTGCGCACCGCTGGGTTTAACACCATTGACATGGCCGGCTTGCACGATCAGAGTTTGTTTTTCTGCTCCTTGCTCATGGTGATTGGGGCTGCCCCGGGGGGCACGGCTGGGGGCATTAAGATCACTACGGTGACTCTCTTGCTAGTTTATGCCTATAGCGCGCTCAAGGATAAAGAAGTGGTGCTCTTCCAGCGGGCGATCCCTGAAAACATCGTCAAAAAATCCTTTTTGGTGTTCATCATCACCATGTTTTATATCATCATTTCGGCGATGATCTTAAGCGCCACGGACGACACGCAAAACAAGTATTTCTTACACCTGCTCTTTGAAATTTGTTCGGCTTTTGGCACTGTGGGGGCGAGTACGGGCAATGGGGGCAATCTCTCATTTGCGGCAAATTTTAGCCATTTTGGTAAACTTTACCTCGTGGTGCTCATGTTTATGGGGCGCGTGGGGGTCTTGGTCTTTAGCATGGCGTTGCTGGGCAGAAACAAGGCGCGCCGAATCAAATATCCCGAAGAAGGAGTGGTTTTATGAGAACTTATGCGGTGTTGGGCTTGGGCAAATTTGGCTCGCATGTGGTGCGCGGCTTGGTGGAGAATGGCGAACAGGTGATTGCTGTGGACATGAATGAGGACACGATCAAGGCCTTTAGGGGGGTGTGCGACAATCTCTTTATCGTTGACACCACCGACATTAACGCGCTCAGAGATGCGGGCATTGCGGAGGTGGACACGGCGATTGTGAGTATCGGGCAGAGAGTAGAGGCCTCTATTTTGAGTGTGATGGCGCTCAAAGAGATTGGCGTGCCCGAGGTCATCGCCAAAGCCTCTACCCTCATTCATGGCAAAATCCTCTCTAAGATCGGCACGGATCGCGTGATCTACCCGGAGCGCGATGCGGCTAAACGGCTGGTTAAGGGGCTCTCTTTCAACCCCAATTTAGAAGTGATTGACATCACCAATAGCATGAAGATTGTGCGTTTGAGCATTGGCAACGCGCACACCAACATGGCCGCTCAAGATTTTTTAAATCTCTTCAAGGCGGATTTGAAGATCATCGCGCTCAAACGGGAGAACAAATGGGAGTATGACATTAGCGTTTCTCTCATTTTACAGCATGGGGATATTCTCTTGCTCTTTGGGCATGCCAAAGAGGTAGAAACCTTTATGGCGAGCAAAGAAGTCGCCAAATTCAACAAATAAGCTAGCCTAAAATCCGCTTTCTAAGGATGGTGTCATAGAGTTTATCGGGTAGCCATTGCTTTGCCCACACCAATAAATGGGCGTATCTGCCCACCAAATAGCGCGTTTTAGGGCGATCACTCTCTAGGGCTTTTAAAATGGCGCGCGCCACGAGCAGGGGTGGGTCTGCGTCTTGGTAGGTTTTAGCATAAAAGCGCGCGCTTCTGTCTAGCTCTTCTTGATAGGGGCTAGGCTGGCTCACATACGCCCCAAACGCCCCCTGCCCCCATTTGGTTTGGATAGTGCCCGGCTCAATGAGCACCACTGGTATTTTAAAGGGGGCTAACTCCACACGCAACGCATCGCTATAGGCTTCTAGGGCGTATTTGCTCGCATGATACCAACCCAAAAACATGCTAATGGATCGCCCCGCAACTGAGCTCACATGGAGGATTTTAGGGGGGTTGGGGTTCTTGCGCAACGCGCCTAAAAGCAAAGAATTGAGCCTGCCAATGCTAAAGAGATTGAGCATGAAGAGATTTTGTACCTGTTTTAAATCTTGCTCTTCTAAGCTCCCAAAGAGTCCACGCCCGGCGTTGTGAATCACCCCATCTAGGCATGTTTCTTGGGCTAGAATCTCTTTAGCGCGCGCTTCTAGCTGGGCTAAATCGCACAGATCACAATCCAAGCGCACACATTGGGGGTGTTCTAACTCTTTGAGCGCGCTTACCTGCCTAGAGAGGACATAGACCTTATAGTCCTTTTTTAAAAGCAAATGCGCGCACTCTAGCCCGATCCCACTGCTTGCCCCCGTGAGTATGACCACCTTAGCCATGTTGTTTACCTAAATATTGCTCCCAAACATACGCGCTTTGGATAATCCTCTCTAGGCTGTCAAATTGGGGTTTAAAACCCGTGTGGCTTAAAATCTTGGCATTGTCCGCAATGAGGCTAGCAGGGTCGCCTGCGCGCCGCGCTTGGAGCTCCACTTTAAAATCCACGCCTGAAATCTCTTTGACCTTCTCAATCACTTCAGCCACACTATAGCCCCGCCCATAGCCCACATTGTAAATTTGGCTTTTGTTTTCTGCCTGCAAGGTCTTAAACGCCTCTAAGTGGGCGAGGGCGAGATCATCTATATGGATGTAATCGCGCACACAAGTGCCATCTGGGGTGGGGTAGTCTGTGCCAAAAATCCCCATAGAGGGGCGTTTAAAGGTGGCGCATTCGCAAGCGACCTTGATGAGGTGGGTGGCATTTTGCGCCCTCTGACCCAAAGCATAGGGGCTAGTGTAGTCATTAAAGCGAGTCGCCCCCGCGACATTGAAATAGCGCAAGATCGCACAAGAAAAGGGCGCCACTTGGGCGGTGTCTAGTAAGATGCGCTCGCTCATCATCTTAGAAGCGCCATAAGGGTTCATGGGATTGAGGGGGGCTTGTTCGTCTATGAGTGTGTCGGTTTGCCCATAAACTGCCGCCGTTGATGAAAAGAGAAAATGTTTGATCTGATGTTTTATACAAAGTCTCACTAATTGTAGGGTGTTAAGGGTGTTGTTAGAGTAGTATTCTAGAGGGAGGCGAGTCGACTCTTCAACCAAGAGTTTAGCCGCAAAGTGCAACACCCCTTGAATAGCGCGCCGGCTTTGCAAGAGAAGATCGAGGGCTTGGACATCATGCAAGTCAAGCTGTACAAATTTTATGCGATCTTTGTAGTGGTGTTCTAGGGTCTTGGCGTGGACGCTAAAGCCCGTGCTGAGGTTATCAATGATGAGAATGTCCTGATTTGTGCGCTCCAAAAATAGCCGCGCCACAGATGCGCCAATATACCCACAGCCCCCGGTAAAAACTAGCATGCAAGCCCCTTTTAGATAATCTTATCTAAATTTGGCTTTAGGGGTGGGCTAGATCAAAGCAAGGGGTTAGGCATGCAAGCTGACGCATTTTCTAAAACTAAAAAGTTCATCGCCATTTTATGGGCATTTGTGTTGGCGGTGTTGGTTTATGTGGTTGTTTCAGATGCCTTTGAGAGAGGGGGCAAACAACTTCTATTAAAGCTAGCCCATGAACCAAGCATCGCGGTTTTTATTTTAAGCATTGTGCTTGCCAATGTGAGCGTTTTGATAGATTTTTACCAACAACGCGATCTAAGTGTCCTCTATTTTTTGAGTTGGTTTTTTGGGTGGGGTGTTTTTGTGATTCTGCTCAACATGGTGCATTGGAGTAATGGGGTGAGGTATGACACTCTCCCGGGCGTGCTGGTTGTGCTTTTGTTCTCTAGCTACTCTCTGTATGGCTTGGTTTGTTATGTTCAAAAACGCTACCGGCAAACGCAAATCTGTTGCCATGTCTTTTTATTTGTGTCCTATCTATTTTGGATTTGTCTCATCTTGGCAGTTGTGCTCTCTCTTTAGATAGATGTTATCTAAATTTGGTTAAAGTTGGCATCATCATCAAGGAGTTTTTATGAGCGAAAGCGAGAAATTGCGTGCAGACACCACCGCGAGCATTGGCGACCCTAGACAACTAACCATGTCTTTTTTGGTAACCCCTAATATGGTCAATTTCAACAATGTCATGCACGGGGGCGAATTGCTCAATCTATTAGACAAAGTGGCTTATGTGTGTTCTACGCGCTATTGTGGGTATAGCACGGTCACTTTGAGCGTGGATCGGGTGTTGTTCAAACACCCCATCCCCATTGGCACTTTGGTAACTTTTTATGCCAGCATTAACTATGTGGGCACGAAAAGTTGCGAAGTGGGGATCAAGGTGATTTGCGAGGATTTTAAAGCCAAAACGGCGATTCACACCAATAGTTGTTATTTTACTATGGTCGCTATGAAAGATGGCAAGACCATGCCCATGCCCCCCTTTGTCCCCCAAACAGATAAAGAAAAAGAACGCCATGAGCGCGCCATTCGCCGTAAAGAGATGCTCAAGCGCACCCAAAAGGCTGCCCTCAAAGAAGAACAAGAACGCCTAACCCAAGCCCAGCAAAGCAGCTAGGTTAAAAGGTAATCAATCGCGTTGCCATAGCTTTTGGTGCTTGCTTTGTTTTGATAAGCAATGTCAAAGGCACAGCCGTGATCCACGCTACTACGCTGGATGGGCAAATTTAAAGACACATTGATACTCTCTTCAAAATAGAGGGCTTTGAGCGGGGCTAGCCCCACATCGTGGTAAAGCGCGACAAAATAGCGGTACTTCTCTCTAAAATGGGGCGCAAACGCGCTATCAGCCGGGATAGGTCCTAGAAATTTAGGGGTGTTTAAAAGCATATTGGCTTGGGTAATCGCCTCCTGCACGATGTGATCTTGACTCCCAATCGCCCCCCCATCTCCACAATGCGGATCAAGTCCTAAGACCACAATCTGGCTAGCTTGGGGTAACACCCGCCCTAGAATGTGTAAAAAATCTCTCAAAGCTTGTAATTGCACGCGATCGCTCACCGCGCTTAAGGGGATATGATCGCTAAAAAGCGCGACCCACAAGCTAGGGCAACCTAACATCATGATCGCCTCTTGCTTGTAACGATCTCTTAAAAGCGCGGTGTGCCCGGGCGCGCACACTTCGGCTAATTGCCATGCTTTTTTATGAATGGGCAGAGTACACACCCCACTCACTTCTTTAGAGTCCGCTAAATCTAGGGCGTGTAAAAAGCTAGCATGGCTATAAGCTCCGCTTGCCCTGTCTATTTGCCCGGGCTTTAGGGCGGGGGGGGGCGCGTTGATTTCTACACATTGCATACTTTCTAGAGTGGTAGTGTGGGCGTGATCTAAAAGCGCATTCGCCCGCTCTAACAACTCTCTATGTACGCAGTAAAGGGGTTGGCAGATTTTATTAATCTTGGCGTGGGCTTTGAGCGCGATCTCTACACCTATGCCATTGACATCTCCAATAGAAATGGCAATTTTAGCGCGCATTTTTCATCGCCTCTTGCATATCTTTCAAAGCGCGCTCTAAGCCCACTAGAATCGCCCGTGCCATGATCGCATGCCCGATATTGAGCTCTTGCAAGCTTTGGATGCGCGCGATGAGCCCCACGCTAAAATAATTCAAACCATGTCCGGCGCACATTTCTAGCCCCATTTGCGCCCCGGCTAGCGCACTCTGTGTTAATTCTTGCAAACTGGTATCTAGCATTGCTTTGAGTGTGGCGCGATCTTGGGGGAGTTCTAGGCGGTTTTTATGGTGTTTGAAGTTGGAGTAAAGGGTGTTGTACAGATTGCTAAAACGCCCCGTGTGCAACTCCACCACCCTAACCCCTAGATCGCGCGCACGCTCCAAGTTTTCTAACCCCGGGTCAATAAAGAGCGCGACTTCTATACCATGGTCTAAATAGGTTTGAATGGTTTGGGGGAGTTGGGGGTGTTCTAAGTTAAGCCCCCCCTCTGTGGTGATCTCAGCGCGCTTTTCGGGCACTAAAGTTACTTTAAAGGGGCGTTGTGCGCACAGAATTTGGGTGATCTGCGCGTCGATCGCACACTCCACATTGACCGGCATAGGCGCGTGCTTGATGATACTAAAGACATCGTCTTCATGGATATGGCGGCGATCTTCTCGCAAGTGCAAGGTGATCAAATCCACCCCCACATTTTTGGCGATGAAAATCGCCTCTAGGGGGTCGGGTTCGTGGATTTTGCGCGCCTCTCTGAGTGTGGCGATGTGATCGATGTTTAAACCTAAGCGCAAGAAGACTCCTTAGAGTGGTTGATAAGCCATTGATAGAGGGTTAAATACCCGCACACAAACACCCCAATCAAGCCTAAGAGCGCATAGGGGTGGTGGCGGCAGGTAAAGCTAATGAGCATAAAGGGGATGTTCAAGAGCACCACTGCTAAACCCGTTAGAGCGTTGGGGTTAAGCGGGGTGTTTTGGCGCGATAGGACTTTAAAAAGCAAGGTGTGCAGGTGCAGGGCATCGGGCAGAGTGGCTTTTTGTTTTTGGAGTTTGCGCCTAGCAATGGAAAAGAGCACCTCTGTAACCGGATAGATCATCAATGCCAGCCCAAACCACACACTCACCACCCCCCTAAGGGCTAAATCCATCAAACTAACCCCACAAATAAAGCCCAAGAGATACGCCCCCCCATCGCCTAAGAAAATATACCCCTTAGGGAAATTGAGGGTTAAAAAGCCCAACACCCCTAGCAAGAGGGCTAAAAGCGTGGGGTTGGGCTCAATGGCGTATAAAATCCCCAACACCGCCACACTCAAGCCTCCAGCCAACCCGTTAAAACCATCAATGATATTCATCGCGTTGATCACCCCCACCAACATAAAGACACTCAAGGGCAGAGCGATCCAAAGGGGCAGGCTAAATAGGGGGCTAAAATCGCTCAAGATGAGCGGGCTTAGTAGAATAACCAGCCCCGCGCCCAAACTTTGCAAACACAAACGCCTTTTAGGGCTAAGGGGGCGGTTCATGTCCTCTAAAAAGCCGCTCACAAAGACCAAGATCGCCCCTAGCAACATCCAAACACTCCCCCAACCCCCCACACAAAGACCAAGAAAACCCCCAACCCCCCCGCGCGCGGGGTTTTTGGGTGTGAAAGCCCTGGGGCTTGTGGGCGTTGTCTAGGAAAAGTTGGGCGCGTTTAGAATACAAGATCACCCCCCACGCACATGCCAAACTGAGCAGAAAATAGACCAACATGCAGAGCATTATACCTAACAAAATGCTATAATGGAGGTTATGCGAAAAATCATGCGGGCGGGTTTGGCGTTGTTGCTCTGTGTGCGCTTGGAGGGCGCGCCCAGTGCGCAAGAGGCCAAGATTTTAGAAGATATAGGCGATGTGTTGCGCTTGATGCCTATTTTTGTGGGCGTGGTGAGTTTGGGCATGCGCGATTATCGCGGCATGGGGGAGCTAGCGGTAGGGAGCATCGTTACTCAGGGGGTGATCTATGGAATCAAGGGGGCATTTCAAAGCGCGCATGATAGAGGCGCGCATGTGCCCTTTGCCAAACGCCCTTGCTGTGATAGCTGGAGAGGGATGCCTAGCGGGCATGCGGGGGGGGCGTGGAGCGCGGCCGGGTTTGTCTTTTATCGCTATGGCTGGAAGCCGGCTTTGCCCGTGATCGCTTTAGCCGTGCTCACGGATGCGAGCCGCGTGGTGGCGCGCAAACACACCATTTTACAGGTGGTGGTGGGGAGTTTGATTGGCTGGGGCTTTGCCTATCTCTTCACCTCCAAATACCGCCGTAATTGGGAATTGTACCCTGAAATTGGCTTAGATGAAAAAAGGGGGGCACATTATGGGCTGGGTGTGCATTACAGATTTTAGAGCTCGTGCTTATCTTTAGGAGATAATGCTAGAATTGTCCTTTTAGTTTCAGGAGTGCGCATGCGCTTAGGCTTCAAAATATTACTCAATGTGTTCTTGTCCTTAGTCGTGATGGGGGTTATTTTAATGTCCATGACCGCCCAAAAGCGCAAGGAACTCGTCCAGCACGTTGCGCGCATCGCCCAAAAGCAAGACATCGCTAAAAAAGAATACAATTTAAAGCATATGTTTTCTGTGTTGGAATACTCTTTGAAGATTTTCCACCGCACACAGAGCAAGGAGGTAGCCCTGCGCTCGGCCTTAGACCTCATCGCTGAAATCAATAATGACCCAGATGTGTACTACATTGTGGCGGTGGATAAAACGGGGACAGTGGTCTATGACCCTGTCATGCCCCACATGCAGGGCAAAAGCGGGCTAGATCTTAAAAGCGTGGATGGGGTTTATTATGTGCGCGCGTTTTTAGATGCGGCTAAGGCGGGTGGGGGGTATGTGCGCTATGCGATGCCCAAAGTGGCCGGGGGTGTGCCCGAGCCCAAAGTGGCTTATGCGCATTTCGATCCGGAAGAAAATTTGATCTTTGCGGTTACTTCCTACTATAGCGATATTGAAAAGGACTCCCAAGAACTAGAAAAAATGGCCAAGGCACAAGAGATCAAAGAGTGGGCCGTGTTGGTGGTATGGTACGTCTGTGTGATCGTGGGGCTTGTCATCTTTTCGGCCATCCTCATGCGCTGGACGATTTTAACACGCCTGAGGACTTTGGTCAACAAGGTGATCGCCTTCACACAGGGTGATAAGGATTTAACTAGCCGTTTTGCCCCAGACAATTCCAAAGATGAGATCGCCCAAACGGGGGTTTACATCAATAGGTTCGTGGAGGATATCCACGATGTGGTGAAAAACATCTCTTACCACAGCGTGCAAAACCACCACCTTGCCGCTTCGCTCAATGCGATCATCGCTAAAACCACTGCGAGTACCCAAAACAATATTCAAGAGATCAAGCGTCTTTACAGTGTCTCTTTGGATCTCTCTGCAACTATCAAAACTTCTTTAGGCGAAGCCCAAAGCGTGAGCGATAAATTGGGCAAAACCCAAGATTCGATTAACCAATCCAATAGCGCGCTCAGTGGCATGTTGGAGTATATTTTGGAAACCGCGCACACTGAAGAAGCCCTTGCCTCTCAGATCGAACGCTTGAGTCAAAACGCCGACAGCGTGAAAGAGATTTTGCACATCATCGAAGAGATCGCCAAACAAACCAATTTGCTCGCCCTGAATGCCGCCATTGAGGCCGCGCGCGCAGGCGAGCACGGACGGGGCTTTGCAGTGGTGGCTGATGAAGTGCGCAATTTAGCCGCGCGCACGCAGCAAAGCCTAGCGGATATCAATTCCACCATCGGCGTGATTGTTAAAGAGATCAATGACGTGGCCGATCAAATGGGTTCTAATTCTAAGAAGATCAAGGATTTGAGCACCAATAGCGCGCAAGTGCAACGCAGATTTGAGGGCATGAGTGTGGAGATGGAAGGCATGTTAGCAGACACCCAAAGCTTTATCCACAATTACCTCAAGACCAGTCAGGATATCGCAGGGATGATCGACAAGCTCAACGCCATTGAAAGGAATACCCAAGAGAGCGCGCAGAGTGCCCAAGAAGTACTCAATCTTTCCAATTCTTTACACACGTCATCAGTAGAATTAGACGCAAATATCAAACAATTTAAGATTTAATTTAGCTTAAAAGTGCTTTTCATAAACAAAAAAGATTATGAGAAGCAAATTTAAGAAAATTTTCACTATACTCCGTGGTTTTTATTTTGTTTTGTGATATATAATTGTGAATCTTGATATTCCATCAAGGATAGCGCATGCGTTTGAGTCTGAAAATCATGGGGAATCTCTTTGTATCTTTGGTGGTGATGGGGACTGTGCTGGTAATCGTGGCGGATTATAAGCGGCATAAGTTGGTGGAAAATATTATTCAAGAGACCGAGCAGGATGATATTCAGAAGAAAGAACACGCGCTCAAGTACATGTATGGCTTGTTAGAGCGTTCTTTGCGCACGTTTTATCAAAACCAAAGCAAGCAAGAGGCCCTGCGTTCTATTTTAAGCTTGCTCAAAGAGATCAATGGCGACACCAGTATTTACTACATCACCGTGGTGTCAAAGGACGGCACGATACTCTTAGATCCAGGCAATCCAAATTATGTAGGCAAAAATGGCTATGATTTGACAAGTATCGATCACATCCCCTATGTCAAGAGTTTTATCGAGCGCGCCAATGCGGGCGGGGGATATGTGCGCTATAAAATCCCTAGATCTCCAGGGAGCAAGCCCGAATCCAAAGTCGCCTATGCCCATTACGACCCCTCTGGGGACATTGTCTTAGCCATCACCTCCTATTACAGCGACATTATCAAAGATTTTGACAGCTTAGAAAAGCGGGTTAAAAAGCAAGACGCAGACGATTCTGAGATTCTTGTGGCATGGAATATGAGTATCATGGTGGGCATTATTGCCATTTCGGCCATCTTGATGTACTTCACAATTTTTAACCGCCTCAAGGCTTTGGTAACGCGCATCGCCGCCTTTTCGCATGGGGATAAGGACCTCACCAACCGTTTTAAGGTAACCCATCCCAAGGATGAGATTGGGCAGGCAGGGACTTATATCAACCACTTTGTGCAGAGTATTCACGAGGTGATGAAAAATATCCAACACCATAGCGTGGAAAACAAAGCTCTAGCAGACACCTTGCACAAGATTATCACCGAATCGACCGGACACACACAGACCAACCTTTCGATCATCAAAGAGCTCCATCTCTCCTCTTTGGATTTCTCTAACACCATGCAAGTGTTGGTGGGCCAAGCCCAGGGAGTGGGCAGCAAACTTAGCAAGACTCAAGATTCCATCCATGTTTCAGACACTTCGCTTGCTGGCATGCTCGAACACATCTTAGAAGTGGCGCGCACAGAAGAAGAGCTCTCGGTGCAAATCGAACAACTCAGCAAGAACGCTGACAGCGTGAAGAATATTTTACACATCATTGATGACATCGCCGATCAAACCAATCTATTGGCCTTGAACGCCGCCATTGAGGCTGCGCGCGCGGGTGAACATGGGCGCGGGTTTGCGGTGGTGGCTGATGAAGTGCGCAATTTGGCCGCGCGTACCCAAAAGAGTTTGGCAGAGATCAACTCCACCATTGGGGTGATCGTTCAAGAGATCGGCGATGTGGCTAGTCAAATGGAATTCAACTCCAAGAAGATCAAGAACTTGAGTAAAAATAGCCTAGAAGTGCAGAAGAATTTTAAGGGTATGAGCACGGATATAGAAACAATGGTGGAAAACACGCATGGATTTATCCGCGACTACACCCAAACAGGCGAAAATATCAGCACCATGCTTGAAAAGCTCACCAATATCGAGAGAAATGCCCAACAATCCGTTAAAAACGCTCTCAAGGTGATGGAATTAGCTAACTCTTTGCACTCCTCAACGATAGAGCTGGACGCAGACATCGGGCAGTTTAAAATATAATATGCTAGCATAGTGCTTTTAAAATAAGGATATGAATGCGTACACCATTTAGGAAAATTTCAGATTACGCCATTGTGGGGGGGCTTAGTGCGGTGGTGGTGGTGGCTTTGGCTGGTTGTAAGAACGATTCACAAAACACCCCACAGAGCACCCCAGAAAAGCCCAAAGAAAGCAGTAACCAAACCCAGCAGATCAAAAAGGGTGCGTTGGTGATCTTGCAAGAACAGCCTGATAAGAGCTATAAGGTGGCTGAGGAATACCCCAGCGATAAAACCCGAGTCGTGGTGCGCGACATGCAGGGCAAGGAGCGCATGCTTTCTGATGAAGAAGTACAAAAGCTCATCAAAGAAGAAGAAGTTAAAATTGACAATGGTACAAGCCAGCTGACCAAACCCCCCTCTGAAGGGGGGGGCTCGGGGCTGGGCATTGGGGGGGCGATCTTGGGCAGCGCAGCCGGGGCGATTCTAGGGGCTTATATCGGCAATAAGCTTTTTAACAATCCTAACTACACCCAGAACGCCCAAAGGAATTACACCTCTCCGCAGGCCTACCAACGCAGCCAAAATAATTTTAGGGGAGCGGCAGGTTCAAGCCCAGCTAGCCCCAACCGTAGCGGGTTTTTTGGCCAACAAAACCATAGCCCGGCCACAAACTCGAGCCCAAGCTCAACCAATACCGGGCAAAACAGACCCCTAGCCCACCCAACCACCCCTTCAGCCCCCACGCAAAGCACCACACAGCAGGGACGTAGCGGGTTTTTTGGAACGCAACGGGGCTCTAATGTCTCTTAAAGGATAAACATGCAACTCAAAACCCTACAACCCCTAAACTCCCAAGCCCTAGAGGAGATCGGGCTAGATTGGCACACCGATCCGGATAAAAGCCCCTATATTAGCAATGATCTAGTGGTGGTGAGCCAGCAAGAGGCCAACGCGTATTATGAAGCGTGTAATGAACTCTATGACATGTATGTAGAGAGCGCCCAAATGGTCATCGAACAAGAACGCTTTTTTGAGCTAGACATTCCTAATAGCTTGATTCCGCTGATCAAACAGAGCTTTGAAGAAGAAGTGCATTGGCATATTTATGGGCGTTTTGATCTGGCCGGGGGGTTAGATGGCCAACCTATTAAGCTCTTGGAGTTCAACGCGGACACCCCGACCATGCTTTATGAGAGCGCGCTGATTCAATGGGCGTTGCTCAAGCACAATGGCTATAATGAGGATTTGCAGTTTAACAACATCCATGAGGCTTTGAGTCAGAATTTTAAACGCCTTGTAACTTTAAGCGAGGATGTGAGCGCGTTTGAGAGCATGTATGAGGGCTGGAAGATTCTCTTTTCTAGCGTGCGGGGGAGCTCTGAGGAAGAGAGAAGCGTGAAATTCTTACAAGATGCTGCGCGGAGCGCGGGCTTTGAGACACATTTTGCTTATATGGACGCAGTGCAATTCAACGCGCAAGAGGGGGTTTTTTTTGAGGGCGTGAATTACGAATTTTTATTTAAATTAGTGCCTTGGGAGAGTATCGCCATTGATGAACCCGAATTGGCCTTGCTCATGCAAGAGATGATGGCTAACCAAAACACCATCTTTTTAAACCCCGCCTACACGCTATTATTCCAAAGCAAACGCTTTTTAAAGGTACTCTGGGAGCGCTACCCCAACCACCCCCTGCTTTTAGAGGCTAGCTATGAGCCCTTGCAAAACAAAAAGCAGGTGCGCAAAGTGGCCTTTGGTCGAGAGGGGGCCAATGTGCAGATCTTAAACCCGGATCTGAGCGTCCTACACCAAACTCAGGGGGTTTATGGCAACCACAAGCCTGTGTATCAAGAATACGCCCCGCTCAACAAGGTGGGCGAGTTTTACTACCAGCCCAATGTCTTTTTTGCCTATGAGGCGTGCGGGTTAGGTTTTAGAAAGGGGGGGCTTGTGATGGACAATTATTCAAAATTCGTGAGCCATATTTTACAATAATGCGCGTCCAAACCATTTACAAATTCCACGCTTATACCAGCGTGTTTTTCTTGCCCCTAGTGTTGTTGTTTGTGATCAGCGGGGTGGCTTTTCTTTTGGATTTTAATCCTAATAGCGGGGCTAAGATCACCAAGTGGGGCGCGCCCTCTGTGCCTAAAGAACAGGAGTTAGCATTTTTGCTAGAGTTTTTAAAACAAAAAAATGTCCCCCTACCGGCTAAGATCGCGCCTAGAAGACATAAAGGGGCTTTGATCATTGGCACGCCTAGCTATGAAATCAATTTGAGCACTAAGGGGGAGCAGAGTGTGATCACGGCCATCGAACGCAACGCGCTAGGAGTGCTCATGCAGGTGCACAAGGGCAAGGCGGGCAAGGCTTTAGAGATTCTAGGGATCGTCTTTGGGGTGTTCTTATGCCTGTTCTATGTGAGTGGTTTACTCATGGGCTTTAAGCGCAAGGACACTAAGGGCATCATCAGCGCGTTTGTGCTGGGCTTGGTGGTGCTGGGGGGCTTGCTTTTAGGGGCGTTAACCTAGAGCCAGCCCTTCTTTTTAAAGTACAAAATGGGCAAAATGGTAGAGACAATCATCGCCACGATCGCGGTGGGGTAGCCGTACTCCCAGCGCAATTCAGGCATCACCTCAAAGTTCATCCCATAGATTGTCCCAATCAAAGTGGGGGGCATCATCGCCATGGTGGCCACGGTGAAGAGCTTGATGATTTTGTTTTGTTCCACATTCACCTGCGAAGTGAAGAGGTTTTGGATATTGTCTAGGGCGTTGAGATTGGCCGTGCTAAACTCCACTAGAGAATTAAAATCCTTGATAATGATATTAAAATCGTTTTTTGTTTCACTATCTACTTTATTGCTCTTTAGCAAAGCGGTAATAATGCGCCTTTTGTCAAAGAGCGAATCGCGCAATTCCATGTTAAATTCTTGCAAGAAAGAAAGAGAAATTAAGGTTTCCTCATGCGTGCGGGCCTCTAGTTCAAAGACGATCTGTTTGCGCAACGCGCTGGTTTCGCGATTCACCTCTTCTAAACAATCCGCACCCTTCTCAAAATAGAGTTCTAGGATTTTGGCCAAGATGTCAAACCCGTCATGAAATTTCTTAGGGCTGGCCAACACACGCCGCTGCACCTCTTGAAAAATGGGGAAATCCCCGCGGTAGAGAGTGAAGAGGATATTATTGGCGATGAAGTAGGTGATGGCCTGTGTGTGGAAGGCTAGGGGTGAGTCTTTGTAAATAAAATAGGTGTTGATAGTGATGGAAGTGCTGTTTTCCCAATACTTGACCACCGCGCTTTTTTCGGGGTCTTCATAGAGATTGAGATTGTAATTTTGGGCGATACAGGCGAGTTCAGCAAAGGTGGGATTGACAAGCTCATACCACAAGATATTGCGCTCTTCAAAGGGGAAGTCTTCAAAGCCATGGAAGGCAAAGACTTCAACTAATTCGTTATTTTTCGCAAAGACATTGATCATGCCCAGCGCTCCTGTGTTGTGGTGGGCATGGGGGCCTCTCTTTCATGGTCTGCGATCCAGTACTTCAAAGGCGATCAAAATCTTGCCTTCTAGAAGCTCTAAACTCGCCCCCCCACCTGTGGAGATAAAACTCACGCTGTCTTTATAACCCGCACGCGTCAACACATCAATGGTATCCCCCCCTCCAATTAACGAAAAGGCATAGGTGTTAGAAATGCTATGGGCAATTTGAAAAGACCCCCGACTAAACAAGGGCACTTCATAAACCCCCAGCGGGCCATTCCAAATGATCGTCTGGCTGCTTTGAATCACTAGAGAAAAGAGTTTAGAAGTGGCCGGGCCAATGTCTACGGCCATGTAATTTAAGGGGATGTCTTGAGCGGGGGTGATTTGGACTTGATCGGTGTGTTCTAAATGCGCGGTGCTCACCACATCCACGGGCAAGTAGACATGCACACCCCTTTGCTTGGCTTTTTGTAAAATCTCTAAGGCATCTTGAATCAAATCCTCCTCCACTAGGGAGGCTTGCATATTGTAGCCTAAAGCCTTTAAAAAGGTGTTGCTCATCGCGCCCCCGATGACGATCTTATCCACCCGATCTAGGATATTGCGCAAGAGGGTGAGTTTAGAGCTCACCTTAGAACCCCCCACAATCAAGAGTACGGGGCGCAAGGGGTTGGCTAGGGCTTTGGCAAAGGAGTTGATCTCCTTTTTAAGCAAGAAACCTGCCACTTTGACCGGTACATAGCTAGCGATCCCATAGGTGCTCGCGTGCTTGCGATGACTCGTGCCAAAAGCGTCATTGACATAAACATCGCACAAATTAGCCAATTGCCTAGAAAACTCCGGATCGTTTTGCTCCTCCCCCCTGTAAAAGCGCAAATTCTCCACTAAAATCACGGGGTTAGGGTGTTCTGCTTGGAGTTTCTGGGCCATGGGCAGAGAATGCGCAAACAAAACTTCTTTATTGAGCAGGCGTTCTAGGCGTTTCACCAAGTGGCCAAAAGAAAATTGACTCTCTTTTTGCCCATCTATTTTAGGTTCTGGACGCCCCAAATGCCCCACCAACACCACCGAGCGCGCCCCATTGTCAATACAATAATTGATCGTAGGGATGCTTTCGCGCATGCGGGTGTCCTCCATAATGTTGAAATCTTTATCCAAAGGCACATTGAAATCCACGCGAATCATGATATTTTTGTGGGCAATCTCCACATCTTGAATGCCTAAAACCTCCTGCATGCGCTTGATCCCAGCTAGCATGTTGCTCCTTTCATGGTGTAATAGGCCATGTCCACAAGCCGCTGCGCATAGCCCATTTCATTATCATACCACGCCAACACCTTAGCATGGTGTTTATCCAAGATCAAAGTTTGATCCTCAATGTAGATCGCGCTATAGGGGCTGTCAATAAAATCGCTAGAAACCCTTTGGTGGGTGTCAATGCCCAAAATACCCTCTAAGTGGGTGCGGCTGGCCAACTGCATGGCCGCATGGACACTCTGTACACTCATTTCTTGATGGGTGTGCACGCTCAAATCAATCAAGCTCACCACCGGAGTGGGCACACGCAAGGCTAAACCCTTCACTTTGGGGGCTAGATGGGGCAGAATATGGGCTAGGGCCTTATTGACTCCGGTGCTTGTGGGGATCAAATTTAGCCCCGCGGCTCTAGCGCGGCGCAAATCCTTGTGTTTGGAATCGAGTAAATTTTGATCATTGGTGTAGCTGTGAATCGTGCTCATCAAGGCATGTTCTACACCAAAATGTTGATCGAGCACCCATAAAAGCGGGGCTAGGGCGTTGGTGGTGCAAGAAGCATTAGAGATCACGGACTCCCCAGCGTAATTGGTGTGGTTAACCCCATAAACAAAGGTGGGGGTGTTGGTGGCGGGCGCGGAGATGATCACCCTTTGCACGGCGTTTTTCAAATGCGCTTGGGCTAGGGCGTGATCGTTGAATTTGCCCGTGCACTCTAGCACCACCTGGGCGTTGCCAAAATCTAGCTTGGCTGGGTCGCGCTCGTGCAAAACACGCACAAATAAGCTATACCCCATGCACAAGCCCTCTTCATTGACCTTTTCCACATGCACGCTTGGCCTGTGTAGCGAATCATAGCGCAACAGATGGATCAACGCGTCCAAATCGCAAGTAGAGTTGAGAGCGACAAGTTCCATGTCCTCGCGCTGCGCTAGGATACGCGCGGCACACAAGCCAATCCGTCCTGTCCCATTGATCGCCACACGCACCACTCTAACCCCTTTGAGTTTGGATTAAACTTTGTATCATACAATAGCTAACTTGAAGGGCTCTTAAACGCGCAGTTGACGCGATTAGGCGATTTTATAGTATAATGATGCCCGTGTTCTGCGAAAATCATCATGGAAGGAAGCGCAATGAAAAAACTGGAGTTTTTGGATTTGATGCAAAAAGAAGGCGGGTTTAAGGACAAAAAGGAAACAGAATTAGCGTTGAATGGCTTTGTCAAGGCGGTAGAAAAGGCCTTGAGTGGGCATGAGAGTGTGGAGTTAGTGGGTTTTGGCAAGTTTGAAGCCGTGTTGCAAAAGGGTAAAAAGGGCAAAGTCCCTGGGAGCGATAAGAATTACACCACTAAGGATAAAATGGTGCCTAAATTCAAACCGGGTAAAGTGCTTAAGGATGTGGTGGCCGCTTCTAAAACCACTGCTAGCAAGAAGAAAAAGTAATCCGCGCGCCTTAAGGGCGCACTTGTCCTTGTAGCTCAGTTGGATAGAGCGTACGATTCCTAATCGTAAGGCCGTGGGTTCAAATCCCGCCAAGGACACCATTAAGACACTTGAATATGGAGTTTTGTATTGCATTCTAGGTTTTTCCTGTGGTTCTTGTATTTGTGGTTTGGGATGTTCTTGCACGCTTTGGAATTGGAGGCGTATCGCCCCACAGGTACGCTTGCTCTAGGGATCGAACAATTAGAGGCCATAGAGGAGAACAAATTTGCCAAGACAACGCAGGGGGCTTTGAGTTTGGCTGAATTGATTAGAAACGCTAACAACAATTATTCTCTACAAGCAGCCCAGTTACAGGTGGGTCAAGCCCTTAAGAATCACACCATCGCTAAGGCCAAGTTTCTCCCCACCATGAGTAGCAATTACACCTTTAACCGCCGGGACAGAAACACACTCTTTTTCCCCAATTACAACATGCAATTGCTCAACACGAATCTAAAATTGAACCTCTTCAATGGTTTTAGCGACATCAACAATGTACGGGAAAAATCAGCCACCTACCGCTCTAGTGCTGCGAGCATGGAATACACAAGGCAGAGTATCTATTTACAAGTGGTGCAACAGTATTACCAATACTTTAACAACATGGCACAACTGGTCGCGCTCAAGCGCAAATTGGCTGAATTGCGCTCAGACATCAAGCGCGTCAGCCAGCTTTTCGATCAGGGCTTGACCACCATTGACAATTTAGAAAGCGCGAAAGCCCAAGGCGCGCTCAGTCAAAACGACATCACCGATATGGAATTTGCCATCGAACAAAATCGCCTCACTTTGGAGTATTTGACCAATTCTAAGATCCCCTCTTTAAGACGCACCACCATTTTAGAGCCCAGTTTGGGGCTTAAAGAGCGCGCCGATTTGCGCTCCCTGCGTGAGCAGATCACAGCCATCCATTACCAAAACAAGCAACTCAATTACTACCCCACAGTCGATGTCAATGACGATTGGCAGTACTACATCGAAAAGCCCGCCTTTGCCCGGGGTAAAGACAATAGATTTGGCAACCTCTTCCCAAACCAACAAAACACCTTTGGGATCGTGGTGGGGCTCAACATCTTAGGCGACATTGGCATTAATTTACAAAAGCAGTATTTGCGCCTTAACCAACTCTCTCAAGAAAAAACCCTCATGTATAAGAAAATGGAACAGCAAAAAGACGAACAGCTTTACCGCAAATCCTTAGACATGGCGCGCTCTAAAATCCGCAGCTCAGAAGCTAGTTTGAAATCGGCTACTGTGTCCTATGAGAGCATTAAGAAAAAGTATAACGCGAGTTTGGTGGATTTCACCACCTATTTGAGGGCGTTGCGTACCCGCTTTGATGCGGAGGTGATCTACAACCAATCACTCAATAATTACGAAATGCAAAAAGCCAATTACATTTTTTACAGCGGACACCATATTCAAGACTACGTGCGCTAAGGATCCATCATGAAAGCCATTGTATGCGCTTTATTGTTGTTAGTAGGACTTCAGGCCAAAGAGGTGTATGCGATCTTCAATGTGCAAGCGTTGCAAGACGCCAATCTCACTTTGGATTCTTCAGGGATTGTGGATGCGATTTATGTCGATGTGGGCAGTAAGGTCAAAAAGGGCGATGTCTTGCTCACCCTGTACAATAAAGATAAAAAATCTCAAGTGGACTCCATCATCCAACAATACGATTTTATGCAAAAACAATACGAACGCTACAAGAAAATCGGGAGGGCGATTGATAAAAACACCTTGGATAAGTACTATGCCGATTATAAAAAATTAGAATTTGATCGCAATTATGCCCAAGCGGTGGTAGAAAAAACCATTTTGAGAGCCCCCTTTGATGGCGTGATCGCTAGCAAGAACATTGAGCTAGGCGAGGGGATGGGGGCTAATAACACCGTTCTCTTTAGACTTGTGAGCAAAAAATTGAAAATGGTTTTGGAGTTTGACTCCAAATACCTCCCCGTTGTCAAGATAGGGGATTTATTTGTCTATAGCATTGATGGCGCGCCAGAGAAAAAGCAGGTGCGCATCACTAAGATTTACCCCACCATTGATGCGAGCACGCGCAAGGTGAGCGCAGAGGCCCTCCTGCCCCCTAATAGCCCTTTGGTGCCCGGGGTCTTTGGGGATGGGTTTATCCAATAGGGGGGTTGTGTGTATAAATTTGCCATTGAAAGACCCGTTACAACCCTAATGTTTGCCCTCATGGTGGTCTTCTTTGGCACCATGGCGCTCAAAAAAATCAGTGTGGCCCTCTTCCCCAATATTGACTTCCCCATTGTGGTGGTCAAAACCTCTTACCCAGGGGCGAGTGCGGACATTGTAGAGAGCAAGGTTACTGACAAGGTAGAAGAGGCGGTCATGGGGGTGGATGGGATCAAAAAAGTTACCTCCAATAGCGCGCGCAATATCAGCATTGTGGTGGTGGAATTTGTGTTAGAAAAGCCCATCACCATCGCGCTCAACGACATCATCAACAAGGTCTCTTCGGTGAGCTTTGATGATCCCAATATCCGCAAGCCTGCCATTGACAAGGTGGACACCAGCGGGCAGGCGATCCTCTCTATCTTTCTGACTAGCAAGCAAAAGACTCTAGCTGAGATCAACGATCATGCCAAAAATATCATCAAGCCCATGCTCCAAAAGATCGAGGGCGTGGGCGGGGTAGAGTTGCAAGGTTTTCAAGAAAAGCAGGTGCGCATTTACGCCGATCCTAGCTTGATGAACAAGTACGGGCTCACTTATGTAGACCTCTACAACGCCCTCAAAACCCAAAACCTAGAAATGGACGGGGGCAAGATTGTCGGGGACAAGAAGAATTACGCCATCTTAGTGGATGGCAATAGTTACACCCTAAGCGATCTAGCCAATATCCAAATTGGCAACCATGTGCGCTTGAGCGATATTGCCACCATTGAAAAGGGGATTGATCCAGACATCACTTATGCGAGTTATGGGCACGAACAGGGCATTGTGCTAGAGGTGCAAAAGATCGCCGGGGCCAATGAGATCAAGATTGTAGATGGCATTTATAAAGAAATGGACGCGATGCGCGCGGTCAGTCCGGGCTATTCTTTACGCCCCTTTTTAGACACCACCGACTACACCCGCCACTCCATTAAAGATGTCAAGTTTGACTTGATCTTGGGGGGGATTTTGGCGATCTCGGTGGTTTTTGTCTTTTTGCGCAGTTTTTCTATCACCTTTGTTTCGGCCATGAGCATCCCCATCTCTGTGATGGGGACTTTTGCGCTCATCAACTGGATGGGCTTTTCGCTCAACATGCTCACAATGGTCGCCCTCACCCTCTCCATTGGGATCATCATTGACGATGCGATCGTCATCATTGAGAATATCCATAAAAAGCTTGAAGCGGGGATGGATAAAAAGAGCGCTAGCTATGAGGGCGTGCATGAGATCGCCTTTGCCATCATCGCCATCTCGGCCATGCTTTTATCCGTCTTTATCCCCGTGGGCAACATGAGCGGGATTGTGGGGCGCTTTTTTCAAAGCTTTGGGATCACGGTCGCGCTGGCCATTGTGATCTCCTATGTGGTGGTGGTTACAGTGATCCCCATGTTAAGCTCTATTTTAGTCAGCCCCAAACCCTCTTGGCTTTACCAGCGCACCGAGCCCTTTTTTCAAGGCATGGAGAAGGCGTACGCGCGCTTATTGGGTTGGATTTTAGAGCACAAATTGATCGTGGGCTTGGTGGTGGCCGGGGTGTTTTTTTCTTCTTTGCATGTGGCTAAAAAATTGGGCATGGAATTCATGTTGCAAGAAGATCGGGGCATGTTCTATGTCTTTGTGAAAGCCAACACCGATATTAGCCTTAAAGAAATGCTCAAAAAAATGCAGGCCTTGCAGAGCGTGATTGAAAAGGACCCCGATGTGGAGTTTAACTCCATGCAAGTGGGCTATGGGAGTGTACAGAGCACCTTTAAGGGGAAATTCTATGTGCGCTTAAAAACTCCCCACACTAGAGACCAATTTGTCATCATGAACCAAATGCGCGCCAAACTCCATGCCCTGCCTGAGGCCAAAGACCTTGTCTCCATCAATCTAGCCCAAGTGCCCTTGATTGGGGGGGGGGATAGTTCGGCCTTTCAAGTGTATATTTATGCCTCTTCGCAAGCTTTAGTGGATAAAAGCGTGGCTAGTTTGAAGAAATTCTTGCTAGAAAGCCCGGAGATGAAGGGCAAGGTTACAGGCTACCACACCAACACTTCAGACTCCCAAACCCAATACCAGCTAAGAGTCTTGCGCGCGGCCACCACCAAATACGGCGTGAGCGCCCAAGGGATCGCCTCTGTAGTGAGTGATGCGCTCTCGGGAGAAAACCGCGTGAGCTATTTTAAAGAACACGGGCATGAATACGACATCATCATCCGCGTCCCTGCCAATAAAAAAACAGATATTGATGCGATCAAACGCCTACAAATCCGCAACAAAGATGGCAAGTTGATGTTCTTAGACGGGTTGATTGAAATTACAGAGCGCAAGGTGGCTTCTAACATCACCCGTTATAACCGCCAGCGCAGTGTAACCGTGCTAGCTAGACCTGCTGAGGGGGTAGATTTAGGGGAGCTGTTAAGCCAAGTACAACAGCACTCTAAGCAGTGGCTAGCCCAAGGGGCGGCCTACACCTTTGCTGGCGATGCGGACAAACTCAAAGAAAGCAATGAAGCCTTTGGGGTGGCCATTGCTACGGCCTTTATTCTCATTTATATGATCTTGGCCGCACTTTATGAATCTTTCTTAGAACCCTTGATTATCATGGTAACCATGCCCTTGAGTTTCTCCGGGGCGTTTTTTGCGCTAGGTTTGGTACACCAACCCATGAGCATGTTCTCTTTAATGGGCTTGATCTTGCTCATTGGGATGGTGGGCAAGAACGCCACCCTCATCATTGATATTGCCAACGATCGGCGCAAAGAGGGGCATGCCATTAAAGAGGCGATCATTTTAGCCGGGGAGTCGCGTCTGCGCCCCATTTTGATGACCACGATTGCGATGGTGTGCGGGATGTTGCCCCTAGCTTTGGCCACCGGGCAGGGCGCGGCGATGAAATCCCCCATAGGGATTGCCATGAGCGGAGGGCTCATGGTGTCTATGATGTTGAGCTTATTGGTCGTGCCTATTTTTTATCGCCTCTTGGCCCCCTTAGACGATAAAATTAAGAAATTCTATCGGGGTACTTGATGTGGAGATTTGCGCCTGTAGTTTTACTATTCTCTTTGGCTTTGGCGAACGAAGCGCGTAAAAACCACATTTTTATCGGGGTGAGTACGGGTTTTCAAACCACAAAACCCGCTTTAATCCCCTGGCAAAATAATTTTTTATGGGGGATTCGCGGGGGGTATCAATTTGATGCCCTCAAATATCTAGCCATCAGGGTGGATATGGATTACCTCATGGGGCTTAGACCCACCGCGTTGCACACACAGGTCTATTCTTTCTTAAGTGTGAATGCGGATGTGATCAACGACTTTTATCGCCTCTCTAAAAAAATGACAGTGGGTACTTATTTGGGCTTGGGTTTTGGATATTTTCAAAACGCTGAAGTTCTCAATAGCTCCGTGAGCGCGCGCAGTTTTATGGGCTATAATGGGGTGCTCAATTTGGGGGTGGGGGGTACGATTGAACACCAGCACCGCGTGGAGTTGGGGGTTAAAATCCCCTTTGGGAAAATCAAATCCCTCTACCACCACGGAGCCACCATGCAAGCTTACTACTGGGTCGCTTCTTACGCCTATTTGTTTTAAGTGTCCAATGTGCCTTTTGACAAGGGTGGGGTTTTTCCACCACTCAGCTAGGACAAAAACGCTTCATCTTCACACAAAGGCTCAAATGTGATCCGCCTACTCCTCTTAGCTCTCTTGGTCTTAAATCTGCAAGCTAAAGAAAGGGTAGTAACCATCTTTATCCCAATAAGCACGCTCCAAGAATTCCAATTTTTCAAGGCGTTTAAGGTGCTCTATGACTACATGCAAAAATCCTTTATTGAGATAGATGATAGTCTAAGAGACCCAGATGACCCAAATGGCAGAATCCCCCTACCCGCACTAAATCAGGCTACTGGAGATTATACAGATGCCTCCATTCCCCTAGCCAAATCTGTGGCTAAGCAAATACCCTTATTTAAAGAGTTTAAGCCCAAAAACCAAAGAGAAGAGCTTTTCTTAGCCCATGTTAAGGATATGGCAATGCTCCACTCCATAGACATCATGGATACATCGCCTACAGAAAAGCTTACACCTCTTGCCCACATATTTTTAAACGCCAACACATGGCTCTATGCCCCGCTTTTCAACGCCCACAAGGCTGGGCTAGATGTGATCGCCTATCTAGGGCAACTTCATCGTATCTTTTCTAAAAAGCAGGTTGGTGTTGGAAATATCGTTGGGTTTAATATGGCAAGACTTGATGAAAAAAATTTAAAAAACATTGTCCCCCATAAGTCTTTTAGAAAACGCTTAGTTCAAGACATGTATATTGCAGATACACCCACGAACATCTTTTGTGGAGAGTATGGTTTTTGGGTCTCGCTAGTTTTAAACACAATCTTTAATGGAGGGATACCTCCGGACTCCATAGCTGACGCATACGAGTTTTCAGACTTCATAGACAAAAACGCCCAGCGCATAGACCCCGAACATCTCTTTGATCTCTACACAGCACGGGTGATCCCTCTAGAGCGCAACGCCCCTTTCTATGACCGCTTAAGAAATGATAATCCCAAGATTTTAAAAGACACACTCAAAGATCACCCCACCATGTGCCTAAGCCCCAAATACTTAAGCCCACAATCTAAGCAAACCTGCCAACAACTCTTTCAATCCCAAACCTACAACGCTAAGGACATTCAAGAGCAAGTACAACTCGTGCGCCTGCTTTCTATTGATGATACTCCCTATGTGTATTTAGACCCTAAGGACAAGCTCCAAGTGTTTAAGTCTGACAACGCGATCTGTCAAGCCCTGCAAAAGATGAAATTTTAAAGGCGCGCATGCGCGTTGCGCTGCCTTGAGCGCGCTCTTTTTGCTCCAACACCCCAAACCACTTAATTGTTAAAAATCTCCAAGGCTTTTATCTCTTTTTCATCAATTTTACATATAAGATAGAAAGTATTCTAAGTATATAATTTTAGTAAAGTTTAGTCTGTATATATAAGATTATGCCTAAAAATCCCTAAATTTTAGCAATATTTGAAAAATAATGCTAAAATTTGTGAATTTCATGCTATAATGCGCTTGATTTAAAGATAGAAAGAAAGGTTGAGCGATGGGTATTAAAAAAGAGTGGTTGCTAGACGCGTTCATTAGAGCGTACTTGAGTAGCCACACGCCCATTGGTTCAGAGAGTTTGCGCGCCTTCGTGCGCACCCATCAAAACAGACAAATCTCTTCAGCAACGATTCGTAACCACTTTAAGCGGCTTACCAAACAAGGGGTTTTGTGCCAAAGCCATAGCAGCGCAGGGCGCATCCCCACCCCCCAAGCACTTAAGGACTATTGGCGCGCCAAGCTCAATCCTTGTATGCCCTTAGAAGTAGATTTAAAGCGTTTAGAGCAAGCCAGCGCGCATTATGGGATTTGCAGTATTGTGGAGTTCTACGAAAAGGCGCGTTTGCAAGCGGTACATAACCACGCGTATAAATGGTTAATCTTGGACTTTGGAGCATTACAGATTTCGCTAGATTACCATAGGAAGTTAGAGGATTTTCTTAGCACATTGGTTGGGCTAGAGTGCCAAGCGATTCGCCAAATCGCGCTTTCTGTGTGCGCCATGCGCTTGGCTAGGCAGATCGAACATTTCTACCAAAAACGGCTTTACTTCGGGCTGGGTTTTTTGATCCCCTTAAGCGCGCAAGGGGCACAGGGTCTATTGTTAGAGATGTTGGGGGGGCGTATTTTTAGGTATTTAAAAGAAGGTTTGTATTTTGAAAGTCTGTTGCCCTTGGGTTTTTTAGGGGTGTTGCAACCCATTAAAACCCAGGGGGAGGAGACCAAAATGCTGTGCGTGGGAGGTTTAGAGCAGAATTTTGAGGGCTTCTACCACGCCATCGCGCAGGCATCTTAAAAAGGGAGATCATGACAGAACAACCAGAAGAGACGCAAGAACTAGAGAGCGCCTCACAAGAGGATACACCCAAGCCAGATATTGATTATCAGGCCAGATTCAAAGAGGCGCAGGACTTGTATGTACGCACCCATGCGGATTTTGAAAACGCCAAAAAAAGACTAGAGAAAGACAAGGCGATGGCGTTGGAGTACGCCTATGAAAAAATCGCCTGCGATCTCTTGCCTGTGATCGACGCGTTGCATGCCGCCCTAGAGAGCGCGCGCAAAGAGGAGGAGACCAGGGGGGAGCGGCCTATTTCTAAGGGCTTGGAGCTCACTTTGCACAAAATGCACGAAGTGTTGGCCAAGCATGGCATTGAATGCGTAGAATGCGTGGCAGAATTTGACCCCAGTGTGCATAACGCGGTTATGCATGTGAGCGCAGAGCACAAGCAAGAAGGGGAAATTGTGGAGGTGTTTCAAAAAGGCTACAAGTACAAAGAGCGCTTATTGCGCCCCGCGATGGTGAGCATCGCTAAAAACAATTAAATTCAACACAAAGGATACAAAATGGCAAAAGTGATCGGAATCGATTTAGGGACTACCAACTCCGCAATGGCGATCTATGAGGGCAATGAGGCAAAAATCATCGCCAATAAAGAGGGTAAAAACACCACCCCTTCTATCGTGGCTTTTACGGATAAGGGGGAGATTTTAGTGGGCGAGAGCGCCAAACGCCAAGCCATCACCAATCCAGAAAAAACCATTTACTCCATCAAACGCATCATGGGTTTGATGAGCAATGAAGACAAGGCTCAAGAGGCTAAAAAGCGCTTGCCCTATAAAATCGTGGATCGCAATGGGGCATGCGCGATTGAAATTGCGGGCAAAATCTACACCCCTCAAGAGATTTCAGCCAAAATCTTGATGAAACTCAAAGAGGATGCGCAAAGCTACTTGGGCGAAGAGGTGAATGAGGCGGTGATCACCGTGCCAGCCTATTTCAACGACAGCCAGAGAAAGGCCACTAAAGAAGCCGGTACGATTGCGGGTTTAAATGTCTTGCGCATCATCAATGAACCCACTTCGGCGGCTTTGGCCTATGGCTTGGATAAGAAAGGTTCTGAAAAGATCATGGTCTACGATCTAGGCGGGGGGACTTTTGATGTGACAGTTCTTGAAACCGGGGACAATGTGGTGGAGGTCTTGGCCACTGGGGGCGATGCGTTTTTGGGGGGCGATGACTTTGACAACCGCATCATTGACTACATCGCCAAAGAATTCCAAAGCGAGAGCGGAATCGACATCAAAAAGGACATTATGGCCTTGCAACGCCTCAAAGAAGCTAGCGAAAATGCCAAGAAAGAGTTGAGCTCGGCGCAAGAAACAGAGATCAATTTGCCCTTCATCACCGCGGATGCCAGCGGGCCTAAACACTTGGTGAAAAAACTCAGCCGCGCTAAATTTGAAAGCTTGATTGAGGATCTCATTGAGGACACCATTAGCAAAATTGACAGCGTGATCGAAGACGCGGGGCTTAGTAGAAATGACATTGCCGAAGTGGTGTTGGTGGGGGGTTCAACGCGTATCCCCAAAGTACAAGAGAGGGTAAAAGCCTTTATTAACAAGGAGCTCAACAAATCTGTGAACCCCGATGAGGTGGTGGCAGTGGGCGCGAGCATCCAGGCGGGCGTGTTGAAAGGCGATGTGAAAGATGTCTTGCTCTTGGATGTGATCCCCTTAAGCCTTGGCATTGAAACCCTAGGGGGCGTGATGACAAAGGTCATTGAAAAGGGCACCACCATCCCGGCTAAAAAAGCCCAAGTGTTCTCCACCGCAGAGGACAACCAGCCCGCGGTCTCTATCTTGGTCTTGCAGGGGGAAAGAGAATTTGCCAAAGACAATAAATCTTTGGGCAAGTTTGATTTGACCGGAATCGCCCCCGCTCCCAGAGGCATGCCCCAAATTGAAGTGACCTTTGACATCGATGCCAATGGGATTCTCACCGTCTCTGCTAAGGATAAGAACACCGGCAAATCCCAAGAGATCAAAATCTCTGGATCGAGCGGTTTGAGCGAGAGCGAAATTGAAAAAATGGTCCAAGATGCCGCATTGCACAAGGAAGAAGACGCGCGCCGTAAAGCGGTGGTAGAGGCTAAGAATCAGGCTGAAAGTTTGGCACACCAAACCAAGAAAAGCCTAGAAGAACACAAGGCCAATTTAGAGCCCAGCGAAGTGGAGAAAATCCAAGCCGCGCTAGGGGATTTGCAAGCCGCGCTCAAGGACGAAAACGCCACCAAAGAGATGTTAGAAGCCAAAATGAAACATTTGGGCGAAGTTTCAGGCAAGCTTACCGAAGCGATGATGCGCAAAGATCAGGGGCAAAACCCCCAAACAAATAAAAAAGAGGACGATGTGATTGACGCAGAAGTAGAAGACGCTAGGCGATAGCTCCCAGCGCACTATACAAGCCCACAGCCAACGCCCCACCCACTAGGGGGGCGCTGAAGGGAATCCAGCCATAGGCAAAATCGGGGGACACCTTTAAAGGCAAAAGAGCTAGCACAATTCTAGGCCCCATGTCCCTAGCTGGGTTGATCGCATATCCGGTTGTGGAGCCTAAAGACAACCCAATTGCCCACACCAACAAGGCCACCGGTAGCGCGCCTAAGCTCCCCAAGCCGATCTTAGCGCTAGGGTCTTGGGTGTGGATGGAGGGGTCGCTAAAATGCAAAATCACAAAGATTAGCACAAAGGCCCCTACCAACTCGCTCAAGAAATTAGACAAGGGGTTTCTAAGAGCCGGTTCTGTGCAAAAACACGCCCGTTTCGCGCCGGCATCTTGGGTGATCTTGAAATGTTCGTAATACAGCCCATACACCAACAGAGCCCCCAACATCGCGCCTAGGAATTCCCCTGCCAAGTACACCGGCAGGTTTGAAAGGCTCACCTTGCCTAGCAAAACTAGACTAAGGGTTACCACCGGGTTCAAATGCGCCCCGCTATGTGGGCCTGCCACCACCACCCCCACAAAGACCCCAAAACCCCACGCGGTGGTGATGACCATCCACTGAGCCGCCCCAGCTCCCCCGCATTTTGTGCCCTCCAAACAGCATGCGGCCACTACGCCATTGCCCAGCAAAATCATCAAGGCCGTTCCCAAGAGTTCGTAGATGAAAATCTCCATGGCTCACCCCTAGCTTAACCAATGCCTTGAAGCCTGTACCGCTTTATTCCAAAAGCGCAACATTTCCTTGACTCTCTGCTTGTCCAGTTGGGGGTTAAAGGTCTGCTGGATCGCCCATAAGGATTTGATTTCTTCTAGATTTTGGTAAAAACCCACCGCTAAACCCGCTAAATAGCCCGCACCCAACGCGGTGGTTTCGATATTTTGGGGGCGGATAATCTGCACATCACAAATATCAGCCTGAATCTGCATCAAGCAGTCGCTCGCGCTAGCCCCCCCATCTACGCGGATTTGGCGCGCCTGTGTGTGCGCGTCCTTTTGCATCTCTTCAATGATGTCGTGTACCTGAAAGGCGATCCCCTCCAAAATGGCGCGCGCAATATGCCCGTCTGTGCTCCCGCGCGTGAGCCCAAAGACACTTCCCCGGGCATACTGATCCCAATAAGGCGCGCCTAAGCCACTGAAGGCGGGCACGACATACACCCCTCCATTGTCCTCCACTGTGCCTGCTAGATTATTGATGTCTGCTGCGGTGCGAATCATGCGCGCCCCATCCCTGAGCCACTGGATGGCCGCTCCACCCACAAACACTCCGCCCTCTAAAGCGTAACTGGTTTCCCCCCCCACCTGCCAAGCGATGGTACTCAGCAAATTGTTTTGGCTGGCTACCGGCTTGTCCCCCGTGTGCATCAAGAGAAAACAGCCCGTGCCATAGGTGCTTTTGATAAGCCCGGGTTCTGTGCACATTTGCCCAAAAAGGGCCGCTTGCTGATCCCCGGCAATGCCCGCAATGGGGATTTCGCGCTCCACCCAACGCGTGGCGCTGTGTCCATAGATTTCACTAGAAGATTTCACTTCCGGCAAGATCGCAGCGGGGATGTCAAAGAGTTCTAAGAGTTCTCTATCCCATTGCAAGGTGTGGATATTATAGAGCATGGTACGGCTGGCGTTGCTAGGATCGGTGGCATGCACTTGGTGGCGCGTGAGATTGTAAAGTAACCAAGAGTCAATTGTGCCAAAGCACAGATCCCCCGCTTGGGCTTTAGACCTAGCCCCGGGCACATGTTCTAAGAGCCACTGGATTTTGGTGGCTGAGAAATACGCGTCTACCACTAGGCCGGTTTTGTCATAGATCCATTGCTTTCTAGTGGTTTTAAGGGCTTCGCACACATCGGCGGTGCGGTGGTCCTGCCACACGATGGCGTTATAGATGGGCTCTCCGCTGGCGCGATCCCAAAGCACGGTCGTCTCGCGCTGGTTGGTGATTCCAATGGCGGCGATATTCTTGGCATCTAAATTGGCCTTAGCCAGGGCTTCTGTCAGCGTGGCGATCTGGCTAGCCCAAATTTCTTTAGGGTCGTGTTCCACCCAACCAGGCTTAGGAAAAATCTGTTTGAAGGGCTTTTGTGCCATCGAGACAACACGCCCCTGTTTGTCAAAAATCAAAGTACGCGAAGAAGTGGTGCCCTGATCTAGGGCCATCAAATAAGCCTGCATCAACTCTCCTTATTCCAAGATATAGGCGCGCGCAAGGCTTTGAAAACTTGCGATCTCCTGGGTGGTTTTTTGCGCGCTCCAGCCCAAGTACGTGCCCATAAATTGCCCCACTGGCATGGCGCAATCATAAGCCGCGCGCGCGTCTAGCAAAAGCAGGCGTATGCGTCTTGAGAGGACATCCTCTAGGCTAAAAGCCACTTCGTGTTCTAGAGCCCAAAATACTTGTGCATAACTATAGGGGTGTGCGGGGTGGATTTTGCGCGCAAGGGTGGGGTCAGCGCGTTCTAAATCCAAAATATCTTGGGCCTGCGCTCCATAGACTCTTAGATGCGAGTCTGGCGCATCTGTGGTGTAGCCATGCAATTTCAAACTCTTAGTTTGGCAAGTTTTGGGAGGCAGTAGGCCCTGTTGGGCACACAAATCTAGGGTTTCTTGCGCCATACGTCTATAAGTTGTCCACTTACCCCCATTCAAATGCACCAAACCGCTAGGGGCGATGTAAATCTTATGGCTTCTAGAGAGCTTTTTGGTCGCGCGGGTGTGGCTGGAAGCCATCAAGGGTCTAAGCCCCACAAAGACAGAACGCACGTCCTGCCTTGTGGGAGGCTGTTCTAAATACCGCCCCAAGGTGTCTAAGAGGAAATCGATTTCCTCTTCTAAAGGGAGGGGGTCATAGCGGACTTCTTGAAGAGGGGTATCCGTGGTACCCACGAGCAATTTACCATGCCAAGGGATGGCGAATAACACACGTCCATCGGGAGTTTTAGGGATCATGAGCGCGTGTTTGGAGGGCAGGAATTTGGAGTCTAGCACAAGGTGAATCCCCTGACTAGGCGTGATGGCGTTTTGCGCGGTACTGGGGTCCATTTGGTTGATGCGTTGGGTAAAAACCCCTGTGGCGTTGATCACACATGGCGCGCGCAATTCAAAACTCTGTTGACCCAAGCGATCTTGTGCCCCCACCCCACAGATTTTTTGATCCAAATCAAAGAGTAGACGGTCTACCTCCATGTAATTGAGCAAGTTAGCCCCATGGGCATGCGCGCTCAAAGCCAAGGTGATCCCCAAGCGCGCGTCATCAAATTGCCCATCATAATAGCGCACGGCATATTGGCATTTCTTGGGGCGTACCCCAGGCAACAACCCTTCGGGTCTGAAAACAATATCGCTACCATGCGCTTGCAATTTGCCTGCCATAAGAGCGTAGATCTTTAGCCCCAAGCCATAAAATAGCGCGTGCCCCAAGTGAGAACAGGGGATTACAAAGCCCTGCCATGCGCATAAATGCGGGGCGTTTTCAATCAAGGTACCTCGTTCATGCAAGGCTTCATAAACCAAGCCAAAATCCCCTTGAGCTAGGTAGCGCACCCCTCCGTGCAATAATTTAGTGGAGCGGCTGGAGGTGCCCTGAGTGAAATCGCGCGCCTCTAGTAAGAGAGTTTTATAGCCCCGACTCGCCCCATCCAAAGCCAAACCCAGCCCACTGGCCCCCCCTCCAATGATGATCAAATCCCACGTTCCCCCTTGTAAGCCTTGTAATTGTCTTGCGCGTTGCATCAAATCCCCAACTCTATAATATAAAAGTGTTGGGTGTAATAGTTAATAAAACGCTAATGGCAGGCACAACACCAAAGCATCTCTATGATATATTGTGCAGAATCAACTCTAAGGGATCAAGTTTGTTACTTTTGAGACTAAAGCATGCCATCGGTTTGCTTGCATGGTTTGTGGGTGGGTTGTGTGCAGAGAAAAATGGGGTGTTTGTGGGGGGTGGGTTTGTTTACTCCCATTTTACGCGTGTGTGGGGTTTTAAAATGGTGATGGAAAATCTTTACGAACCCTTTGCGCCTGTCCCCCATGTGGGCGATAAGATCACCGGGGGCGACACACACACGGGCGCGCTCTATGGGGGTAATTTGCAAGTGGGCTATAAGCAATTCTTTGGCAAACCAAAACTCTTTGGCCTGCGTTACTTCGCCTTTGGCAGCGCGCAGGGGGGGAGTTACTCTTATTTGACTTTCAACGCCCAAGCCCAAAGGATCAATGCTACCCAAAGCGCGGCGGTTTTTTTCTACGGAGCGGGGCTGGATTTGCTGGCCAATTTCTACGATAAGGGCGATCAGAGTTTTGGCATGTTTGTGGGGGGTATTTTGGGAGGAGAGAGCTGGCTACTAGGCAAGAGTTATGCCAGCAATAAGACTTGCCAAACCCAACTGCCTCTTTTAGCGCGTGAATGCGTGAGTGCGGACGCGGTGTGGAAAAATCAAGCAGCAATCATACAGGCCAGTGGCAATCAGGCCAAGTACTTCCAACTACCCAGTTTCCAAGTGGCCCTTCAAGCCGGCTTGAGAGTGCATTTAAGCAAGCATCAAGGCTTTGAAGTGGGGGTACGCTACCCCTTCATCTCCCACCCCTACTACAAGGAAGTAGATAAGAATAAGTGGGGGAATTATGGCAAGGGTGGCTCTGCAGAAATCACCCTCCAGCGCAAGTTGGCATTGTTTGCTAACTATATCTATAATTTCTAGCAATTTCTAGGGACGCAAAGGAGTCTTCCATGCCTAAGTCTTTGGGTTATTGGCTATGGGGATTGGTGGCACTTGTGGGGGCGGTGTGTTTGGGGATGTTGGCCTTGCACAAGGGGGAGAGCATTAACGCGCTCTGGCTGGTGTGTGCGGCCATTTGTATTTATTCTTTGGGGTATCGTTTTTACAGCCATTTTGTGGCCTATAAGGTTTTGTGCTTAGATAACGCGCGCGCCACGCCCGCTTGCATACACAATGACGGGCGCGACTATGTGCCCACTAATCCGGTGGTGATGTTCGGGCATCATTTTGCCGCCATTGCCGGGGCGGGGCCTTTAGTGGGGCCTATTTTGGCCGCGCAAATGGGATACTTGCCCTCTGTGCTGTGGATTTTAATTGGGAGTGTGTTGGGGGGCTGTGTGCATGACTTTGTGGCGTTGTTTTGTTCTATGCGGCGGGATGGGAAGTCTTTAGGGGAAATGATCAAAGATGAGATGGGCCCGGTGGTGGGCTGGTTTGCGATGTTGGGGATTTTGGCGATCATGATCATTCTGATTGCCGTCTTGGCCATGGTGGTTGTCAAAGCCCTAGCGCACTCCCCCTGGGGGCTTTTTACCATCGCGATGACCATCCCCATTGCCATTTTGATGGGGCTTTACATGCGCTTTTTGCGCCCGGGCAAGGTTTTAGAGAGTTCGCTACTGGGTTTTGCGCTCTTGATGGGGGCGATCTCTTATGGCAAGGTGGTGGCCAATGATCCCGTGTTGGCTTCTTATTTCACACTCCATGAGGGCACTCTAGCATGGCTCATTACCGCTTATGGTTTTGTGGCCGCTATTTTGCCCGTGTGGTTCTTGCTAGCCCCTAGGGATTATTTGAGTACCTTTTTAAAAATCGGGGTGATTGTGATCTTGATTGGGGCAATCGTTGTGGTCGCCCCGCCCTTGCAAATCCCTAAGATCACCCATTTTATAGACGGGAGCGGTCCGGTCTTTGCCGGCGCGCTCTTCCCCTTTCTCTTCATCACCATCGCCTGTGGTACTATTAGCGGTTTTCACTCCCTCATTGCCTCAGGCACCACGCCTAAAATGATCGCCAAAGAGAGTCATGCGCGTTTGGTGGGCTATGGCTCTATGATGATGGAGTCCATTGTGGCGATCACCGCTTTGCTCATGGCCACTATCTTGCACCCCGGGTTGTATTTTGCCATCAACGCGCCCGCTAGCGCAATAGGTCATGACATCGCCCAAGCTGCCCAAGTGATCAGTTCTTGGGGCTTTTCTATCACCCCTCAAGAAATCCAAGAGATCACGCGCAATATTGGCGAACAGAGTATTTTAAGCCGTACGGGGGGCGCGCCCACCTTTGCCATCGGGTTGAGTATGGTGGTGTACAAACTCGTGGGCAACCCTAGTGTGATGGCCTTTTGGTATCATTTTGCAATCCTCTTTGAAGCCCTCTTTATTCTCACGGCTGTAGACGCGGGCACGCGCACCGCACGCTTTATGATTCAAGACATTCTAGGACATTTATACAAACCTCTAGGCGACACGAAATCCTATGGCGCGGGGATTTTGGCCACGCTCTTATGTGTGGCGCTATGGGGGCATTTTGTACACCAAGCCACCATCGATCCCAAAGGGGGGATTTACACCTTTTGGCCCTTGTTTGGGGTGAGTAACCAGATGCTAGCGGGCATGGCGCTCTTGTTGGGTACCACTGTGCTTTTTAAAATGCAACGCTTTAAATACGCGCTAGTAACCGCAGTCCCCGCTAGTCTCATTTTAGCAATCACCCTTTATAGCGGGGTGCTAAAAGTCCTGCCCAGGGGGGATAATAGCGTGTTAAACCATGTCTCCCATGTCGCCACCCTCCAAACCCTCTTAGAAAAGCTGGCCACCACTAACGATCCCAAGCAACTTAGCCTGCTCAAGCATTCTATAGCCAACCACACTATAGATGCGATCCTATGCGTGTTTTTCATGTTGGTCGCTTGTATCGTGCTCGTGGCCAGTGTACGCATTTGCTATAGGGCCTACAAGGGTCAGGTGAACCCGCCCTTAGCAGAAACCCCCTTTGTGGCTGTGTCTTAACCTAGAACATGTTAGAATGGAGATAAAAAAAGAAAGGCTGGGCATGGACATTCATAATAGCGACGCTGATATACAACAATTCTTAGATTTTTGCAAAGAAAAGGAAGTGGAGTTTGTGGATTTCAGATTCACCGATGTGAAGGGCACTTGGAATCACATCGGGTATTCTTTTTCCAGTGTGGATAAAGAGCTGTTGCAACAGGGCATTCCTTTTGACGCA
Source organism: Helicobacter vulpis (assembly GCF_003660395.1). Lineage (GTDB taxonomy): Bacteria > Campylobacterota > Campylobacteria > Campylobacterales > Helicobacteraceae > Helicobacter > Helicobacter vulpis. Next base: position 37,196 of record NZ_QXQT01000009.1, read on the forward strand.
AGTTGTTTCAAGGCGTGGCAGAGCATTGACAAATCAGACATGATCTTACAGCCCGATCTGGTGCGCTACTTTCTTGACCCCTTTAGCGCAGACATCACGGCCGTTGTCTTTTGCGATGTTTGGGATATTTACAAACAACAAGAGTATGAGAAATGCCCTAGAGTGATCGCCAAGCGCGCCTTAAAGCATTTGCAAGAGAGTGGCTTGGGGGACATGGCCTATTTTGGGGCTGAGAATGAGTTTTTCATCTTTGACTCGATTAAGATGAAGGGGGATGTGAATTGCCAATACTACGAAATTGATAGCGAAGAGGGGGAGTGGAATCGGGATCGCAGTTTTGAGGGGGGGGTGAATTTTGGGCATCGCACCGGGCGTAAGGGCGGGTATTTGCCCACCCCTCCCACGGACACCATGATGGATTTGCGCGCTGAAATTGTCAAGGTGTTGAATCAAGTGGGGTTAGAAACCTATGTTGTCCACCACGAGTTAGCCCAAGCGCAAGGAGAGATCGGGGTGCGCTTTGGGAATTTAGTAGAAGCGGCAGACAATGTGCAAAAGCTCAAATATGTGGTGAAGATGGTTGCGCATTTGAATGGCAAGAGCGCGACTTTCATGCCAAAGCCCTTGCATGGAGACAATGGGAGCGGGATGCACACCCATGTGAGTATTTGGCAAAATGGGGAAAATCTCTTTTATGGGGGGGTGTATAAGAACCTAAGCCAAATGGCCTTACACTTTTTGGGTGGCGTGCTCAAACACGCTAGGAGTTTGGCGGCGTTCACGAATGCCTCTAGCAATTCTTACAAACGGCTGATCCCGGGTTTTGAAGCCCCTTCTATTCTGACCTATTCGGCGCAAAATCGCAGCGCGAGCGTGCGTATCCCCTATGGCGTGAGCGGCAAGGCGACCCGCTTTGAACTGCGTTTTCCAGACAATTCGTCCAACCCCTATTTGGCCTTTGCAGCGATCTTGATGGCCGGGCTAGATGGCATCCACACCCAAAGCGATCCAGGCGCGCCCATGGACATGAATCTCTTCAAACTCACTCTAGATGAGATTAGAGATCAGGGTATCAAGCAGTTGCCCCACACTCTGCGCAGTGCTCTAGAAGAGATGTTAGCCCACAAAGACTACTTGAAAAAGGGAGCTGTCTTTAGCGAAGAGTTTATCCAAGCCTACCAGAGTTTCAAATTCAAATCTGAGGTGTTTCCTTGGGAGAGCAAGCCCCACCCCTTTGAGTTTGAAACCACCTATTCATGCTGATGGCTAGGCGTAGAAGGGGCGCGTCCCTTTGGGATAGTCTCAAAAAGTTCAAGCTAATGATGCGCATGCTAAAATTAGCAACGCGCTTTTTAAAAAAACGTTAAGCTTATTAACTATTTTAAGCTAACATGGCAAAAATTTTTTTAAAAAAGGATTGGTATGTATAAGAAGGTAGTTTTATGCGCTTTCTTGGGAGTGGCTGGGCTGGCTTATGCTGCAGAACACCACGCAACAACGGATAAGTATGTCTATGAATTGCATGAAAAAGTCCAACCCAAAAATCACTACACGCTAGCACTAGCCCCTTTGTCGCTGGATTTCAGTAAAAATGTCTCTGCGGCCCTGCAGGACAAGTTCACGAAATCCTTACAAGAGCAGCTCGCCCAAATGCTCAAAAACCGGGGCTTTTCCGTGTTTACTGGGGCTAAGCTCAGTCCCGAGCAACAAGATGAGGTCTTTGCAGTGGTGCATGTGAGTGCCTTTATCAATATTTTAGAAGACGCGGACATGAAACTCACTCAAAACAATCAGGGCATTGAAGAGGACTTTACAGATGTCTCTGCGGGCTTCTTGCGTCTCAAATTAGTAGAGCCCAAGAGCAATAACGCATTCCACATGGCCAGCATAGAATTGCCCAGCTTCAAAGTCAAAACGCACACCGTGATTCGCAGGCAACGCACCAGTTCGGGCGGGTTCATGCCTGTTAGTCAAAGTGTGTCCGTGCGCGATAAAAACTTTGACAAGCATGTCGATGCTGTGTTATCTAAGGTCTATGCAAGGAGTGTGGCTAAACTCTCTCAAGATCTCATGCCTCAGAATCTCAAACCTTTCAAGCATTTAGTTGAGAACTTCAAACAGACCAAATCCCATTAACCCTTTTGGCGCACACGCGCCCCATTAGAGGCGCGCAAAATTTATACAGAGCAGTTTGCAATCCACATAGTCGTAAGTGCCCACCACGCGCACCAAATCCCCCTTTTGCAAGCAGGGGAGTTTGTGAAACCACCACAAGACTTTGAGCAATCCGCTAGAATCCTCAAGCTCCAAGCGGGCATGTTCGCGATTGCGCCCCATTAAGACATGATTTTTCAAGCGCGCCCGCACGGCAAATTGCGGGGGTTCATTGCCCACGCCATAGGGCTCACCCTGTTTGAGCAGGGCTAAAAACTCGCTAGAGTGCAAAGTGGCGATGCGATCCACTTCAAAAAGCATGGTGTCTTTCTAAATAGATCAAAGCGTCTTGAAAATCTTGTTGGCTCTCAAAGACCATCCCACAAGCGCGTTTGTGCCCACCCCCCATGACATTGATCCCGCTGGTTTGCAAATGCCCTAGTAGGGCGATGAGATCGATTTCTTTGGAGCGCAAAGAGGCTTCAATGCTCTCTTGTTCGTAGCGCCAACACAAACTCATTCTGCTGGCATGTTGCTCTAAGAGTTGGTTGGCAATCAAGCCCATAAGCCCGCGCGCGATCGCCCCACCCGCATGCACCACCCCCCCACACACCACCGCCTTTAAACTCTCTTGAGTTTGGGCGATCAGATCTTTGCGCTGTTGGTGGGCTTGGAGTAAAAGATGGGCGTAATGGGGGTTAGCCTCTGTATTGGAGAGCAAATCCACCACCACGCTACAATGCACGCACCCCTCAATGCCATCCATGCGCCCCACGGCGTTAATGGGGGCGATAATGTCCCAACTGAGCATGCTCAATTTGTATTTTTGGGGGTAGGAGCGGCTTTTGAGCTGGTAGAGTTGGGCTAGATTGGCCGGCATAGAGGTTTGCAGGGTGTGATCCATGCGCTGGACTAGGTGGCGGTTATAGGGGGTGCTCAAATCCATCATATCCCCAATGGTACTAAGCCCGGCTAAAACCTGCATGTAAGTCCAATCTTGCGGGCGCATTTTAATGTGGTAGCGCTTGGCGTAGGCAAGCATGAGCAAATAGCCCACACACGCCCCGCTAATACCATGAAAGGGGTGGTTATCACTTAAGAGTGGATGCACAAAGGTATCGCAGGCAGGGATACGCCCCTCTAAAAACTCATGGTGATCGCTCAAAATTAAGGGAGTGTTGTGGGCATGCAAAAAATCACAGACGGCATCTAGAATAGTCGCGCCATTGTCAATGGTTAAAAATAGGCTATTGTGAAAATCTAGGGGCTCTCCCCCTGCTAATTGCCCCTGAGCGTAGCGCGTGCGTACAAGGCGGCGTTTTTGGGCGTATTCTTCTAAAAGCTCCACACTCATGCCATAGCTATCGGTGTTGCGGCGCGGGATGATGTAGGCAAGTTTGGGATGCTTGATCACATGTCTTAAAAAATAAAGTACAAGTGCTGTCCCGCTCATGCCATCGCAATCGTAATCGCCTCCAAGGATGATCTGGCGTTGTGTTTGGATGGCTTCATGCAAAAGGCTTAGGGCTTGGGACACCGCGCCCATTTCTAACACGCTCTCTAGGCTAAATTTGTGCTTGCCATCGTCCTTAGTGATGTTTGCAATATGGGCACGAAACGCCTCTAACATCAACGCCCCCGCGTATCGCCCCATAGGCGGATATGCAAGCGATCGCTCAAATGATACCCTCTTTGCAAGCACACAGGGGCTAAAATTTTGGCATGTTCTTCTATGCTATGGGTACCTAGAGGCATCAGATAAATGGGTGGGGGAGGGCAGGCTAGAGTCTCTAAGATGGAGTCGATTTGGGCTAGGTCTTGATCTAGGGCTTTGGGGCGCACCACGAATTTAAAGATCGCGCGCGCGTGCTCTAGGATCGCATGCAGGGCGGCGTAATTGAGTCGTTTGTGCGCGCTCTCCAAGCTGAAGGCGAGTTTGACACTCAAGGTAAAATGCAAGGCGCGCAGGGGGGGGCAGAACTCAAAAGACACACTCCCATTACTCTCCACACTGATAAAATACCCCTGCTCTAAAAGTGTTTCTAGCGCGCTTAAAAGGAGGGGATTTTGAAAATGCAAGGTGGGTTCGCCTCCTGTGAGCACGATATGGGGTAGGTGGGGCGTGGGGGGAGTGAGCGCGTAGATGAGATCTAACAATTCTTGAGCGCTCTTTAGCTTGCGCCACTCTTGGGCATAGAGGGGATGTACCGCATACGCGCTATCACAGCCCACAATCTTACGCCCCTGTACAATAGCCTCAACCCCAAAACCCTTACAGCGCAAATTACACCCGCCCAAGCGCACAAAGACACTGGGCGCGCCCACATGCGCCCCCTCCCCCTGCAGGCTGTAAAAGGCTTCCACGAGGGGGATGGGTGTCATAGGGGGATTTGCTGTAGGGGTGGGGGGCTGCTAAAGGGCTTTTTGGGGGGGATGATCGCGCAGGCTAGGAGATAATAATACTGCTTGAGCTGATCTATCAAAGCGGGGTTTGGCATCTCCTCTAAAATGCCCGGAGAAAAACACACACTCTCTAAAGAGATAGAACGCATTAAATCCGGATTTTGCAAATCGGCTTTAAAACTTTGGGCATAGCCATAATTGGTTTCATGTACGCGCACCGCACTCACACTCAAAGGCGCTTCGCCATTATGAAACTCTGTGGCGCGCACTATCGCGTCTAAAAAGAGATGAAACATCAGGGCATACCCCTCCGCACTGGGGTTAAAACCTAATTTCACATGGCGCGTGCAGGTGGTGGCAATGAAGTCTTGAAATTCTGGGGATTCGCGATCCCAAAAGTGGTGGGCGTGATCAAAGGCATCAATGAAGCTAGCGATCTCGTTTTTAAACAAGCCAAAATCTAAGATCATCCCTGCATGATCGAGCTTGTGCGCCTCCACAAAAACCTCTAGGGTGTAATTATGTCCATGGATACTGCTCGCACAACGCTTGGAGGTGCAGTTGCGCACGATATGGCTAGCACAAAAATGAAAAGTTCGTCTAATTTGCATGATCTAACGCTTGTAACATGGCATGTAGATGGGGAGTTTTTGGTAGTAGCGGTAGTGCTCAGAGCGGGTAAAATCAATGCGCTGGATGGTGTCGCCAATCAAATCCTCATAGAGCTTATTGTAGCCACAAGTCTTACCGCTCACACTCCCATCAATGTAGAGTACGCGCCTATTGCGCACATTATCCCACCAATCTAGGATGAAATGCGAGCCGACCAACATTTCACTAGAGGCAGAAAACCCGCTAATGGCGTAGTAATTGGTGGGCACTTTGGCGCAATAAAACTGCCCTTCATGCCAGTAACAACGGTGGCGCTTGGTGCGCTCAATCAAGGTGTAATCATAGCTATAAACTGGCTGTGCCATGATATTGCGTACCACATGGACATAAATGGTGTTCTTAGCTTGAGAGATGGGATAGTCTTGAGGCCTAAAGACATTGTAAAAGCCTAGTTGCTGCAGTTTGTAGATGATGAATTGCAAATAATACGCACTGACCATGTCCTCTTTATCATGCACCACCACAATGGGCGCGTTGTAATTAAAGGCATAATCCCCCCGCACTTCGGAGAAATACCCCATATTCAAGCGGTGGCAACCCGTGAGTACAAACACTAAGGGCACCAACAAGACCAAAAAAGCACGCCGTATCCACACCGTCATTTCCATGCCCGCCATTTTACTACAAAGTTTGGGCATTTACACCCATTCCTGCAGAATTTGTAAATCGGTATAACTGGTCATGTTGAGCGTGATAGGGGTGATAGACACATAGCCATGCGCGATCGCTTCAAAATCGTTCAACCCCCCCGCGCGCTCTTCCCATTTCAAAGGATTGAGTCCTAGCCAACAATATTGTTTGCCCTTGGGATCGGTTTTAAGATGGATATTATTGGCATAGAGACGCACGCCTTGTTGAGTGATCTTAATGCCTTTGGGGGCGCGCTGGGGGATATTCACATTCAAGAATTTACGCGCTGTTGGGGCAAAGGGGAAGCCATGCTTGATACATTGTTGCACGAGGCGCAGGACAATTTTAGTGGCCATGCCAAAATCGTGTTGGGCAAATTTAACGCGATCTTGAATGCTTTGGGAGATGGCGATGGAGGGGATTTTTTGCAGAGTGCCCTCAATGGCCCCGGCCACCGTGCCTGAATACAGTACATCTTCACCCATGTTAGACCCGTGGTTGATTCCTGAGATCATCAGATCAAATGGTCTTTGACTCATGGAAACGGCTAAAGAAACGCAATCGCTGGGTGTACCATCGTCTACACGGAAATACCCCGCGCCCATCTCTTCCACACGCAAGGGCACTCTAATGGTGATCCCATGCCCGCAGGCCGATCGTTCGTTTTTGGGCGCGACCACCATCACATCGGCGATACTCTCTAGCGCATCTCTTAGCGCTAACAGCCCTTTGGCTTCGTAACCATCGTCATTAGTGAGCAAGATATGTGGTTTCATGCGAGCTCCTTGAGCAAGGTCTGTAAATAGAGCGCAAGAGTGGGGGGGAAGGCTTGCAGTGCCTCTAATAACTCCTCTTTGAGGTTTTGCAAATAATCCTGTGCTTCTTGAAGTCCTAAGAGATTGACATAATTGTTTTTAAAAGTGTCTAGCTGGGTGCTCTTGCCCGATTGGGCGGGGCTTTGGGTGCGATCGATGATGTCATCGCGTACTTGAAAAAACAACCCTAATTGGAGTCCAAAATCAAAGAGGGCTTGGGGCAAATTTGAAGGAGCGCGATCGCCCACCACCAGCGCGCCCATCTTCAAGCTCGCCGCGATGAGCTTGCCCGTCTTCAAGAGGTGCAAACTCTCTAATTGATCTCTTTGGAGGGGTTGGTGCTCAAAGTGGCAATCTAGCGCTTGTCCTAACACCATGCCCCCAACTCCCCCACATTGCGCTAAGGTGGTGATTAAAGAGATTTTTAGAGTGTCCACAAGAGAGGCTGTGGCCAAGAGTTCGAAGGCATAGGTGTTGAGCCCATCGCCCACTAAAGTGGCGGTGGTAACGCCATAGGTTTTATGCAAAGTGGGGTGGCCTCGGCGCAAAGAGGCGTTGTCCATACAGGGCAAATCATCATGAATGAGCGAATAGGTGTGCAGGACTTCTAGAGCAAGGGCCACCGGGAAACACGCATGCAGGGCCTTTAGGTCGCTTTCAAAAGCGCATAGTACCGCTAAGAACAATTTAGGCCTAAAGCGTTTGCCCCCATTTTCTAACATCTCCCAAAGGGCGGTTTCAAAAAAGGGGTGAAAAGTTTCTATCTTAGGCTTGGCATAGAAAACATAATGATTAAAGTCTTCACAGACACTAGCATACAAATCCAGCTTAGAGGCGCACATAAAATTCAAACCCATTTCTAAGAATTAGCATTTCAATGCGCCCCTGCATAAACGCCCCGCTCAACGCTCTTTGCAAAGCCACGCGCGCAGATTGCCCGGGCTTGACAATGGGGTGTTTATTGATCCAGAGCAATTGATCCCCCACTTGGAGTTTGTCCAAAGGCGGGGCTAGGCGGGTGGCTTTGGTGATCACTAGATTGCCATTGAGAGAAATCCCAAAGCGTTCTAAAAAAGTGTCGGGCAATAAAAATCCCCCATGCCTTTTGTCCACGCGCACCACAAGGGTTTTTAGGGCACGGCCTCTTTTAACGATGATGCGTGCATGGCTTTGATAGGCCAAATTGCTCACCACCCATTCAAAATCTTGGGCGTTGCGGATGGGTTGATCGTTGATACGCGTGATCACATCGCCTTCTAAGAAAGGGTTGTGTTTGAAAAAGGGGTCTACACTCTGTACGATCACCCCCGTGCGCACCCGCACCCCAATATCGCCATAGTAGGGGCTTTTCTGCTGTAAAAAGCGTTTGAGATATTTCGATTCAATGAACTCATGCCCGCCCACACCCACGCCATAGATTTGGTAACAAATATTGCTCACCACCGCATTGACAGGCATGGGTTTAGAAAAACGCGCAAAGTGCAAAAACCCCCTTTGGCGTTGCAAGATAGACCCCGCTCTAGCTTGCGCGCTAACACTGGCTAGGGGGCGTTTATAGGCTTGTGCGTCAATGTCTAAAAGATGGTAGGCAAATTGGGTTTTAGGGGCTTGGATCAGATAAAACCCGATGAAGGGGTCGTGTTTGAGGATTTTAACCCCCTTGGGCGCGTGCATAGAACGCATAAAAACAACCTGTCTGTGATCCCAAAAGAGCGACACGCCTCCGCTATGCGTGGCATGGTGGTGGTATTGGATGCATTGAGAAAAATCATAGGCTTTTAAGGACGCACAGCAGAATACAACCGCTAATAAACGCCCGATCAAAGCCAAACAAACCTACTTGCCAAAGGGGTTTAAGCCACCCAACATGCCAAAAGCGGAGTTCTTGCGCCCCTCTTCGACTTGCTTGTAGGCTTCATTGAGTGCGCTCATCAAATAGATTTGCAGAGCTTCTTTATCCTCTAAGAGGCTATCGTCAATGTGGATGTCCAAGAGTTCGCCCGCACCATTGATAGACACCTTCACCAATCCTCCCCCGCTTTTGGCATCAAATTGCGTGGCTTTTTGTTTGGCCTCCATCTCCTTAAATTGTTCTTGAAGTTGGGACAACAACCCACCCAACTGGCCCAAATCTAGCATGGCATTCCTTTCTCCAAGATCGCGTTATTCTCCCCTAGCAAAATAATATGAGGCTGGTGGGTGGGGATCTGCTCTAGGCTTAAGTGCATGTAGGCCAAGATGATCACCTGATCTCCAATTTGTACCAGGCGGCTTGCCGCACCATTGACACAGATCTCATGGCCGTCTTCTCCAACGATCGCATAGGTGCTAAAACGCGCCCCATTGTTGATATTCACCACATCCACTTGCATCCACGGGTGCAATTTAGCCGCCTGCATCAAAGTCTTGCCAATGGTGATCGAACCTTGATAGTGCAAATTCGCATCGGTAACCACTGCGCGGTGAATCTTAGAATAAAGCACTGGCATAGAAGCAGACATGGCCATCCTTAAGAGTTTCTCAATTTCTTAGCTTTGGCGCGCGTTTTCTGTTTGCACACCACCTTGATCTCTTGATCTTTGAGCACCACACGCGCGCTCCCCCCATCTTTAAGCCCGCCAAAGAGAATCGCCTCGCTGAGTTTGACCTTGATGTGCTCATGTACTAATTTTGCCATCACGCGCGCGCCTAGGGGGTCTTTGAAACAGAGATTGGCCAAATACGCCCCAGCACTCTTGTCTAAGCTGAGGCTAATATTTCTAGGGGCGAGCAACGCCTCCAATTTGCGGCACTCCTTATAGGCGATGCGCTCCAAATGCTCCAAACTCAAGGGGTTGAAAGTGAGGACTGCGTCCAATCTCGAGCGCAGTTCTGTACTGAACAAATCCTTTAGTGCCTTGTGGTATTTTTGGTTGTGATCGTCTAAAAAGCCCACATGCCCTAAGGTATTGCTGCCCGCATTGGAGGTTAAAATGAGAATAGCATGCCTGAAATCCGCCCTGCGCCCGGTATTGTCCGTGAGCGTGGCGTTATCAGTGATTTGCAAGAGCAGGTCGTAAACATTGGGGTGCGCTTTCTCAATTTCATCGAGCAAGAGTACACAGTGGGGATGTTTGCGCAGGGCGTTCACCAAGAGCCCGCCCTGATCAAAGCCTATATAGCCAGTAGGCGCGCCAATGAGCTTTGAAAAACTGTGGGGCTCTCTGTATTCGCTCATGTCAAAACGCTCTAAATGCAGGTTTAGATGCTTGGCTAGGGCTTTGGCAAGCTCTGTTTTGCCCACCCCACTAGGCCCCACAAATAGAAAACTCCCAATGGGCTTTTGCTCCCCGGCTAAACCGGAGGCGTGGATTTTAATCGCCTCTACCAAGCGTTCAATCGCGCCATCCTGAGCGACCACTTCTTTTTTGAGCTGCTCCTCAAGCCCCTTTAGCTGATTCTTTTTTTCTAAGCTCAAGCGGGCTTTAGGGATGTCAATTTTAAAAGAGAGTACATTTTCAATATCGCTTTTGGAGATCGTAGGGGGCGGGGTGGCAGGGGCATAAATCTTTTTAAAGGAGCCGGCCATGTCCATCAAGTCAATCGCTTTATCTGGGAGAAAATTTTCATGCAAATAATGCGCAGAGAGGTCTACACAGGCTTTTAGCGCCTCTTTGGTGTAGCGCACATGGTGATAGCCTTCATAGTAGGCACAAAGATTGTCCAAAATGCCATAGCAATCCTGCTTAGAGGGCTCTAAGATGTCAATCTTGCCAAAACGCCGACAAAAGGCCTTGTCCTTTTCTAGGACGGATCGAAACTCATCAAAAGTGGTCGCCCCAATACAGCTCAAGCTCCCATCGGCCAGCATGGGTTTTAAGATATTAGCCCCATCGAGCGCGCCCGAACTAGAAGCCCCTGCCCCTAGGATTGTATGGATTTCATCAATGAATAGAATGCTTCCCTTGTCCTTTTGCAATTCTTTGAGGGTTTTTTTTAAGCGCTTTTCAAACTCGCCTCGGTATTTGCTCCCAGCCACCATCGCGCTCAAATCCAGCGCGTAGATAGTGCGCTGGAGCAAGAAAGAGGGGACATCCTTTTGCACGATTTTAAGCGCCAAGCCCTCTGCGATCGCGGTTTTACCCACGCCTGGCTCGCCCACCAACAAGGGGTTGTTCTTTTTGCGCCGCCCCAACACTTCAATCACCTTTTTGAGTTCTGTATCGCGGTGTGAAACCGGATCAATGGCGTTTTTCTTGGCCAATTCGTTGAGGTTTTTAGCAAACTTCTGTAGGGTTGAAACTTTTTCTTTAGAGAAAGAGAGGGGGGGGTGCTCTAGGATTTTGAGGCTATCCACATGGAAAGAACGCAACACCCGCGCGCTGTAACTTTTGTTCTCTTGCAACATGATAAAGAGAAAGTCCTGCACATCAATGACCTTATAGGGCGTGTCTTGAGCATAGCCTTCCAAAGCTTGGAATAGGTCTAATAGCTCTTGATCGTGCTTGGGGCGTTTGCGCTCTTCGGTGCTGGAAAAAATGGGCACGCTCTCCACGAGATAACTTTGGATAATCTGTTTAGCGTCTAAAATATCTACTTCCAACTGCCGTAAAAAACCTTGTACTTCTTTATCGTTGAGCATTACCAAAAAGATGTGTTCGACGGTGGTGAAGCGGTGAGATAACTTAGAGGCAAGCGCTACAGAAGCGTTGAGAATACGATGCAAGCGAACAGTGATAGAGGGCATTGACAACCTTTAAAAATTCATTTAGCGACCAAAACAGGGATGGGGGAATTATCAATAAAACTATTTTGATGGGACCCAAAGATTTTATAAAAGGCCGAAGACTCACTCGCCCCAATCACTAAGAGATCAAAACTAGGGGCCATCTCCAAGATCACATCCACTGGGTTACCCACTTTCAGCAAACCTTCACAGGCGATCCCCTCTTGGGTGAATAATTGGGTAAATTCCTCTAAGAGTTGGTTGGATTGCTCATGCGCGACCACTTCTGCTTGGCTGTAATTCATGATCCCACTCTCTGGATAAATCAACACCTCAGGGCTCACATGTACAAGAGTAAAACGCACTTCTTTGAGCTTGGTAAAAAGCTTCAACACCGCGTCCAGCCCACTTCTGCATTCCTGCGTATCGCTAATTCCAAAAAGAACCCTTAGCATGCGCCACCTTTGCGAAAATCTTAAAGCCATTATAAGAGAAATAAGCTTAAGCTACTGCCTAAAATACGCAAAGGATCCTCATGTATGCCCCCATCTTTGTGAGCGCGACTAATACGCATGTGGGCAAGACGACACTTTCCTTAGAAATTGCCAAATTGTGCAAGGCACGTGGGATCAAAACTTTACTGGCCAAGCCCATTGAAACCGGGGTCAGTGCAGGGGAAACAAGCGATGCCGGGCTATTTCTGCAAGAAAATTTGGACACAGAAGCGCATTTGCATTTAGAAGACATCAGTTTTTACCGCTATGTACTGGGGGCGAGCCCCTTTGTGGCAGCCCGTTTTGAACCCCACTTAGATACCCTAGATTTTAAAGAGATCAAAAAAAAATTAGACGCTCTGCAAGATCGCTGCGATTTACTCATCGTAGAGGGAGTGGGGGGGTTGCTAGTCCCCCTAGATGCTAAGAATAACATCCTCGATCTATGTGTATTTCTCAAAATGAAGCTCCTGTTAGTGAGCACGGATCAGTTAGGCATGCTCAATGATGTGCGACTCAATCAAGAGTATCTCAATGCGCGTAAAATTCCCCATCAAATCCTCATCAATGTGCGCGACAAACGCGCCTATTATCAAATTTGCAAACCCTATATTGACCACCTCAACACCGCGCTTAAAACCCCGATTTTAGAATTCCCCGAACAGAGCGCGCGCCTTTTAGATGCGATATTAGTCCCTTGTTGAGAATATGATGTTATAATGCGCGCTCAATTTAATTTGAAGGAGACACAATGTTCACTTTACGCCAGTTGCCCTACAGCAAAGACAGCATGGGGGATTTTTTAAGCCCTACGGCCTTTGACTTCCACCATGGCAAACACCACCAAGGCTATGTCAATAATCTTAACAACTTGGTTAAAGACAGCGAATTTAAAGATAGTTGCCTGTTTAGCATTTTGACCAAGTCTAGCGGGGGGGTCTTTAACAACGCCGCCCAAATCTACAACCACGATTTTTATTGGGACTGCTTGAGTCCTAAAGCGACAGAGATGAGCGATGAGCTCAAAAGCGCGCTAGAACATGATTATGGCTCTTTGGAGAGCTTTAAAGAGGCTTTTCTCAAAAGCGCGACCACTCTTTTTGGCTCAGGTTGGAATTGGGCGGTTTTCAACCCCGCTAATGGCAAGATTGAAATCGTGCAAACCAGCAACGCCCAAACCCCCGTTACAGACAAAAAAGTCCCCCTCTTGGTGGTAGATGTGTGGGAACATGCCTACTACATTGACCACAAGAACGCCCGCCCCGTGTATCTAGAAAAATTCTACGAACACATCAACTGGGCATTTGTCTCCCAGTGCTTGGAGTGGGCTAAAAAAGAGGGCGTAGGCTCTGTGGATTACTACATCAACCAGATCGTGCATAAGAAAGCCTAATGCACGACCCCCTCATCATCGGCTCTAAAGCCTTTGCCTCCCGCTTGATTGTGGGCAGTGGCAAGTATAAGGATTTTGCCACCACCAAGCAAGCCACGCTAGCCAGCGGGGCGCAGATGCTCACCGTGGCAGTTAGGCGAGTCAATATCACCGACCCTAGTAGTGAAAATTTATTAGACACTTTCAAAGACACGGACATTAGCTTTTTGCCCAATTCGGCCGGATGCACCAACGCCAAAGAAGCCATCGCCCTTTTTAGGCTAGTCAAAGAAGCCACGGGGATTACTTTTATCAAGCTAGAAATCATCGGGGATGATCGAACGCTTTATCCAGATGTCATGGAAACCTTAAATGCTTGTGAAATCTTAGCTAAAGAGGGTTTTTGTGTGCTCGCTTACAGCAATGACGACCCGATTATGGCTAAAAAGCTAGAAGACGCGGGCGCAAGCGCGGTGATGCCCTTAGCCTCCCCCATAGGTAGCGGGCTAGGGATTCAAAACCGCTATAACATTGGTTTTATTAAAGAAGCTGTAAAAGTGCCCGTGATTGTGGATGCGGGCGTGGGCTGTGCCTCCGATGCGAGCATGGCTATGGAGCTTGGGGCTGATGGGGTGCTCACCAACTCTGCCATCGCCCTAGCTAAAGACCCCGTGCTCATGGCTGAGAGCATGAAATTTGCCGTGCTAGCCGGGCGCAAGAGTTATTTAGCCGGGCGTATCCCTAAAAAAGCTTACGCGAGTCCTAGCTCGCCCGTCTTTGGGCTAGCGCAGTTGTGAAGGACACCCTTTTTAGCACCGCTTTACCCAAACGCTTTGAGTTTGACAGCCAAGTGGCGGGCATGTTTGATGACATGCTCACCCGTTCTATCCCCTACTACCAAGAAACCCTAAAGCTTGCTAGCCACTTTGTAGCCCAAGACTTAGAGGGCGTGGTTTATGATCTAGGCTGTTCTACGGGCAATTTCTTAGCCATCCTAGCCCCCTTGCTCCCCGATGCGCTTTTAGTGGGCGTGGATAACGCCCCAAGCATGCTAGAAAAGGCGCAAGAAAAATTGCAAACTGCTAAGGTAACTTGGCGTTGCGAAGATCTCTTAAACACCTCTTTAGACAATGCCGGGGCCGTTGTCTTGCTCTACACTTTGCAATTCATTAGACCCTTGCAACGCCAAGCCTTGATCGAGCGCATTTTTGCCGCCCTAAAGCCCGGGGGCGTGGTGGTGGTAGCCGAGAAAATGATGAGCTTGGATCGCATTTTAGACAAGCAGATGGTCGAACTTTACTATCTTTACAAGCAAGCGCAGGGATACACCCTAAGCGAAATCACCTTTAAAAGAGAAGCCCTAGAAAATGTGCTTGTGCCCTATAGTTTGCAAGAAAACACCGCCCTTTTGGAGCAAGCGGGCTTTAAGCATGTAGAGGTACTCTTTAAGTGGGTGAATTTTGGGCTCTTGATTGCCCGTAAGGTTTAGATTGATCCTAAAAAGCAGAGAGATGACACGCACCGCTAAAAACATCCTTAAGATAGCCCTCATCAGTCTGTGTTGTATGGCAAGTCTTTTTGCCCATGACAACCAAACAAAAGCCCAGCAAATTAAACAATACCTCTCTATAGCCAACAAGGCTTATCATCGCAAAAATTACAACAAGGCTTTCACATACTTTCAAAAAGCAGCAGATATGGGGAGTGTTAAGGGTTATATCGGTTTGGGGGATCTGTATAGCGACAGTGATAGTGGTTTTAGTGATTATGCGCAAGCCTTGTTCTATTACAAAAAAGCAGCGGATTTAGGGAGTGCAGAGGCTTATTTTTGCCTAGGCTATCTGTATGAAGTGGGTGGCGATTGCGATAGATTCGAATGCGCTGTGAAGCCAGATAATAAAAAAGCCCTGCAATACTTCAAAAAAGCAGGCGACATGGGATATGCAGCAGGCTATCTCGATGCGGGATCGATGTATGAGGGTGATGAAGGCATCCCCAAAGATTACGCCAAAGCCAAAGAATACTACCAAAAGGCAGCAGACATGGGGGAGCCCGCAGCTTACAGTAATTTGGGAATTATGTATGCACATGGTAAAGGTGTCAAGCCCGACAAAGAAAAAGCGCGCCAATACTACCAAAAGGCTTGCAATATGGGTTTTGACACTTCTTGTTGGCTCCTAAAGGAGCTAAAGCACAAGAACTAAAGGAGTGCAAGGTGCTAGGGTTGCAAAGTCTCTAGTAGATTTAAACCAAAGCCCCTTAAAGCCGTGTATTCTGGGTTGTCTTGCGTGGTGATGAGCTTAAAATCCCCAATCCCTAAACTCTTTAAAATCAACGCCCCCACCCCAAAGCTTTTCATGGTGTCTGTCTTGGCTTGTGGATCAATGAAGACGAGGTAACCCCCTTGGGCATGCAGTGTTTGCAGGGCTCTTAGAAAAAAGTGATACTGTTCTGGATGGCTTAAAAAGGTGTGGTCATTTTGCACCACATGGAAGCGCACTAAAGGCACGGCAGGATTGCCAAATTGATAAACATGGTGTTCGCGTTGGAGATGATCTAGGAGTTTAATATAGGTGCAATGGTAATCCATAAAACACGCGGGCGCGCTATACACCAAATGCACGAGATTTTCGGTTTGGAGGCGATAACTCACTAAATCCGACACATACAAAATTTTAAGCTGATGTTCTTGGGCGAAGTCTAGCAAGAACTTATCTCCCCGTTGTGCCATCGAACCATCTTCTTTCATGATCTCACAGATCACACTCACTGGTTTTAGCCCGGCTAACTTGCATAAATCCACGCTCGCCTCTGTGTGCCCCGTGCGCACCAACACCCCCTCATCTTTAGCCACAAGGGGGAAGATATGCCCGGGGCGCACAAAATCTTGCGCGCATGTACTTTCGCGACAGAGCAACTCAATGGTCAAGGATCGCTCATAGGCAGAAATCCCCGTTTTAGCTTGGCGCGCGTCTATAGAAACTGTGAAGGCTGTTTCGTGCTTAGAATCGTTATGGGGTACCATGGGCTGTAAATCAAAACGATGAGCCAGCTCTTTGGTGAGGGAAACACAGATCAGCCCACGGGCATGTTTGGCCATGAAATTGATCTTGTCTGGATGGCTAAACTCCCCGGCCATCACCAAATCCCCCTCATTTTCGCGATCTTCATCGTCCATAAGAATAATAAGATGTCCTTGTTGGATGGCCATAATGGCCTCTTGCACTCTCTCTAAAACGCCTTGCATCATATCCCCTTTGAATTGATCGCGCCATTGTAGCACAAAATGAAAACAACACTCAGAGTTTAAAAAAACCATGTTAAAATACGCGCTTTGCAAAGGATGATCATGGAAAAGATTATCGGGGTGATGGGCGCGATGCCCGAGGAGATCGCCCCTTTTTTAGCCCTCTTTGGCGCGCACACGCAGGAAAACATAGGGGGCAATGTGTTTTATTTGATCCCCTTTAAGGGCATGCGTATCGTGTTAGCCTATAGCAAGATCGGCAAGGTGCATGCCGCCACCACGGCCAGTACGATGTTGTTGCGTTATGGCGTACAAGCCTTGATTTTTAGTGGGGTGGCGGGGGGGCTTGCCCCTCACTTGCGCATTAACGATCTGCTACTAGCGACCAAACTTTGCCAAGCCGATGTGAATCTATGCGCCTTTGGACACCCTTTAGGCTTTATCCCGGAGAGTGCGCTATTTGTGCAAAGCGATCCCAAATTAAACGCCCTAGCCCAGAGCGTGGCACAGGATTTGGACATTGTGCTTAAAAGCGGGGTGGTCGCCACTTGCGATCAATTTGTCAGCTCCAAAGAACGCAAGGCAGAATTGGTACGCGACTTCGGGGCAGATGTGGTGGAGATGGAGGGGGCCAGCGTGGGCTTTGTGTGCACGAATTTTGGCGTGCCCTTTTGTGTACTGCGCAGTGTGAGCGATAGCGCTAATGGAGAAGCCCCGCAGGATTTTGATCGCTTTTTAGCCCAAAGTGCCCAAACCAGCGCGCGCTTTGTCTTCAACATGCTAGAAAAGATGGCTACTTGACAAGTAGATAAAAAAAGTGTTATAATTAAAATTTGTGTTAGTGCTGGCTTAGCTCAATTGGTAGAGCAGCTGCCTTGTAAGCAGCAGGTTGGGGGTTCAAGTCCCTTAGCCAGCTCCGGTGAGATACTCAAGTGGCCAACGAGGGCAGACTGTAAATCTGCTGACTTTCGTCTTCCGTGGTTCGAATCCACGTCTCACCACCAGCGCGGGAATAGCTCAGTTGGCTAGAGCATCAGCCTTCCAAGCTGAGGGTCGCGGGTTCGAGTCCCGTTTCCCGCTCCATTAGGGGGTTTTTAGATGCCCATATAGCTCAGGGGTTAGAGCACTTCCTTGGTAAGGAAGAGGTCGGCGGTTCAATTCCGCTTATGGGCTCCAGTGCAACTATCCCTAAAGGCTTTAAAATTTAAATATAGGAGCGCAAATGGCAAAAGCAAAGTTTGAAAGAAACAAACCCCATGTCAATGTGGGTACCATCGGGCATGTGGACCATGGTAAAACCACTTTGAGCGCAGCGATTTCTGCCGTGCTATCCCTAAAAGGTTTAGCCGAGCTCAAAGACTATGACAACATTGACAACGCCCCCGAAGAAAAAGAAAGGGGCATTACCATCGCCACTTCTCACATTGAATACTCTACAGAAAACCGCCACTATGCCCATGTGGACTGCCCCGGACACGCCGACTATGTCAAAAACATGATCACCGGCGCTGCCCAAATGGACGGCGCGATTTTGGTCGTTTCAGCGGCTGATGGCCCCATGCCCCAAACCCGTGAGCATATTCTACTCGCACGCCAAGTGGGTGTACCCCATATCGTGGTGTTTTTGAACAAGCAAGACATGGTAGACGATCAAGAACTCTTAGACCTCGTAGAAATGGAAGTGCGCGAACTCTTGAGCGCCTATGACTTCCCCGGGGACGACACCCCTATTATTGCCGGCTCCGCGCTCAAAGCCCTAGAAGAAGCCAAATCCGGCAACATCGGCGAATGGGGGCAAAAAGTGCTCGATTTGATGGCACAAGTGGATGGTTATGTGCCCACCCCTGAGCGCGACACAGAAAAAGCCTTCTTGATGCCCGTAGAAGATGTGTTCTCCATTGCAGGGCGTGGCACTGTGGTAACTGGTAGGATTGAGCGTGGCGTGGTCAAAATTGGCGATGAAGTGGAAATTGTGGGGATTAAAGACACCCAAAAAACCACCGTTACTGGTGTGGAAATGTTTCGCAAAGAGCTTGACAAGGGCGAAGCGGGCGACAATGTGGGCGTGTTGCTCAGAGGCACCAAGAAAGAAGAAGTCTTTAGGGGTATGGTGCTTTGTAAACCCGGCTCCATCACACCTCATAAGAAATTTGAAGGCGAGGTGTATGTGCTCTCCAAAGAAGAGGGCGGCCGCCACACGCCTTTTTTCAATGGCTATCGCCCCCAATTCTATGTACGCACCACCGATGTAACCGGCTCTATCACCTTGCCTGAGGGCACTGAAATGATCATGCCCGGGGATAACACCAAAATCGTGGTGGAGCTCATCAGTTCTATCGCTCTAGAAGTGGGTACAAAATTTGCCATCCGTGAAGGCGGTAAAACCGTGGGCGCGGGCGTGGTAACAAAGATCCTTGAATAGGGATAAGCATGAAAATCAAGGTTGGTTTGAAATGCGCAGATTGTGCAGAAATCAATTACAGCACAACCAAGAATGCCAAGACAAACACGGAAAAACTGGAGCTCAAAAAATTTTGCCCTAGGGAGAATAAGCGCACCACGCATAAAGAGGTTAAACTCAAAAGCTAGGGGTGCTTGGGGGGGACATAGGTCAGTAGCTCCAATGGTAGAGCGCCGGTCTCCAAAACCGATTGTTGGGGGTTCGAGTCCCTCCTGGCCTGCCATGGTGGCAAAAGAAAGTTGGTGGAATGAAAAAGTGGTTATCCCATTATAGATTGACAAAAGAAGAGCTATCAAAGGTGATCTTCCCGCTCAAAGAGCAGATTCGCAATGCCCTAGTTTCTGTGGTGGTTGTGGTGAGCATCATTACCTTGTTTTTGGCTTTGATCGATTTTGTTTTGTCGTCTTTTGTGGCTAGCATTCTGTAGGGGGTTTTGATGGAGTGGTATGCGATTCAGACCTATTCAGGAAGCGAGCAGGCGGTTAAAAAGGCCATTGAAAACATGGTCAGAGAGAATAATATTGAGGATCGGGTGCAAGAGGTGATTGTACCCACTGAAGATGTGATTGAGCTCTCCAAAAAGAGTAAGAATAAAGTTACAGAACGCTCCCTTTATCCCGGGTATGTCTTTATTAAGGTGGATTTAGACACGGTGTTATGGCATAAAATCCAATCTCTGCCACGGGTGAGCCGTTTTATTGGAGAGAGCAAAAAACCCACGCCTCTAAGCGATGCGGACATTGGCAATATTTTAGAGAAGATGACCAACCGCGCCGCGCCCAAACCCAAGATTTACTACGAAAAGGGCGAGGTGGTGCGCATCATTGAGGGTCCCTTTGCTAACTTCACTGCCACAGTGGAGGAATACGATGTAGAGCACCGCAAACTCAAACTCAATGTCTCCATCTTTGGGCGCAACACCTTGATTGAGATTTTATATTCTCAAGTGGAAAAAATCATCTAAGGAGAGTGCATGGCAAAAAAGGTTGTCGGCGAAATTAAATTGCAAATCCCAGCTGGGAAAGCCAATCCCTCCCCGCCCGTAGGTCCGGCTTTAGGCCAAAGGGGGGTCAATATCATGGAATTTTGCAAGGCGTTTAACGAGAGAACAAAGGACATGGGGAGTTTTAATATCCCAGTGATCATCACGGTTTATCAGGATAAGAGTTTTACCTTTATCACCAAAAAACCCCCGATGACCGATCTCATCAAAAAGGCCAGCGGGGTGGCTAAGGGGGCAGATAACCCCTTGAAAAACAAAGTAGGGCAGTTGAGCATGCAACAGGTAGAAGAGATCGCTAAAAATAAGTTAGAAGATCTCAACACCACGGATTTAGAAGCGGCAAAACGCATTGTGATGGGCAGCGCTAAGAGCATGGGCATTGAGATTGTGGAAGGATAGCAATGGCAAAGTTAGCAAAACGGTTAGCAAAATTAGCGGGTCAATTTGAAAGAGAAAAGGTTTATAGTTTAGAGGAGGGTGTGGGGGTGCTCAAATCCCTAGCTTCGGCTAAATTTGATGAAACTGTGGAAGTGGCGTTGCGTCTAGGGGTGGACCCAAGACATGCCGATCAAATGGTGCGCGGGGCGGTGGTTTTGCCCCATGGCACGGGCAAAAAAGTGCGCGTGGCCGTCTTTGCTAAGGATATTAAACTAGATGAAGCCAAAGAAGCGGGGGCCGATGTGGTCGGGGGCGAGGATTTGGCTGAAGAAATCAAGAATGGGAATACCAATTTTGACATGGTGATCGCCACTCCGGACATGATGGCCGTGGTGGGCAAGGTGGGGCGCATTTTAGGCCCTAAGGGCTTGATGCCCAACCCTAAAACGGGCACGGTTACCATGGACATCAAAAAGGCCGTGAGCAATGCCAAGAGCGGGCAGGTGAATTTTCGCGTGGATAAAAAGGGCAATTTGCACGCCCCTGTGGGCAAGGCCAGCTTTGGAGTTGCGCAAATTAAAGAGAATATGCTTGAATTGGTGCGCGCGGTCAATAAGCTCAAACCTAGCACCTCTAAGGGGAAGTATATCCGCAATAGTGTGGTGTCCTTGAGCATGTCCCCGGGCGTGCGTCTCAACGCCCAAGAATTGATGGATGTCAAGTAGTTGATCTTAGACTGAAGAAACAAGGGTCTTTGGACTTGAATAACCCCTATGGGTTGCCTTGTGGAAGTTGAAGTCGGAAAGGAGGAATCATGAACAAGGAAGAAAAGCAAGAGTTGGTTGCCACCCTAAAGGACGCTTTTGCCGGCATGGAAGCCTTAGCCGTGTGCGATTACAAGGGCTTGAGTGTGAAGCATTTGGAGCAGTTGCGCGCCCAAGCACGCGCGCAGGGCATTAAAGTGCAGGTGATTAAGAACACTCTAGCCAGCCTCGCGCTCCAAGAAGCGCAACTACCCTCTTTAGAACTCAAAGAGACGAATTTATTTGTTTGGGGCGGTGATCAAATCGCGCTCTCAAAAGTGGTGATGGGCTTTGCTAAGGAGCATAAGGAACACTTCAGCGTGAAGCTTGGGCTATATGAAAAGCAGGCTGTAGATGGCGCGCACATTGAGGCGATTTCTAAGCTCCCCAGCAAGCAAGAACTCATTGGCATGTTGTTGTCAGTGTGGAGCGCGCCAGCAAGGTATTTTGTTACCGGTCTGGACAATCTGAGAAAATCAAAAGAAGAAGCATAAAGGATCAACATGGCAATTAGCAAAGAGGAGCTTTTAGAGCATATTGGAAACATGAGCGTGCTAGAACTCTCTGAACTGGTCAAAGCCTTTGAAGAGAAGTTTGGCGTGAGCGCGGCACCCACTGTGGTGGCTGGAGCGGGGGGGGCTGTGGCCGCTGAAGCGGTGGAAGAAAAGACCGAATTTAGTGTGGTGTTGGCCGAAACCGGGGCTGAGAAGATTAAGGTCATTAAGGTGGTGCGCGAGATCACTGGCTTGGGCTTGAAAGAGGCCAAAGAAGCCACTGAGAAAACCCCCCATGTGCTCAAAGAGGGCGTGAATAAAGAAGAGGCCGAAACGCTCAAAAAGAAATTAGAAGAAGTCGGGGCGAAGGCTGAGATCAAGTGAATCGCCTTTAAAAAAGGAGGGGGGAATGTTATTTTAAGGGGATTTCCATGCGTGTTTGCTAAAGCCGACATTTTAGGTAAATGCGCGTGGCTATTTATCTACAATGCCAACTTTACACATCCCACAAAGGTTTTAACATGCAATATTCAAGCTTGACTCACCGCTTGCGTGCGGATTTTACAAAAATGGCTCAGGAGTTGGAAGTTCCCAATTTATTGCTTTTGCAAAAAGACAGCTATGAGGCGTTTCTCTATCCTAAAGAGGGCAGAGAGAGCGGGATTGAACGGGTGTTTAAATCCGTCTTCCCCATTCATGATACCCAAAATCGCATCAGTTTAGAATATGTGGATTGCGAATACGGCAAGAGCAAGTACACCGTGCGCGAAGCGATGGAGCGGGGCATCACCTACTCTGTACCCTTGAAAATTAAGATTCGCTTGATTCTATGGGAAAAGGATGCCAAAACCGGAGAGAGACTAGGGACTAAGGACATCAAAGAACAGAGTATCTTTATTCGCGAAATCCCCTTGATGACCGATCGCACTTCTTTTATCATCAATGGGGTGGAGCGCGTGGTGGTCAACCAATTACACCGCAGCCCCGGGGTGATTTTTAAAGAAGAGAAATCCACCACCAGCGCGAATAAACTCATCTACACCGGGCAGATCATCCCCGATCGAGGCTCATGGCTGTATTTTGAATACGACGCTAAAGACATCTTGCATGTGCGTATCAACAAACGCCGCAAGGTCTCTGCTACCATTCTCTTTCGCGCGCTAGGCTATAGCAAGCAGGACATTATCCGCATTTTCTACCCCCTTTTGAAAGTGCGTTGTGATCAGGGCAAGTACTTCATCCCCTTTGAGAATGTCAATCTCAACGAACGCATTGAGTTTGACATCAAGGATACGCAGGGCAACTTGTTGGTTAGCGCGAATAAAAAAGTGAGCAGCAAAAAGCTCAAAGAACTCAAAGAGAGCAAAATTGAATGGGTGGAATACCCCAGCGATATTTTGCGCAACCGCTATTTGGCTGAACCTATTTTAGATTCTCAAGGGGAGGTTTTACTAGATAGCCTCACTTTGCTAGAAGCCCCCAAACTAGAAAAAATCCAAGAAGCCGGCGTGAGTGAATTTGTGATCGCCAATGATTTAGCCCTAGGTCATGATGCGGCGTTGATTCACTCCTTTCTAGGCGATGCGGAAGCGTTGCGCCTGCTCAAGCAGAGCGAAAAAATTGAAGATGAAAGCGCGTTGGCCGCGGTGCGCATTTACAAGGTCATGCGCCCAGGTGATCCAGTAACCCCAGATGTGGCCAAGGCCTATGTACAACAGCTCTTCTTTGATCCTGAGCGCTACGATCTAACTATGGTGGGGCGCATGAAAATGAATCACAAATTGCATGTCAAAGTGCCCGATTATGTGACCGTGCTCACCCATGAGGACATCATCGCCACCATGAAATACCTCATCAAGATCAAGAACGGGCAGGGGCAAATTGACGATCGCGATCACTTGGGCAACCGCCGAATCCGCGCGGTGGGCGAGCTCTTGGCCAATGAGTTGCATGAGGGCTTGATGAAAATGCAAAAGACCATCAAGGACAAACTCACCACCATGAACAGCTCTCTAGACGCGCTCATGCCCCATGATTTAGTCAATTCTAAGATGATCACCAGCACTATTTTAGAGTTCTTCATGAGCGGGCAACTCTCCCAGTTTATGGATCAAACCAACCCCCTCTCTGAGGTGACGCATAAACGCCGCCTCTCTGCGCTGGGTGAGGGCGGGTTGGTCAAAGATCGCGTGGGCTTTGAGGCTAGAGATGTGCACCCCACCCATTATGGGCGTATTTGTCCCATTGAAACCCCTGAGGGGCAAAATATCGGGCTCATCAACACCCTTTCTACCTTTACACGGGTCAATGACTTAGGCTTCATTGAAGCCCCCTATAGAAAGGTGATCGATGGCAGAGTGAGCGAGGAAGTGGTCTACTTGACTGCGATCCAAGAAGAAGGGCAGGTGATCGCCCCAGCAAGCACGCGCATAGACGCACAAGGGCATATTCTAGATGATTTCTTAGAAGCGCGCGTGGGCGGGGAAATTGTCATGCGCGAAAAACACAAGGTTACCCTGATGGATTTGAGCTCGCGCATGCTCGTGGGCGTAGCGGCTTCTTTGATCCCCTTTTTAGAGCATGATGACGCTAACCGCGCCTTGATGGGTACGAATATGCAACGCCAAGCCGTCCCCCTTCTCAAATCAGAAGCCCCCATTGTGGGAACGGGGATTGAAAGCATTGTCGCGCGCGATTCATGGGGGAGTATCAAGGCAACGCGCAGCGGGATCGTAGAAAAGGTGGATTCTAAGAATATTTACATTCTAGGCGAGGGGGAGCAGACCTATATTGACGCTTATTTGTTGCAAAAGAATTTGCGCACCAACCAAAACACTTGTTTTAACCAAAACCCCATCGTGAAAGTGGGCGATCGCGTGGAGGCCGGGCAGATTATCGCCGATGGGCCAAGCATGGATGCAGGGGAATTGGCCTTAGGCAAGAATATCCGCGTGGCGTTCATGCCTTGGAATGGTTATAATTTTGAGGACGCGATCGTGGTGAGCGAGAAGATCACTAAAGATGATGTGTTCACCTCCGTACATGTCTATGAGAAGGAAATTGAAGCAAGGGAACTCAAGCACGGGATCGAAGAATTCACCCCGGACATTCCGGATGTCAAGGAAGAAGAAGTCGCGCATTTGGACAGCGGGGGGATTGTCAAGATTGGGACCTATGTCAATGCCGGGATGATTTTAGTGGGCAAGGTTTCGCCCAAGGGCGAGATGAAGAGCACGCCAGAAGAGCGGCTTTTGCGCGCTATCTTTGGGGACAAGGCCGGGCATGTGGTCAATAAGTCGCTTTATTGCCCCCCCTCTTTAGAGGGGATTGTGATTGGGGTGCATATCCTCACTAAAAAAGGTTATGAAAAAGACGCGCGCGCCATTAGTGCCTATGAGGAGGAAAAGGCCGCATTGGACATCGAGCATTACGATCGCCTTACCATGCTCAATCGCGAAGAACTCTTGCAAATCAGCGCGCTTTTTTCTAAAGAACCCCTGCAAGAGAGCGCTAATCTAAACGACACCACCTATCCTAAAGGGAGCAAAATCCCTAAGGAAGTGGTGATGGAGATCAACCGCTTTGGCCTCGCCTCTTTGGCCAAAAAGTACAAAAAGGGCATTCAAGATCAATTCGAGCACATCAAGATAAATTTCTTAGAACAAAAGAAAATTTTGGGCGAAGAACACGAAGAAAAACTCTCCATTTTGGAGAAAGACGATATTTTACCCAATGGGGTAATCAAACAAGTAAAAGTCTACATCGCCACCAAGCGCAAGCTCAAGGTGGGTGATAAAATGGCCGGACGGCATGGCAATAAGGGCATTGTCTCTAATATCGTGCCCATAGCCGACATGCCCTATACGGCCGATGGGCAACCTGTAGATATTGTACTCAACCCTCTGGGTGTGCCAAGCCGGATGAATATTGGCCAGATCCTAGAAGTGCATTTAGGCTTGGTGGGCAAACAGCTAGGCGCACAAATTGACACGCTTTTAAAAGAGCACACCCAAGACATGCTCTCTAAATTGCGCGCCAAAATGCTAGAGATCGCCCATGTGGTCAATGTCCAAAACGACACACTGGCCAAAATGCTAGAAAATTGCCCAGATGAAACCTTGCTCGCCTACGCGCGCGATTGGAGCTCAGGGGTGAAATTTGCTATTCCCGTCTTTGAGGGCATTAGCGAAGAACAGTTCAAACGCCTTTTTGAGTTGGCCCAGATCGATCCCGATGGCAAGATCGAGCTTTATGACGGACGCACGGGCGAAAAGATGAAAGAGCGGGTGAATGTGGGCTATATGTACATGCTCAAACTCCACCACTTGGTGGATGAAAAAGTGCATGCCAGAAGCACAGGGCCTTATTCTTTGGTAACCCAGCAACCTGTTGGCGGGAAAGCCCTCTTTGGAGGGCAACGCTTTGGGGAAATGGAGGTGTGGGCACTAGAATCCTATGGGGCAGCCCACACGCTCAAAGAAATGCTCACGGTCAAATCTGATGACATCAAGGGGCGCGAGAACGCCTATAAAGCGGTAGCACGGGGCGAACATGTGGGCGAATCTGAAATCCCTGAAACTTTCTATGTCCTCACTAAAGAATTGCAGTCCTTGGGGCTAGATGTGAATATCTTTGGGGATGAAGTGGACGAATTTGGTGTCTCTAAGCCCATCGCCATCAAAGAGGACGAACGCCCTAAAGACTTTAGCTCTTTCCAGCTCACCTTAGCCAGCCCAGATAAAATTCGCGAGTGGAGTTATGGGGAGGTCAAAAAGCCAGAGACCATCAATTACCGCACCCTCAAACCCGAACGGGATGGCCTCTTTTGCATGAAAATCTTTGGGCCCACCAAAGATTACGAATGCCTGTGCGGGAAGTATAAAAAACCCCGCTATAAGACCATTGGGAGCTGTGAGAAATGCGGGGTAGCTATCACCAGCTCTAAGGTGCGCTCTTTTCGCATGGGGCATATTGAATTAGCCACCCCTGTGGCGCATATTTGGTATGTCAATTCTCTACCTAGCCGCATTGGCACGCTTTTAGGCATTAAAATGAAGGATTTGGAGCGCGTGCTCTACTATGAGGCCTATATTGTGCAAGAACCCGGGGAGGCCTTTTACGACCATGAAAACACCAAGCCAGTCTGCAAATACGACATTTTAAACGAGGAGCAATTCCAAAATATCGCGCGCTATTATGAAAATAGGGGGTTTGTGGCGCACATGGGCGGGGAAGTGATCAAACAACTCTTAGAAGAGTTGGATTTGATGTCCTTACTCAAAAGCCTCAAAGAGGAGATCAAGGGGACTAGCTCGGACGCTAAGAAAAAAAGGCTTATCAAACGCCTTAAGGTCGTAGAAAGCTTTTTAAATTCGGGCAATCGCCCCGAGTGGATGGTGCTCACCGCTTTGCCCGTCCTGCCCCCAGATTTACGCCCCCTTGTGGCTTTAGATGGGGGTAAATTCGCCGTGAGCGATGTCAATGAATTGTATCGCCGGGTGATTAATCGCAACCAACGCTTGAAACGACTCATGGAGTTGGGCGCGCCAGAAATCATTGTACGCAATGAAAAGCGTATGTTACAAGAAGCCGTTGATGCGTTGTTTGACAATGGGCGCAACGCCAACGCGGTTAAAGGCGCGAACAAACGCCCCTTAAAATCCCTCTCTGAGATCATCAAGGGCAAGCAAGGACGATTCCGCCAAAACTTGCTAGGCAAGCGGGTGGATTTCTCAGGGCGTAGCGTGATTGTGGTGGGGCCTAATTTGCAGATGGATCAATGCGGCCTGCCCAAGACTATGGCCCTAGAGCTTTTCAAACCCCATTTGCTTTCAAAACTAGAAGAAAAGGGCTTTGCGACCACGCTCAAACAGGCCAAGCGCATGATCGAGCAAAAAACCAATGAAGTTTGGGAATGCCTAGAAGAAATCGTGCACAGTTACCCGGTCTTGCTCAACCGCGCGCCCACCTTGCACAAGCAATCCATCCAAGCCTTCCACCCTAAACTCATTGATGGCAAGGCGATTCAACTCCACCCCCTTGTGTGCTCGGCCTTTAACGCCGACTTTGATGGGGATCAAATGGCCGTGCATGTCCCCTTGAGTCAAGAGGCCATCACTGAGTGCAAGGTGCTTATGTTAAGTTCTATGAACATTCTCTTGCCCGCCAGTGGGAAGGCGGTGGCCGTGCCCAGTCAGGACATGGTGCTAGGGCTTTACTATCTCTCTTTGGAGAAGAGCGGGGTACTAGGCGAGCACAAACTCTTTTCTAGCGTACATGAAGTACTCACCGCCATAGACGCTAAGGAATTGGACATCCATGCCAAGGTACGCGTGTTACAAGGCCACCATGTCTTGCACACCAGCGCGGGGCGTTTGGTGCTCAAATCCATTTTGCCCGATTTCGTACCCCCTCATTTGTGGAATCGGGTGATGAAGAAGAAGGACATCGGGGCGTTGGTGGACTTTGTGCATAAAGAAAGCGGAATCGGCCAAACCGCGCGCTTTTTAGACGATCTAAAAATGTTGGGCTTTAGGTATGCGACTAAGGCGGGCATTTCTATCTCCATGGACGACATCATCACCCCCACGCACAAACACAGCCTCGTAGAAGAGGCTAAAGAAAAGGTCAAATCCATCCAAGCCCAATTTGAAAGCGGTAGCTTGAGCAGTCAAGAGAGAACCAATAAGATCATTGACATTTGGGGGGAAGTCAATGAATTGACGGGTAAAGAGATGATGGACACCATCGCCGAGGACAAGCAGGGATTTAACTCCATTTACATGATGGCTGATAGTGGCGCGCGCGGTTCTTCTACGCAAATCAGGCAATTAGGCAGCATGCGCGGGTTAATGACCAAACCCGATGGTACGATCATTGAAACCCCTATCATCTCCAACTTCAAAGAGGGCTTGAATGTGCTAGAGTATTTCAACTCCACGCACGGGGCGCGCAAGGGGCTAGCCGACACCGCGCTCAAAACCGCTACAGCGGGGTATTTGACGCGCAAACTCATCGATGTCGCCCAAAATGTGAAGGTGGTTCAAGAGGATTGCGGCACGCATGAAGGCATTGAGATCACCGATATTACTGTGGGGAGCGAGCTTATTGAGCCTTTAGAAGAGCGCATCTTTGGGCGCATTTTGGTAGAGGACATCATCGATCCCCTCACCAATGAGATCTTGCTCAATACAGACACCCTCATTGATGAAGAAAAGGCTAGAAAAATCATCGAAGCGGGGATCAAATCGGTTACGATTCGCACCCCGGTAACTTGCAAGGCGCATAAGGGGGTGTGTGCGAAGTGCTATGGTCTGAATTTGGGCGAGGGCAAGATGGTTAAACCGGGTGAAGCGGTGGGGGTGGTGGCCGCCCAGTCCATTGGCGAGCCAGGCACCCAACTCACTTTGCGTACCTTCCACGTGGGCGGGACTGCTTCTAGAAGTCAAGAGGAGCGCGAGATTGTGGCTAGCAAGGAAGGCTTCGTGCGTTTCTTCAACATCAAAACCTATCGCAATAAAGAGGGGAAAAATATCATCGCCAACCGCCGCAACGCGGCCATCTTTGTGGTCGAACCCAAGATCAAAGCCCCTTTTGATGGAGTGTTAAAAATCGATCACAGCCATGAGGAGGTGATCGTGAATGTGGTTGGTGCTAATCAAGAGGCGCGTTTTGTGTTGCGCAAAAGCGATGTGGCTAAACCCAATGAATTGGCCGGAGTGAGCGGCAAGATTGAGGGGAAAATCTATTTGCCCTATGAAAGCGGGCATGCTGTCCGTCAAGGTGGGAGTATTGCAGACATTATTAAGGATGGCTGGAATGTGCCCAACCGCATCCCCTATGCCAGCGAGATCGCTATTAACGACAATGATCCCATCACCCAAGACATCTATGCCAAAGAAAAGGGTGTGGTGCGCTACTATAATTTGGTGGGCGATCATTTAGAGCGCGCCCTAGACATCAAGGCGGGCATGGTGGTAGAAGAGAAGGGCTTATTTGCCGTAGTGGCTGATGAAAACGACCAAGAGGCGATTCGCCACTACATCGCGCGCGGTTCGCTTGTTAAGGTGGAGGACAATAGCGCGGTGGAAAAAGAGACCTTATTAGTAGAAGCCAATCAGGAGGCAAAAAATCTCATCGCGACATGGGACCCTTACAGCACACCTGTTATTGCAGATGTAAAAGGGGTGGTGCGTTTCATAGATTTGATTGTCGGGGTGAGTATCACCACTAAAGAGGATGACACAACGGGGGCGACCTCGACGACCATCAACGAGCATGTGCCCAGCGACTTGAAACCCCGTTTGTACATAGAGTGCGAGGGGCAGGAGGGCGTGTTCTACTCCCTAGAACCCAAGACCTCCATCGTGGTAACAGAGGGAGCGCAGGTAGAAGTGGCCGATGTTTTGGCTAGAATCCCTAAAGCCACCGCCAAGTCTAAGGACATCACAGGGGGCTTACCCCGTGTTTCAGACATTTTTGAGGCGCGCAAATCCAAGCCTAAAGACACCGCGATTCTCTCTGAGATCGATGGCGTAGTGAGCTTTGGCAAAGCGGTGCGCAATAAAGAACGCGTGATCATCACGTCCTCAGAGGGGCGCAGTGTGGAGTACTTCGTAGACAAGGGCAAGCAAATTTTAGTACACCCCAATGAATTTGTGCACGCGGGCGAGGCGATCACAGAGGGGGTAGTGAGCAGCCATGATATTTTGCGTATCAGTGGGGAAAAAGAGCTCCACAAATACATCGTGAGCGAAGTACAACAGGTCTATCGCCGTCAGGGGGTGAGCATTGCGGACAAACACATCGAGATTATCGTCTCGCAGATGTTGCGCCAAGTGCGCATTTTGGATAGCGGGGACACGAAATTTATCGAGGGGGATTTGGTGAGCAAAAAGCATTTCAAAGAAGAAAACCAACGCATCTTAGCCCTTAAGGGGGAACCGGCCATCGCCGAGCCCGTGTTACTAGGAATCACCCGCGCAGCCATTGGGAGCGATAGCATTATCTCAGCGGCTTCTTTCCAAGAAACCACGAAGGTACTCACAGAAGCCAGCATCGCTATGAAGAAGGACTTCTTAGAGGACTTGAAAGAAAATGTGGTCTTGGGGCGCATGATCCCTGTGGGTACGGGGCTGTACAAAGACAAAAGGGTCTGTCTCAAGTTAGAAGAGCAGAATGATTAACTAAAAAGCCCCGCGCGCGGGGCTGCTGCCCCCTTGAATCGCTTAGGGGCCCCATTTTGCCAACTCCAGTAGTTCCATCAAGTCTTCAGATTAGCATATGTAAAATTACTTTATCATAATAAGTTTGAGCATTTTAGTATTTGACAAGTAACATAAATTAGGCTATAATAATACAATTACCACTAAAAAAGGCAGTTTTATGTTCAAAAAAGCTCTTTGGATGGCGGCTCTGTGCTCTTGTACTTGGGCGAGTACCTTGAACTTTGCCACCTCGCAAAATGTCGGGCCGCTCAACCCCCACCTCTATTCACCCAATGAAATGTTTGCCCAAGCGATGGTCTATGAAGCCCTCACGCGCTATGATGAAAAGGGCAATATCCACCCCCACCTAGCCACCAGTTGGAAGGTTGAAAATGGGGGCAAGCGCTATGTCTTTAAACTCAGAGAAGATGTATACTTTAGCGATGGGACAAAATTTGATGCCCAAGCGGTCAAGGCAAATTTTGACGCGATTTTAAATAATTTGGATCGCCACACTTGGTTAGAGCTCTCTAATGTCTTGATCAATTGTGAGGTGGTCGACCCTTACACGATCGCCCTCAATCTCAAACACCCCTATGAACCCACCTTGAAAGAACTTAGCTTGATTCGCCCCTATCGCTTTATGTCCCCTAAGGCGATGATCAATAACCAAAGCAAAGAGGGGATTAAACAGGCTGTGGGCACAGGGCCCTTTAAGCTGGAGAGTTCTCAACTAGGCGTGAGCGATACCTTTGTAAAAAATGAACATTATTGGGGAGAGAAAGCCCATTATGATAAAGTAGTGGGTAAGGTGATCCCCAACCCCAACACCAAGATTGTCGCCCTCAAAACCGGCCAAATTGACCTCATTTATGCTAGCGAACAAATCCCCTTAGATGTGATCAGCGATCTAAAAAAGAACTTCAATGTCTCTTTATCTGAACCGATCAACACCTTAGTGGTCGCGCTCAATTCTAAAAAATTCCCCACCTCCGATCTGAGTGTGCGCAAGGCCTTGAACATGGCCTTGAATAAGGAGCTCATCACAAAGAATGTCTTCTTTGACACCCAAAAGCCCGCAGGCTTCTTGTTTTCTAAAGACCTGCCCCATTGCAATATTGACTCTAAAGCCTACCGCTTTGATCTCAAGGCGGCTAACGCGCTCTTGCAAAAAGATGGCTGGGTATTGCACAAAGATGGTTACCGCTACAAACATGGCAAAAAACTTAGTCTAGATTTTGTCTACGAGGGGCATAACGCCGCCTTCAAATCAGTCGCCCAGATCGCCCAAGCCAATTTTAGAAAAATCGGGGTGGATGTGGAACTGAAGGCCAGCGAGAGCAGTATGTTTTATAAACGGCAAAAAAGCGGGGATTTCCATTTGATCTTTAATCGCACTTGGGGGCTTCCCTATGACCCAGAGATGTTTTTAGCCTCGATGCGCACCCCCTCGCATGCAGACTATCAAGCCCAATCAGGCCTCAAGCTCAAGCCCAAAATTGATGCGCAAATCTCTAAAATGCTCACCACCTTTAACCCCCGTGCCAAGGACACCTTCATCAAGTGGGTTTTAGAAACCCTGCATGATCAGGCTGTATACATCCCTATTTCCTATGAAACCAATATCGCCATCAGCAATAAAAAAGTCGGCGGCGTGCGCGCCTTGAATCTATCCAATATCATCCCTTTTGAACAGATGTATCCTCAACCCTAATGCGCCAGTACATCTTTAAACGGGCTTTGCTCATCATCCCGATGCTCTTCATCGTGTCCTTTGTGATCTTCTTTATGTTGCGGCTCAATGGCACGGACGCAGCCATGAGTTATCTCAACGCCTCAGGAATTGCGCCCACCGATGCGGCTTTGCAAATGGCGCGCGCCCACTTGGGGCTAGATAAGCCTCTCTTGGAACAATATGCCCTTTGGCTCAAAAACGCCGCGCATGGGGATTTGGGTATTTCTTACATGAGTGCCAGGGCGGTTACTCCAGATATGATCTACTATTTTAAAAATAGCTTGAAGCTCATCGCCTTAGCATTGCTTTTGACTTTTGGACTATCCCTGCCCTTAGGGGTACTCTCTGCGGTATTTAAAGATCGCTTTGTAGATTACGCCATCCGTTTTTTCTCCTTCTTGGGGGTGTGTACCCCTAATTTTTGGTTTGGCTTTGTACTCATTGGTTTTTTCTCAGTCAAATTGGGGTGGTTGCCTCCCTTTGGTTTGGGGGGCTTGGCCCATTTGCTCATGCCCGCCTTTGCCATTAGTTTTATGTCCATCGCCATTAGCGCGCGCTTGATTCGAGCCAACATGCTAGAAAACATGCACGCTAGGCATGTGAATTACGCCAAAATGCGCGGGGTACAAAAAACGCGTTTGGTCTTGAGCCACATTTTAAGAAACGCGCTTTTGCCAGTGGTTACAGCGGTGGGCATGCATTTTGGGGAGCTGGTGGGCGCGGCCATTGTGGTAGAAAATGTCTTTGCCTACCCGGGCACGGGCAACTGGATCGTGGGCGCGATTTTGAACAATGATTACCCCGTGATTTTAGCCTTTATGCTCTTAATGGGAGGGATTTTCATCCTCTCTAATCTCATTATTGATCTATGCTATGTGTGGATCGATCCGCGTATCCGATTGGGGTATCAATGAAATTACACCATTTGCCCATTGTACTGGCCCTATGTATTTTAGCAACCATGTTCGCCCTAGCCCTCTTTGCCCCCTACATCACGCATTACAAACCTGAGGACATCGATCTCTTGGGCAAATTTTTGCCCATGTCTTTTGAACATCTCTTAGGCACAGATCATCTAGGTCGAGATAATTTTGCCCGCTTGATCTATGGGGCGCGCATTTCTCTAAGCTGCGTGTTTTTAACTTTAGTCTTGATTGTGGGCGTGGGCGGGGTCGTGGGGAGTGTGGCCGGCTTTGTGGGCGGGCGTTTTGATCAAATTTTAATGCGCGTGTGCGACCTCTTCTTTGCGATGCCTACAATTGTGCTCTCTTTATTTTTAGTGGGGCTCTTGGGTACGGGGCTGACCAATATCATCATCGCCATCGCGCTCACCCACTGGGCGTGGTACGCGCGCATTGTGCGCTCCATTGTCTTAAGCTTGAAGAATAAAGAATACGTCTTAGTGAGCAAGATGTGCGGGGCTTCAGGGGTGGAAAACTTCAAGAAAAACATGCTCAAACCCATTTTAGCCCAATGCGTGATCGTGGCCACTTTGGACATCGGACATGTCATGCTCCACATCGCAGGCTTAAGCTTCTTGGGGCTGGGGGTCAAATCCCCCACGCCTGAATGGGGGATCATGATCAGCGATGCGAAAGACTTTATCTTTACTTATCCAGAGCTCATTTATTACCCGGGCGCGGCGTTGTTTTTATGTGTGATGAGCTTTAATATCATTGGGGATTATTTGCGCGATAAACTTGATTCTGGCAAGGTAATGGAAAATGCAGCATTTAAACATTAAGATCAACATCGCCAAACAAGAAAGCGCGCTCATAGATTTAGAATTTAACCTAGAGCGTTCTAAGATCACAGCCATGCTAGGCAAGAGCGGGAGCGGGAAGAGTTTGAGCGCCATGTCTATTTTTGGCTTCACTCCCTCTGGCTTTCAAGGGCGTACACAAGTGAGCTTAGGGGGTCAGCCCTACAATGCGCGCCACTTGAGTGCGATCATGCAAAACCCCCGCACCGCTTTTAACACACTAATGACCATCGAGGCGCATGCCATAGAGAGCTTGAAGGTGATAGATAAATGGGACACTTCGGGGCAAAAGCGCATAGAAAAAGCCCTAGAAGATGTGTGTTTGGACTCTAGTGTTTTGCGCAAATACCCCTTTGAACTCAGCGGGGGGATGTTGCAAAGGGCGATGATCGCCCTAGCTTTGCTCAAAGAACCCCAATTCATTATCGCCGATGAACCCACTACTGATCTAGACCTCATTACCCAAAGCAAGATTTTAGAACTCTTATTAGACTTGAAGGCAAAAAAGCAGGTGGGCTTTTTGCTCATCACCCATGATTTTGGCGTAGTCAAACGCATCGCCGATCGTGTATTGGTGGTGAGTGAGGGGCGTATTGTGCAAAGAGGAAGCGTGCAAGAGGTTTTTGAAAACCCGATACACCCCCAAACTAAGTTACTCATAGAGGCCTATAAAAACTTTGGAAAAGGGCAACATGCTAGCGCTTAAAGTCTCTGAACTCAACCATAACTATGAAGTGTTTTCCTTCTTTGGCAATAAGGGGTATTTTAGCGTGCTAAAGGACATCTCTTTTAGTTTAGAACAGGGGCGCGCGCTGGGTTTGATGGGGCTCTCTGGCTCTGGCAAAAGCACTTTAGCCAATATCCTCATGGGTTTTATCCAACCCACCCACGCATACATTGAATTTTTCGGTCAAAGAGCGCGCATGGGCACTCTCACAGAGCGGCGCGCCTTCTACAAACAGGCTCAAATGGTGTTTCAAGACCCGGTAAGCTGTGTCAACCCCTCTTTAAGCGTCTATGAAGTCTTAGCCGAACCCTTAGTGCATTTGCTCCACATTAAGGGGGCAGAGCTCACAGAGCGCATTCAGCAGGCATGCGAGATGTTTCAAATCGCCAAAAAATACCTTCACAAGCGCGCCATTCTTTTAAGTGGGGGCGAGTTAGGGCGGGTGTGTTTGGCGCGCGCCTGCGCGATCGCGCCCAAATTCCTTATTTTAGACGAATCTCTCTCTTCCTTTGACCTGGTCTTGCAGCACCAAATCATCACCCTTTTAAAAGAACTCAAAAAAGAGATTAGCTTTCTCTTTATCACCCACGACCTGCGCCTAGCTAAGGCCTTTTGTGATAACATCATCTTGCTAGACAAGGGCAAGATTGTCGAGCGCATCCTCCCCACCCAGTCCTTTACAAGCCCCTTAGGAAAGGAGTTGGCCCAAGCGGTATTATGAAATAGACCCCCATCCCATGCTAAAATACCCCAAAGAACTACAACAAGGTAGATCACAAGAAGACCCCCCATGCCCACTCT
The DNA here is from genome assembly GCF_003660395.1 of Helicobacter vulpis. Lineage (GTDB taxonomy): Bacteria > Campylobacterota > Campylobacteria > Campylobacterales > Helicobacteraceae > Helicobacter > Helicobacter vulpis. The sequence continues at coordinate 73,058 of NZ_QXQT01000009.1, forward strand.
CTTTGACTCTTACATCTCCCCCCCTGCACAACACCCTCTTCACCCCCTACACCCTAGAGCAAGAACTCCCCAAACTCTACAATTTTGCACAGACACAAGAGCAAGCTAAAGCCATCC